>CAVXPW010000006.1:0-460322 GCA_963763785.1 uncultured Solirubrobacterales bacterium | reverse complement strand
GCGTCGACGAGGTCGGTGGTGCCGCGCGTGGACCAGATGATCCCGCAGGCCGGGTGGTCGTGCAGGTTCTCGCCGACGCCGGGCAGCGCCGCGACGACGTCGATGCCCTGCTCGCGCAGGTGCTCGGCCGGGCCGACGCCGGACACCATCAGCAACTGCGGCGAGTTGACCGCGCCACCGCGACAGCATCACCTCGGCCGACGCGTGCGCGGTGCGCTCGACGCCGTTGTCCAAATAGGACACGCCGACCGCGCGCGTGCCTTCGAAGACGACGCGCGTCGCGGGCGCGTAGGTCTTCACGGTGAGGTTCGGCCGGTCGAGTGCCGGGCGCAGGTAGGCGTCGGCGGTGGACCAGCGGCGGCCCTTCTTGCAGGTCACCTGGTAGACGCCGGCGCCCTCCTGGCTCTCGCCGTTGAAGTCGTCGGTGCGCTTGAGGCCCCAGTCGACGGCGCGAGTCGACCCAGGCGCTCGACAGCTCGTGGGTGAAGCGGCGGTCCTCGACGTGCAGCGGGCCGTCGGTGCCGTGCAGCGGGCCGTCGAGCCGCTGGTTGCCCTCGGCGCGCTTGAAGTACGGCAGGACGTCGTCCCAGCCCCAGCCGTCGGCGCCGTGGGAATCGCGCCAGCCGTCGTAGTCGGCGCGGTTGCCGCGGATGTAGATCATCGCGTTGATCGACGAGCAGCCGCCGAGCATCTTGCCGCGCGGCCAGTACGCGGGCTTGCCGGTGTGCTTCTGCTCGACGGTCTCGTAGTTCCAGTCCCACTTGGTCTTGAACAGCGAGGGGAACGCGGCCGGGATGTGGATCTCGTCGGCGGTGTCCTCGCCGCCCGCTTCGAGCAGCAGGACCTGGGCGGACGGATCCTCGGTGAGCCGGCTGGCCAGCACGCACCCCGCGCTGCCCGCGCCGACGATCACGTAGTCGTAGGAGTCCTACGCCACGGTGCCTCCACTGCTGTTGGCGCGATGTCAACGACTCATCATGGCGCAGCCCGCGCGCCGTGCGGCCAGTCTCCGAGAGCTTCCTCCTGGCGGCCCCCGTGCGGCGTCGGCGCCCGAACTGGGTGAACTATGCTCGCCGGGGTACCCACGACCTGCGTGAATAAGGAGCAGCCTGCCGTGGCCCGAGTTGTCGTCGACGTCATGCCGAAACCCGAAATCCTCGACCCGCAGGGACAGGCCGCGCTCGGCGCCGCCGGCCGTCTCGGCTTCACCGGGATCAAGGAGATCCGCCAGGGCAAGCACTTCGAGATCGAGGTCGACGACACGGTCGACGACGCGACGCTCGAGAAGATCGCCGAGGGCTTCCTCGCGAACCCGGTCATCGAGCAGTGGACGATCACGCGGGCGGACGCGTGAGCGCGCGCATCGGGGTCATCACCTTCCCGGGCACGCTCGACGACGGCGACGCGGCTCGCGCGGTCCGCTACGCCGACGCGGAGGCCGTGCCCCTGTGGCACGCGGACGAGAACCTGCACGACGTCGACGCGGTGGTCGTCCCAGGCGGCTTTTCCTACGGCGACTACCTGCGCGCGGGCGTGATCGCCCGGTTCGCGCCGGTGATGACGCCGGTGATCGAGGCGGCGCGCGCGGGCATGCCGGTGCTCGGCATCTGCAACGGGTTCCAGATCCTGTGCGAGGCGGGGCTGCTGCCCGGCGCGATGATCCGCAACCAGGGCCTGCACTTCATCTGCCGCGACCAGTGGCTGCGCGTGGAGAACAACGCGACCGCGTGGACGACGCGGTACGAGTCCGGCGCCGAGATCCTCGTCCCGATGAAGAACATCGACGGGTGCTACGTGGCCGAGCAGTCCACTTTGGACGAACTGGAGGCCGAGGGGCGCGTCGTGTTCCGGTACGTCGGCGGGAATCCGAACGGGTCGCGCAACGACATCGCGGGGATCCGGAGCGAGAACGGGCGGGTCGTGGGGTTGATGCCGCACCCGGAGCACGCGATCGACGCTCTGACGGGGCCGTCGGACGACGGGCTCGGGATGTTCTTCAGCGCGGTGGACGCGCTGGTCAAGGCTTGAGGGCGGCCCTCGGCCCCCGGTAACCATTTTACCGGGGGCCACCGACAGTTCCGGGGCTGTGGACGTGAGTTGTCCACAGCCCCGGAGCCCCGTCAGTTCTGGTCGAGTGCCGTACCCGCACCGGTCATGACCGCCTGCCCGAGCGCCGAGTCGCTCCGCGGTAGATCTCCGCCTGGGGAGCGCCGAAGCGGTCCGGATCAAGAAGCCGCGGCCACCAGGCGGGCGTACGAGCCGCCCGCCGACAACAGCTCGTCGTGCGGCCCCAGCTCCGTGATCCGGCCGCCCTCGACCACCGCGACCCGGTCGGCCGCGGCCGCCGTGTGCAGGCGGTGGGCGATCGCGATCACCGTGCGGCCGGCCAGGACGCTGTTCAGCGACTTCTCCAAGTCGCGCGCCGAGCCCGTGTCCAGCAGCGACGTCGCCTCGTCCAGCACCAGCGTGTGCGGGTCCGCCAGCACCACCCGGGCCAGCGCCAGCTGCTGCGCGATCGCCGCCGGGACCGGGTGCTCGCCCGAACCCAGCTTCGTGTCGAGCCCGTACGGCAGCGACGCCACCCAGTCCGACGCGCCCGCCGACGTCAGCGCCGCCAGCAGCTCGTCGTCCGTCCAGTCGCCGTCCGCACGACGCGCCGGGAGCGCCAGGTTCTGCCGCAGCGTCCCGGAGAACACGTGGTGCTCCTGGGTCAGCAGCAGGACCTCGCCGCGCAGGACGTCGTCGGCCAGTGACGAGACGTCCTGGCCGCCGATGCGCACCGAGCCCGCCGACGGCGCCGCGATGCCTGCCAGCAGCCGGCCGAGCGTCGACTTGCCCGCGCCGGACGGCCCGACGATCGCCAGCCGCTCGCCGCGCGGAACCCGCAGGTCGATGCCGTGCAGCACCTCGCGGTCGGCGGTGTAGGCGAACCGGACGCCGTGGACGTCGATGTCACGCCCGCGCGGCACCTCCGTCACCTTCGGCGACTCCTCGACGGCCACCTCGCGGACGCCCAGGATCCGGCGCGCCGCGGCCGCCGCGACCTGCAGGTCCTCCAGCCAGAACAGCGCCTCGTTCAGCGGCGCCGACATCGCCTGGACGTACAGCAGCATCGTGGTGATCTCGCCGAGTCCGGCCCAGCCGCGCGTGTACGCGAGCAGCCCGAGCGGCAGCATGACCGCCAGCGGCAGCACGTAGCTGATCTCCAGCGACGGCAGCCACCGCAACTGCAGTGCCCGCATTCGCCGCTCGCCGAGGATGCTGCGGTCCAGCGCGTCGTACGCCGCGCCGACGCGCCGCTCGGTCAGCCCGAGCGCCTCGACCGTGCGCGCCCCCTCCGCCGTCTCGTGGACGCTGGTCGTCAGGTCCGCCCAGCGGTCGAGCATCCACTGCATCACCGACGGGATCCGCCGCTGGTACCAGACGTTGACGCTCACCAGCAGCGGCACCGCGACCAGCAGCCCCAGCGAGAGCAGCGGCGACGTCAGCACCATCGCGACGACCGTGAACACGACGGTCACCGCCGCGATCAGGATCTCCGGCGCCGCGAACCGCGCGGCGTGGTCGATCCGGCCGAGGTCGGTCGTCGCGCGGCTGAGCAGGTCGCCGGTGCCGGCCGCCTCGACCGTGCCGAGCGGCAGCTGCAACGCCGTCCCGACGAACTCCTCGCGCGTCTCGGCCAGCACCAGCTCGCCGAACACCGCGCCGCGCATCCGCGCGATCTTCCGCGCGACCGCCTGCAGCACCAGGATCCCGACGAACACCGCCGCCAGCACGTCGACGCGGCCCGTCGTCGTGCCGGCCGCGACGTCGTCGACCAGCGAGCCGAGCAGCTGCGGGCCGGCCAGCCCGATCAGCGTCGCCACGCACAGCGCGCCGAGCAGCAGTCCGAACTCGCGTTTGTGGGCCGCCGCCGTCTTCAGCGCCCAGCGCCGGACGTCCCGCCGGGACGCCGTGGGGAGCCGTTTCATACCGTCACTGCCTTCGTCGTGAAAACCTCGTCGGCCACATGTGTCCATAGTGGACTCTGGCTGAACACCACCGTCGTCTTGCCGCGGCGCAGCGCCGCGACGCGCTCGGTGATGCGTGCCTCCGTGTGCGCGTCGACCGCGGAGGTCGGCTCGTCCAGCACCAGCACGTCGGCGTCCGTCGCCAGCGCGCGGGCCAGGTTCAGCCGCTGCCGCTGGCCGCCGGACACCTCGCGGCCGCGCTCGCCGATCACCTCGTCGACGCCGTCGGGCAGCGCCTCGACGATGTCGTCGGCGTCGGCCGCGTACAGCGCTTCGGTGATGCCGACGCCGCTAGGCCGTGCCGGTGCCAGCTGCTCGCGCAGCACGCCGGAGAACCAGATGTCCTGGTTGTGCGCGAAGACGACCCGCCGTCGCAGTTCCGCGAGTGCGACCTGGTCCGCCCGAACGCCGCTGACCAGCACCTCTTCGCCCTTCAGCTTGGGTCGGCGAACCGCGCCAGCCGGTCGGCCACCGCCTCGCCGTCGGCGCCGAAGTCGACGACCGTCAGCCGCCCGGCCGCGACCCGCACGCCGGACTCGGTGTCGACCAGCTCCAGCGGCCCGTCGGGCAGCCGCACCGGCGTCTCCGGGTCGGCCAGCTTCGGTCGGATCGCCAGCAGCGTCACCACCTTCCGCGCGGCGACCAGGCCGGACGTGATCGCCCCGACCGCTTCGGTCGCGGCCGTGACCGGCCAGATCAGGAACGCCGAAACGCCGTAGAACGCCACCAGCTGCCCGACGCCGATCTCCCCGGACACGGCCAGCCGCGCGCCCAGCCAGGTGATCACCACGGTGACCAGGCCGGGCATCGCGATCTCGGCCGCGGCCAGCCACGCCTCGGCCTTGCCGACCTCGATGCCGGCCCGCCGGACCCGCTGGCTCGTCTCGCGGAAGCGGGCGAAGAACCGCCGCTCGCCGCCGATGCCGCGCAGGATCCGCAGGCCGGACACGATGTCCGCGCCGAGCGCGTTGACGTCTCCGCGCTTCTCGCGCTGCTTCGCCTTGCGCTTCTGCAGCGGCGCCAGCAGCGGCCCGATGCCCAGCACCGCGACCGGCACGCCGACCAGCGCGACCACGCCGAGCAGCGTCGACGTCGAGACCAGCCACACCGCCACCACGACGAACGCCAGCAGCGAGCCGAACGCCCGCCCGGTCATCTCGATGGTGTTGCCGATGTGGTTGACGTCGGTCGTCGAGATCGCGACGAGGTTGCCCGTGGTCGTCTTCTCGCGCAGGCCGGCGCCGACGCGCGTGGTGTGCGCCGACACCGCGCGCTGCGTCGAGCCCGCGCCGTGCAGCCACAGGCCGTAGTTGATGAAGTGCAGCCAGGTCCCGGTCAGCGTCTGCACCACCCCGAGCAGGGCGGCGGCGAGCGCCCAGCGCCAGACGGCGGCGCCGTCGTGCGCGCTGACGGCGCCGATGCCCTGGCCGATCACCAGCGGCACCAGCGCACCCGGCAGCGCCCACACGACGCCGAGCGCGGCGGCGCCCAGCACCGTGCCGAGCCGGGCTCGGAACACGGCGAGCAGGAAGCGGCTCGCGCTCGGCCGCGCGGGCAGCCGCAGCGGCGGAAAGGGATACGTGGCGGAAAGCACGATTCCCGACGGTAAGCCGCCGACCAGCGGAAGGCGACCGATTTTCCACGCCCGGGTCGCCCGCTCCCGCGCCCCTGGGCCTCCGCCGGTTCAGTTCCCCGGCTGGTGGGGACTCGCTGCCGTGGCGCCCCAGCCACCCAGCACCCCGGCTCGTGGGGGGACCCCCCGGTTTCAACGTTACTCGTGGGGACCGACAATTCCGTGCCTGCGCACCGGAGTTGTCCCCAGGCCGCATCGGGCGCTTCCGCCGCCCTCGATGTCGCCTCGCTCACACCCGCCCGCACCTGTCCGTTTTCGGCGGGCCCACCGTCCGGGGCGACCGGGTGCGCCCCGTATCCTGGCGGCCGTGGCGAACCCTGACACGGACACCGTGACCAGCACCGTTGACACCACCGAGCGCGCCGGGGCGACCCCGGACCACAACCAGCCCTACCGCGAGCTGGGCCTCGCCGACGACGAGTACGCCCGCATCCGGGAAATCCTCGGCCGCCGGCCCACCGACGCCGAGCTGGCCATGTACTCGGTGATGTGGAGCGAGCACTGCTCCTACAAGTCGTCGAAGAAGCACCTGCGCTACTTCGGGGAGACCGCCACCGACGAGATGAAGGCCAAGATGCTGGCCGGCATCGGCGAGAACGCCGGCGTCGTCGACATCGGCGAGGGCTGGGCGGTCACCTTCAAGGTGGAGAGCCACAACCACCCGTCCTATGTGGAGCCCTACCAGGGCGCCGCGACCGGCGTCGGCGGCATCGTCCGCGACATCATGGCCATGGGCGCGCGGCCCCTCGCGGTCTCGGACGCGCTGCGCTTCGGCCCGGCCGACGCCCCCGACACCAAGCGCGTGCTGCCCGGCGTCGTCGCCGGCGTCGGCGGCTACGGCAACTGCCTCGGCCTGCCGAACATCGGCGGCGAGCTCGTGTTCGACCCGTCGTACGCGGGAAACCCGCTGGTCAACGCGCTGTGCGTCGGCGCGATGCGCGTCGAGGACCTGCACCTGGCGTTCGCGTCCGGCACCGGCAACAAGATCATCCTGTTCGGCGCGCGCACCGGCCTCGACGGCATCGGCGGCGTTTCCGTCCTGGCGAGTGACACCTTTTCGGGTGACGAGTCGGCGTCCGGCCGCAAGAAGCTCCCGAGCGTCCAGGTCGGCGACCCGTTCACCGAGAAGGTGCTCATCGAGTGCTGCCTCGAGCTGTTCGCGCAGAAGCTGGTCGTCGGCATCCAGGACCTCGGCGGCGCCGGGCTGTCCTGCGCGACGTCCGAGCTGGCCGCGGCCGGCGACGGCGGCATGCACATCTACCTCGACCGCGTTCCGTTGCGCGCCACCGGGATGACGCCGGCCGAGGTGCTCTCGAGCGAGTCGCAGGAGCGCATGTGCGCGGTCGTCTCGCCGGAGAACGTCGAGGCGTTCATGGCGGTCTGCCGCAAGTGGGACGTCATCGCCACCGACATCGGCGAGGTCACCGACGGCGAGCACCTGGTCATCACCTGGCACGACGAGGTCGTCGTCGACGTCCCGGCGCACACGGTGGCCCACCAGGGCCCGGTGTACGACCGGCCGATCGAGCGTCCGTCCACTCAGGACGCGCTGATCGCGGACACGTCGGCGTCGCTGCCGCGTCCGTCCACTCCGGACGAGCTGCGCGCGGACGTGCTGCGGTTGATCGCCTCGCCGAACCAGGCGTCGAAGGAATGGGTGACGTCGCAGTACGACCGGTACGTGCGCGGCAACAGCGTCCTGGCGCAGCCGTCGGACTCGGGCATGATCCGGATCGACGAGTCGTCCGGCCGCGGCGTCTCGGTGGCGACGGACTGCAACAGCAAGTTCGTCTACCTGGACCCGTACCGCGGCGCGCAGCTGGCGCTGGCGGAGGCGTACCGCAACGTGGCGACGGGCGGCGCGACGCCGGTCGCGGTGTCGGACTGCCTGAACTTCGGCGCCCCGACCGACCCGGGCGTGATGTGGCAGTTCGAGCAGGCGGTGCACGGCCTCGCGGACGGCTGCGTCGAGCTGGGCATCCCGGTCACGGGCGGCAACGTGAGCTTCTTCAACCAGACGGGCTCGACGGCGATCCTGCCGACGCCGGTGATCGGCGTCCTCGGCGTGATCGACGACGTGACCCGCCGCATCCCGACCGGCATCGGCGCGGAGGCGGGCGAAACCCTGCTGCTGCTGGGCGAAACGCACGACGAGCTGGACGGCTCGGCGTGGGCCCGCGAGCTCCACGGCCACCTCGGCGGCGTGCCGCCGCGGGTCGACCTGGCCCGCGAGAAGCTGCTGGGCGAGATCCTGGTGGCGGGCTCCCGCGACGGCATGATCTCGGCGGCGCACGACCTCTCCGACGGCGGCCTGATCCAGGCGCTGGTCGAGACCGTCCTCATCGGACAGTGCGGCGCCCGGGTGTTCCTCGACGCCGACCAGGACCCGTTCGTCCAGCTGTTCTCCGAGTCGGCGGGCCGGGTGCTGGTGGCGGTCCCGCGCACCGAGGAGCTGCGCTTCACCGAGATGTGCACGGCGCGCGGCCTGCCGTGGCGCAAGACGGGCGTGGTCGACCCGGAGTCGGGAACGCTGGAGCTGCAGGGCATCACGGAGTTCACGCTGGACGAGCTGCGCACGGCGTGGGAGAGCACGCTCCCGGCCCTGTTCGACTGACCTGTGGACACGTGACTGGAGGGCACCGCGAACTGTCGGTGCCCTCCGCTAGCGTGGAAAACGGGGGCTGCTCAGGGCAGTTCGGTCCCGGCCGGAAACCTCGCCTCGCCGAAATCCGGCGGCTGCGCGAAGAAAACACCCTCGAACCGCACCTCGTCGTGCGCGGTGAAGTCCCGGAACCCCGTCCCCGCGCCGAACCGCGTCCGCGTCAGGTCGACCGGCCCGTCCGCACTCGCCCCGGTCAGGAACACCGATCCCGTGAACGCCGTGTCCACCAGGAAAACGCCGTTGACGATCGTCGCACCCTGCGCCCCCAGCAAGCCGACGTGCTTGCCCGAAAGGTTGAACCGATCGAGCCGCGCGCCCGAGAGGTCGAGGGTGTACGCCGGACCGGTCCCGGCGTCCGGCAACGACGCCCGGATCACCCGCTGCGCCGTGCGCCGGACCTGCGACTCCCGTGCGGCCTCAGCCGAATCGTCGTCCTTGAACGGCCGCCGCAGGTACGCGCACAACACGTCGAGCACGGTCTGCGCGTAGACCTCCGGCCGCGTCCGCGCGAGGCCGCCCAGCGCGTGGATCGCCCCGACGCGCACCTGGTCGGCCTCGTGCCCGAGCAGCTCGACCGACTTCGCGAACCGCTCGTCGGAAATCCGCGTCCGCTCGAGCTCGTGCCGGTCCTCCTCGACGCGCCGGCGGCGGTCGTTCAGCCACAGCCCGTACAACGCCGCGACCGCGCCGCCGGCCAGGCCCGCGGTCTTGAGCGCGTCGCCGCGGCTGGTCGCGCGGTCCGCGAGAAGCCAGACCAGCGTCACGGCGAACACGACCATGCTCAACGCGAACGCCAGCAGGAGCGGCGAAACGCCCTTCACCGCTCACCGCGGTGATCCGGGACTCGCCGTCGCGCAGTTCCTCGAGCTTCCACTCCGCCGGCAGCTTGACGTCCTTCTCGGCGCGCACTTTGCGTGTTGTACAGCGAAACGCGACTTCGGCAGCGAGGCGAACCGCAGGTCGGTCTGGCCCTCGAAGCACGTGCGGCGCAGGTCCAGTTCGCCGGACGCGACCACCCCGGTGAACACCGCGTCCTTCGCGAACACCGCGTCCTTGAACGTGGTCGGCCCGGCGAACGTCGTCTCGGTGAAGTCGGCGTCCTCGGCGAACTGCGTACCGCTGAACCACGCGTGGCTTCGAGGAATTGCGCGCCACGGCAACGGAACAGCCGACCAGACGGCCTGGATCCGGTGCCCGCGGCGGTGAAGTAGGCACGGCCGGTGAAGCGGCAGCCGCTGAGGTTCGTGCTGCTGTGCAGGGCCGCATACCGCAGCAGCAGCCCGCCGATCCGGCGCCCGGAGAGGTCGAAGTACTCCAGCATCGCGCCGGTCAGATCCAGGTCGTACGCCGGGCCTTCGGCTGTCGGCGTGCGGCAGCAGGTCCGTGACCAGCCGTTGCGCGGTGAGCCGGACCTGCAGTTCCCGCTCCTCCTCGGCGTGCCGGATCTTGCTCGTCCGATCGAGTCCCGGCGCGTCGCGGACGCTCGAACGGCCGCCGCAGGTACGAACACAGCACGTCCAGCACCGTCTGCGTGTACTCCGGCCGGCTGCGCGCCAGCCCCGCCAACGCGTGCAGCGCCCCGACCCGCACCTGGTCGGCCGTCGTGGCCCGAGCAGCTCGACGGCCTTCGCGAACCGCTCGTCCGCGACCCGCTCGCGGTCCTGCTCGGCGCGCTGCGACTCCAGTTCGTGGCGGCGCCGCTCGATGTCCTGGCGTCGCTCCTCGACGCGGCGGCGCCGGTCGTTCAGCCACAGCGCGTACAGCGCCACGACCGCGCCGCCGGCGAGGCCGCCGGTCTTCAGCGCGTCACTGCGGCTGGTGGCGGGGTCGGTCAGCAACCAGCCGCCGACCCCCACCAGCAGCACCACCGACGCGAGGAACGTCCACGCCAGCGGTGATCGCCACAGCTTCACCGGGTCAGGAAACCAGCATCGTGCTGACGCAGAAGCCCTTGTCGTCGAAGTTCGTCGCGCTCAGCGTGCCCTTGACGTTCTTGCCGGCGGACGTCCCGGTGACCTGACCCTCGACGAGGAACTGGTCGTCCGGCACGTCGCCGAGCGTCAGCTGCAGCGGCGGCTTGAGGAACGTCTTGAGCCACGAGTCGAGCAGGTCCTTCGAGTCCGCGCAGCCCAGCGCGAGCGCGCCCGCGTTGTCGCCCGCGTTCAGCTTGTCGATGAAGCCCTGCAGCACGACCTTGGCCTCGGCGCCGCCACCCGACCCGCTCGGCGACGACGCCTTGCGTGGTCGGCGTGGCCTCTTCGGGGTGGACTTCGGCGCCGACGGCTTGGCCGACGTGCTCGCGACGGCGGGGCCGCGGTGTTGTTGTCCTTCGACAGGAAGAATCCCGGCGCGACGAACCCGGTGATCGCCGACGCCGGCGAGCAGGACCACCAGGACGCCGATGGCGATCCACAGCCCGGTCTTGCTCTTCTTCGGCGGCGCCGGCGGCCCGCCGAAGCCCTGGCCGTAGCCACCGGGCTGCTCCCAGCCCGACATCTGGCCGCCCTGGTTCGGGTCCCAGGCCTGCTGGCCGTACTGCTGCGCGTTCGGGTCCGCCCACGCCGACTGCTGCTGCGCGTTCGGGTCGGCCCACCCTTGCTGCTGCTGGGCGTTCGGGTCACCCCACTGCGGCTGCGGGCTCGCCGGGAAGCCGCCCGACGGGTAGCCCTGCTGCGTGGCTCGGGTCCCAGCCCTGCGGGTACTGCTGCGTCGGGTACGGCTGCTGCTGGTTGGGGTCCCACCCACCCTGCTGCGGGTACGGCTGCTGGAAGCCACCGGACTGCGGCTGCTGGCCGTACGGGTCGGGCTGGCCGGGCTGGCCCGGCTGAGGCGGGTACGTCATCTTTCGTGCCTTCCGGGCGCTGGGTGTTCGTGCGCTTCCGACGTCCGCAAGGCCCGTGCGGTTCCCCCAGGACGTGGTGAGCAGCATTCTGCAAGCTCGGACGGTACGGCATGAAACCGGCTCCCGGGCCGCGACGACGCGAAGTCGTCACAGTCCGGGAGCCGGTGCGGGGATCAGCCGTTGGCGAGGGCCTGGAGCCGGTCGTAGGCACCGTTGAAGGTGTCCTGGTCGAGCGGGCTCGAGGTGTACTGCCAAACGGTGTAGAAGCCCCAGTTGTAGGGCAGTGCGCCGACCGACGACGAGTACCGCGCGACCCAGAGCGGGGCCGTGCTGGAGAAGTCACCGCTGACGCACTGGCCCCACCAGCTCGCCGAGGTGTAGATCACCGGGTAGCGGCCGGTCTTGGCGTGGTAGGTGTCGTGGAAGTCGAGGATCCACGCCGTCATCGCCGCCTTGCTCAGCCCGTAGCAGGTCGCGCCGTACGGGTTGTACTCCATGTCCAGCGCGCCCGGCAGCGTCTTGCCGTCCGTGGACCAGCCGCCGCCGTGGGCGAGGAAGTACGTTCGCCTGCGCCGCGCCGCTCGCGGTGTTCGGGGTGGCGAAGTGGTAGGCGCCGCGGATGAAGCCCTGGTTGTAGGAGCCGTTGTACTGCTGGGCGAAGTACGGGTTCGTGTAGCTGGTGCTCTCCGTGGCCTTGGTCCAGACGAACCGCTTGCCCTGGTTCCACCAGCTCGCCCAGTCGACGTTGCCCTGGTAGCCGGCGACGTCCATGCCGGCCACGGTGGCCAGCACCTGGCCGGGGATGGCCTGGCCGGGCTGCGGCTGCTGCGCCGCCTTCTGCGTGTCCGGCGTCGACTTGTCGCCTTCGACGCGCCGGATCTGCGACCCCAGTTCGTGGTCGTGCTGTGCGATGTCCGCGTTGATCGCGGCCGCCGGGTCGACCTCGGGGGAGAAGGTCGCTCGCCTGGGCCGTGCTGCCGAGCAGGAGCAGCGTGGCCGGGACGACCAGGGCAGCGAGCAGCCGCCCTCTTCGGGAAGTGGACATCGTTGAATCCCTTCACAGATACCCTCGCTGAGGACGGCTTACTGCAGGTAGCCGCCCGTGCACGATTGTTGAGGACGAGATGGCTTCTTGTCACTCAGTTCCGTGAAATTGGGTATACGCGTGGGTGATTTTCCCGGGAAGCCGATCGTCAATTGGTGACTGGTTAACACCTATTACTCGAGCGGGGGACCGTTCAGCCCAGCGCGAGGGCGCGCAGCCGGTCGGCCGAGCCGTTGAACCAGTTCTGGTCGCCGGGCAGGGAACCGCTGTCCGCGAACTGCCAGATCGTGTGGACGCCCCAGCCGGCGGGCAGCTCGCCGATGAAGGTGTTGTAGCGGGCGATCCACAGCGGATTGGCGCCGAAGCCGCCGTCGTTCGCGGTGCAGCGCTTCCACCAGCTCGTCGACGTGTAGATGGTCGGGTAGCGGCCGGTGGCGCGCGCGGTAGGTCTCGGAGAAGTCGCTGGATCCAGCGCGACCATGCCCGGCGGCGTCCTTGCCGTAGCAGGTTTCGCCGTACGGGTTGTACTCCGCGTCGAGCGCGCCGGGCAGCGTCCGGCCGTCGGCCGACCAGCCGCCGCCGTGGGCGAGGAAGTAGCGCGCCTGCGACGCGCCGTCGGAGATGTCCGGCCGGGCGAAGTGGTAGGCGCCGCGGATCAGGCCGGCGGCGTAGGACCCGTTGTACTGCTGGGCGAACTGCGGGTTGACGAAGCCGGTGCCCTCGGTCGCCTTGACGTAGACGAACTTCGCGCCCGTGCGCGCCGCGCCGGGCCAGTCGACCGGCGCCCTGGTGCCCGCTGACGTCGTGGCCGAGCTGCTGGTCGTCGGTCGCGTAGAGCACGCCGGGCACCGCGTCGACGCCTTCGACCTTCGCGATCTGCGAACCGGCGAAGTGGTCTTCGGCGCCCGCGTAGTTGTCATCGGCCTTCGCCGGCGCCTGCCCGGCGACGAGCAGGACGGCAGCGGCCAAGGGCAGCAGCGCAGGACGTATCACCCTCATGCTCCCCACCCGTCTCGTGAGACTTCTCCAGCCTCACGATGCACCCGAGTCGCCGGATCGGCGACTCGGGTGGTCACTCGATGGGGTTAAACCCGCAGGTCAGCGCTGTTCGTCGGCCAGCGCCTTCAGCAGGTGCTCGGCCGGCACGACGGCGGTGATGAGGTCGTGCGGGTTGACCGCGACGGGGTGCCCGCCGAGCAGGCCGACGATGTCGCGGCCGAGCACGGCGCGGGCGTGCGGCCACTCGCGCGGCACGAGCGCCTTGCGGGTGTAGGCGGGCACCATGACCCGGCCGTCGGTGTTGTGGAAGCCGATCACCGTGCGCTGCACCGGCGACATCGCGTAGACGAACAGCGTCGAGTCGAGGACGACCTTCGGCAGGTCCGACGGCGGCCGGTGCTCGGTGCGGACGAGCTGCAGCATCTGCTCGAGGTCGTTCGACGGCTCCGGGAAGCCGAGCGCCTTGGGCGAGGGCCGGTAGCGGTCGTTGGGGTGGAAGTCGGCGACGACGTCGCCCGCGCCGTTCACCGGGTACGCGCCGACGACCGCCCACGACGGCACCGGGCCGTTCGGGTCGAAGGCTTCGTCGATGACGTAGAGCCAGCTGTTGGGGTTGGCGCGGGCGTTCGAGCGCATCTCGGCGGTGATCTCCGGCGTGCCGTGCTTGCCGGAGCGCCGCGCCTGCTGGCCGCGCCGCGCGCGCGCGGTTGTGCTTGCTGTGCTTGCCGGGGCGATCGGGCCCGCTTCCGGTGGGCTGCTGCGAAACCGTCCGATCCGCCTCGTCCCGCTGCGCCATCGTCATCCCCACGTTCTCGGGTGTGCCTGAAGACTCTTGGTGCGCCACTCTACTGTTTGCCCATGGCCTCTTCGCGTTCGGTCGACCCCGGACAGTTACGTGCGGCGGTGCTGGCGATTTCCGCGTGGCTGCAAGGCGACGCGCCCGATCCCGCGCGGCCGGAGCTCGCCGCGGCGGTCCGGCTCAGCCTGCGCGCGCTCGCGGCCGACGCGCCGGGCCGCACGGTCGAGGTCCGCGTGCCGCCGTTCGCGGCGGTGCAGTGCGTGGAAGGCCCGCGGCACACCCGCGGCACCCCGCCGAACGTGATCGAGACCGACCCGCGCACGTGGCTCGAACTGGCCACCGGCCTACTGGACTGGACCACCGCGGTGGCGGACGGCCGGGTGACCGCATCGGGCACCCGGGCCGACCTGTCCCACTGGCTCCCGCTCGTCCGCCTGTGACGGACGAGGTGCCTACGGCTTGCGGCCGACGCCGCCGGCGATCGTCCGCTGGGCGACGTTCAGCTCCTTGAGGCGCGGGCCGTCCGGCCACCAGTCGGCGCACAGCGTCACGCCGGGTTCGACCATTTCGAGGCCGGGGAACAGGGCCTCGATCTCCTTCTGCGTCCGGAACGTGCCGGAGCCCATCGGGCTGTGCACGAAGAAGTCCTCCATGCGGCGCGCGGTCTTGGAGTCCTCGTTCTCGGGGTCGAAGAAGTGGCTGAGCCCGACGAAGGAGCCGGACGGCAGCGCGTCGACGTACGCACGCATGATCTGCGCCGGCCGGTCGTGGTCGCCCTTGAAGTGGTGCAGGGTGCCCATCTGCAGCAGCACGAGCGGCTGCGTGAAGTCGATGTGCTCGCGCACGACCTCGTTCTCGAGGATCCGCTGCGGCTCGAAGATGTCTTCGGCGACGAAGTGGGTGTGCTCGTTCTCTTCGAGCAGCGCCCGGCCGTGGGCGAGGACCACGGGGTCGTTGTCGACGTAGACGACCTTGGTCTCCGGGTTGATCCGCTGGACGACCTGGTGGGTGTTCTCGGCGGTCGGCAGGCCGGAGCCGAGGTCGAGGAACTGGGTGATGCCCGTCTGGCTGGCGAGGAAGCGGCAGGCGCGGATGAGGAAACCGCGGTTTTCGAACGCGAGGTCCTGTGCCTCCGGAGCGGCCTGCTGCACCTTGTGCAGGACCTCCCGGTCGATCTCGTAGTTGTCCTTCCCGAGCAGGAAGGCGTCGTACACGCGCGCGATGCTCGCTCGAGTCGGGTCGACCCCCACGGGAACTCGTTCGGTCCGGGTCGCGGCGTCGGGCATGATGAACCTCGCAAGTTCTGTGTTGAAAGTCTCGTACTCTACGTAGAGTAGGGCTCCACACGCATGCGGTAAACCGGGTCACCTCTTTGCGCAGGACGGCCTAGCGTGTACTTTCGGTAGTCGGGCTAGAACCCCCTGGTGACGTGAGCGCGGAAGGTCCGGGAATGAACGCGGTGAACGCGTCCGCAGGTGAACAGAACATCGGCCCCACGGCGCGCCGGATGATCCTGGGCTCGCAGCTTCGCCGACTTCGCGAAGAGGCCGGCATCACCCGTCAGCAGGCCGGGTACAACATCCGGGGCTCCGAATCGAAGATCAGCCGCCTCGAGCTGGGCCGGGTCGGCTTCAAGGAACGCGACGTCACCGACCTCCTGACGATGTACGGCGTCGAGGACTCGACCGAGCGCCAGACGTTCCTCGACATGGTCAAGCAGTCGAACGAGCCGGGCTGGTGGCGGCGCTTCGGCGACACGATGCCGAACTGGTTCACCGACCTCGTCGGCCTCGAAGAAGCTGCCGCGCGAATCCAGATCTGGGAGCCGCTGTACGTGTCGGGCCTGCTGCAGATCGAGGCGTACGCGCGGGCGATCTTCAGCCACGGCCGCCCGGAGATGGCCGACGAGCGCGTCGACCAGCTGGTCGCGCTGCGCATGCGGCGGCAGAAGATGTTCAGCAGGCCGGACGCGCCCCGCGTGTGGATGGTGCTCGACGAGTCCGTGCTGTACCGCCCGATCGGCGGGATGAAGGTGCTCAAGCAGCAGATCGAATACCTGCTGGAGATGAGCGCGCTGCCGCACGTGTCGGTGCAGGTCCTGCCGTACTGCGCGCAGCGGGCTGTCCGCGGAGCACGCGTTTTCGCTGCTGCGGTTCGGCGAGCCGGAACTGCCGAACATCGCCTACGTCGAGTACCTGACCGGCGCGCACTACATCGAGAAGCGCGAAGAGATCGAGAAGTACAGCCGCGCGCTGGACATGCTGGCGGTCGACGCCGAGACGCCGGAGCGCAGCCGCTCCCTGCTGGCGAAGCGGCGCGCCGAGATCTGAGAACGCCCTGGTGAACCGGTTCGCCGGTGGTGACGTGTGCCCGGTGAACGGTCTCTTCATGTCCCGATGAACGGTAACTACTCGTAGTGGTTAACCCGTTAGGGTCACTAACTATCACCCGATAGGTTAACCGTGACCTCGTGATTCTTTACCGTGCGAGAACTTTGCAAGAAATTCTGCACGTGCATTTACCGCTGCAGGCACACGTGCTAGCCTTCGATACGCGGGCAAATGCACATGCAGATGCATTGCTCGAAGCTTTCCGCATCGAGAGGTGGGACCATGGCTGAGCGATTCGAGAACGGCATCCCGGCCGATCGGCTGTCCGAGGCCGAGTGGCGCAAGGCGAGCTACAGCGGTGCCGTCGGCAACTGCGTCGAGGTCGCGCCGCTTTCCAACGGCGAGATCGCGATGCGCAACTCGCGCTTCCCGACCGGCCCGGCGCTCGTCTACACGCGCGCGGAGATGGCGGCCTTCCTGGCCGGCGCGAAGGACGGTGAATTCGACGATGTCCTCGGCTGAGGCCGTCGCCCCCGTCTACGACATCGAGACCGGACTGCAGGAACTGGTGGCTCGCGGTTACCAGTTCGTCCACCCCGCCGACGACCGCGGCGAGGTCCTCGCCGTCGTCGGTGTGCGGGTGCACGACGACGTGGTGGACGTGGTCCGACTCAACGCCGAAGACGACGTCGTGGCGACCCGGATGCCCGGCACCGAGGAGAACATCTTCGAGCCGGAGCGCTGGCTGTGGCGCCGCCGCGGCGAAGGCGCCCAAGTGCTCACGGAGATCCTCTCGCTGCCGGATGCTTGCTAGACCCAGACCTGAAGGCTCCAGGCCCTGTCCGAAGTGGTCAGTACCACGTCGGGCGGGGCCTGACCCATGTCCGCACCGTCTACACTGAAGCCGGCCTGACCACGTCTTCCCAGGAGCACCTCGGTGGTTTCCGACCCGCAAGCTCGTGTCCGACCAGCCCGACCCGGAACCCCGCGAGGAGTGTGGCGTCTTCGGCGTCTGGGCTCCCGGGGAAGAAGTGGCGAAGCTGACCTACTACGGCCTCTACGCCCTGCAGCACCGCGGGCCAGGAGGCCGCCGGCATCTCCGTCTCCGACGGCTCGCAGATCGTGGTCTTCAAGGACCTCGGCCTGGTCAGCCAGGTGTTCGACGAGCAGATCCTGCAGTCGCTGCAGGGCCACATCGCCGTCGGCCACTGCCGCTACTCGACCACCGGCGCGACCATCTGGGAGAACGCCCAGCCGATCTTCCGCACCACCGACACCGGCAGCGGCCTGTCCTTCGCGCACAACGGAAACCTCGTCAACACGGCCGAGCTGCGCGAACGCACCATCGAGGCGGGCCTCAAGCCGCACGCGGGTCTCACCGGCTCGTCCAGCGACTCCGACCTGATCTGCGGCCTGCTCGCCGCGAACGCCGCCGACAAGGGCATCGAAGCCGCCGCGATGGACCTGCTGCCGACCCTGAAGGGCGCCTTCTGCCTGGTCTTCGCCGACGAGAACACGCTGTACGCCGCGCGTGACCCGCACGGGGTACACCCGCTGGTGCTCGGCCGGCTCGAGCGCGGCTGGGTCGTCGCCAGCGAGACGGCGGCCCTCGACATCGTCGGCGCGTCCTTCGTCCGCGAGGTCGAGCCGGGCGAGCTGCTCGCGATCGACGCCGCGGGCCTGCGCTCCTCGCGGTTCGCCAACCCGGACCCCAAGGGCTGCGTCTTCGAGTACGTCTACCTCGCCCGCCCCGACACCACGATCGCCGGCCGCGGCGTGCACGCCACCCGCGTCGAGATCGGCCGCCGGCTCGCCCACGAGCAGCCGGTCGAGGCCGACCTGGTCATGCCGGTGCCGGAGTCCGGCACGCCCGCCGCGATCGGCTACGCGCAGGGCTCGGGCATCCCCTACGGCACCGGCCTGGTGAAGAACGCCTACGTCGGGCGCACGTTCATCCAGCCGTCGCAGACCATCCGCCAGCTCGGCATCCGGCTCAAGCTGAACCCGCTGCGCGACGTCATCCGCGGCAAGCGCCTGGTCGTCGTGGACGACTCGATCGTCCGCGGCAACACCCAGCGCGCGCTCGTCCGGATGCTGCGCGAGGCCGGCGCGCTCGAGGTGCACGTCCGGATCGCGTCGCCGCCCGTGCGCTGGCCGTGCTTCTACGGCATCGACTTCGCCTCGCGGGCCGAGCTGGTCGCGAACGGCGTCGACCTCGACGGCATCCGGCGCTCGATCGGAGCCGACTCCCTGGGCTACATTTCCCTGGACGGCCTGGTCGCGGCCGCGGAACAGCCGAAGTCGCGGCTGTGCACGGCGTGCTTCTCCGGCGAGTACCCGATCCCGCTGCCGGAGGACGCGCTGATCGGGAAGCACCTGCTCGAGAGCCTCGACTCGGTCAATGGCGCGGCGACCCCGGTCAGCCCCGCCGGGTACGGTGCCGAGGACGCCGTCCGGCGTCCCTAGCAGTTCCTTCCAGTAGGGAGTCCTTCCACCGTGAGCGAGTCCACGAGCGCCACGTACGCCGCCGCCGGCGTCAGCATCGACGCCGGCGACCAAGCCGTCGAGCTGCTCAAGCCGCACGCCGCGCGGGCCACGCGCCCCGAGGTCCTGGGCGGCATCGGCGGCTTCGCCGGGCTCTTCTCCCTGAAGCTCGACAAGTGGAAGGAGCCGGTGCTCGCGTCGTCCACCGACGGCGTCGGCACCAAGATCGCGGTCGCGCAGGCGCTGGACAAGCACGACACGGTCGGCATCGACCTGGTCGCCATGGTCGTCGACGACCTGGTCGTGACCGGCGCCGAGCCGCTGTTCCTGCAGGACTACATCGCCGTCGGCAAGGTGCATCCCGGAGAAGATCGCCGCGCTGGTCGGCGGCATCGCCGAGGGCTGCGTCCGGGCCGGCTGCGCGCTGCTCGGCGGCGAGACCGCCGAGCACCCCGGCCTGATGGGCGAGCACGACTACGACATGTCGGCCACCGGCGTCGGCGTGGTCGAGGCGTCGCAGCTGCTCGTCGCCGGAAAAGGTCCGCCCGGGTGACGTCGTGATCGCGCTCGGCTCGTCGGGCCTGCACTCGAACGGCTACTCCCTGGCCCGGCACGTGCTGCTGGACATCGCGCGGATGCCGCTCGGCGGCCACGTCGAGGAGTTCGGCCGCACCCTCGGCGAGGAGATGCTGGAGCCGACGCGGATCTACGCGAAGGACTGCCTCGCGCTGGCCGCCGAGACCGAGGTCCGGACGTTCGCGCACATCACCGGCGGTGGCCTGGAGGCCAACCTGGCCCGCGTCATGCCGCGCGGCCTGGTCGCCCGGCTCGAACGCGGCACCTGGACGCCGGCGCCGGTGTTCGCGCTGATCGGCCAGCGCGGCAAGGTCGAGCGGGCCGAGATGGAGAAGACGTTCAACATGGGCGTCGGCATGGTCGCGATCGTCGGTGCCGAGGACGTCGACCGGGCGCTGGCCATGCTGACCGCGCGGCACGTCCCCGCGTGGATCCTCGGCGACGTCCAGCCCGCGGGCGACGTCGACGGCCCGCGCGCGGTGCTTTCGGGCGATCACCCGCGGTTCTGAAACTCCCTTGGTGCGGCTGGCACACTTGAGGATGTGGCAGCCGAAGACGTGGTGGTCGGCTCCCGGTTCGTGATCCCGGGAGCCGAGTTGAGCGAGCGCTTTTCCCGCTCGTCCGGCCCGGGCGGCCAGGGCGTCAACACCACGGACTCGCGGGTCGAGCTGTCCTTCGACGTGGCCTCGTCGCCGTCGATCCCCGAACACCTGCGCGACCGCGTCCTGGCCGGGCTCGGCTCACGGCTGGTCGACGGCGTCCTGACGATCGCGGCCAGCGAACACCGCTCGCAGCTGCAGAACCGCGAGGCCGCGCGCGGCCGCCTGGCGAACCTCCTGCTCGACGCGTCGGCCCCGCCGCCCGCCAAGCGGCGCCCCACGAAGCCGTCCCGCGGTTCGAAGGAACGCCGCCTGGCGTCGAAGAAGCGCCGGAGCGACGTGAAGCGTGGCCGCGCCGGCCGCTTCGACGATTAGCTCAGCGAGAGGTGCACGCACTCGCCCGCCGGCTGGTAGCCGACGCGGGCGTAGACGTTCCCGATCCCCAGGTCACCGGGGGTGAGGAACGCCGTGTGCGCGCCGGCCTCGTGCACTTCGCGGGTGAGCCGCGCGGTGAGCGCCGCGGCGATACCGCGCCCGCGGTACGGCTCGAGCATGGCGATGCCGGCGACCTCGGTGGTGCCGTCGATGATTTCGAGCGCGAGGCCGCCGCCGACCACGGCCCCGGTGGCGACGTCCTCCGCCAGGAGGTGCCGCGTCTGGGTCGCGGACTTCAGTCGCTCGACCTCTTCGTCGCCGATCTCCGCGGGTTCGCCGAACGCCGTGTTCTGCGCCGACCGCATGCGCCGGATGTCCTCGCCGGACTCCGGTGCGCGCAGGCGGATCCCCGCCGGCGCGGGCCGGTCGACGAACCCGGCCGGCGTGCAGGTCATCAACGGCACCCGGCGTTCGAGCCCGTACCCCGCCGCGACCAGCAGGTTCTCCAGGTCGGGAGCGGCGTCGGTGAAGTACTCGAGCCGCGGGAGCAGGCCCCGCCGCCGGTACGCCTCGGTCAGCGCGTCGATCTCGGCCGCCGTCGGCCGCGCGCCGTCGTCCGGGATCGCGTAGTTGAGCATCGGGTGCGCCGTGCCGGGCGAGTAGGTGGCCAGGAACGGGCCGACCCGCTCGGTTTCGCGGCCGCGCGGCGCCGTCTTGCGGACGCAGGCCTGGATGGCAGACATTCGAGCCTTTCGAAAGCACGTCAAGGAACCGCGGCCCGGGATGGGCAGGCGGAACGCTGGGCGTCGGGCCTAGCGGAGGCCGACGCCGGAGGCGGCGTCAGTCATCGGCGGTCAGTCCTTGACTCGAAGGGGCTCTTCCCGCCCAGCTTGGCATGGCGGGCAAGCGGTTATTGGCGCTCCTGGTGCGCGATCGCCGCGTAGCGCGTGTCCCAGACCGAGCGCGGGACCCGCATCCGGAGCGCTGGTGCCTCGCAGATCGTCCGGCGTTGCACCGGGATGACGACCGGGGCCGGCGACGGTGGCAGGTCGAGCGAACGCCAGCCGCGCCGGCTCAACGCCGCGCCGAGTGTCGCGCCCGCGGTGTTGAGCAGGACGTCGTCGGTCGAGGTCACCCGGCCGGTGTGGATCAGATATTGCGTACCTTCCACCAGCACGGACGCGATCAACGCCGCCAGCGCGACCCGCAGCAGCGTGCGCAGGCGGCGCATGCGCAACGGGAGCAGGGCACCGAGCGGGCTGAGCAGCAGGACGTTGCCGATCACCTGCCAGAGTGAGCCGTCGTCGGCGAAGGCCGCCGTGATGTCGGCGCCGGGAACGAGGTCGAGCGTGCTCTCGCCGGAGTCGCCGACAGGCATCGTGACCAGGCAAAGCACCAGAAAGGCGATGAGCAGGCGGCGCTGTCGACACCGGCCGTCGCGGTCGCGTAGCGAGCGGGGAGCCGTCGGCGGCCGCCGGGCCGCGAGCAGTGGCCAGCCGAGCAGCGCGTACGGCAGCGCGATGGCCGAAATCGGAATCATCCCCCAGAAGGCGCGCAGCAGGGCTTCCATGCGCTTCCTCTCTCGAACCCCTCAAGAACCTTCGATGCGCGTGCCCTCCCAAGATCACCTTCGCATCGCAAGATCAACTCGGCAGTCCGAGCAGGCCGCACTATTCGGTGATCTTTCCGGTGGCGGCGTTTGTCTTTCCGTGGTTCGGTCGGGAGGCGCACTGTCCACAGTGGAGCATGTGGACAACCCTGTGGAAGAAATCGGAGAGTTTGTGAGGAACTCTTACTTCACAACGCAAACCCGGGAACCGGGCCTGTGTACTACTCGGCGAGCTTGCGGGCCTGCTCGAGGAGGTTCTGCAGGTGCAGGCCGCGCCGGACGTCGCACGGGTGCCTCGTGGTGCCGCTGGCGATCATCGCCGCGAAGTCGTCCAGGAGCGCGGTGTAGGACTCCTGCGCGGAGCCCGGTTTGCGCCCGAGCGTCCGGTAGCCGTGCTGCCCCCAGACGGCAACCTCGACCACGGTCGGCTGCACCGGCAGCCGCAGCGAGAGCGTCGCGGTGCTGACCACGCCGTTTTCGTGCGCGAGCATCAGGTGCCAGAGGTCGCCGGGGCTCTGCCGGGCCGCGACGACCTCGGTGATCGGGCCGAGCGCGGCGTCCAGCATGTCGAGCGCGTGCGGGCCGATGTCGAACAGCGCGCCGCCGTCGTCCTGGCGCCACTCCGAGGCCGCGTACTGGCCGCCGAGCAGGGCGCCGGACAGCCACCGCGCGCCGCCTCCGGCCCAGCCGCCCGCCTGGGCGAGCCCGGCGAGCCACTCCTGGGTCTGCGCCGAGTACCGCAGCGTCAGCACGACGAGCGCGGCGACGTCGGCGTCCGCGACGGCGTCGGCCAGCCGCCGCGCACCGGCGAGGTCGGCGGCGATCGGCTTCTCCAGGATCAGGTGCTTGCCGGCTTCGGCGGCGCGCACGCCCAACTCGGCCTGGATCGACGGTGGAACCGCGAGCGCGACCGCGTCCACCTGCTCGAACAGCTCCTCGACGCTGCTCGCGGCGACCGCGCAGTGCGTGTCCGCAAGCGCTTGCGCGGCCTCGGGCCGCCGGGCCCAGACCGCGGTCAGCGCCGTGCCCGGGTGATCCGCCAGGCCGGGCGCGTGGATGGTCGTCGCCCACGGGCCGGCGCCGATCAGGCCGACCCGCAGCTGTCCGTCCGCGATGAGCTGTCCCACGGGCCGCAGTCTAGGTGTGTCGCCAGTCGCGCCGGAACCGCGTCCGCCGCTGGTTAAGGTTCTTGCATGATCGCCGCTCGCTTCGCCCGTTTCTCCGCCGTCTGTGTCCTTCTCCTGGGCGCCTCCTTCGCGGGCGCCGCGCCCGCCTCGGCGACCGGCACCGACGGGTCCTGCGCCGAGGGCGCGGGGGTGACGGTGGTCGTCGACTTCGGCGACCTGGGCCCGCAGCCGCTCGTCCGCTGCGCGCCCGGCACGCCCGCGAACGGCATCGCGGCCCTGCAGGAGGCCGGGATCGACGTCGCCGGCTCGCAGAAGTACGGCCTGGCCGTGGCCTGCCGGATCGACGGCAAGCCCGGGCCGGACGTCGAGTCGTGCGCGGGGATGCCGTCGGCGACGGCGTACTGGAGCTACTGGCACGCGTCGGCGGGCGGGGCCTGGGTGCCGAGCCAGGAGGGCGCGCAGACGTCGAAGCCGGCGCCGAACGGTTTCGAGGGCTGGGCGTTCGCGCGGCCGAAGTCGGCGAACGACCTGCCGACCCCGCCTCGCGTCGCCCCGGTGCGGCAGACTGCTGCTCCGGCGCCCGCTCCGGCGAGCGAAGGCAGTTCGTTCCCGTGGGGCCTGGTCATCGGGGCCGTCGTGATCGTGCTGGTCGGCTGCGCGGGCGTGGTCGTCGCGATGCGCCGCCGGCGTGCGCAGTAGGGCGCTGCACCCCGGCGCCTGGTGGGTCTGGGCGCTCGCGCTGGCCGTCGCGGCCAGCCGGACGACGAACCCGCTGCTGCTCGGCCTGATCATCGCCGTCGCGGGGTTCGTCGTCGCGAACCGGCGGAGTGACGCGCCCTGGGCGCTGGCGTTCCGGCTGTACGCGTACGTCGGCGCGCTGATCGTCGCCTCTCGCGTGCTGTTCCGGATCCTGGTCGACGGCGGCGACGGCGGGCACGTGCTGCTTCACGCTGCCGCGGATCCCGCTGGCCGCCGGGCTGTCCCTGCTCGGGCCGACGTCGGCGGAGGCGCTGCTCGGTGGGTTCTACGACGGTCTCCGGCTGGCGACGATGATCGTCTGCGTCGGTGCGGCGAACGCCCTGGCCAACCCGAAACGCCTGCTCAAGGCGGTTCCCGGCGCGCTGTACGAGGTGGGCACGGCGGTGACGGTGGCCCTGACCGTGGCACCGCAGCTCGTCGAAAGCGTCCAGCGCGTGCGGCGGGCCCGGCGGCTGCGGGCCGGGCGGACGCGCGGGCCGCGGGCGGTCAAGGGCATCGTGGTGCCGGTGCTGGAGGACGCGATGGACCGCTCGCTGCGGCTGGCGGCCGCGATGGACTCCCGGGGCTACGGGCGCCGGGCGTACCTGAGCCCCGGCGTGCGGGTGCTGATCGCCGTCCTGCGTGCTGTTCGGGCTGGTCGGCGTGTGCGTCGGCGTCTACGGCGTGCTCGACGGGACGTCGTCGTGGCTCGGCGTGCCGCTGCTGGCGGCTGGGGCTGGTGGTGGCGGTCGCGGGGTTCGTCGCTCGGCGGCCGGCGGGTGCGGCGGACGGCGTACCGGCCCGATCCGTGGCGGTGGCCGGAGACGCTGGTCGTGCTCGCGGGCGTCGGGTCGTGCGTGCTGCTGTTCGTCTCCGCGCGGGTCGACCCGGCGAACCTGTACCCGTCGTTGAGCCCGTTGCGGTGGCCGGAGGTTTCCCTGGTGCACGTGGTGTCCCTGCTCGTCGCGGTCCTGCCGGCGTTCGTGGCGCCTCGCCCGCCTTCGTCGGAGGTCGTTCGGTGATCGAGTTCTCGCGGGTCACGGTGACCTACCCGGACGCCTCGCGGCCGGTGCTTTCGGACGTCTCGCTGCAGGTCGAGGAGGGTGAGCTGTGCCTGGTCGCGGGGCCGACCGGGGCCGGCAAGTCGACGTTCCTCGGCGCGATCAACGGGCTCGTCCCGCACTTCACCGGCGGCCTGCTGGCCGGGCGGGTGCTGGTGAACGGGCTGGACACGGCTTCTCACCCGCCGCGTGAGCTGGCTTCGGTCGTCGGCGTCGTCGGGCAGGACCCGCTGGCCGGGTTCGTGACGGACACCGTCGAGGAGGAGCTGGCGTACGCGATGGAGCAGCTCGCGGTGGCGCCGGACGTCATGCGCAAGCGCGTCGAGGAGACCCTTGACCTGCTGGGCATCGCGGAACTGCGGAACCGTCCACTTCGGACTCTGTCGGGCGGGCAGCAGCAGCGCGTCGCGATCGGCTCGGTGCTGACGGCGCACCCGCGCGGTGCGTGGTGCTCGACGAGCCGACGTCCGCACTCGACCCGACGGCGGCCGAGGACGTGCTGGCGGCGATCACGCGGCTGGTGCACGACCTCGGGACGACGGTGGTCGTCGCGGAGCACCGGATGGAGCGGGTGGCGCAGTACGCGGACCGGCTGCTGTACCTGCCGGGCGACGGTTCGGTGCGGTCCGGGCCGCCCGCCGGAGATCCTGGCGACGTCGTCGATCGCCCCGCCGATCGCCGAGCTGGGGCGGCTCGCGGGCTGGTCGCCGCTGCCGTTGTCGGTCCGGGACGCCCGGCGGGTCGCGGGGCCGCTGCGGTCTCGCCTTCAGAAATTGTCGGTGGTGGGTCGTACTCTCTCGGTGACCGGTCAAGCACTGGACGTGAGAGGGGTGGTGGTCCGATACGGAGATGTCCTGGCGGTGCGCGGGGTGGACCTGCGCGTCGGGCAGGGGGAAGTAGTCGCGCTGATGGGACGCAACGGCTCCGGCAAGTCGTCGCTTCTCTGGGCGGTGCAGGGCAGCGGCCCGAGGTCGGCGGGGAAGGTCGACGTCGGCGGCGCGGACCCGGCGTCGCTCAAGCCACGAGTGGCCCGTCAGCGCGTCGGGCTGGTCCCGCAGACCCCGGCCGACCTGCTGTACCTCGATTCGGTCGACGCCGAGTGCGCACAGGCCGACACCGAATCCGGAGGTCGCGGCGGGCACGGCCCGGGCGCTGCTGGACCGGCTGGCCCCCGGGATCGCCGGTGAAGCGCACCCCGGCGACCTGTCCGAAGGGCAGCGACTGGCGCTGGTGCTGGCGGTCCAGCTGGCGGCGGCCCCGCCGGTCGTGCTCTTGGACGAGCCCACGCGCGGCCTGGACTACCACGCGAAACGGCGCTTCGCGGCGACCCTGCGAGAGCTGGCCTCGCAGGGCCACGCGGTAGCTGCTGGCCACCCACGACGTCGAGTTCGTGGCCACGGTGGCCCACCGCGTGGTGGTCATGGCCGAGGGCGAGATCGTCGCGGACGGCCCGACCAAGGAGGTGATCGTCGCCTCCCCGGCGTTCGCGCCCCAGGTGGCGAAGATCCTGGCGCCCGAGCGAGTGGTTGACGGTGGACGAAGTCGCGGAGGCGTTGGCATGAGGACGAAGGCGGAGGGGGTGGGGGCGGGGCGGGGGACACCGACTGCGGAGGTGCGGGCGGGTGCCTGGTGCCTCGGATCGCTCAGCGGCCGCCTCGGCCTGCACGCGGGCTCGCCGGCCGAGTGCCTGGCGAGCGCGGCTTGGGAGATGGTGGCGTGACCGGCTTCGTCGGCCTGCCACGCGCGGCCGCGGCGGCGGCATGACCGACTCTCTCGGCGCGTCGCGCTCAGCTTGGGAGGTGGTGGCGTGATCGGCTTCCGTCGGCCCGTCGCGCGTGGCTTGGGTGGCGTCGTGACCGTCCTCGGCCCGCCGAGCGTGGCGGGCGGCGGCATGACCGACTTCCTCGGCCCGTCGCGCGCTGTCCGCGTCACCCTTCAGCCCGCGCTGGTCCTCGGCACCGCGACCGTCCTCGGCCTGGCCATGTTCTGCTGGCCGCTCTTCGCGCACCCCGCGCCGACGGCGGCCGCGCACACCGCCGACGCGCCGTTCGTCTTCATGGCGACGCTGCCGGTGCTGATCCTCGTCGTCCTCGCCGAGCTGTCCCGCGGGGGCATCGACGCCAAAGCGCTCGCCCTGCTCGGGGTGCTCTCGGCAGTCAACGCCGGGCTGCGGCCGCTCGGGGCCGGGACCGGCGGGATCGAGCTGGTGTTCTTCCTGCTCGTGCTCGCCGGGCGGGTGTTCGGGCCCGGGCTTCGGGTTCGTGCTCGGCTCGACGTCGCTGTTCACGAGCGCGCTGCTCACCGCCGGCGTCGGGCCGTGGCTGCCGTTCCAGATGCTCGCGTCCTCGCTCATCGGGCTCGGTGCCGGGCTGCTGCCGCGCAAACCGCGGGGGAAAGCCGAGATCGCCATGCTCGTGGCGTATGGCGTCTTCGCGGCCTACTTCTTCGGGCTGCTGATGAGCCTGTGGTCGTGGCCGTTCCTCGCCGGCGCCGAGCACCCAGCTCGGGTTCGTGCCCGGCGCGCCGCTGCTGGACAACCTGCACCGGTTCGCCGTGTTCACCGTCCTGACCTCGACGCTCGGCTGGGACACCGGCCGCGCGATCACGAACGCGGTCGCGATCGTCCTGCTCGGGCCGGCCGTCCTGGCGGTACTGAGGCGCGCCGCCAGGCGGGCCGCGTTCGACGCGCCCGTGGGTTCGACGAGACTCAGCTGTAGGAGTAGAAGCCGCGGCCGGTCTTCTTGCCCAGCAGGCCCGCGTCCACCATGCGCAGCAGCAGCGGCGGCGACGAGTACAGCGGCTCCTTGAACTCCGCGTACATCGAGTCCGCGATGGCCTTGATCGTGTCCAGCCCGATCAGGTCGGACAGCCGCAGCGGGCCCATCGGGTGGGCGCGTGCCCAGCTCCATGCCGCGGTCGATGTCCTCCGCCGACGCGAAGCCCGACTCGATCATGCGGATCGCCGAAAGCAGGTACGGCACCAGCAGCGAGTTCACGATGAACCCGGCGCGGTCCTGGGAACGGATGACCGTCTTGCCCAGCGCCGTGGTCGCGTGCTCCTCCGCGCGGCGGGCCGTCTCCTCGCTGGTCAGCAGCGAGGGCACCAGCTCCACCAGCGGCAGCACCGGCACCGGGTTGAAGAAGTGGATGCCGACCACCTGCTGCGGCCGGCTCGTCGCCATGCCCAGCTTCATGATCGGGATCGACGACGTGTTGGACGCGAACAGCGCGTCCTCCGCCTCGACGATCTTGTCGAGCTGGCGGAAGACGTCGACCTTCGCCTGCTCCTGCTCGAGGATCGCCTCGACGACCAGTTCGCGGTCGGCGAACTCGGCGATGTCCGTCGTGAAGCGGAGCCGGCCCAGCGCCGCGTCGGCGTCCTCCGGGGAGAGCTTGCCGTTCTTGACGCCGCGTTGCAGCGACTTCTCGATCCGGGCCTTGCCCGCGTCGAGCGCCGGCTGGTTCACCTCGGTGACCACGACGTCCAATCCGGACCGCGCGTGCACCTCGGCGATGCCGGACCCCATGAGGCCCGCCCCGACGACTCCAACCCGACTTACCACCGGCTCACTCCTTCATCCGCTTCGCAGACCCGCGCTCTTGACACGATTGTGGGCAGCACGCAGCACGCAGCACGCGAGGGCGGTCGCCGGATGTGTCCCGGCTACGCCCTCGCGCGGTTACGCGTGCTCAACGACGGTACTCGTCGTACCCGTCGTCGTACGGGTCTTGATCATCGCTGTCGGACTCCTCGTGGTGGACACTGGAGGAGTTACTCGACAGCTCGCGCTGCAAAGCATCGAAGTCGGTCTCGTGCGAGCTGTACTTGAGCTCGCGCGCCACCTTCGTCTGCTTGGCCTTAGCCCGGCCGCGCCCCATGGCTCGACCCCCTCGCACAGGGGCGGGGCGGCCGGGGGAATCGGCGGCCCCGCATCGTCTCGACAATTCTTTCCTGCTCACACCGTACCGTGTCCGGGGGGTTCGATGCGACGTGGCACGGTGTGCCGGTGGTGACAGTGTCCGCCGGACACCGGTTACCGGCCGGTCGGTGGCGATCGGCGCAGGTAGGCGTGCCACGATCTACTCGTGCTCCGTCCCTTCGTGGCCTACTTGCGGGTGTACGAACCCCTGCTCGCCCTGGGCGACCCGCCGGACGAACGGCTGCGTGCGGCCGTCGCGGCGGCCAAGCTCCGGCCGACGGACGCGGGCGCGCGCGAGCAGGCCATGTGGCTCAAGTCACAGGTTGCCGCGCCACGGCGGCTGCTGCCCGCCGAGCTCGCCGACGGACGTCCCGCGCCGAGCCTGCAGACCGACGTCCTGGTGCTCGCCGCCGAAGACGTGCCGGACGGCAAGGGCGAGCACGGGCCGTTCGTCTGCCCGCTCGAACTGCGGGCCCGGTCGGCCGCCGCGCTGGTCACCTTCCTCGGCGACGCGCACCCGGCGCTGAAGAACGTCGTCCTCGACGAGGGCGGCTTCACCCAGGAGTCGATCCGCGCGCGGACGAAGTCGGCGATGGCCGACCTGAGCACGTCGGCGTCGCACACGCTGTCGACGACCTGGACCGTCCCGCTGCCGTGGTTCGTGCTGATCGACCCGGACGAGCGTCGGCTGGTGCTCGGCAGCGGCCGCGACGACCCGAAGCGCGAGCTCTCCTGGCGCACCACCCTCGCCGACGCGCAGCACCGGGCCCGCGAGGCCGGCGAGCTGCTGGAGCAGACGTTCGGGGATTCGGGCCCGGGACGCGTGCTGTTCGAGACGCGCCGCTGGCTGGACAACTTCCACGCGGACTCGGTGGTCGAGCTCGACTACGGCGGGCTGGTGCAGTTGTTCGCGGACCCGATCCTGGAGTCCGACAACACCGCGGACGAGGTGCACGACATCCTGGACGCCCTGCGCTCGGGCAACGTCGAGGAGCTGGCGGAGCTGTTCTCCGACCTGCGCGAGTTCTGGGGCGACCTGGCAGCGAAGGAAAGCTCGAACTAGCCGGGGCGACGCTTTCCGTCCCCGAAACTGTCGGTGCGTACCGATAGCGTGGAAAACGGGGGCTGCTCAGCCGCGCAGCTCCGGCACTCGCACTTCGCCCACCGGGCGCCCGCCGCCGAGCACCGAGCCGAGGGCCAGACCCTCGAGCCCCGCAACGTCCACGCCCAAGTACCGCAACGCCTCGACCACCAGTGGCGCGCAGGCCCGCTTGTTGCCGTCGTCGATCTTCATCGCCGCCGCGAAGCCGTCCGGGAGCGCGAACGCGTGGACGCCCTCCGCGCCGCCCTTGGACACCAGACCGTCCACGGCGGACATCAGCTCCGTGTTCTCGCGGCCCGTTCCCGCGACCAGCCACGGGTGCGCGTGCATCGCGGTCGCCACGGAATGCTCCGGTCCGGACGAGGCGAGCGCCACCCGCCCGAACGCGCGGGCCAGCCCGGTCAGGGAGAACGCGAACAGCGGCGCGCCGCAGCCGTCGACACCCGTGTGGGCGATCGGCTCGCCGGTCAGCTCGGACACCGCCGACGCGATCGCCTGCTGCAGCGGATGGTCCGGGGCCTCGTACCCCGAGGTCGGCCGGCCCGCGCGGACGCACGTCGTCAGCATCGCCGTGTGCTTGCCCGAGCAGTTCATCATCACGCGCCGCGGCTCGGCGGCGTCGCGCATGCTCGGGACGTGCAGCGGGAAGTCGGGTGGGCACGCCAGGTCGTCTTCCTGAAGTCCGGCCGCGGCGAGCAGCTCGAGGACTTGCTTCACGTGACCCGGCTCGCCGGAGTGCGACGCGCACGCCAGGGCGAGGTCTTCGCCGGTGAAGTCCAGGCCCGCGCGGAGCATCCCGACGGCCTGCAGCGGCTTGTTCGACGAGCGCGGGAAGAACGGCGAGGTGACGTCGCCGAGGGCGAGGCGGGCGTCACCTTCGGGGCCGGTGATCACGAGCGCGCCGCGGTGGACGCTTTCGACGAAACCGGATCGGACGACTTCGGCGAGGACCGGGTTCGTCACTGCTCGCCGCGCCCGCCTTCGTTCTCCAGCAGTTCGTCCACAGTGGCCGAACCCTGCTGGTAGCGCTTCGCGATCTCCGCGTTCAGCGTGTCCATCACGCCTTGGACCTCGCGCCGGAAGGAGGACACCGACAGCTCCTCGCTGGCGTAGGTGTCCAAAGCGGAGGCGAGCTTCTCGTCCGTCAAGGACTCGACGTCGGTCAGGTCGGTGTCGCCGATCAGGGCTTCGGCGTGCCGCCGGTGCTCGCCGGCGCGCGACGGCTCGAGCTGCTGGTGCCGGCCGGAACCCGCGGCCGGGCCCAGCGCGTTGTCCGCCAGGATCGTGGCCAGCTGGTCGACGATGCTCGACTCGCCGCCGGAGCTGCGCCGCGCCTGCTCGGCGCGGACGATGTCGATCCGGGCGTGCAGGAGACGGCGCAGGTAGGACAGATCCGTCTCTTCCTGCGCGGCTTCGTCGCGCCGCTCGCGCAGCACCTTCAGCGGCAGTTCACCCAGGCCGCTGAGGTACCCCGGGCCGAGCACGCGGTCGATCCGCCGCCTGCCGCCGGGCCGCACTTCGATCACAGCGCAGTTTATCCCGGTTGAGCGTGATCTCGCTGTCAGGGGCTTTCCTTCAGCCACGAAGTTGCGCTGCCGCCGCACGGCCGGGGGCGGGCTGCTCCGACGGGACGGAATCCGGGTCGATCGCGGCCTGGACGAGGTTGTCCTCGGACCCGGCCAGCAGCTCGGCGTCCGACCGGCGTCGAGCGCTTGACCAGCGCCAACGCGATCGGCCCCAGCTCGTGGTGCTGGATCACGGTGCCGATCCGGCCGACGGTCCGGCCGTCGAGCAGCACCGGGTCGCCGGGTCTCGGGCGTGACCTCGGGCGAACCGTCCAGGTGGAGCAGGACGAGGTTGCGCGGCGGGCGTCCCACGTTGTGGACCTTCGACACCGTCTCCTGGCCGCGGTAGCAGCCCTTCGCGACGTGCGCGGCCGAGCCGACCCAGCCCACCTCGTGCGGAATCGTGCGGTCGTCGGTGTCGATGCCCAGCCGCGGCCGCAGCGACTCGACGCGCAGGGCGTCGAACACCCAGCTGCCGGCCGCGCGGGCGCCCGCGTCGGTGAGCCGCTTCCACCAGTCCAGCAGCGCGGCCCGCGGCACCGCCAGGTCGACGCTGTTCCGGCCCGGCCACGGCATCCGCCGCGCGAAGCCGCCACCCGGGCAGCGCCGAGACCGCGTACGGCTCCGGGCCGACCTCGGCACCGGCCGCGCTCAGCACGCGTTCGGCGTCCGGGCCGAGCACGGTGAGCAACGCGAGCTCGCCGGTCGCGTCGCGGATGTCCACCTTGGACCAGAACTTCATGGCTTCGAGGTACTCGCGCAGCGTCTGGGGGCCGCCCTTGGGGAGCGCGCTGGTCACGCTCGTGCCGGGGTCGGTGTCGAGGTACACGGTGCCGTCGAGGTGCGCGAGCACCATGTGCGTCTCGACGCGGCCCTGGCTGTCCAGCACCAGCGCTTCGGTGCCCGAACCTTCGGCCAGCTCGGTCACGTGCTGCGAGATCACCAGGTGCAGCCACGACAACCGCTCTTCGCCGGTGACGGCGAGGAACTCGCGGTGCGAGCGGTCGATCACGACCACCCCGCGCGCGGCCGTGCGCTGCTCCGCGAAGGGGTCTCCCCAATGCCAAGGGATACCGGCTTCGGCATGATCGTCGGGGGCGGGGATCGATCCGGGCACGTCCAGCAGTGGCGAGCGGTACGGCATACCGCCCAGCCTAGGTGAGTGCAATCCGCATACACCCATACGCAACCGTTATCGCAAACGTTCGGCCGTGGCGTGGTCGGTTCGCACCGGCCGGCACATACCGTGTCGGCATGCGCGTGCTCGTCTTCCTCGACGGAACCCCGGCCGACCCCGACACCGCCCAGATCAAGGTCGACGACCTCGGCCTGCTGCGCGGCGACGGCGTCTTCGAGACGATCCTGGTCGTCGACGGCAAGCCCCGTGAACTGCGCCCGCACCTCGAGCGGCTGGCCCGCTCGGCGGCCATGCTGGACCTGCCCGAGCCCGACCTCGCGCGCGTGGGAGACGCGTCGTCGCGCAGGTGCTCGAGCGGTGGACCGGCAGCCGCGAAATGACGCTGAAACTCGTGTACACCAGGGGTTCCGACGGTGATCCGGCCGCCGTCGCCGACCGGGTTCGCGCTCGGCTCGGAGATCCCGCCGTCGATCTTGAAGGCGCGCGCCGAGGGCGTCGCCGCGATCACCCTCGACCGCGGTTTCCCGCCGGACCTCGCCGAGCGCGCGCCCTGGCTGCTGCTCGGCGCGAAGCCGTTGTCGTACGCGGTGAACATGGCCGCGGTGCGCGAGGCCGGGCCGCCGCGGCGCCGAAGATGTGATTTTCACCGCCGCCGACGGCTCGGTCTTCGAAGGGCCCGACGTCGACCGTGGTGCTCGCCAAGGGCCGCACGCTCTACACGCCGCCGTCGAGCATCGGCATCCTCCCCGGCACGACGCAGGCCGCGCTGTTCCGCGGCGCGGAGAAGGCCGGCTGGGTGGTCAAGGTGGAGCCGCTGACCGTGCGCGACCTCGTCGAGGGCGACGGCGTCTTCATGGCGTCGAGCGTGCGCAAGCTGACCCGCGTGCACACGCTGGACGGCGACACGGCTGCCCGACTCGTCGGCGGCGTACGCCGAGCTCGTCGCGGCCTACGAGGCCGAGTACGCCTGACCGAGGCTGATCCGGACGACGGCGGGAGCGACCTCTTCGGCGCGGTAGGCGGCGATCTTGTGGTGGCCGTCGATGATCAGCTCGCGGTCGCCGTCGGCCAGCACGACCGCGACCGGGCGGTGGCCGGTGCGGATCGCGGTCCGGTAGTAGCCGACGCGGGCCTCGTCGGACGGCGGCCAGGTGTCGGTCGGGGTGAGCAGCTGGTCGTCGGGAAGCCGTTCCGGGCCGGTGACGTGGTAGTCGCCGTCGACGAGCAGGTCGAGGACCGGGCCGAGCGTGGTGGCGAGCGGGCGGCGCAGCTGACCGGTGGCCAGCGCGATCCGCAGCGACTGCGGCAGCTCCGCCCGCGCCCGCGTGTTCACGTCGAGGAAACCCGTGCCACCGCTGATCGTCACCTGTTCCACGCCTATCAGGACGGGTGGCGGCGCGACATGGTTCCAGCACTCACGCGGACGGGTGCACCGCGTGATCCGGGTCTCACCCGCGTAGCGGTACCGGACTTTCAGGACACCCGGAACCGCATCCGGGTGCCCGGCCGGGCCTGGGCGAGCGCGCTCAGCGCGGCGGGCCGCACGACGGCCGCGACGGGGTAGCCGCCGGTCGTCGGGTGGTCGGCGAGGAACACGACCGGCAGCCCGCTCGGCGGCACCTGGATCGCGCCGGTGACGACGCCTTCGCTGGGCAGCTCGCCGTCGACCGCGCGGCGCAGCGGCGTCCCGTCCAGGCGCAGGCCGACGCGGTTGGACTCCGCCGTGACCGTCCACCACGCCGAGAGCCCGCGGGCCGGGTCGTCGAGCCAGTCGTCGCGCGGGCCGAGCGTCACCGGGACCACCAGCTCTCCCGGCGCCGCCGCCGGGACGACGACGTCCGCGCCCGCCGGGATCCCGGCCGCGTCGCCGAGCGGCAGCACGTCACCGGCCGCCAGTGGCGCGGGACCGATGCCGGACAGGACGTCGCGCGAGCGGCTGCCCAGCACCTCTTCGACGGCGATCCCGCCGGACACCGCGAGATAGCAGCGCAGCCCGGTCGACGGGCGTGCCGACCGATCAGCGTCTGGCCGGCTCGCACGGGCACCGGCACGTGGGAGCCGAACGGACGGCCGTCGACGGACACCGGGACCGCCGGGCCGGTCACCGCCACCGTCGCCGAGGCCGTGAGCCGCACCTCGATGCCGCCGAGCAGCGCTTCGATGCCCGGCGGCCGTCGGAGTGTTGCCGACCAGCCGGTTCGCCAGCCGCAGTGACGCGGTGTCCAGCGCGCCGGACGGCGCCACGCCGAGGTGCGCGTAGCCGGGCCGCCCCAGGTCCTCGACCAGCGCGTACCGCCCGGGGTCGAGGACCTCGAGCGACCTCATCGGACGGCCCGGAAGCGGACGCGGTCGCCCGGCGCGAACAGCGCGGGCGGGTCGGCGTGGGGGTCGAACAGCGTCGCGGACGTGTGGCCGAGCAGCCGCCAGCCACCCGGCGATTCGCGCGGGTAGACGCCGGTGAACTCGCCCGCCAGCCCGACCGACCCGGCCGGGACGCGGGTGCGCGGCGACTCCAGCCGCGGCTGCCGCAGCTGTGCCGGAAGCCCGGTCAGGTAGCCGAATCCGGGCGCGAAGCCGGTGAACGCGACCGTGTACGACGGCTTCGGTGTGCAGTTCGACGACGGCGTCCGTGGACAGCCCGGCGTCTTCGGCGACAGGGAAAGGTCCTCGCCGTCGTAGTGGACGTCGAGGGTTACTTCGCGCGGTTCGCCGGCGGGCGGGTGCGTCAGATCGGCGTCGTCGAGCAGGGCTTTCACGGCGGCGACCCCGCCGACGACGAGCAGGCTGCGGGCGCCGGGCACGAGCTCGACGACTTCGGCGGGGCGGGCGGCGAGAACGGTCGCGTGCGCCGCCCGCATCTCGTCGAGGGAGTCGCAGTCCAGCAGGGCGGCGTCCTCGCCACACCGCCGCCAGCGCACGGCGTCAGCCGACGACGCGGTGCAGCAGCGCCGAGGTGTGCGGCTGCATCTCCTGGCCCATCATCGCGCGTTCCTCGACGTAGCCGAGGGAGCCCTCGATCAGGCCGTACAGCCGCTGGGCCGCGGTGACGTCCTTGGCCGTGGCCGTGCGGATCACCGCGTCGGTGCCGAGCTCCCAGGACGTCTGGTTGCGCGGCTTGCCGTAGTACAGCTCGACGATGCCGGTGTTGTGCGTGAGCAGCAGCTCGATCGTGTCGTCCTCCTGCGGCCGCCAGAACCCGGACTCGCGGGCGGCGGGGCGGATGACGTTGCCGTCGTCGTCCAGCAGCCACGACGCGGGCCTCGTGGATCAGGAACGGGCGGCCGTCGTGGGAGATCGTCAGCTGCTGCGCGAACTTGCGGGGGCCCTCGATGGTCGGGTAGTCGACCTCGCCCTCCCCGCGCCAGACGCCGACCAGCGGCAGCAGGGCGAGGCAGGCGTCGTTGAGGTTCGGGCCCTCACGCAGGTTCGCGGTGTCGTTCGGGATGGGCAGGTCGTCCCACAGCGGGAGGTTGCGCACGCGGGTGCTCTCCGCGCGGATCTCCGCTGCCGCGATGGCTTCGTCGCCGCTGGCGGTCATGGTCAGCGCTGGTCCGCGTACAGCCGGTAGACGACGTACACGGCGAACCAGGTGATCGCGACGCCCGCCAGCACCAAGAGGGTCGTAAACAAGGCTTCCACGGCTGGCAGCTTAGTCCGCGCCCCGCCGCCGGGCCGCCCAGGGTCGCCGCGGTGAGCACGGTCACCCGGCCGGAACGCCATGAAGGCCCTCCCTGCCGAAGCAGGAAGGCCCTTCACGGGTGAAACGAACTCAGCCGACGGAGATGGCCAGCTGGTGCAGGCCGGGCCCGTCCGCCGTGACGGACGCCTCGCCGTTGCCGGTGCGGTGCAGCGCGCGCACCGTCCACTCGCCCGGGCGCCGCGTAGAAGCGGAAGTCGCCGTCGGCCGACGAGACCACCTCGCCGGTGAAGTCGCCGCCGCCGTCCAGCAGCCGGACGAACGCGCCGCCGACCGGCCCGTCCGCGCCGCGTCACCTTGCCGGCCAGCACGACCTGGCCGCGCGTGTCGTAGTCCGCGGGCGTGGCCTCCTGGGCCGGTGCGCCGCAGCTGTCGTCAACCGCCATCACTTCGCTCCCAACTCGACCGGCACGCCGACCAGCGAGCCGTATTCCGTCCACGAACCGTCGTAGTTCTTGACGTCCTCGTAGCCCAGCAGCTCGTGCAGCGCGAACCAGGCGATGGAGGACCGCTCACCGATGCGGCAGTAGGCGATGGTGCCCTTGCCCTCGTCGATGCCCTCGTCCTTGTAGAGCTCCTTGATCTCGTCCTCGGTCTTGAAGGTGCCGTCCTCGTTGGCGACCTTCGCCCACGGCACGTTCAGCGCGCCGGGGATGTGGCCGGGGACCTGGGACTGCTCCTGCGGCAGGTGTGCCGGGGCGAGCAGCTTGCCGGAGAACTCGTCCGGCGACCGGACGTCGACGAAGTTCTTCGCGCCGATCGACTGGACGACCTCGTCGCGGAACGCGCGCAGCGACAGGTCCTGGTCCTGAGCCTGGTATTCGGTGCGGTCGCGCTTGACCTCGTCGGAGTTCAGCTCGCGGCCGTCGAGCTCCCACTTCTTGCGGCCGCCGTCGAGGAGCTTGACCTTGTCGTGGCCGTACAGCTTGAAGTACCAGTACGCGTACGCGGCGAACCAGTTGTTGTTGCCGCCGTACAGGATCACGAGGTCGTCGTTCGAGATGCCCTTCTCCGACAGGAGCTTCTCGAAGCCCTCCTTGGAGACGAAGTCGCGGCGCACCCCGTCCTGCAGGTCCTTCCGCCAGTCGAACTTCACCGCGCCCCGGATGTGGCCGGCGTCGTAGGCGGTGGTGTCCTCGTCGACCTCGGCGAACACGACGCCGGGGGTGTCCAGGTTCTCCTCGGCCCACTGGGTGGTGACCAGGACGTCTTCACGGCTCATGAAACGGACTCTCTTTCTGGGGTTGAACTTCAGGACGCGCGGGCGGGGGTGAAGCGTTTGATCAGCAAGTACATTTCGCAGCCCAGGCAGAAGTTGAAGGCCGCGTTGAGGAAGGCCGCGAACAGCGCGAACGCCGTCGCGACGATGCCGAGCGGGGCGATCCCCGCGGCGAAGCCGATCGTGCCGACGATGGCGAAGACGAACCCGACGGCCTGGGCGAACCGCAGCGGCGCCGCGTCCTCCCGCTCGTCGGTCGGGCCGAGGCGCGGGGCCACGAGCGTGCGGTACACGATCGAGTAGGGCGCCGGCTTCAGGCCGACGAACGCGCCGATGGCGAACACGACGGTCTGGATCGCCAGCAACGGCCACCACTGGGTGACCAGGACGACCGCGAGCACGATCGTCGTCAGGATGGCGGCGAACCGCGGGCCCCGCGGGTCGACGGCCGGTCCGGCGGACATGGTTCCTCCAGCTGGAGCAGAGGGGGTGCGTGCGAACGGCACGCGGCAGCGGCATCAGGGCTGGGGCAGGACCGGACGTGCTTCAGCGCCGGTCGGCGTGGGTGCGACACAGGCTGCTGCGGACGCGGCAGAGGTCGACTGCGCGTCGCTGCGTCAAGAAGGTGGTCAGCCCGGTCACGGGTGCGAGGGTACCCAGAGCTCCCTCAGAGTGGGAACCACGTTCATACCTTGGGACGATTCCCGGTACGTGGGACATGCCCTGGTCAGGACGTCCGAGTCGTGAGATGCGGCTTCAGCGCGGCCAGCAGCTCGGGGCCCTTGGGGACGCCGCCGACGCGCAGCAGCTCCCGGCCATCCGGGGTCAGCGCGATCGTGGTCGGGGTCCGCAGCACCGACAGCGACTGCGCGACCTCCGGCTGGTTCGTGACGTCCAGCTCGACGTGGTGCAGGCCGTCGGTCCGCTCGGCGAGCGGCTCGAGCACCGCCTTCGCGTGCCGGCACGGCGCGCAGAAGGTGGTGGAGATCTGGACCAGCGTCACGGCGGACGCCGGGTCGAGGGCGGCGGCGACGGGGCCGGGCAGCTCCCGGGCGGGCGAGGTGCGCGCGGTCCGCACCCGGCCGTTGCGGGCCTTCAGCAGCGCGCCGACGGCCACGCCGGCCACCAGCACCGCCACGAGCACCCACAGCCCCGTCACCGGCCGCCTCCTACTTGCTCAGCTGCGCGAACGACACGTTCGTCGCCTCGCCCTTGATCGTCACCGATCCGCTCTGCACCCGCACGCCGGTCGGGGTGACCGACAGCGGCAGGTCCTTGGTGTTGATCGACGCGTTGAAGTTCGGCATCAGCGCCTTCTGCACCGCTTGGGGAACGACGGTGGTCTCCTGGTCATTCCCGAACTGCAGCCGCTTGGGGAGGAAGTTGATCGTCCCGCCCTTCGCGTCCGCCTCGATCATCGCGAAGCAGAAGATTTCCAGATCCTTGCCCGCGAACTGAAGGTGTCCCGAGATGCGGACGCCGGTGCTCGACTGGTCCTGGTCGGCCTGGCCTCCGGTGGTGGTCGTCGTGGTCGGCGTCGGCTCGCTCTGCCCGCTGTCGCCGTTCTCGACGTAGTCGGTGGTCGCCGGCTCGATCCGCAGGTCCTTGATCTTGTCCAGCGGCGAGATCCGCGCCAGGTCGGCGGCCTTGATCGTGACCGAGCCGGTCAGCTTGCCGATCGTGATCGCCTTCGTGTTGCCGTTCGTGATGTCCGACAGCGGCGCGGTGACGTCTTCGAGCTCGGCGTTGAGCGCGACGTCCTGGAGCTTGTCGCCGACCGGCACGCCGGCGGCGGACACGCTGATGTGACTGTAGTCACCACCGAGCGCCTGCGTGAGGAACGGGAAGCCGTGGATCGTCACCGACGGGTCGTCGGTCAGCTGGAGCTGCGTGCGGGCCTTCTGGGAGATCATGTGCTCGGCGTACGCGGCGGCCCCGAAATCGGCGCCGACCAGCAGCAGCACCAGCACGACGAGGGCGATCACCCAGCGCCGGGCCCGGCGTCCGCGGCGCCGCGCGTCCGGCCTCGGTGCGGGTCGGTCGTCCCGGGTCACGGGCCTGCTCACCATCGCGTCCGTACTCCTGTTCGTCGGGGACACCGGGGGTTTCTCCAGGTGTGATCGATCCAGCAAGGGTTAGGTGCCCGGCCGTTCAACCGCTATTCTCACTTAGCACCGGCAAACGCCACCTGTGAGGCGACGACTTGTGAAGGCGGTGCGGCTGATGAGCCTGGACCTTCTGGTACTGACTGCGGAAGCCGACGCCACCTCGGTGCTGCCCGCGCTGGACCTGCTGCCGCACACCGTACGCGTCCGCGCTCCCGAGGTGACCGCCCTGCTCGACGCGGGCCACCGCGACGTCATCGTCCTCGACGCCCGCAGCGACCTGGCCTCGGCGAAGAGCCTCTGCCGGCTGCTCAAGGGCACCGGCGAGGAGGAGGCGGCCACGCCGATCATCGCCGTCGTCGGCGAGGGCGGGCTCGTCGCCGTGAGCGCCGAGTGGCGCACCGACGACATCCTGCTGCCCACCGCGGGCCCGGCCGAGGTCGACGCGCGGCTGCGGCTGGTCACGACCCGCGACGGCGGTTCCGCCCAGGTCGAAGCCGAGCTGCGGGTCGGCGAGCTGGTCATCGACGAGGCGACCTACACCGCCCGCCTGCGCAAGCGCACCCTCGAGCTGACCTACAAGGAGTTCGAGCTGCTCAAGTACCTCGCCCAGCACGCCGGCCGGGTGTTCACCCGCGCCCAGCTGCTGCAGGAGGTCTGGGGCTACGACTTCTTCGGCGGCACGCGCACGGTCGACGTGCACGTCCGGCGGCTGCGCGCCAAGCTCGGCCCGGAGCACGAGCAGATGATCGGCACCGTGCGCAACGTCGGCTACAAGTTCGAGCGGCCCGCCAAGGGTGTCGCACCGCGCCCCCCGGCTCCGGCCCCAGCCCCGACTGAGGTGCCGGCGGAGACCCCCGAACTCGCGCACTGACCGCGTCACACCTCCCAGGACGCACTGAAAGCCGTCGCGTTGCCTCGACCGCGGGTACGGTCACGGGGTGAGCGGAGACGGCGAATGGCGCCAGGAACTGGACGAGAAACAGCTCGAGGACGTCCGCGGGCTGCTGCTGGCCGTGCGTGAGGCCGACGGGCGGCCCGAGGTCGATGCCCAGGGGCCGCTGCCCGGTGAGTTCGACGGCGGTGAGCACCTCGTCGCCTGCATCGAGGGTGACGTGGTCGGTTACGCGCATCTCGACACCACGGGCGACTCCTTCGACCACCAGGTCGCCGAACTATTCGTGCACCCCGCCCACCGCAACCGCGGCTACGGCGCGAAGCTGCTCGAGGCGGTCGACCAGCGGGCCGCGGTCGGGTTCCGCGTCTGGGCGCACGGCGACCACCCGGCGGCGCAGCGGCTGGCGCACAAGACCGGCCTGGAGCGCAAGCGCGAGCTGCTGATCCTGCACGCCGACGTCAAGGACGCGGACTGGCCTGAGCCGCGGCTGCGCGAGGGCGTCTCGCTGCGGACGTTCGTGCCGGGGCAGGACGAGGACGCCGTCATCCGCGTCAACGCGCTGGCCTTCGACTGGCACCCCGAGCAGGGCGCGCTGACCGCCGACGACCTGCGCGCCGACGAAGCGCGGGCTTGGTTCGACCCGGAAGGCTTCTTCCTCGCCGAGCGAAAAGGCGAGGTCATCGGCTTCCACTGGACGAAGGTCCACGAGCCGACGCCGGGCCGCTTCGACGGCGAGCGCGTCGGCGAGGTCTACGTCGTCGGCGTCGACCCCGCGGCGCAGGGCGGCGGCCTCGGCCGGGCGCTGACGCTCGCCGGATTGCGGTACCTCGCGAGCCGCAGGCTGCGGCAGATCATCCTGTACGTCGAAGGCGACAACGCCCCGGCGCTCGCGGTCTACACCAAGCTCGGGTTCACGCCTCACGAAACCGACGTCCAATACGGTCGGTGACAACGATCAACGCCGTGCGAACACTTCGTCACGGTGCGCGAATGCGCAGGTCACGGCCGGGACACGGCCGGCTATCGGGGCAGTAGCACTGCTCACATCCTGAGCCTTGTTCACTTTGCGTTCATCTGGAGAGGGCCGACCGTCCACCGGCGCTGCCTAATGTCCGGATCCGGCGCGGCAGCACGCCGCGACGACCCGGTCAAGCTCCTGATGGAGGAAACAGCAGTGAAGATCATGCGGCCCCTGAGCGCGGTGGGCATCGTCGCGAGCGCCGCCCTCGTGCTCGCCGCCTGTGGTTCCGACCCCGCGGCGTCCAACAGCAGCAGCTCGAACTCCGCTTCGGCGCCCGCTGCCACCGGCACCGCCGACGTGGCCTGCGGTGGCAAGAGCCCGCTGTCCGCGGAAGGTTCGTCGGCCCAGAAGAACGCCATCGACATCTTCACGCAGCAGTACGGCAAGAAGTGCTCCGGCCAGCAGGTCAACTACAACCCGAGCGGTTCGGGCGCCGGCGTCAAGCAGTTCAACGCCAACCAGATCGACTTCGGCGGCTCCGACTCGCCGGTCACCGGCGCGGACCTCGACGCGGCCACCAAACGCTGCGCGAGCCCCGCCTGGAACATCCCGATGGTCGTCGGCCCGGTGGCCGTCGCCTACAAGCTTTCCGGTGTCGACAAGCTGACGCTGACCCCGTCGGTCATCGCCAAGATCTTCAGCGGTGGCATCACCAAGTGGAACGACCCGGCCATCAAGGCGCGTCAAGGGCAACGAGAGCCTGAACCTGCCGGACAAGGCCATCCAGGTCGTCTCCCGCTCCGACGAGTCGGGCACCACCGACAACTTCCAGAAGTACCTCGGCGCGGCGGCGAAGGCCGACTGGACCAAGGGTGCCGGCAAGAAGTTCAACGGTGGCGTCGGCAACGGTGCGCAGGGCTCCAACGGCGTCGCGACCGCGGTGAAGGCCTCCGACGGCGGCATCACCTACGTCGAGGGCGCGTTCGCCAAGGACGGCCTGACCCCGGCCCTCATCGACAGCGGCTCCGGCGGTGTCGAGCTCAACGCGGCGAACGTGGCGAAGTCCCTCGACTCGGCCAAGTTCCTGCACGACGGCACGAACGACCTCGCGCTCGACCTCAACGGCATCTACGCCAGCAACACCCCGGGTGCCTACCCGCTGCTGCTGACGACCTACGAGATCGTCTGCTCGAAGTACGCGAACGCGGACGTTGCGAAGGCCGTCAAGGCGTTCCTGACGGTGGCCGCCACCGACGGTCAGCAGCCGCTGTCCGCCAAGGGTTATGTGCCGATCCCGCAGTCGCTGCAGACCAAGGTCCTGACCGCCGTCCAGGCGATCTCCTGACTGTTGCGACTGAGATCCGAGTGATAGAGGCTGGTCAGAACTAGCTGATGAGCGAGTCATCCTCGACGCGAACGCCCACCGGCGACCCCGGTGGGCGTTCGTCGTCCGCCACGACGCCCCCGGAGGTCCCGATTTCGGAGCAACCAGGCTCCTCGGCGGCGCCGCAGCCGCCCGCGAGCGAGAAACCGAAGAAGGTGCGACCCGGTGACCGCATCTTCCAGAACCTGACCACCGGGGCCGGGATCTTCGTCGTCGCCCTGATCGGCCTGATCGGGATCTTCCTGCTCATCCAGGCGATTCCGGCGCTGCAGGCCAACAAGGCCAACTTCCTCACCAACCACGGCTGGTCGACCAACGACCCGGCGAACATGTCGTTCGGCATCCTCGACCTGCTCGAGGTCACGGTGGCGACGTCGCTCGTGGCGCTGGTCATCGCGATGCCGATTTCCCTGGGCATCGCGCTGTTCCTGACGCAGTACGCGCCCGCCCGCCTCTCGCGCCCGTTCGCCTACGTCATCGACCTGCTCGCCGCGGTCCCCTCGATCATCTTCGGCCTCTGGGGCATCCTCGTGTTCGCCCCGGCGATCGAGCCGTTCTCGCAGTGGATCAACGACACGTTCTCGTGGTTCCCGCTGCTGGCGCCCGGCAACGTCTCGCCGAGCGTGCGCGGCACGATCTTCACCGCCGGCATCGTGCTGGCCGTGATGATCCTGCCGATCATCACGTCGCTCTCCCGCGAGGTGTTCGAGCGGACGCCGACCCCGCACATCGAAGGCGCGCTGGCGCTGGGCGCCACGCGCTGGGAGGTCATCCGCACGACCGTGCTGCCGTTCGGCAAGGCTGGCTACGTCGGCGCGTCGATGCTCGGCCTCGGCCGGGCGCTCGGCGAGACGATCGCGCTGGCGGTCATCCTGCTCATCCCCCAGGGCAAGAACTTCGACTGGAGCCTCTTCGACGGCGGGTCGACGTTCGCGTCGAAGATCGCCGCGAACTACAGCGAGTTCAACAACGAGACCTCGGCCGGCGCGTACATCGCGGCCGGTCTCGTGCTGTTCGTGCTCACGTTCCTCGTCAACTTCGCCGCGCGTTCGGTCATCGGGAAGAAGGTGGACTGACCATGACCGCCTCCACGCTCGAAGCGCCCGCGACCACGCCGGCGTTCCAGCAGGTCAGCCTGGCCCGCAAGGTCAAGAACGGCCTCGCGACCACGCTGGTCTGGCTCTCGTTCCTGATCGCCGTCGTCCCGCTGGTGTGGGTGCTGTACACGGTCGTCGCGCAACGGCATCAAGCGCATCCCGTACAGCAACTGGTGGACCCAGGACTTCGGTGACGTCCTGTCCGACGAGGTCGGCGGCGGCGTGTTCACGCCATCATCGGCAGCCTGCTGCAGGGCCTCGTCTGCGCGATCATCGCGGTGCCGATCGGCATGCTCGTCGCGATCTACCTCGTCGAGTACGGCCGCGGCAAGCTCGCCAAGGCCACCACGTTCATGGTCGACATCCTCTCCGGCGTCCCGTCGATCGTGGCCGCGCTGTTCATCTACGCGCTGTGGGTCACCTCGCTCGGCCTGCCGCGCAGCGGGTTCGCCGTGTCGCTCGCCTTGGTGCTGCTGATGATCCCGGTGGTCGTCCGCTCGTCGGAGGAGATGCTGCGGATCGTCCCGGACGACCTGCGCGAGGCGTCGTACGCGCTGGGCGTGCCGAAGTGGAAGACGATCATGAAGATCGTCCTGCCGACGGCCCTGTCCGGCATCGTCGGCGGCATCATGATGGCGCTGGCCCGCGTGATGGGCGAGACCGCGCCGCTGCTGGTGCTCGTCGGCTACTCGGCCTACACGCACTGGGACATCTTCAGCGGCGAGCAGGCGGCGTTGCCGCTGCTGATGAACAACGAACGCGTCAGCAACCCGATGGACCCGGGCTCGGTCGGCTTCGACCGGATCTGGGGCGCGGCGCTGACCCTGGTGCTCATCATCGCCCTGATCAACCTCCTCGCCACCGTGTTCGCGCGCCTTGTCGCCCCGAAGAAGAAGTGAGCTGTCAGCCATGGCCAAGCGAATCGACGTCAAGGACGTGGACATCTACTACGGCAAGTTCCACGCCGTGGACGGCGTCACCCTCTCGGTGCCGCCGCGCAACGTCACCGCGTTCATCGGCCCGTCGGGCTGCGGCAAGTCGACGGTGCTGCGCACGCTGAACCGCATGCACGAGGTCATCCCCGGCGCCCGCGTCGAGGGCGACGTCCTGCTGGACGGCGAGAACATCTACGCCTCGGCCGTCGACCCGGTCCAGGTGCGCCGCACGATCGGCATGGTGTTCCAGCGCCCCAACCCGTTCCCGACGATGTCCATCAAGGACAACGTCGTCGCGGGCCTGAGGCTGGGCGGCACCAAGGGCAAGAAGACCCTCGACGACATCGCCGAGCGCGCCCTGCGCGGCGCGAACCTGTGGAACGAGGTCAAGGACCGCCTCAACAAGCCGGGCGGCGGCCTGTCGGGCGGTCAGCAGCAGCGGCTGTGCATCGCCCGCGCGATCGCGGTCCAGCCGGACGTCCTGCTGATGGACGAGCCGTGCTCGGCCCTGGACCCGATCTCCACGCTGGCGATCGAGGACCTGATCGGCGAGCTGAAGAAGGACTACACGATCGTCATCGTCACGCACAACATGCAGCAGGCGGCGCGCGTGTCCGACCAGACGGCGTTCTTCAACCTGGCCGGCGTCGGCCAGCCGGGCCGGCTGGTGGAGCTCAACGACACGGAGAAGATCTTCTCCAACCCGGACGAGAAGGCCACGGAAGACTACATCTCCGGGCGTTTCGGCTGAGTGGTCCCGCTCCTGTGTCCTTTGTGGATCGACGAAGAAAGCCCCCGACACCGGTCGGGGGCTTTTCTCGTACCAGGACTCAGATGTCGTCGTCGGAGCCGTAGCCCGGCATCTTGCCGGTCACCACGAAGATCATCCGCTTCGCGACCGACACCGCGTGGTCGGCGTAGCGCTCGTAGAAGCGGCCCAGCAGCGTCACGTCGACCGCCGCGGCCACGCCGTGCGGCCACTCGCGGTCCATCAGGACGGTGAACAGGTGGCGGTGGATGTCGTCCACCTGGTCGTCGTCGGACTCGAGCGCTCTTCGCCGCCTCGACGTCCTTCGACTTGATGACCTTTTCGGTCGACCGGGCCAGCTTGACCGCGACCTCGCCCATCTCGGCGAAGTACGGGCGCACCGCCTCGGGCAGCACCGGGTCGGGGTGACGGCGCCGCGCGGCCTTCGCCACGTGCAGTGCCAGGTCGCCCATCCGCTCCAGGCTTTCCGCGGCGTGGATCGCCGCCAGCACCGTGCGCAGATCGGTCGCCACCGGCGCCTGCAGGGCCAGCAGGGCGTACGCCTGCTCCTCGCACAGCGCGCGGGCGTCGTCGACCTTCGCGTCGTCGCTGATCACCTGCTCGGCGAGACCGAGGTCGACCTCCAGCAGCGCCCGCGTGGCGCGCTCCATGGCGTCGGCGACCTGGACCGACATCCCGGCCAGGTTGTCGGCGAGCTGTTCGAGTTCGACATGGTAAGCCTCACGCATGGCCCAACCCTACGGCCAACCGTGACCAAACACCGCATCGCCGGGTGAACCGCACGTGAACCCGGACTAACGATCCTCGTGGATCAGCCCGTGGTGCCGGTCTTCTTGCTGGTCGACGTCTTGCTGGTGGTCGTCTTGGTGGTCGTCTTCGACGACGACGACGACGAGGACGACTTCGACGTGCCGGTGCCGGCCGGCGGCGTCTGCTCGGCCGCCGGGACCGGCGCGTTCGGGTCCGGCAGCGGGGCGTTGCTGCGCAGCGCGTCGAAGAGGGCCTTCGCCTTGCTGCGGACGAGCACCTCGTTGCCGCGGCTGTTGGCCATTCCGGTCGTCGGCACGGTCAGGAACGAGATCTTCGACTGGTCGAGGCCCTTCATCGACTGCGCCAGCGTCATCATCTGCTTGACGCCGAGGTTGTCGCCGAAGGTGGCCTTCGCGAACGCCGTGATGAAGTCGCTCAGCTTGCCGGGGTCCAGCACGACGTCCGACGACATGACCTTCTTCAGCAGCGCGCCGATGAACTCCTGCTGCCGCTTGATGCGGCCGTAGTCCGACGTCGGGTCGCCCTTGACGTGCCGCGCGCGGACGAAGTTCAGCGCCTGGTCACCGGAGATCGTCACGTCGCCGGTCTGCAGCAGCACCTTGCCGAGGACGGTGTCGTCGATCGGGATCTCGTTGTGGACGGTGACGCCGTGCACCGCGTCGACCATCTCCTTGAAGCCGTTGAAGTCGATGCCGACGAAGTGGTTGATCCGCAGGCCGGTGAGCTGCTGGATCACCTTCGTCACGCACGACGGCCCGCCGACCGCGTAGGCGGTGTTGAGCTTCGCGATCTTCTGCTCGGGGACCTTCTCGTCGGTGTTCTTGCTCTGCGCGGGGTCCCAGCGCTGGCACTCGGGCCGGTCGATCTCGAGGTCGCGCGGGAACGACGTGACGACGACCCGTTTCCGGTCGGCCGGGATGTGCGCGACCATCACGGTGTCCGAGCGCGCGCCCGGCGTGCTGTCCGCGGTGCCGACGCCCTCTTCGGCCGACGCGCCGTCGCGGGAGTCCGAGCCGACCATGAGGAAGTTCTCGTCGTTGGCCTGCGCGTCGGCGTCCTGGATGTCGGACGAGTTCTCGTCGAGCGCGGAGACCTGCGTGAACTTGGCGTCGAAGTACGTCTGGGCGCCCCACGCGCCGCCGATGCCGAGGAACACGAGACCGGCGACGACGGCCGCGGCGATCCGGCCGAACCGGACCGAGCGCTCGATCTTCCGGGCCTTCTTCTCCTGGAGCCGGGTCTGCGCGGCCTTCTCGGCGTCGTCGTCTTCTTCGGGCGAAGGCGCTTGCGTGACGACGCGCTGAAGCGCCGTACGCGTGCTCTCGATCAGCGAAGTCGGCGAGAGGCGCTCACGGCGTTCGCGCCGCTTCGCCTCCTCGGCCTCCATCTCGTCGTGCGCGGCCGAGAACCGGGCGAGGGTGTGGTCGATCTTGCGGCGGTACTGCGTCGCCTCGTCGATCGCTTCCATCTCGTCGGTCATGGTCAGCGGGTCCAGCTCGGCCCGGGCGGGCACCGCGCCCGGACGCCGCTTCGGAGGCTCGGGAGCCGGGCGCTGCGGAGCCGGTGCGTCGGCCGCGGACCGGTTCGGCGCGGGGGCCTCGGGGCGCTTGGCCGCCGGCGATTCCGCGGTGGGCCGCTTGCGTGCGGGCGCCTCCGGGGGCGCCACGGCCTCGGCCGCGGGACGGCGAGGTGCGGCATTGTCGGGGACGGCCGCGGGGCGTCGAGGCGGGTCGGTGGCCGGGCGCTGGGGCACGGCGCCGTCGGGAGCGGCCACGGGACGCCGTCGGGGCGCGCTGTCGTCGGCCGTGGGGCGCTGACGGGCGCTGTCCGGGCGGCGGGGCGTGCCGTCGTCGGCCGCGGGGCGCTGGGCTGCGCCGTCCGGGGTAGCCGCGGGGCGGCGCAACCGCCGGGGCGGCTGGGCGGCGGCCGATGTCTGCTGCTGGCCCGGGTTCGGGGCCGGCGGGCGACGCTGGAGCGGTGCCTCGGGCAGCGGCGAAGCCGCCGTCGTGCGGCGCGGCTGACGCGGTCGCGGCGGGCGCGGTTGATGCGTGGCGTCCGTGGGTACTGGGTTCTCGGCGGGCGGCTGCGGTGCCCGCGAGCGCGGCGGCTGCGCGCTCCGCGCCGGAGCCGGCTGAGCAGGCGGTTCGGCGGCCCGCGCCCGGCGTCCTGGCTGCTCGGGACGGTCCTCGCGGCTCGGGAGGGGGCGGACGCCGGTGGACTTGGCGACGACGTCGGAGACGCTGATCCCGCCCTGGTCCTCCATCGACCGGCGTCGGCCGGTCCGGGGCCGCGCGGGACCGTCCGAACGGCGACCGGTTCCCGGGCTGTCGTGCTCGTCCGGCACTCGGTCTCCTTTCGCGCGATCGAAGGCGGGTTCGTGACTTGGCCGTCTTCCCCCGCGAGAGGTGATCGTTCCCCCGGAGGTTTTCGTTATCGTACGGATATCCCCCGTTCGTGACGACACCCTCCCGGAATTTTCTTCACCTTGAGTCGACGAACGGCCGCTCACCGTCGACAAACGGGTGAAGGCTGCCCGCAGCTTTCCGGGGTAAGGCGGGGTTTACGTTACTCAGAGTGGGTTATTAACTGCGTGCTTTGTGCGTCGTGATAGGCGACTTTGTTCCGCCCGGCCCGTTTGGCCGCGTAAAGCAGATCGTCCGCGCTGCGCAGCTGGCGCTCGGGCGGCGTCGGGGCGTCCGGCCCCTCGTGGGCGAGCCCGGCGCTGATGGTCACGTGCAGTCCCGGCTGGAGTTCTGACCAGGGGTGACGGGCGACGCGCAGGCGTGCCGCGTCGACGATGCGGACCGCGTGCCCGGCGTCGACGCCCGGCAGCCACAGCACGAACTCCTCGCCGCCGTACCGGGCGCAGAAGCCCTCCGGCGGCAGCTCCTCCTGGAGCAGGTCCGCCACCCGGCGGAGGACGCGGTCGCCGACGAGGTGACCGTACGTGTCGTTCACGCGCTTGAAGCGGTCGAGATCGACGAGCGCGATGCCCAGCGCCGGCCGCGGCCGGGCGGCCGTCCGATCGGTGAACGGTCCGTACAAGCGCTCGTCGAGGTACCGGCGGTTGAAGCTCGACGTCAGCGCGTCACGCAGGCTGCCGTCGCGCGCGATGTCCAGCGCGGAGCGGAGGTGCTGGTAGGCGCGGCGCCAGTCGCCCTGGGTGGCGAAGAGGGTCGCGACGGCCTCGTGCAGGCGCAGCAGGTCCGGCGGCTGCGGGCTCCGGCGCAGCACGCCTTCGTCCCCGGCGACCATGCCCACCTCCACCACGCATTGGTTGTCGTCGCAGTGGAGGCCGCGCTTGAGACGTGGGCGTGGGCGAAGGTGAATTTCGCTCAAACGGGACTACGACGGTGACTCTCCGGAGCGGTACCGTCAGAGCGCGGCGAACGGCTCGATGCCCTTGAGCTGAGGGAACTGGTCCTTGGCCCAGTAACTCACATTGGCCGTTTCGTCGACCAGTAGCTCTTGGTAGTCGGTCCAGCTCACCCAGCGCCAGTCGCCGACCTCGGCCGGGTTCGGCTCGGGCTCGGCGTCGGCCCAGGCGGCGAAGACCGGGCAGAACTCGTTCTCGACGATCCCCTGGAACGGCGGCGTCCGGTAGCGGTAGCTCGGCAGCACGCAGTGCAGCCCGGACAGCGACGGCAGCCCGATCTCGTAGGCCGCGCGCCGGCGGACGGCGTCTTCGAGGGCTTCGCCGGGCGCGGGGTGACCGCAGACGCTATTGGTCCAGACCCCCGGCCAGACCTTCTTGTGGAGCGCGCGCTGGGTGATCAGCAGCGCGTTGTCGCTGCGGCGCAGGACGTAGCAGGAGAAGGCCAGGTGCAACCGGGTGTGCTCGTGGTGGCTGGCCAGCTTCGGGCCGGTTTCGCCGGTGGGCACGCCGTCCTCGGTGACGAAGACGACCTGCTCGGTCTCGGGTTCGGTCGCGGTATCCACGGCCCCAGTGAACACGACCGGCCGGACCGCCTCGTACCGCGAGCCGGGTGGGTTACCGGCGGTCCGCCCGGCCGGGTGACGGGCCGCTACCGCGCGTCGAGGTGCTCGACGATGAGCGACGTCACGGCTTCCGGCGCCTCTTCCGGCACCCAGTGCGTGACGTCTTCGAGCATTTCGAACCGGTACGGCCCGGTGACCCAGTTCGCGGTGTCGAGGGCGGCGGTCGAACCGAACGAGACGTCCTCGGTGCTCCAGACGTACAGCGTCGGCACGGAGATCTTGCCGATCTTCCCACCCGGCCGGCCCGCGCGGTACCAGTTGAGCGCCGCGGTGAGCGCGCCCGGCTCGGTGAGCCGTCCGACGTAGTCGTCGATCTTCGACGGCGGGATGCGCCGCTCGAACATCTTCCGCAGCGCGCGGGCGTCGTTCTCCAGCATCCGGCGCTCGGTGACGCGGGTCTGCCGCCACTCGGTCATGTAGCGCGTCCGCAGGTGCTGGTCCTCGTCGTTCTTCATGGCATCGGCGAGCGCGGCGGGGTGCGGCGTCGAGACGACGGTGAGGCTGCGCAGGCGTTCGGGGTGCGCGTCGGCGGTCCACCACGCGACGGCGCCACCCCAGTCGTGCCCGACGAGGTCGAACTTCGGCCACCCCAGCTGTTCGGTGATGGCGACGACGTCCTCGACGAGGTGGTCGATCGAGTAGTCGGTCGCCTGTTCCGGCCGGACATCGGGCGAGTAGCCCCGCTGATCCGGCGCGACGGCCCGGTACCCGAGCACCCCCAGCGTGGCGACCTGGTGCTCCCACTCGACGGCGGCTTCGGGAAAGCCGTGCAGCAGCAGCACGGGCCGCCCGTCTTCGGGCCCGGCGGCGATGGCGTCGAAGGAACCGGCCTCGGTGGGGATGCTGATGTGGTCGATCACGAGCCCGAATCTACTTCGCCCGGTTGAACGTCCGGTGTCAGCCCAGCACCTCGTCCGTCGTGGCGACCTTCACCAACGGCTCGTAAAGCCGCATGATGTCCAGCGCCTTCGCGTGGCTCTCGTCGTCCACGCCCGCGCACGCGTCGGACACCACCGTCACCGACACGCCCGCGTCCGCCGCCGCCAGCGCTGTCGACAGCACGCAGCAGTCCGTCGACACTCCCGCCAGTACCAGCCGGGCGCCGCCCACGCGCGTCGCCAGGCGGGGGGTCCACTTGCCGAACGTGGTCGCGTCCACTGTGGACTTCGGCTCGAACTCGGAGATCACCTGGTACAGCGGCGCGTCCGGCGGACGCAACGCGAACGGCCACTGCTCGTAGTACTGCTTCCAAGCCCCTTCCGGGCGCGCCGGCGCGATGAACCGCGTGAACACGACGTCGTCGCCGAACGCGTCCACCAAGCGGTGGATCGGCGGGAGCACCTCGGCGAAGCGCGGGGTGAACCACTCGCTCGCCGGGGTGGCGAAGACGTTCTGCAGGTCGATGACCGCCAGGATCGACCTCACGCCGCCTCCTGCGCGCGGATGCGTTGCCGCGTGAGCAAAGTGACGGCGAAACCGAGCGCCAGCGCCACCAGGACGCCGAGGTTCGCGAACGCCCACGAGCCGTCGCGGCCGCCGAGGCCGACCGGCTCGAGCAGGTAGCCCTGCCACTTCAGCCAGTCCGCGGACGTGTTCGTCACCAGGCCCCAGCCGAGCGCCGTCGCGACGCAGCACCAGCGCGATCGGCCCGACCCGGACGTCGCCGTAGCGGCCGGCCGGGTCGAACAGGTCCGGCTCGGCGTAGTCGCGCCGGCGCAGCAGGACGTCCGCGAGCATCACGCCGCACCACGCCGCCACCGGCACGCCCAGCGTCACCAGGAAACCCTGGAACTGGCCGAGGAACTCGCCGCCGAAGAACACGATGTAGACCGTGCCGAGCACCATGATCACGCCGTCGACGAGCGCCGCCACCGGCCGCGGCACGCGCAGCCCGGCCGACAGCAGCGCCAGCCCGGACGAATAGATGTCCAGCACCGCGCCGCCGACCAGGCCGAGCACCGCGACGATCGCGAACGGCACCAGGAACCACAGCGGCAGCACGGTCGTGAGCGCGCCGATCGGGTCGGCCGCGATGGCCTTGCTCAGGTCCGGCGACGAGCCGGCCAGCAGCAGCCCGAACACCAGCAGCACCAGGGGCGCCACCGACGCGCCGAACGTCGTCCAGCCGACCACGCCGCGGCTCGACGACGAGCGCGGCAGGTAGCGCGAGTAGTCCGCGGCCGCGTTGACCCAGCCGAGGCCGAAGCCGGTCATCAGGAACACCAGCGCGCCGACCCACTGCTGCGCCGAGCCGGCCGGCAGCGCGCGGACGGTGTCCCAGTGCACGTCCCCGGCGACCAGCACGACGTAGACGATCGTCAGGACGCCGGTGATCCAGGTGATCCACGTCTGCAGCTTCATGATCGCGTCGAAGCCGAGCACCCCGGCCACGACGGTCAGCGCGGCGACCACGACCAGCGCGATCACCTTCGTCGGCGTCCCGCCGCCCCAGCCGAGGCGTTCGAACACGGTCGACGTCGCGAGCGTCGCCAGCGCGGCCAGCACGGTTTCCCAGCCGACCGTGAGCAGCCACGAGATCGCCGACGGCAGCCGGTTGCCCCGGACCCCGAACGCCGCGCGCGAGAGCAGCATCGTCGGCGCCGAGCCCGCGTTTGCCCGCGATCGCGATGAACCCGCAGAGCAGGAACGAGAACAGGATGCCGACGACACCGGCGACCAGCGCCTGCCAGAACGAGATGCCGAAGCCGAGCGTGAACGAGCCGTAGCTCAGCCCCAGCACCGACACGTTCGCGCCGAACCACGGCCAGAACAGCTGCCGCGGGCGGCCGCGGCGCTCGGCGTCGTCGATCACGTCGAGGCCGTTGGTCTCCACCTCGAGCCTGCGGGTACCGCTCATGTCGTGGCCTCCAGCAGCTTGTCGATCTCCGCCCGGCTCGGTGCCGTCGCCGGGCCGCGGCGGGTCACCGAAAGCGCTGCTGCCGCGTTGGCGCGCACGGCGGCGTCGAGGAGGGTACTGCCGCGCAGCAGCTCCGCGGCCAGTACGCCGCAGTGCGTGTCGCCGGCGCCGTTCGTGTCGACGGCGTCGACCTTGAAGCCCGGGACGTCGGTGACGCGCCCGTGCTCGTGGATGCGGCAGCCCTTCGCGCCCTCGCGGACGATGGCCACCTCCGGCAGCTCGCCGAGCGCCTCCGCTTCGCGCGCGTTGCAGCTCAGGATGTCTACATAGGACAGTAAATCGTGTAGGTCTCCAGGGGTGAGGTCACCGGCCAACGGGCCGGGATCGAAGAGGGTTCTCGAGCCGGAGATGTGGGGAAGCCACTCGGCGAGAGCCCTGCGATTGCTTCTATGCAACCAACTGTAGCCGGACACGTACACGACGTCGTCACTCTTTGGGAGGATGCTGGCGAGCGCCGCGGGCGTCAGCCGCCCTTCGGCTCCGGTGCCCGTCGCGAAGGTGCGCTCGCCGGTCGCGTCGACGAGGGCGACGACGATGCCGGTGTCCAGCTCCGGCGTCGGTTCGTGGGCCAGTTCGACGCCTTCGGCCGTCAGGGCGGCACGCACGAGATCGCCGAAGGCGCCGGTGCCGTGGCTGCCCGCGTAGAGCACGCGGGCGCCGGAGCGCGCGGCCGCCGCCATGACGTTGAAACCGCCGCCGGGCAACAGATTCGTCGAAGACGCCATGACGTCGCCGCCCGGCTCGGGCAGGGCCGGTCCCGCCATGCGGGTCGAGGACGACCTGCCCGGTGTGCACCAGCCGCCCGGTCTCGTCGGCTCAGCGCGAGCAGTTCGTCGACCAGCGGCCCGAATTCGAGCCGGTTCACCGATAGCACGGTCTCGACGACGTCGGGGCGGAAGGCGTCGACGCCGTGCGCGGCACCGAGCATCGCGCCGCAGATCGCCGCGACGGTGTCGGTGTCGCCGCCCAGCCCGGCGGCCAGGCGCAACGCCGCCGGCGGGTCGTCGCCCATGGCCTCGGCCAGCGCGAACGCGGCCACGACGGACTCCTGCGACGCGACCGACGTCCCGATCACCCGGGCGACCGCGTCGGCGACGGCGTCCGGCTCCATGCCCCGCACCCAGCCGCGGGCCCAGTGGATCCGGGCCGCGATCTCGCCGCCGGGCGCCCAGTGCCCGCGCTCCCCGCCGACGACGGCCGCGCGCTCGCCGGCGTCGAGCGCTTCGGGCAGGCTCGCGCCGTCGACCCCGGCGGAGACGGCGGCCGCGACCGCGGCGGCCGCCGCGATGCCGAGGCTGGTGTTGTGCGTGACGCGCGCGGTCGCGACGACGGCGTCGACCAGCCGGTGGAGATCTTCGGCGGGCGTCGCGATGCCGACCGGCGTGACGCGCATGGCGGCGCCGTTGGTCGTCCCGGTCCGGCCGGCCTCGTCGGCCGGGACGCCGTCCTGCAGCACGGGAAAGCGCGCGTTTCGTCGACGGGCCGAGCAGGTCCGCGGAGCCGCGGCGAACCATGTCCGCCTCCCAGATGAGCAGGGCGTCGGCGAAGACGTGCGGCTCGACGGTGCCGCGGCCGTCGATGAGCAGGCGGGCCAGCAGGACGGCCTGCTCGGTGTCGTCGGTGACCGACCCGGCGGGCATCGACGGCGCGACCGGCTGCTCGGCGACGGCGGTGAGCAGGCCGGTGACGCGGCCCGTAGGCGGCGGCGATCGCGGCGCGGGACATGGACTGCGTCGGCATGCCGAGCGCGTCGCCGACGGCGAGCCCGGTGAACGCGCCGACCGCCCGGTCCCGCGCGTTCACCGGTGTCCGAAGGTGAGGTGGAACTGGAACCGGTCCGGGTCCAGCAGGCTGACGACCCGCTCGACGAGCCGGCCTTCGACGTCGACCGAAGTGCGTTCGGCCCGGAGGAAGAGCTCGCCGATGCTGCGGCCGAGGAGCCCGGCGGTGTGGGCGTCGAGGCGTTCGGTGCTGATCCACTGGTCGCCACCGACGGAGATCCGCCCGGCGGCTTCGAGGGTCTTGGTGAGGGAGCCGTCCCGCAGGCCGGTCTCGGGGAGCTCGGCGAGCGGACCGGCGGCGGAGACGGTGGCGGTTTCGAGCGAGACGCCGCGGTCGTGCTCCCGCCGCAGCCGCTTGACGGCGACGTAGGTCTTCTCGCCGAACTCCTCTTCGAGGGCCCGGTCTTCGACGGTCTCGATGCCGAGGAGCTGCGTGGTGACGGGCGCGCCGGCGTCGGCGAGGGCGCGGGCCCAGCCGAGCCGCTGGTCGAGCTGGACGCCGTCGAAGGTGACGAACGACCCGACGCCGGCCTGGGTGGAGATCAGTTCGAGCTGCTGGAGCTCGGAGAGGGCGCTGCGGACGGTGCCGCGGCTGACCTGGTACTGCTCGGCGAGCTGGTTCTCACCCGGGAGACGCTCGCCGTGCGCGAGGCGACCCGAGCGGATCAGGTCGGAGAGGTCGCCGACGAGCTGCTGCCGCTTGCTGTACATGTACATACCTGTACACGCTGCGTTCGTCCTGGTCAAGCGGCGACGAGTTCCCGTTGCGCGTCGGCCGCGATCAGCTTGCCGGCCTGCTCGGCGACCTTCCCGCCGGCGACCATCATCAGCGCGAAGGCACCCACGAAGATGACGGTGCTCAGCCACACCATGGTTTCGATCGGCAGCGTGAAGGCGCCGACCACGCGGGCCGCGGACTCGAGCACGAACCCGATGCCCCAGATGACGCTGGTGTGGCGCAGGATCGAGTCGAAGCGCGCGGTGCCGCTCAGGCGTTCCCAGGCGGCTTCGTTTTCGGCCTTGCCGCGGGTGAGGAACGGGCGCATCGCCTTGGTCATGATCGGCGCCGCGGTGAACGCGGAGACGAGGATGACGAGGCCGGTGATGCCGCTGCCGATCGAGTCCTTCGCGATCATCATCCGGGCGTCGCCGGAGACGAAGGTCAGCAGCATGCCGACCACGTTCGTGACCAGGACGACCAGCGCGAGGCCGTTGAGGGTGCGGTGCTTAGCCAGCTGCTGGAGGGTCCTCGCCAGGGGGACGACGCCGCTGAGGGCGAGCGAGAGGAAAACGCTCACGCCGAGCGCGTGGAGCCCGTAGTAGACGCCGATGGGAACGGCGATCTCGATCACGAGGGACTTGAGCGGGGAACCGTTGTTCGTCATGGGAAAAGCTTGTCGCGGCGGGGAGTTTTGGACGGATGCCGTCCGCCACGACTTCGGCCTGACAGATGTCACGGCCGGAGTTCAGCACGGCCGGATAGTCGTGAGGGCACTGCACCTTCCTGCGCTCACGATCGGCCTGCAGCTCAGCCGCCCGAGTGCATGTCTTCCGCCTCGGGGACGCTGTCGTCGTCCGGGTCGTCGAGCCAGCCGTCGGCAGCACCACCTTGCCGCGGCGAGCCCTGCCGGCCGCGGGGGCCCTCCGCGTCGGCCGGGAACGGCACGTCGTGGTCCAGCTGGCCGATCAGGTCGTCCAGCTCGGTCAGGCCGGACACCATCGCGAAGCTCGCGGCGCAGCGCCGAGCCGACCGGGAAGCCCTGAGGTACCAGGCCATGTGCTTGCGCAGGTCGCGCATGCCCTTGGTCGTGGCCGTAGTGCTCGGCCAGCAGCTCCGCGTGCCGGCGCAGCACCCGCGCCACCTCGCCCAGTCGGCGGCGGTCGGCACGGCCGGCCCGCGAACGCGGCCTGCAGGTCCCCGAACAGCCACGGCCGGCCCAGGCACCCGCGGCCGACGACGACACCGTCGCAGCCGGTCTCGCGCGACCATGTCCAGCGCGTCCTGCGGCGCTGAAGATGTCCCCGTTGCCCAGCACCGGGATCGTCGGTGACGGCCTCCATCAGCCGGCGATCGCCGACCAGTCGGCCTGGCCCGAGTAGCGCTGCGCGGCGGTCCTGGCGTGCAGCGCGACCGCCGCGGCGCCCTCGGCCTCGGCGATCCGGCCGGCGTCCAGGTAGGTCAGGTGGTCGTCGTCGATGCCGATCCGGAACTTCACCGTCACCGGAATGCCGGCCGGCTCCGCCGCCCGCACCGCCGCGCCCACGATGTCCCCGAACAGCCGCCGCTTGTACGGCAGCGCCGCGCCCCCGCCCTTGCGCGTCACCTTCGGCACCGGGCACCCGAAGTTCATGTCCATGTGGTCGGCCAGGTCCTCGTCCACGATCATCCGGACGGCCTTGCCCATCGTCACCGGGTCCACCCCGTACAGCTGCAGCGACCGGGGCCGCTCGTCCGGGCGGAACGTGATCATGTGCATCGTGGTGGCGTCGCGCTCGACCAGCGCCCGGCTGGTGATCATCTCGCAGACGTACAGCCCGGCCCCGTACTCCGGCACAGCTGCCGGAAGGCCGTGTTGGTGATCCCGGCCATCGGCGCGAGCACCACCGGCGGATCGACCTCGTAGGGTCCGATCCGCAGGGCGGGCTTGCTGAGGGTGGCGGTCACCTTCTCCATTGTCGCTTGTGGTGTCGATCATGTCGACCAGGGGCGGTCAAGCCACGAGGTGGTCCCAGCGGACCAGGACCGCCGTGGCCAGGAGGCCGGCCACGATGATCTTGATCAGGATCACTCCGGTGCTCAGCCCGGTCACCGACGCGAAGTCCAGCAGCGCGCTCACCACGAACGCCGCCGCGAACACCTTCGCGCCCCACCGCCGCTTGAAGGCGAGCGCGACGACCGCGACCAGCTGGATCGCCGTCGCGAACAGCGAGAGCACGAACCACGGCGAGGGATCGGCGGCGCTCACCAGGACCCTGATCGCGGCGACCAGGAGCACCAGCGTGCCCAGGCCGAAGACGGCCAGCATCATGGGCAGGAAGACCCGGCCGGCGCCGACGGGCGTGGCGCGGTCAGGCACACGGCGACGGGGCACGGCGAGCCTCCGCTCGACTCGGGAACCTCCACCGTGCCCGACCGCGCGGCGGGCACCCACCGTGCTTTTGCCGACACGGTCCGCGGCTACTTGTCCCAGACCGTGACGTCGCCCGCGCGCTTCGGCGGGTTCAGGTCGACGGTGAAGCGGCCGAACTCCAAGTGGCTCCGGAAATAGACCTTCGCCGGGGCGGCCGGTGCGGTGCTCGCGGCCGGCGGATCGTTGTTCCCGCCCGGTGCCGTGTAGTGATCGCACGAACCCTCCAGAACTTCGCCGGACTTATGGTGTGCGTATGTCCGACAAGCCCCTGCGCTGGGGAATCATGGGGACCGGCGGCATCGCCGGGGCCTTCGCGAAAGACCTCGATCTGACCGGCTCCGGCGTCGTCGCGGCGGTCGGCTCGCGCACCGCCGAGAGCGCCGAGCGGTTCGCGGACGCGCACGGCGTTCCGACCCGTCACAGCAGCTATGAAGCCCTCGCGACGATCCCGACGTCGACGTCGTCTACGTCGCCACCCCGCACCCCTGCACCACGGCAACGCCGGCTCGCGCTCGAAGCCGGCAAGCCCGTGCTGGTCGAGAAGCCGTTCACCATGAACGCCGACGAGGCCCGGGACCTCGTCGCGCTGGCGCGGGACGCAACCTGTTCCTCATGGAGGCCATGTGGACCCGCTTCCTGCCGCACGTCCGGCACGATCCGGGAGCTGCTGCCGGCGGCCTCGGCGACGTCGTCACCGTCGCCGCCGACCACGGGCAGTGGTTCGCCGAGGACCCGCGCTTCCGGCTGTTCGCGCCCGAACTCGGCGGCGGCGCCCTGCTCGACCTCGGCATCTACCCGGTGTCGTTCGCGTCCATGGTCCTCGGCGCGCCCGATCCGGTCGCCGCCATGGTCGACCCGGCGTTCACCGGCGTCGACGCGCAGATGTCGATGCTGTTCGGCTACCCGAGCGGCGCGCAGGCCGTGCTGAACTGCACGTTGAGCGCCGGTTCGCCGACCACCGCGGCCATCGTCGGCACGGACGCCCGCATCGAGATCGACGGCGCACTTCTACGCCCCGACCTCGTTCACGCTGTCGCCGCGCGAAGGCGAGCGACCCCGCTACGAGTACGCCGACGAGGGCCGTGGCCTGCGGCACCAGGCCGACGAGGTCGCGCGGCGGCTGGCGGCCGGCGAGACCGAGAGCCCGCTCATGCCGCTCGCCGAAACCGTCTCGATCATGACGACCATGGACCAGGTACTCAACGCAGTTGAGTAGTGCTACGGATCCGCCGGCGGCCCCTTGTGGGTGACTCTGTCCGGTATGACCACCGACGCAGATGTGCTCCTCCGGCTCGCCGGCGAGATCGACGACCTGGGGCGTCGTCTCGCCGTGGTGGGCTCCGAACTCCGGTCCGTCCAGGCCGACCGGCCGAAGCCGGCTGAACAGCCGCGGCAAGCCATGCCTCCGCAACCCCAGCCGCAGATGCCGCCGCCGTGGCCGCAGAACCCCTGGCAGCCGCCCCGGCAGCAGTACGTCCCGCCGCCGTCGCCCTACCTGCCGCCTCCGCCGCGCCCGACGCTGGGCGAGAAGCTCGGGAAGGAAGGCGCCGGCAGCCGCGTCCTGGCCTGGGTCGGGGGCGCCGTCACGCTGCTCGGCGTCGTCCTGCTGCTCGTCCTGGCCGTCCAGCGGGGCTGGCTCGGGCCGCTGCCGCGCGTGCTCGTCGGGGCCGCCTTCGGGCTCGCGCTGACCGGGGCCGGCGTCTGGCTGCACCGCAAGCCCGCCGGCCGCACCGGAGCGTTCGCCCTCGCCTGGACCGGCATCGCGACGCTCTACCTCGACGCCGTCGCCGCGACGACGCTCTACGACTTCCTGCCGGTCCTCGCCGGGCTCGCCGTGGGCCTCGCGGTCGCCGTCGGCGGGCTGCTCGTGGCCGTGCGGTGGGAGTCGCCGCTGCTGGCTTCCGTCGTCGTCCTCGGCTGTGCGGTCTGCGCGCCGATGATCACCCGCGGGTTCACGCCCGAACTCGTCGCCTTCCTGCTGATGGTCCAGCTCGCGACGGTGCCGGCGCAGCTGCGCCGCGACTGGTCGTCGCTGACGCTCGCCGCCGGGGCGCCGCCGTTGTTCGCCTCGGTCGTCAGCACCGCGGTGGTGCACAGCGGCTGGGCGAACACCGCCGCGGCGCTCGGCGCGGGACTCGTCGGCGCCGCGCTCGCGCTGATCGTCCTGCGCCGCCGGGAAAACGACCCCGGCGCGCTTTCCGTGCTGGCGACGGCGATCCTGCCGACGCTGGTCGCGGCCGTGCTGCTGCCCAAGGCCCAGGCCGTGCCCGTCGCGGCCGGTGCCGGGGTCGTCCTGCTCGCCGTGTGGGCGGCGCGCCGCTGGTGGCCGGGGCTCGCCGGGCAGCTGGCCGGCCTCGCCGGGCTGCTGGCGATCCTGCAGGCGACCGTCACGCAGTTCGACGGCCCGGCGCGCGCCGCCGTGCTGCTCGGCGAGGCGCTGCTGCTCGTCGTGGCCGCGCTGGGCGGGCGCAACAAGGTCGCCCTGGGCGCCGCGCTCGGCTTCGCGACGATCGGCGGCCTGATCGGTGTCTTCTTCGACGTCACGCCGGTGCTGCTGCTGGTCTACCGGGCGCGGCCGGTCGCCGACGTCGCCGGCGCGCTCGCGGTCGCCGCGCTGCTCCTCGCGGTTTCGGTCGCGTTGCCGTGGGCCGCCCTGCGCTTGGCGATCTTCCGCGGGCCGGCCGACGACCTGCCGATCTGGCTCGTCGCCGGGGTTTCCGCGCTCTACGGCGCCGGCGGCGTCGTGCTGTGCGCGTCGCTGCTGGCCGTCCCCAGCCGCACCGGCTTCCTGCTCGGCCACGCGCTGATCACGGTGTCCTGGACGCTCGCGGCGCTCCTGCTGCTCCTGCGCGGCATCGACCTCGTCGCGCTGCGCGTGATCGGGCTGGCCCTGGTCGGCGCCGCCGTGCTCAAGCTGGTGCTGTTCGACCTTGCGGCGCTCGACGGCCTCGCCCGCGTCGGCGCGTTCCTCGGCGCGGGGCTCGTGCTGCTCGCGGCCGGGTCGCGGTACGCGCGGCGGGTCGCCTCACGGTGATCGGGAAGAAACTGTCGGTGCCTCGTGGTTACCTGGGTCACCACGACGACCCGCAGGCGGTAGCGCAGACATGGCCACCGAAACTCGCCGACCGAGCCGGCGAACCGATCGGCTGGCTGACCACCGTGACACCGAAGGGGCGGCCCGCGCCACGGCCGGTCTGGTTCGTCCTCGAGGGCGAAGACATCCTGGTGTTCAGCCAGCCGGGCACCGCGAAACTGCGGCACATCGAGGCGAACCCCGAGGTGAGCTTACACCTGAACAGCGACGAAAACGGCGGCTCGGTCCTCGTAGTCAACGGCAGGGCGCATCTCGAAGCCGGAAAGGCGTCGGAGGCGCCCGGCTACCTCGACAAGTACGGCCCGGCGTACGCCGCCATCGGGTTCGAGACGCCCGATGCCTTCGACGCCGAGTACTCCGTCCGCATCCGCGTGGTGCCCGACCGTACGTGGGGGTGGTGAGTATCAGTCCACAGTGGACAACTCAATACGCATGACCACGCGGCGCGGTGTCGGGTGGCTGACTTCGGTGAACCCGGCGTCGGCGAACACCTGACGGGCACCGACGTGCAGCTCGCCCCAGGTGATTTCCTTACCTGGCCGGGTGATCATCGGGTACGCCTCGAGCGCGCGCGCACCGCGTTCGCGGGCGAAGCCGATCGTCGCCTCGGCCAACGGGTAGGTGAGGCCGCGGCCGCGGTAGCCCTTGCGGACGGCGAAGCACGTCACGGCCCAGACGCCGTTGTCGTCCTTGTCCTCGGTCGCGGCCGGTCCACGGGACGCGCGAGCCGCGCAGCTTGGGGTAGGCGGTCCGCGGCTCGACGGCGACCCAGCCGGCGGGTTCGCCGTCGACGTAGGCGACGAGCCCGCTGGTGGCGGCCTCCCGGTCACCGCACGCCGTCTGGCCGCGCAGCATCGCGGTCCGCTGCTCCTGCGTGGTGTCGCGCCAGATCCAGCCGGCGACCTTGAACCGCTGGCACTGGCAGCGGCCGGGGTAGTCGGCGGTGCCGAAGATCGCGACGAGGTCGTCCCAGGACGCCTCGTTGGCGGGGACGACGGGGAGTTCCTTGTCGGTGGGCGGCTGCATGGCCGACGGCCAAAAAAAAAATCCTGCTCTTCAGAGCGGTGCCTCCGGCATGCCGGCACCTCAGTCGGTTCCGGACGATCCACTTCCGGAATCGGGAACTCCCATGGCGGACGACACCAGCCCGACGGCGCGGGCGCTGCGCACCCTCGAGCTCCTGCAGGCCGGCCCGGGCATCACCGCCGATCGGCTGGCCAGCAGCTCGGCGTGTCCGACGCGGGCCGCCCGGCGCTACGTCGGCATCCTGCGCGAGGCCGGCATCCCGGTCGACGTCCACCCGCGGGCCGCTACGGCGGTTACCGGCTTGGCCGCGGCCTGCGGCTGCCGCCGTGACGTTCAGCGCGACCGAGGCACTCGGCCTGGTCATGGCCGTGCTGGACGGCCACCACGACGCCGGCGACCCCGACCACCTCGGTCGGCGGCGCGCTGGGCAAGATCGTGCGGGCGCTGCCGGAGCCGGTCGCCGCGCAGGCCGAGGCCGTCCGCCGGACCGCGCGCCCGCCCCCGACCCCGCCGCCGCCCGGCCGGACCCGGCACGACCCGGCCGCCGTGCACGGCCTGCGCCGACCACCGGCGGTGAGGCTCGGCTACCGCTCCGAGGCCGGGCCGGAGTGGGACACCGAGGTCGACCCGTGGGCGGTCGTCGTCCGCCACGGCCGGTGGTACCTGCTGTGCCGATCGCACCCGGCGCGCGCCCGTCGGGCGCTACCGGATCGACCGCGTCCGCAGCGTCGATGCCCGGCGACGAAACCTTCGAGCCGCCCGCCGGCCTCGATCCCGGTCGCGGCGGTCGAAGACCACCTCGCCGTCGGCTGGGAGCACGACGTCGAAGTCGTCATCGACGCGCCCCTCGACCGGGTCGGCCGGTGCCTGCCGCGCGCGGTCGGGAAGCTCGAGCGCGTCGACGCCGGGACGACCCGGCTGACCGGCAGCACCAGCAACCCAGCGTGGTACGCCGAGCAGCTCGCCCGGCTCCCGGCGCCGTTCCGGATCGTCCGCTGCGCCGAACTCCGGCAGGCCGTGAGCGTCCTCGGGCGCGCTTGCTGGCCGCCGCCGGCAAGCGGTGAGCCGCCCGGAACCCGCGTATCTTCCTCCTGTGGCGGAACAGACCGGCGAGACCCGCAACGAGCAGCTGCAGCGCAACATCGGCGAGCTGCTGCAGGAGCTGCGCGTCGCGCAGGCCGGGGTGCAGATCCTCTTCGGCTTCCTGCTGTCGGTCGTGTTCACCGACCGCTTCCACGACGCCAGCGGGTTCGAGAAGTCGCTGCACCTGTCCGCGGTGGTGCTCGCGGTGGCCGCGACGGCGCTGCTGACCGCGCCCGCCGCGTGGCACCGCCTGCTGTTCCGCACCGGGAGCCGGGAACGGATCCTGACGGTCGGCAACCGCCTGGTGCTGGTCGGCCTGGTCTGCCTCGCCCTGGCGATCACGTCGACGGTCGCGCTGATCGCCAAAGTGGTCTACGGCGGGGTCGCGATGTTCGTGATGGCCGTGCTGTGCGTGCTGCTCTTCGGGAGCCTGTGGTTCGTCATGGCGCTGCGGCTGAACCCGTCCGACGCCGATCAGCCGACGGGACCGCCCAAGTAGAGCGTGTCTTCCTGGACGAAGCAGAGCGGGTTGCCGAAGGGGTCGTCGGCGTAGAAGGACCGTTCGCCCCAGAACTGCATCTCGATCGCGTCGTCGATCCAGCGCGGACCGGCGCCGCGCACGCGCGCGAACGTCTCCTCGACGTCGACGACCGCGAGGTAGACGATACGCGGGTCCTTGCGCGGCCGCGGTTCGCGGTGTTCGAGCGGCGCCTCGACGCCGGCGAGCACCACGCCGCCGCAGGTGAAGTAGTGCCGGTTGACCGAGATCCGCTCGCCGGGGTCGTCGAGGACGGCGGTGTAGAAAGCGACCGCGACCTCGATGTCGTCGACGGGCTGGATCAGCCGGAAAACCCGCATGCGCGCACAGTACCGCTGTTCATCCCGTGTTCGGCAGCAGTTGCCGGGGCGGTCGGGCGGCGCCCGTAGCTTCCCGCCCGTGACTGACACTTCTCGCCGGACCTTCCTCCTCGGCGCCCCGGCCGTCGCCGCCGCGGCGACCCTGCCGGGCGTCCTCGGCGCGCCGGCCGCCCAAGCGCAGGGCCGGCGCCGCCCCGATCCGAAGACCCACGCTTCACGCTCGTCGTCATGCCGGACACGCAGTACCTGTTCGACGAGGACCGCGGCGACGCCACGCCCTTGGACGCCTCGCTGCGCTACGTCCTCGACGGCGGCGCTGACAACGTTGTCTTCCTGTCGCATCTCGGCGACCTCACCGAACACGGCGAGGCCGGCGAATTCGCCCAGATCGGCCACTCGTTCCAGGCGCTCGACCGCAACCGCGTCGACTACAGCGTGCTGGCCGGCAACCACGACGTGAACTCCTCCACCGACGACCAGCGCGGCCCGTCGCCGTCCTCGACGCTTCGGCCCGCAGCGGTTCCGCAGTTCGCCGACATTCCGCGGCGCGTCGAAGGACGGCTACAACAGCTATCACGTCTTCCGCGGCGGCGGCCGCGACTGGCTCGTGCTCGCCCTGGACTGGCGGCCCTCCCCGGCGGCCTCGACTGGGCGAAGCAGGTCCTCGCGCAGCACCCGACGCTGCCCGGCGATCCTCACCATCCACGAGCTCGTCTACGCCGACGACGCCACCAGGCGCAGCTGTCCGACCTACGGCGAGCTGGTGTGGGAGGAGCTCGATCAACGGCAACGACCAGATCTTCCTGACGCTGAACGGCCACTACTGGCCGCCCGGGCGCCGGTCCGCAAGAACGCCGCCGGGCACGACGTGCACGTCCACATCGCCAACTACCAGGACCGCTACTACGGCGGCAGCGCGATGGTCCGGCTCTACCAGTTCGACCTCGCGCGCGGCGTGGTCGACGTCCGGACGTTCTCGCCGTGGCTCGCCGCGCAGGACCACCTGTCGGAGATGCAGCGGATCGAGGTCGAACGCAGCGGCGTCGCCGACTACTTCAGCCTGGAGATCGACTTCGCCGAGCGCTTCAAGGGCTTCGCGCCGGTGCCGGTCCCGCCCGGACGCCCGGCGAAGCAGCAGCTGGTGCCGGGCACGGTCGCCTACTGGCGCTTCGAAGGCGGTCAGGACGGCAAGCCCGTGCCGGACGACGTCGTTGTGCGCGACCAGACCGGGCGCGGCAACGACCTCACCCGAGTCACCGCGCCCGGCAGCGGCCCGGACGCGCTGAAGTTCTCCAGCGAGTTCTCGCCTCGGCAGCCGTCGCGGGCGAGCCTGCGGTTCGACGGCGGCCGCGACCCGAGCCGCGGCGCGTACCTGCGCACGGTCGACGCGGCGCCGATGAACAAGCTGACGTTCGAACGCGGCTACACCGTCGAGGCGTACTTCTGGCTGCCGGCGAACTTCAAGGACGGCCACCACGGCTGGTGCGGCCTGTTCGCCCGGCAGGGCAGCGGCGCGGCCGCGGGCAAGACCGGCGACGACCCGAAGGAGTCGGCGGCCACACTGTCCCTTTCGGACAGTGGCGAGCTGCAGTGGGCGGTGTTCCCGCTGAACCAGGACCGGATCTCGACGAACTGGGGCCACGAGCTGGCGGTCGAGAAGTGGTGGCACGTCGCCGTGGTCAACGACGGGCGGCGCACGGTCGTCTACGTCGACGGCTGCCCGGTGGTGCGGAACCCCGCCACACCGGCGATCGGCCTCGCGAACCCGGGCGGGTCGTGGCTGGTCGGGGCCTCTTCCTACGAGGGCAAGGTCGACCGGAGCTTCGCCGGGTTGCTGGGTGACGTGCGGGTGGTGGACCGGCCGCTGAACCCGCGGGAATTCATGCTGGGCTGAGGCCCTTACAGCGGGTGGACAATAAAAAATCGACGTGCCTTCCGAGTGAAACAGGAAGATTCGTCGAATGTTCCATCAGTCTAACCGCTGTGAGGGGAATTTGTCAAACCAGGGGTACGACGAGGAATTGCGGGCGGAGCGCGCGTACGTCGACGGGCTGTACGCGCGCCTCGACCGCGAACGCGACGAGGCGCGCGTCCGCTACGACCACGCTCTCGGGGAACCGGGGACCACGCTGGTGGAGCGGGACGCGGACGTGCGCGTCCGGGCGCGCGAGACGGTCCGGCTGAACGTCGCCGACAACGGGCTCTGCTTCGGCCGGCTGGACGGCCTTCCAGGCGAACACCGCTACATCGGCCGGATCGGACTGACCGACGAGGCCGGCTCCCCGATGCTGGTGGACTGGCGGGCGCCGGCGGCGCAGGCGTTCTACCGCGCCACCCCGGCCGCCGGACGGCGCGATCAGCCGGCGGCATCTCCACACCCGGGGCCGGCAGTGTCGGGGTGCACGACGAGGTGCTCGGCCGGCCGCGGCGACCGACGACGGTGTCGGCCGACGACGCCCTGATGCTGGCCTTGAACGCCCCGCCGGACCGGGCATGCGCGACATCGTGGCCACCATCCAGGCCGAGCAGGACCAGATCATCCGGGCCCCGATGGCCCGGCGTGCTCGTGGTGCAGGGCGGTCCCGGCACCGGCAAGACGGTGGTGGCGCTGCACCGGGCCGCGTTCCTGCTCTACGCCCACCGGGAACGGCTGGCGCGGACCGGCGTGCTGGTGGTCGGACCGAACGCCCGGTTCCTGGACTACATCTCGCAGGTGCTGCCGAGCCTGGGCGAGACCGGCGTGGTGCTGGACCGCCGGGCAGCTCTACCCGGGCATGCGCGCGCCCCGGCCGAGGCCGAGCCAAGTCGCGCGGTCAAAGGCGATCTGCGGATGGTCAAGGTGCTGGCCGCAGCGGTCAAGGCCCGGCAGCGGGTGCCTCGGCGGCCGATCCCGTCGAGCTGGCAGGACGTCACGCTCACCTCGACGCCGATGTCGCGGACGGCCCGCGCACCGGGCCCGCTCCACGCAAGCCGCACAACGTCGGCCGGGCCGTCTTCCGCCGAGATCGTCTGCCACTGCGGGCCGAGCTGGCCATGGCGCAGGTCACCGACCTGGCTGACCGGACACCCGGGCGTGGCTGATCAACGCGCCGGCATGCCCGGACGTCCGGCGCGAGGTCAACCTGTCTGGATGCCGCTCGACCCCGCTGAGCGGATGCTGACGCCGCAGTCCCTGTTCGCGCCGCTGTACGCAGTCGAGCGGCGGCTCGCGCCGGCCGGCGCCGACCCCGCGCTGTGCCGGGCCGCAGGCGACGCCTGGACGCTGGCCGACGTGCCGCTGCTGGACGAGCTGGTCGACCTGCTCGGCCGGGACGACGCCGCGACGGCCGCCGACGGCCGCGGCCGCACGCAGCGGGACGAGGCCGAGTACGCCGACGGCGTCATGGACATGCTGAGATGGACCGCGAGGAGCTCGGACGACGACTCGCCTGCTGGCCAAAGACCTGCTCGACGCCGACGTCCTGGCCGACCGGTCGCGAGCGTCGACACCGCGCGACCTGGCCGAACGGGCCGCCGCCGACCGGACTGGGCCTTCGGGCATGTGGTGGTCGACGAGGCCCAGGAACTGTCCGAGATGGACTGGCGGGTGCTGATGCGGCGCTGCCCGAGCCGGTCGATCACCATCGTCGGCGACCTCGCCCAGAGCCGGTCGGCGGCCGGCGCGACCTCGTGGGGGCGCGATGCTGCAGCCGTACGTGCGCCGACCGGTGGGTCTACCGGTCTGACCGTCAACTACCGGACGCCGGCCGAGATCATGGCCGTCGCCGCCGCGCTGCTGGCCGAGTTCGCGCCCGGCGTCCAGCCGCCGGACTCGGTCCGCGCCTTGGGCGTGGCGCCGTGGTCCCGGCAAGGTCACCGCGGACGAACTTCCCGGCGCCATCGAGGAATTCGTCCGGGACGAGGCCGGCCGCGAGGGCACGAGCGTGGTGATCGGGCCGCCCGGGATGCCGGGCACGGTGCCGGCTTCGGAGACCAAGGGCCTGGAGTTCGACGCGGTGCTGGTCGTGGATCCGGACCGGATCCTGGCCGACGGCCCGCGTGGCGCGGCCGAGCTGTACGTCGCGCTCACCCGGGCCACGCAACGGCTCGGGGTGCTGCACCAGGAGCCGCTGCCGTCGGTGCTGTCCGGTCTCGCCGAAGCGGGCGCGACCGCGCGCGCCGGCTACCGGCGCTTCCTGTAGCGGCCTCGTGAGTGAGAAACAGGGTTGGAACACTGTTTCTCACTCACGAGCGGCTACGCCGTGAGCCGGCCCCAGGCGTAGTTCTGCTTGGCCAGCTTCAGGTAGACGAACAGCTCGGTCCCGGACACGCCGTCGATCTTGCGGATCTCCTCGCCCAGCACTTCGAGCATGTGGTCGTCGTCCCGGCAGACGAGTTCGGCCAGCAGGTCGTAGCGTCCGGCGCAGAGCACGACGTAGTGCACGTTCGGCAGTTCGGACAACTTCTCCGCCACCCCGGGGATCCGCGCCGTCGACGCTGATCCCGACCATCGCCTGCCGCGTCAGATCGACGTTGACGGGGTCGGTCACCGCGACGATCTGCATGAGGTCGTCGCGCAGCAGCCGCTGCACGCGCTGGCGGACGGCTCCCTCCGAAAGCCCCACCGCCTTCGCGAGCGCGGTGAACGACGCGCGACCATCCTGCTGCAGCAGGGCGATGAGTGATCTGTCCGTGTTGTCCAGTCCGCGCGCACGTGAATCGTCACCCATGCCGTCCCTCCCTGTGTTTCGGCATGTGATTTGTCAAGTGCGCAGCGTATCGAGACCTGACCAGAAAGCGAGACCCCTGCGGCAGCTTCACGTGATCCGGCGCCAGGATCGCGATTTGCCGAGGATTCGGTGGCGGAGAGGGAAATCACAAGCCAATCCGAGGCTGTTTTGTGCGCCCGCGCACAGCCGGGGCCCTCGCGGGCCGCGCCGGGTACCGTCTGGCGGCTCGCCGTCTCCCGCAACCCCAGGAGGACCAACGCATTGACCGTGGCACTCGGCCCCCGCCGTCACGGAGAAGGGGCTGCGCGGTGGCGCGCTGGGCATGGTGTCGTCGATGGTCATCGGGACCTCGTCGACCGCGCCGGCGTACTCCATCGCCGCCACGCTCGGCCTGATGGTGATCGCCGGCACCGGCTTCCAGGCGGCCTCGTTCGTGCTGTTCGCCTTCGTCCCGGTGCTGTTCGTCGCGCTGGCCTTCCGGGAGCTGAACTCGGCCGAACCGGACTGCGGCACCAACTTCACCTGGGCGACCCGCGCGTTCGGCGGCAAGGCGGGCTGGATGTCGGGCTGGGTCGTCACGATCGCCCAGCTGCTGGCGATGACCAGCCAGTCGGCCATCTCCGGCAAGTACACGCTGCTGCTGTTCGGCGCGTCCTGGCGGCGGACAACGTTCGCCACGATGGCGTCGGGCCGCGTGGCTGGTCCTGCTGTGCTGGATCTGCTACCGGGGCATCGAGGTGTCGGCGCGGGCGCAGTGGATCGCTGCTCGCCGTCGAGCTGACGGTGCTGGTGATCTTCTCCGTGGTCGCGCTGTCCGCGTGTTCGACGGCACGCGCCGGGCCGCAGGCGTCCGTGCCGCGGCTGGACTGGCTGTGGCCGGCCGGGGTCGGCGCGGGGCGCGTTCTCGGCGGCGCTGCTGGCCGTGTTCCTGTACTGGGGTTGGGACAGCTCGCTCTCGGTCAACGAGGAGTCGGCCGACCCGCGGCACGCGCCGGGCCGCGCGGCGGTGCTCTCGACCGTGCTGCTGGTGCTGAACTACCTGCTCGTCACGGTCGCCGCGCTGGCCTTCGCCGGCGTCGGCACCGAAGGCATCGGCCTGGGCAACGCGGCCAACTCCGACGACGTCCTGGCCGGGCTCGGCGGCGCGGTCTTCGGCGACGGCGCGGGCGGCAAGGTGCTGGGCGTGCTGCTGATCGTCTCGGTGCTGACCAGCGGCGCGGCGACCAGCCAGGCGACGATCATGCCCGCCGCGCGCACGACGTTGTCGATGGCCAGCCACGGCGCGCTGCCGCGGGTCTTCGGCCGCGTGCACCCCAGGTACCGGACGCCGTCGGTGGCCACCTGGACGTTCGGGCTCGTGTCGCTGGCGGTGTACGTGCTGCTGGCGCTGGTGAGCGACAACGTGCTGTCGGACTGCGTCGACGCCGTCGGGCTCACCATCGCGATCGAGTACACGATGACGGCGCTCGCCTGCGTCTGGGTGTTCCGCCGGACGCTGTTGGCGAGCGTGCGCAATTTCGTGCTGCGCGGGCTGCTGCCGTTCGTCGGCGGGGTGTTCTTCCTGGCCGTGCTGGTGCTCGCGCTGATCGAGTACGCGAAGCCGGACGCGGGGGAGACCACGGTGTTCGGCATCGGCGGCGTAGCGGTGATCGGCGTGGTGTCGATCGTGCTGGGGGTGCCGCTGATGTTCGCGGTGCACCGCGCGTGCCGCGACTTCTTCGCCGGCCGCCGGCTGCCGCGCGGGGTGGTGCGCCGCGGCGGCGACGTCATCGAGCCGGTCTAGAACCACGACGTCGACCCGCGGTTCGGTCACGTACTCGGTCGTCAGCAGGAGGCCGCGGCCGGGACGTGTGGCCGTCGTCGTGGACGAGTTCGAGGTCCGGGGAGTGCTCGCCGACCGGCTTCGCGGCGGGGTAAGGGAAGTCGTAGCGCGTGTTGATCCCGGACAGGAGGTCCGCGAACGGTCAGCCGCTCCAGAACCAGGGGTTCGGCGGCGGCCAGCTTGAGCACGCCCACCGGGCCCGCGCCTAACAAGTCAAGGCTTCAAGGAGGAGCATGTCGCTGGACGTCGACGGTGCGGTGCGCGTCGCGCTTCGCCTGCTCGAGCCGAGTGGCTGGACAAGCTGACCGTCCGGCGGCTGGCCACCGAGCTGGGCGTCAAGGCACCCGCGTTGTACTGGCACTTCCGCAGCAAGCGCGCGCTGCTCGACCGCATGACGGACGCGATCGTCGCGCCGGTCGTCGCCGGGGTGCGGTGCACTTCGTGCTGGGCCGGCGGTACGCGCTGGGCGTGCTGCTCGCCGGGCCTCGCCGCGGTCAGCCCAAGTCGCGGCGGCTGAGGTCCTCCTCGGTTTCGCGGCGCACGAGCAGCGTCGCGACGCCGTCCTTGACCCCGACCAGCGGCGGGCGGCCGACCTGGTTGTAGTTCGACGCCAGCGAGTGGTGGTACGCGCCGGTGCACGGCACGGCCAAGAGGTCGCCGGCGCGCAGGTCGGCGGGCAGGCTGAGGCCGTCGGCGAGGACGTCGCCGGACTCGCAGTGTCTCCCGACGACCGTCATCGGGACGCGCTTTTCCTTGGAGCGCCGCCCGATCAGCCGCGTCGTGTAGCGGGCGCCGTAGAGCGACGGGCGCGCGTTGTCGCTCATGCCGCCGTCGACCGCGACGAACGTGCGGCTGCCGCGCTTGACCGCGCACACCCGGTACACCGTGATCCCGGCCGGCCCGACGATCGCCCGGCCCGGCTCGATCGTCAAGCGGGGCATGGGGAAACCGTGCGCCGCGCATTCGTAGGCGAGGGCCACGCGCAGCCGTCGCGAGTAGCCGCCGAGGTCGAACGCGGGCTCGCCGCCGACGTACGGCACCGCGTGCCCGCCGCCGAGGTCGAGCTCCCGCAGCGTGACGCCGTGGGTGTCGCGGAGCCGGACGAGCACTTCGGCCATCCGCCGCGCGGCCGCCTCGTACCGGTCGACTCTGGTCACCTGTGAGCCGATGTGGCAGTGAAGGCCCTGAAGTCGCAACCCGGGTTGCCTTTTCACTGCTTCGACGGCGGAGTCGACGTTGTCGGGTACGCCGTCGAGGAGCGAGAAGCCGAACTTCTGGCCTTCGGTGCCGGTGCTGATCGACGCGTGCGCCCCGGCCGCGACACCGGGCGTCACGCGGATCATCACCTGCTGCGCGCCGTGCGCGAGCGCGCCGAGCTGCTCGATCTCGTCGAGCGAGTCGACGACGATCCGCCGGACGCCGTACCCGAGAGCGGCCTTCAGGTCTTCGGGCGTCTTCGCGTTGCCGTGCAGCAGCATCCGCTCCGCAGGGAAGCCGACAGCGCGTGCGACGGCGATCTCGCCCGCGGAGCAGGTGTCGAGCGACAACCCCTCTTCGGCGACCCAACGCAGTACGGACCGCGTACACAGCGCCTTGCTCGCGTACGCGACTTCGACGTCTGGCAGCGCTTCGCGGTACTCGCGGGCGGTGTCGCGGACCTGCTGCTCGTCGAGGAGGTAGGACGGCGTCCCGAAGCGGGCGGCGAGGTGGCTGACCTTCGCGCCGGCGAAGAGGAGTTCGCCGTCTTCGCCGATTCGGGTGCTTCGCGGCCAGACTCCTGGCTCGAGGTGATCGGCGGCTTCGCAGCCGAGGCTGGGAAGAAGCTCGCTGAGCGTCACGGGGTGCCTCCGGGCATCACGACGGATCGGACTCGGTCAGGACACCGCTCTTCGGGCTGCCGGTGCTCACCCGTGAATGCCGTCCTGACGGGTTTCCCTCGGCCGCTGACGTGTTGTTAACGCGCGAGTAACTTCGACCACACCCCGGCTGACCTGCGAAGAGCTGAATCTTCGCGCCGGACTGCGTCACACGAGGCATGGTTACCGACACGATGGACGACACGGAGTTCGCCGAGCTGACCGAGCAGCACCGGCGAGAGCTGCGGGTGCACTGCTACCGGTTCCTGGGCTCGCTCGACGAGGCCGAGGACCTGGTCCAGGAGACGTTCCTGCGCGCCTGGCGCGGGCGTGCGCAGTACGCCGGGCGGGCGAGTGTGCGGGCCTGGCTGTACAAGATCGCGACCAACGCGTGCCTGGACTTCCTCGACCGTTCGCCGCGGGTGGTCCCGGTTGTCGACTTGCCGCCCGCTTCGGGTTCGCACCTGGCGCCCCGGCCCGCGGCGGCGGTCCCGTGGCTGCAGCCGGCCCGGACGACCTGCTCGACGCCGCCGTCGCGCGCGAGACGGTCGAGCTGGCGTTCCTCGCGGCCGTCCAGTACCTCTCGCCGCGGCAACGCGCGGTGCTGATCCTTCGCGACGTCGTCGGCTGGTCGGCGAAGGAGACAGCGTCGGCGTTGGAGACGACTCCGGCTTCGGTGAACAGCTCGCTTCAGCGGGCGCGGGCGGAGTTGAAGGAGCAGCTGCCTTCGCGGCGTACGGAGTGGCGCGTCGCTTCGAGCAGCGAAGAGCGCGCAGTCGTCGCGCGCTGCATGGCGGCGATCACGGCGGCCGACGACCCGGCCATCGCGGCGGTCCTGCGCGAGGACATCCGCTGCAGCCACCAGCCGGGCGCGGGCGGCCACGACGGGCCGGAACCGGCTTGGTACAGCGGCCGGGCGACGGTGCTGGAGGGCTGGGCGCCGGTGGTGCACGGGCCGCGCGATGGAGCTGCGGATGGTGCGGTCCGGGCGAACGGCGGCCCGGCCGTGGCGACGTACCTTCGCCACGACGGGGCGTTCCGCGCGTTCGGGCTGAACGCGCTGCGTCGCCGACGGCCGGGTCGCCGAGGTGACGACGTTCGTGCCGGCGGTGTTCAGGGCGTTCGGCCTGCCGGCGGTGCTGCGGGACGAGGCGTTGGCGGGAACGGTCGGGCGTGCGCGGCTTGCCGAGGAGGCGGACCGGTGGCCGTGCACCTGCCCGCCGTGCTCGGCAGCGGTCGGCGTGCCGAGGGGCGGACCGGTGGTGTGCGCCGGTCGCGGTGCTGCGGGCGGCGGTGCGGCGTGCCGTGTTGGCGGACCGGTGGCCGTGCGCCCGCTCGCCGCTGCCGGCCGCGGCGGGCTTGCCGCGTCCCGCCGGGGGTGGTTCGCGCCGCCCGAGTCGCACCGCGCTAGGGTTCGGCCGCCTGACCCAGCGCGATCAGTGCTCCTTGTGGTCCTCCGCCGCGCCGCAGACGCAGCCGCGATCGGTTCCTGGCCGGCGGCCGTCGCCGTGCAGTAGCGGCGGGCGATCAGTCGTGGGTGCCGAGCGGGTGCGGGCAGCTCGGGCAGGCGCGCCGGATCGGGGCGTCTCGGTCGCGTCGGGCGCCGGGGCGGTCATGCCAAGACCCGCGGGTGTTCGCAGCGGTTCGCCCGCGTCGTGCAGGTGCTGCAGCACATAACCGTACGAGCGGCCCAGCCGCACTCGGTGTAGGAAATCCCGTGCCGTACGCAGAACTCCTGCACGATCGCCTGCGCGTGCCGCAGGTTCGGCCGCGGCATGCTGGGGAACAGGTGGTGCTCGATCTGGTAGTTCAGGCCGCCGAGGGCGAAGTCGACGACCCGGCCGCCGCGGACGTTGCGGGACGTCAGCACCTGCTTGCGCAGGAAGTCCAGCGTGTGCCCGGTCGCCAGCATCGGCATGCCCTTGTGGTTGGGCGCGAACGAGCATCCCATGTAGACACCCCACAGCGCCTGGTGCACGGCGATGAACACCAACGCCGGTCAGCGGCGACAGCACGATGAACACCGCGGCCAGGTAGCCGACGAGTGCGCGGCCAGCAGCGCCGTCTCCAGCCGCGCCGCGCGGACGTCCTCGCGCAGCACCGCCTTGACGCTGGACACGTGCAGGTTCAGGCCCTCCAGCAGCAGCAGCGGGAAGAACAGGAACGCCTGGTACCTGGCCATCCAGCGCAGGACGCCGCGCTTCTGCGCGCCCTGCGCCGTCGCTGAAGGCCAGCGCCGCGATGTCGATGTCCGGGTCCTCGTCCTCGTGGTTGGGGTTGGCGTGGTGGCGGTTGTGCTTGCCGATCCACCAGCCGTAGCTCATCCCGGTCAGCCCGCCGTGCACGTAGCCGACCGCGTCGTTGGCCCGGCGGCTGCGGAAGATCTGCTTGTGGCCGGCGTCGTGGCCGATGAACGCGAGCTGCGTGCACACCAGCGCGAGGAACGCCGCGGTGAACAGCTGCCACCACGAATTGCCGAGAAAGGCGAACGCGACCCAGCCACCGCCGAACGCGACGATGTTGAGCCCGATCCGCACCGCGTAGTACGCCGGCGCCGACGGAGGAGCCCGGCGGCCTTGATGAGACGGGAAAGCTCGGCGAAATCGCTGCCGGTGGCGGGGGTATCCGGAACTTGGGTGGCACTCATCGGCGACACCGCTCTGGGTAAGTCGAAAGGCTTGTCCAGCAACGGTTTCCGGCCCCGACAGGGTCCGGGTCCGGTCCGGGAAAAGGGCACTGGGGCCTGGTCGCGGTGGTACCGCGTCCTGGGGGAAGCCTCTCACCCTGCGCAGGATTGGCAATTCCCCGCGCTTGCCGAGGAGGTGTACAGTCAGCCACATCGGGATTACGGTGACTTACCGCACACCCGTGACTTTCCGGCCGGATCACTCCGGCTGGAGACAGGAGCCGTGTCCGGTCCCGAACCCGCTCGTACGCAACCGTGCCGGCCGTTCGGCCGGCGAGCAGCCGCCCGCAGTCGCGCAGAGCGACGCCCGGGGCGCCCAGTTGGGTTGCTACAGCGAGGATCGAGCCGAGCAGACTCCGGTCACAGGTGGTTCGTCGGCGAGTTGTGGTTCGGCGTCACCGCGCTCCGGCCCGCCGACGGGCCGCCATCTTCACGAAAGCCCCCAGGACGACAGCAGTCCGAAGAGCCGTTCCCGCTCGGCTCCCGTCAGCAGCCGGCTGGGCGGCCGGACGTCCGGACGGCACAGACCCAGCTGAGCGAGCGCGTCCTTGACGACGCTGACGTTGTTCGCGTTCCCGTTGGCGGCACGCAGTTCTTCGAAGGGCCGGATCCGCTCCCAGACGGTCATCGCCGCCGGATAGTCCCCTGTGGACAGTGAGCGGAACATGTCCAGCGAGATCGACGGGTCGACGTTCACCAGCCCGGACGTGAATCCCGTGGCGCCGACCGCGAAGTAACCGGGCGCGGAGAGCTCGGCCAGCCCGGCGATCCACACGAACCGCTCGAAGCCGGTGTCCCGCGCGACCGAACCGAACCGCACCGGGTCCGGCACCGCGTACTTGACCCCGATGACGTTCGGCGCCGCGACGCCCAGCGCGTGCAGCTGCTCACCGCCGATGGCGGGGTTGCGGACGTAGAGCACCACGCCGAGGTCGGGCACCGCGGCGGCGATCGAAGCGTGGTAATCGACCCAGCCGTCGCCGGAGACGTACGGGTGTACGGGCTGGTGGATCATGACCATGTCCGCGCCGGCGTCCCGCGCGTGCGCCGCGGCCCGCGTCGCCGACGAGACGTCGTGCCCGATCCCGGCGAGCACGCTCGCCCGCCGGCCACGGCCTCGACGGTGACCTCGAGACACTGCCGAGCTTCGGCCGCGTCGAGCGCGTAGAACTCGCCGGTGTTCCCGTTCGGCGTCACGACCTCAATGCCGCTGGTCATCAGGCGGTCGACCAGCTTCGCGTAGGTCTGGCCGTCGACGGCGCCCTCGGCGTCGAACGGCGTGACGGGGATGGCCACGACCCCGGAAAGCCGCCGCCTCTGCTGCTCGAACGTCATCGGGCCCCTTCCGATCTCGGTGCTGTGCTCGCCCGGACGGCCCGACAGCGATCCGGTCGATGAAATCGGTGATGTGCCTGCGAAGCAGGTGCTCGGCCTGCCGGGCGTTCCCGCTCTCGGCGGCCGTCGGGATCACCCAGGTGCTCGCCCGCTTCGCCCTGCCACGTCGGGCTGATGCCCCAGCCGGTGACGGTGATCAGCGCGGCCTGGTCGCGCAGCCCGTCGAGGATTTCGACCAGCAGCGGGTTCCCGCAGCCGGAGTAGAGCGCGCGGTGGAACAGCCGGTTGGTCAAGCTGGCCTTCGCGCGGTCGGCGGCCGCCCTGCCGGTGCCGACCTCGGCCAGGACCTGGCGCGCCGGCCGAAATCCGCCCCGCGCTCGACAGCGCGTCGGACGGCTTCGGGCTCGAGAAGCGCGCGCAGGTCGTACACCGCGTACGCGCTCTCCGCGTCCATGACCCGGACCGCGGCCCCCTTGTACGTGCTCATCGTGACCAAACCGGAACCGGCCAGGATCCGCAGCGCTACGCACACCGGCGTCTTCGACACCCCGAGCAGGGCGCCCGCCTCGGTCTCGACGAGCGTTTCGCCCAGCCGAACTCCCCGCTCAAGATCCTTTCTTGATCGCGTCGCGCACGAAATCCGTGCGCGAGACGGCCCGCAGCGGCCTCCGGCGAAAGTGCTCGCCACGGACATGTCCGATCTGATATATGATGCGACATACAACATTATCATGGGCAAGGAGCAGCCATGCAGGGTCGCAGCGGCTTCCGATTCCGACGAGCGCTGCTGGTGGTGAGCCTCGCCGCCGGCCTGACGGCGTGCGGCGCCCCCGGGGGCGACGGTGGCCAGGCGGCGGCCCCTCGGCCGTGCCGGACAAGCCGAGCAAGCCGGTCGAGCTCAACATCCTCGACGTCGCGGGCAACCTGCAGCTCACCAAGCAGATGATCGAGAACTTCAAGGCCGCGCACCCCGAAGTGCTCTCGAAGGTCACCTATTCGACGGCCCCCGCCCCGAGCATGGCGGGCAAGCTGAAGGCCGAGCAGGACGGCGGCGTCGCCCAGACCCACCTGGTCCTCAGCGGCACCGACGGCCTCTCCGCGGGCATCGCGAACGGCACCCTCGCGAAGATCCTCCCGGACTTCGCCGGCCGGTTCCCGAACCTGATGCAGAACTACCTCGAGCCCGCGGCCAAAATGCAGGACCTGGCCAACGGCTACGGCGTCGAGGTCGTCTACTACCCGTCCGGCCCGCTGCTGGAGTTCAACCCGGCCGCGGCCGCCGCGCGCACCGGCGTCACCGCAGGAGCTGCTCGACTGGGCGAAGGCGCACCCGGACAAGTTCCAGTACGCCCAGCCGTCGAACTCCGGCCCGGGCCGGACCTTCCTGATGGGGCTGCCGTACCTCCTCGGCGACAAGGACCCGAAGGACCCGGACAAGGGCTGGGACAAGACCTGGGCGTTCCTGCAGGAGCTGGGCAAGTACGTGAAGTACTACCCGTCCGGCACCACCGAGGCGATGAAGAACCTCGCCTCCGGCTCGGTCGACATGGTCATGTCGACCACCGGCTGGGACATCAACCCGCGCAAGCTCGGCACGGTGCCCAACACGGTCAAGACCGCGATCATGCAGCCGATGCACTGGGTCACCGACGCCCAGTACGCCCTGATCCCCAAGGGGCTCTCGGGCGACCAGGAGTCGGCGATCCTGCAGCTCGTCGCGTGGATGCTCAAGCCGGACCAGCAGGCCATCGCCTACGACGACGGCTACTTCTACCCCGGCCCGGCGGTCAAGGACGTCACCCTCCAGATGGCGCCGCAGAAGAGCCAGGACACGATCAAGCAGTTCGGCCGCCCGGAGTACGAGCAGTGGATCGCCCAGTACCCCAAGGAGACCTCGCTGCCGGCCGAGCAGCAGGTCAAGGCGTTCGACAAATGGAACCAGCTGGTCGGCGGCTCGAAGGTCGGCAAGAAGTGACGTTCGAGCAGCTCCGGCTGGACGGGTGTCTCGCGCAGCTTCGGCACCGCGAACGCCCTGCAGCGGCCTCGACCTCGACCTCGCCCGGGGCGACTTCGTGGCCCTGCTCGGTCCGTCGGGGTGCGGCAAGTCGACCGCGCTGGCCTGCCTCGCCGGTCTCCAGCCGCTCACCGGCGGCACCATCTGGCGCGACGGCGAGCGTATCGACACCAAGCCGCCGGAGAAACGTGGCTTCGGCATGGTGTTCCAGAACTACGCGCTGTTTCCTCACCTGAGCGTGCGCCGCAACGTCGAGTTCGGACTGGCCATGCGGAAGGTGGCCGCGCGACAGCGGCAGGAGCGCGCACTCGCGGCGCTGCGCACGGTCCAGCTTGAAGAGCACGCGGGCAAGCTGCCCTCGCAGCTGTCCGGCGGGCAGCAGCAGCGCGTGGCGATCGCCCGCGCGCTGGCCATCGAACCCGAAGTGGTGCTGATGGACGAGCCGCTGTCCAATTTGGACGCGGCGCTGCGCATCGAGATGCGCACCGAGATCAAGCGGATCTACCAGGAGCTTGGTCTCACCGTCCTGTACGTCACGCACGACCAGGAGGAAGCGCTCTCGCTCGCCACCAGCCTGGTGGTGCTGCGCCAGGGCCGGACCGAGCAGATCGGGACGCCGCAGGAGGTCTACACCCACCCTTCCAGCGCTACGTCGCCGGGTTCATGGGCTACCGCAACCTCCTGGACGTGACGGTCACCGGGCAGGCCGCGGGCTCGGGTCACCGTGGAAGGCGCGGCATCCGTCTGACCGGCCGCGGCGTCGCTCACCGAGGGCCCGGCCGAGGTGGCGATCCGCCCGGAGGACTTCGTCGTCGGCGACGGCGCGGAGAACGCCCTCGACGTCACGGTCGAGATCGTCGAGTACCACGGCCGCGAGCTGTCGGTCTCGGCCCGCCTCGAGAGCGGGGTGCCGGTGTACTTCCGGACCGACAAGCGCCTCGCCCCCGGCGACACACGGCGAAGATCGGTGTCCCGGCCGAGCGGGTCCTGGTGTTCGCGCCATGACCGCCGTCGCGAGCGCCCGGCCCGGCACTGCGCCACCGCCTGGCCGAACGCGGCATCGACCGCACCCTGCTCCTCCTGGTGCCCGGTCTGCTGGTCACCGTCTGCCTGTTCCTGTACCCCTTCCTCTACGGCCTCCAGTTGTCCTTCGCCCCGCGCCAGGGCGGGGTCTTCGCCAACTACGCGCGGTTCTTCGGCGACCCGTACCTGCGCGACACCATCTGGACGACGCTCGGCATCGCGCTGCCCGCGACGTTCATCAACGTGCTCGCCAGCATCCCGATCGCGTACGTGATGCGCGGCCGCGTCCGCGGCAAGCGCCTCCTGACCACGATCCTCGTCGTGCCGATCACGCTCGGCACGGTGCTCACCGCGCAGGGCCTGATCATGTACGGCGGCCCGGCGGGCTGGCTGAACAAGGTGCTCACCGTCCTCGGCATCACCGACGAGCCGCTCCCGCTGATCCACAACTACACCGGCGTGCTGCTGTCCCTGGTGATCACCGGTTTCCCGTTCTCCTTCCTGCTGACGCTGTCCTATCTCTCGGGCATCGACCCCTCCTTGGAGAAAGCGGCCGCGACGCTCGGCGCCAACTGGGTCCAGCGCTTCCGGCGGATCACGCTGCCCCTGCTCGCTCCCGGCCTGGCGATCACCTTCTGCCTTTCGTTCGTGATGGCGTTCTCGGTCTTCCCGTCGGCGCAGCTCGTCGGCGACCCCGCGAACGAGACCCGCGTCATCTCGATCGCGGCCTACCACGCCGCGTTCGAGGAGTACGACTACTCGATGGGCTCGGCCGTCGCGATGCTCATGGCGGTGGTCATGCTGATCGTGATCGGCCTGGTCATGACGTGGCGCGCCACGCTGTACCGCGGAGCCACCGGAGGCAAGGGATGACCGGTTGGGTCGCGCGTCCCGGACGTTGGGTCGTCTGGGCCGTCGTCGCGTTCTTCTTCGTCAACCTCGCCGGCGTGGTGCTCTCGGTGGTCGTCGACTCGTTCGGCGTCCAATGGTTCGGTACCTGGCTCCCGGACGGCTTCACCACCCACTGGTACGCCGACGCCTGGCGCGAGTTCGGCCTCTCCGACGTCCTCCTCACCACGGCGATCGTCGCGCTCGTGGTGATCGCCGTGTCGGTGGCGGTCGGCGTCCCGGCCGCCTACGCGCTGGCCCGCCGCTCGTTCCCCGGCAAGCGCCTGGTGATGCTGCTGTTCGTGCTGCCGATCCTGATCCCTCCCATCACCTACGGCATCCCGCTGGCCACCGTGCTCTACAAGTTCCACCTGGCCGGCACGATCACCGGCGTCATCCTGGCGAACCTCGTGCCGTCGGTGCCGTTCGTCGTGCTGACGATGACGCCGTTCATCGAGCAGATCGACCCGAAGATCGAAGCCGCCGCGCGCATGTCCGGCGCGCGCACGGTCTCGGTGTTCACCCGGATCCTGGGCCCGCTGCTGCTGCCGGGCATCCTGGCCGCCTCGATCCTCGTGCTCGTCCGGACGGTCGGCATGTTCGAGCTGACGTTCCTCACCGCCGGCCCGGACTCGACGACCCTCGTCGTGGCGCTCTACAACTCCGTGTTCGCCGCGGGCATCCGGGCCAACCAGTCGGTCGACGCCATGGCGACCATCTACACCGCCTCCATGCTCGTGCTCCTCATCGTCGCGTTGCGGTTCGTGAACCCGACCCAGCTGGTGACCCGGATCCGGGAGGAGACCTAGTCCGTTCGTTCATGTGTTCGACTTTACCGCGGAAAGTCGAACAAGTGATCGACACGATCGGGCGAACCCTGGTTCCTTGCGCCTCCCCCGAGGGGAGGTGCCACGCTGGCGGCATGCGGTATTCGATCGGCGAGCTGGCCCGCCGCACCGGGCTGACGATCAAGGCCGTCCGGTTCTACTCCGACCGCGGTCTCGTGCCGCCGTCCGGGCGCAACGCCGCAGGTCATCGCCGTTACGACGACGCCGCGCTCGCCCGCCTCGACCTCATCCGCACCCTCCGCGAGCTGGGCGTCGACCTCGCCACGATCCGGCGGGTCGTCGACGGCGAAGCGACCGTCGCCGACGTCGCGGCGAGGCACGCCGAGGCCCTGGAAGTGCAGATCCGCGTGCTGCGCGTGCGTCACGCGGTGCTGGCGGCCGTGGCGAAACGCGGCTCGACCCCGGAGGAGACGACCCTGATGCACGAGCTGGCCCGACTGTCCGAAGTGGAACGACGTCGCCTGGTCGACGCCTTCCTCGCCGAGGCCCTGGGAGGCCGCGCCGACCTCGACGGCATCGCCCGCACGCTGACCCCGGAACTGCCGGAGGACCCACGCCCCGAGCAGCTCGAAGCGTGGATCGGGCTGGCCGAACTGCTGCGGGACAAGGAGTTCCGCGCGATCCTGCGCCGGCTCACGGAACAGCACGAAGGTGGCCTGCGCCGCGACTTGGCCGCCGAGGTCCGCGACGCCGTCACGCCGGCCCTGGAAGCCGGAGTCGCGCCGAGGTCGCCGGAGGCCACGGCGATCGTCGACGGGCTCGGCCGTGACCCCCGTCAGGTGCGGGAATGGCTCCGCCTCGTCAACGATCCCCGGCGCGAGCGCTACCTGCGGCTGCTCGCGGTGGTCAACGGCTGGGCCGCGCCGGACAGCCTGGCTCCGGCGTTCGACTGGCTGGCCGCGGCTACGGCCTGACCTCGGCCCTGATCCACGCCAGCGCGTCAGCCGCCGGCCGCGCGTCGACCCGGCGTCCGTCGCGCAGCCGCAGGGAAAGCTGCCCGGCGGCGACCTCCTGTGGCCCGAGCACGGCCTGGAACGGCACCAGCCGGCCGTCCCGGATCCGCGCGCCGAGGCTGCCTTCGGACGCGATCTCGACCCGCAGGTCGTCACACCGGTCCAGGATTTCCTGTGCGTAAGGGATTTCGGCGGAGGACAGCGGGAGCAGCCGCAGTTGCACCGGCGCCAGCCAGGCCGGGAACGCGCCGCCGTGCACCTCGACCAGCTGAGCGACCGCGCGTTCGACGCTGCCGATGATGCTGCGGTGCACCATGACCGGCCGGTGTTTCGCCGCGTCCGCGCCGACGTACTCGAGGCCGAACCGCTCGGGCATGGGGAAGTCGATCTGCACGGTGGACAGGGTCGATTCGCGGCCCGCGCCGTCGACGATCTGGACGTCGATCTTCGGCCCGTAGAAGGCCGCTTCGCCCTCGACCGCGTCGTACGGGAGCCCGTCGAGGACCGAACGCAGGATTCCCACCGCGTGGTCCCAGTTCCCGGGAACGTACTTCCCGCCGTCGCCGGGCAGGGAAAGCCGGTAGCGGGCCGGGCTGATGCCGAGTGCGCCGTAGGCCTGCCGGATCAGGGCCAGCGCGGCGGCGGCCTCGGCTTCGACCTGGTCGGGGGCGCAGAAGATGTGCGCGTCGTTGAGCTGGATCGCGCGCACGCGGCTCAACCCGCCGAGCACGCCGGAAAGCTCACTGCGGTACATCCCGCCGATTTCGGCGATGCGCAGCGGCAGTTCGCGGTAGCTGCGGCCGCGCGAACGGTAGATCAGCGCGTGGTGCGGGCAGAGGCTCGGCCGCAGCACGAGCTGCTCGCCGCCGACGTCCATCGGCGGGTACATGTCGTCGCGGTAGTGCGACCAGTGGCCGGAGATCTCGTACAGCTCGCGTTTGCCGAGGACGGGGGAATTGACGTGCCGGTATCCCGCGCGGCGTTCGAGACCGCGGACGTACTCCTCCAGGCTGTGGCGGACGATCGCGCCGTCGGGCAGCCAGTAGGGCAGCCCGGCGCCGATGAGCGGGTCGGTGTCGAACAGGCCGAGCTCACGGCCGAGCTTGCGGTGGTCGTGCATTGTGGACTCCTCGTGGACGGCGAGGCGGGTGACCACAAGACGAAGCCCGGGGCGACCGCCCCGGGCTTCGGTGAGCATGCTTCAGCGCGCCGGGACACTTTCCGGCGTCGTCGTGTTCGCTGCGCGCTGCATGGTTTCCACGGTACCCACGCCCGCCAGCCGTTTTCACGAAGCCAGGAACAGCTCGAGCTGCTCGACGACGAACGCGTGGTCGTCGGCCTGCGGCAGTCCCGAAACGCCCACCGTCCCCACCGGGCCCACGCCGCGCACCAAGACCGGGAACACGCCGCCGTGAGCCGCGTACTCGTCCGGGTTCAGGCGGGAGTCCTGCTCGAACGAGCCGCCCTTCGCGCGGAACTGGGTGCCCACGTAGAACGAGCTGTGGCCGTAGCGGTCCACCACGCGGCTCTTGCGGTCGATCCACGCGTCGTTGTCCGCGGACGTCCCGGGCAGCGCCGCGTGGAAGAGGCGCTGGCCGTTGCGCCGGACCGAGATCGTCACCGGCAGCCCGCGCTCCCTCGCGGCGGCCAGCAGCTGGGCGCCGAGAGCCAGGGCCGTCTCGTTGTCGAACCGGGTGAACTGGAGGCGTTCCTCCTGGTCAGCGAGCTGGGCGAGGCGGTCGGCTTCGGTCATGGGACCTATTAAATCAACACTGTTGTTTAATTGCCAGTGAACTCCGTCAGGGACAGCACGTTCCCGTCCGGATCGGCGAACCACGCGATGCGGCCGCCGGGCGTGGTCCAGATCTTGTCGGTGTCCTGTGGCAGCGTGTCGAACGTGAGGAACTCCACGCCCCGGTCGCGCAGCCCGGCCACCGCCGCCGCGGATGTCGTCGACCGCCCAGCCGAGCACGGTGAACGGCTGCGGCGTGAACTCGGCGACGGCGGTGACGCGGAGCATGGTCGCGCCACTGCGGAACACGCACGCGAAGGGGGTCTGCTCGATGAACTCGAGCCCGGCGACATCCGTGTAGAAAGCGCGCGAGCGCTCCAAGTCGGTCGACGGTGCGAAGGCGACCAGTTCCGCTGAGTCGAGCATGGGCCTCACCTCTCTCGGCGGCGAAGGTACTCCTTGTCCAGGCCGCTGACGTGGAGAAAGCTCACGCCCGAGGAGGTGGGCATGGGCCGGATCCGGCGGCGCACGGTGCTCGGCGGCGCGGCCGCGGCCACCGTCGCCGGCTCGCTGTCGGCCTCGTGCGCCGTGCCCGCGCGGAAGGGGACGATCGACGACGTCCGCCACGTCGTGGTGCTGATGCAGGAGAACCGGTCGTTCGACCACTACTTCGGCACCATGGCCGGCGTGCGCGGCTTCGGCGACCGCGCGGCCCTGCGGGACGTCTTCCGCCAGCGCGGCAAGGGCGCGCCGGTGCTGCCGTTCCGCGTGGACACGTCCGTTGTGGACGGCCAGGACCTCGGCGAGCTGCCACACGACTGGAACAGCACGCACCGCGCGTGGAACGGCGGCGCGTACGACGCCTGGGTGGCGGCGAAGGGCCCCATGACGATGGGGTACTTCACGCACGACGACATCCCGTTCCAGCGCGCGCTGGCGAGCGCGTTCACTCTGTGCGACCACTACTTCTGCTCGATCCAGGGCCCGACGCAGCCGAACCGGCTGTTCCACTGGACCGGCACGATCGACCCGGACGGCGTCGCGGGCGGCCCGGTCACGCACAACTTCCCGGACTACGAGCCGTCGTTCCACTGGACGACCTACCCGGAGCGGCTCGAGTCCGCCGGGATCACGTGGCGGATCTACGCGAACGACGAGGAGCGCGGCGTCCCCGAGCACTTCGTCGGCGACTACGGCGACAACCCGCTGTGGCTGTTCCGGAACTTCCACGACGCGCTGTACTCGATGGACCCGGCGAAGCGGCGGCTGGCCGAGCGCGCGAACCTGCGCACGAAGCTGCTGCCCGACTCGGGCCAGGGCAAGGACCTCGACCACGTGCTGGCCGCGTTCCTCGCCGACTGCGCGGCCGGGACGCTGCCCGCGGTGTCGTGGGTCGTGGCCCCGTACGGCTACTGCGAGCACCCCGCCGCCCGGCCGGTCGACGGCGCCGCGTACGTCCAGCGGATGCTGAAAGCGTTGTGGGACAACCCGGAGCTGTGGGAGTCGACCGTCGTCTTCATCAACTACGACGAGAACGACGGCTTCTTCGACCACGTCGTCCCGCCGACGCCGCCACCCGGAACGCCGGGCGAGTACCTGCCGGGCAACCGGCCCGAGAAGGGCGCGGCGTCCGGACGCGCCGCTGCCGATCGGGCTGGGGCCGCGCGTGCCGATGACCGTCGTCTCGCCGTGGAGCCGCGGCGGCTGGGTGAACTCGCAGGTCTTCGACCACACGTCGGTGCTGCGCTTCCTCGAGACGTGGACCGGGGTGCGCGAGCCGAACATCTCGGCCTGGCGTCGCGCCATCTGCGGCGACCTGACCAGCTGTTTCGACTTCCGCGCGCACGACACGACCATCCCGCTGCTGCCGGACGCGGACGCGTTGCGCGCCGACGCCGACCGGACGCAGCCCCGGCTGCCGAAGCCCGGGCTGGGCCCGGGCGCGCTGGTGCAGGACCCCGGCACGGCGAAGGCGCGCCCGCTGCCGTACCAGCCGGTCGCCTGGGCCGCGGCCGAGCCGGGCGCGCTGAAGCCTGCACCTGGCCAACCACGGCACGCAGACGCTGCAGCTGGCCGCGTACGCCTACCACGCGGGCGGGGCGTCACAGCGCTTCGACGTCGGCCCGAACACCGAGATGGCGGGCGAAGTCGCGTACGCCGAGTCCTACGACGTCGCGATCCACGGCCCGAACGGCTTCGTCGTCGAGGCCTCCGGCAAAGCGGGCCTCGACGCCTCCGTCACGTTCACCCCGGCGCCCGCGCTGCGCGTCACGGTGACCAACAGCGGTCCGGCGCCGGTCGCGCTGAACGACGTCACGATCGCGCCGGAAGCCTCGCACGACTTCCCGGTGCCGACGACGAACGGCTGGTACGACCTCACGCTGCGAGGCGCCGGGCTGGCGCCGCCGCTTCGCCGGCCACCTGGAGGATGGCCGCCCTTCGCGAACCGGTCCCTAGCGCAGGGCGTCCAGCGCGAACGCGGCGAGCATCGCGACGCCGCTCGGCATCGCGTCCTCGTCGAAGAGCACGCGGTTGGAGTGGTTCGCCGCCGCCTCGGCCGGGTCGACGCCGGGCGGGCACGCGCCGAGGAACGCGTACGCGCCCTGAACCCGTTGGAGGACATAGGAAAAGTCCTCGGCGCCCATCAGTGGGTCCGCCATCAGCTCGACGTTCTCCTGCCCAGCACGGCCTCGCCCGAGCCCCAGGACCTCGGCGGCGACGCGGTCGTCGTTGACGGTCACCGGGTAGCCCGGCTCGACGTCGGCGACGACGCGGCAGCCGTACGCCGCGCCGACCTGCTCGCACACCTTGTACAGCTCGTCGCGGACCAGCGCGCGCGTCGGCTCGGACAGCGTGCGGATCGTGCCCTCGCAGCTCGGCGGTCTCCGGGATGATGTTCGTCGTCGTGCCGGCCTGGATCCGCGTCACGGAGAGCACCGCCGGGTCGAACACGCTGACCCGGCGGCTGATCATCGTGTGCAGCGCGCCGACCATCGCCGCGGCCGCCGGCACCGGGTCGATCGTGTGCTGCGGCGCGGAGCCGTGGCCGCCCTTGCCGGTGACGTGCACCGTGGAACGAGTCCGCCGACGCCATCTGCGGGCCCGGCCGGACCGACAGCAGCCCGCTGCGGAGGTTGGCGAGGATGTGGACGCCGAACGCGCGCTCGACCCGCGTCCCGGCGGCGTCGAGCACCCCTTCGTGGATCATGAACCGGGCGCCGTGGTGCCCCTCCTCGCCGGGCTGGAACATGAACACGACCGACCCGGCCAGCTGATCTTTGCGCTCGGCGAGCAGCCGGGCCGCCGAAGCCAGCATCGCGACGTGCGTGTCGTGCCCGCACGCGTGCATCGACTCCGCGTCCTCGGAGGCGAAGTCCAGCCCCGTCTCCTCAGTCAGCGGCAGCGCGTCCATGTCGCCCCGCAGCAGCACCGCCGGGCCGGGGCGCGGCGCCGCGCAGGACGGCCGTCAGCGACGTCGTGGCCTTGCCTTCGGTGATCTCCAGCGGCAGGCCGTCGAGGGCTTCCCGGATCGCCGCCTGGGTGCGCGGCAGGTGGAGCCCCTGCTCCGGGTGGCGGTGCACGACGCGCCGGAGCGCGACCGTGCGGTCTTGCAGCGCCCGCGCGTCGTCGAGGAGGCCGGCGAACGGCGTGCCGGGCAGCGTGGGCAGGTCAGTGGGGCCGGTCATGGTCCCGATAGTGCCCCATGCGGCGCTTCGGGCGCACCGTGCGTGCGTTCGGTCGAGCGGCGGAATACGGTGTGCGCATGGCGGTGGATGAGCCGGTCACGGGCTTCGCGGTAGCCGTGGTCCGGGAAGACGGTCGGTGGCGGTGCAGCGCGCTCGACCCGGGGGCGTTGACCGAGCTCGACGCGGCGATCACAGAACTGGGCAAACTACGTTCCACCGGCGCGTCCTTCGGGCTGCTGGCGGTCGACGACGAGTTCTTCGTCATCGTCCGGCCGAGTCCACGGGGGCCGTCGCTGCTGCTCTCGGACGCGGCGGCGGCGCTGGACTACGACATCGCGGCGGACGTCCTCGACGTCCTGCGCGTCGATCCACCGGACGAGGAGGACGACTCCGTCTGGCCCGAGGGCGACCTGGAGATCCTCGCCGACCTCGGGCTGCCCGGGCCGGAGCTGGAGGTCATCGTCGGCGAGGTCGACCTGTACCCGGACGAGCAGCTGCAGATGGTCGCGCAGCGCGTGCGGGTTCGGCACCGAGTTCGCCAAGCTCCTGGACGAGCTCTGAGACGGCCGTCCGACACCGAGGCCGTGGAGGCCGCGCTGGAGGCCGCGCGCGCTCCCGGCGCGGACGTGCCGATCGGGGCGGTCGTGTTCGGCCCCGACGGCGCTCCCCCTGGCGGCGGCGCGCAACGCGCGCGTCGAGCTGGGCGACCCGACGGCGCACGCGGAGATCCTCGCGCTGCGCGCGGCGGCGGCCGTGGTGGGCGACGGCTGGCGCCTGGAGGGCTGCACGCTGGCGGTGACGCTGGAGCCGTGCACGATGTGCGCGGGCGCGCTGGTGCTGGCGCGCATTTCCCGGCTCGTGTTCGGGGCGTGGGAGCCGAAGACGGGCGCGGTCGGGTCGCTGTGGGACGTCGTACGCGACCGCCGTCTCAACCACCGCCCGGAGGTCCACGGCGGCGTGCTGGCCGCGGAGTGCGCGTCGGTGCTGGAGACGTACTTCGCGATGCGTCGCTGATCTCCCGTAGCGGGTACCTCTTCGGGCAAGGAGGTACGTGATGACGATGAAGGACAAGGTCCGCCAGGCCATGGGCGGCGCGCGCGAAAAGCTGGGCGCGGCGACGGGCAACCGCCGTCTGAAGCCTCCGGACGCATGCAGCGCCGCCGCGCACAGGTCCGCCGAGGTGGCCCACGACCTGCGCTCGAAGGCCCGAGCGGCCTGATGCGGGACGCGCAGGTCAGGCGCCGGCCGGACCGCCCCGCCGACCCCTGGTGAGGGCAGCGGCGGCCGCTCGGGTATTGTTCTCGGCGGTGGCGTGTCCGAGCGGCCGAAGGAGCACGACTCGAAATCGTGTGACGGCTAATCCCCGTCCGTGGGTTCAAATCCCACCGCCACCGCTCGTCGAGTGGGCGAGGTGTGTCCACGTGAAAGCGTCGACGTGCCTTGCTCGCCGTGTTTTCCGGGCTGCGTGAGCGCTCAGGCCCCACCCGGGGCTCCGAGCCTGGACCCCCGGTTGGTCACCGTTGCGGGTGGCCGATGTGACAGACACCTGTCGAACCGCCGGTGACACGTAGAGGGTCGTGCGTCAGCCGTGGTGCTTGACTTGAAGGGCTCTTGAAGTGTGACCGTGGTCGGGCAGAACCGATCACCAGGGAGCACACCATGAAGGTCCTTGTCACCGGGGCCACCGGCAACACCGGCCGGCACGTCGTCCGCGGGCTGCTCGACCGCGGCGTAGATGTCCGGGTCCTCGTCCGCGATCCGGCCAAAGCGCCCGGAGGAGAAGTCGTCCAAGGCGACATCACCGACCCTGCCGAGGCCGCCGAGGGGGTCGACGCCGTCTACCTGCTCTGGCCCTTCTACTCATCCGAAGGAATCGACAAAGCCGTAAAGCCTTTCAAGGACAAGAAGATCGTCTACCTCTCGTCGGTCGGCCGCCGAGGACGGCGGGTTCTGGGGTGATGTCGAACAGGCCGTCATCAGAACGTCACCGACGACTGGACCTTCCTCCGCGTCACCGGCCTCGCCACCAACACCCTCGGCTGGGTGGAGCAAGCGAAGACCGGCACCGTGCGGGCGCCGTACGGCCAAGCCAAACGCTCGCTCGTCCACGAAAAGGACGTCGCCGACATGGCGATCAAAGCCTTCACCGAAGACCACGCCGAGCAGATCTACCTCGTCACCGGCCCGGAAGCCCTGAGCCAGGCCGAGCAGGTGACGATCATCGGGCGACGCCCTCGGGAATGCCCGTCCGTTGGGAAGAACAGCCGCTGGGCGGGAAGCGAAAACGCACATTGGGCGAGGAATTCGCGGCAAGCGCGCTGCCCTACTGGGCGTCGCTGGTCGACGAGCCGGAGCCCGTCTCGCTGGACGTCGCCAAGGTCACCGGGCACCCGGCGCGGCCCTTCGAGGACTGGGCGCGGGAACGGTTCAGCTGAGCTCGACCGCCGGTGCCGTCAGCGGTTCCAGTTCCGCCGCCAGCGTGGACAACGAGGCGACCTTCGCGGACACCGTCCGGACCACTGCCGTGCACGCCGCGCTGACCGTGCTCACCACCTCGGCCGATCGGTCGTCCGCCAGGACCGCCGACCGACGCCGGCCGCCGAGGCCGCGATCGCGGCGACCTCCGCCGCGGCCGACACCGCCAGTGCGTCCAGGTGCGAGGCGATCCGGACGCCCAGAGCCGCCGTCGCCGCGGCCGCGCGGGCCGCCGCGCCGTACTGACCGTCCACTGTGTCCGCCCAGATGCCGAACGTCTCCGCGCTGCCGCCGGTCTCCGCGTGCTCGACGCCGGTGCGGAACTCCGCGGACGCCGACGTCACCAGCAACGCGCCCGCGTCGACCGCCGAAGCGGACGCGCTGATCGACGACGGCGCGCAGTCCAGGTGGCGCAGGGCCGCGACCGGGTCCGGGGCGCCGATCCGGCCCGCGGCCGCGCGCAACGACGCCAGCCAGCGACGCGGCCGACGTCAGCGCCGGGTGCTCGAACACCGGAGACGTCACGGCGCCACCGCGATGCCGGCCCCGGAAGCCGGTACTCCGGGTGCTCTCCGCCGCCATGCGCAGCCGGCCGGCCAGGTCGGACGTCGCGTCGCCGAGGACGCGCGCGTCCGCTTCGCGGGCCGCCAAGGCCGCCGACCAGCGGGCCGCCAGCTCGCGGGCCTGCGCCGAGATGCCGAACGGCGTCGAGTCGACGCGGGCCTCGGCGAACCTGCCCGCCGCCTTGTCGTCGGCGGCCATCGGCCTGGTCCAGCGGTCGGCTGCCGGTGCGCAGCCGAGTCCGGCTGTCGATCCGCGAGCCTCTGCCTTCCGGCATGGGTGACCTCCGTCGTCAAGGGCGCTCACCCGATCGTGGAAGATCTTGCCTCATGCTCCCGAGCCGCCCGCATCGCGGTGACCTGCGGCATTGAGGACGTTCCACCAAGTGGACGTCTTGACCGCAAGGCGGGACAAAGAGCACCATGAACCCATGCCCGCCACCTCGGAAAGCACGCCTATCCGGTGGCACGGCCGCGCCTCCAAGCGGTCGGTCGGGGAAGGCACCGTGGAGCTCCTCCTGCGCCGCGGCCGCCTGGGCTCACCCCCTGCCTGACGCGAGCCCGGCGTCCGAATCCTCCCGAAAACCCTTGGAGCACAACCATGTCCGTAGACCTGCCTGCCCGGATCCAGCTGCGCGAGGCCGTCACACCCGCCGACGGCCTCCTCGAAGGCCCGCGCGTCCTGCACCGGAGCGTAACAGCGAACCGTACGAACTCCTCCGGATCCGCCCGCTCGGCCGGGTGATCGGCGCCGAGGTCGAAGGTGTCGACCTCGGCGAGCCGGTCACGCCTGAGCTGCGGGAAGAGCTCAACCGCGCCCTGCTCGAGTGGAAGGTGCTCTTCTTCCGCGACCAGCGCATCACGTCGGCGCAGCAGCGCGCGTTCGCCGCGAACTGGGGCGAGCTGGAGACCAACCCGTTCATCCCGAAGGGTGACGACGACCCCGTCACGCGCTTCGAGCGCACCGCCGCCATGCCCGGCTACGAGAACATCTGGCACGTCGACGTCACCTGGCGGCCCAACCCGGCGCTCGGCTCGGTGCTGCGGCTGATCGAGGTGCCACCGGTCGGTGGCGACACGATGTGGGCCGACATGGCCGCCGCCTACGACAACCTGCCCGAAGACGTCCGCGCCCGCATCGACGGGCTCACCGCGGTGCACGACTACCTCCCCGGCTTCGACCGGTTCTCCGATCCGGCGCTCCTCGCGCAGTGGCAGGACGCGGTTCCCGCCGGTCGAGCACCCGGTGGTCCGGACGCACCCGGAGACCGGGCGGCGCACCCTGTTCGTCAACCAGGCGTTCACCACGCACATCGTCGGGCTGGACCGCGCCGAGAGCGACCGGCTGCTGCGGTACCTGTTCCTGCAGGCGCACACGCCCGAGTTCCAGGTGCGGTTCAGCTGGCGGCCGGATTCGGTGGCGTTCTGGGACAACCGCGCCACGCAGCACTACGCGGTGAACGACTACCACCCGCACGTCCGGATCGCGGAGCGCGTCGCCATCGCGGGCGACCGGCCGTACTGACCTTTAGCCTGGGGCCATGACCGAAGAACCCCAGGCAGTGGTGACCGGTTTCCTGAGGGCGCTCGAAGACCTCGACATCGACCGCGCGCTGACGTTCGCGGCGAGCGACATCGTGCACCAGAACGTGCCGTTGCCGCCCGCTGGCGGCGTCGCGGCGGTGGAAAAGCAGCTGCGGCTGATGGCCCGCTTCGGTTCCGGGTTTGAGGCGCGGACGCACCACATCGCCTCGGACGGCAACGTCGTGCTCACCGAACGCACCGACGTGCTGCGCCGCGGCGCGTGGGAAGCGGAGTTCTGGGTGTGCGGCACGTTCGAGGTCGAAGCCGGCCGGATCGTGCTGTGGCGCGACTACTTCGACTGGACGACGGTGCTCGCGGCGAGCGCGAAGGGCGCCGGGCGGGTCGCGCTGGCCGGTGCGCGGACGCTTATCGGCCGCTATCGGGCGAAGCCCGCTGTCCGGTGACCCGGTTACGCCGCGGTTGGGGGCCCGAAGGTCCACGACCGCGGCTGTCCCCAGCACGAGCACGAACACGCAACTGAGAACCATCGGCCCCCACATGATGATTCTCCCTCCTCCCCGTGTTCGTGCTGATCGTGTGCTTCCAGCGTGGTCTGTGCCACTTTTCCGGCGGCTGTCACAGACCGTACCGCCGCTTCACACCGGTTGTTCCGGTCTTGAGATCATTTAAGGCAGATGCGCCGGATGGGTGACAGCCGCACCGCAGCCTGTAACAGGTCGCGCGCGATCCGTTATGTCCCAACGCCTAATCCCGACGCTATTCCGTCCCGGATGGAGACGGCGGGGCGCGGGGCGGAGAGTCCGCGACGTACTGCAGCACCCGGCCCGCTTCCTCGCCCGCGAGCGGTTCGCACTGGTTGTCGGCGTTGCGCCGCACCGGGATGAGCTCGAGCCGGGGTTGGTCGCCGAACATGTAGCGGGCGAGCAGCCCGTCGACGTGACGGCCGCGCATCGCGGGCCAGTCGAACACGAGGTTGCCGAGGCTGTAGAGGATGGCGCGGCCGCGGTACACCTCGACGGCCTGGATCGTGTGCGGGCCGTGCCCGGCGACCAGGTCGGCGCTGGTGTCGATCGCCGCCCGGCCGTAGGCGACCTGGTACTCGGCGAGTTCCGCGCCGGCAGGCCCCAGTGCATCGAGACGACGACGTGGTCGTTGGCCGCTTCGCCTGCCGGACGTCGGCGACGAGCCGGTCGAGGTCCTCGGGCACGGCGTCGTGCGCACCAGCGGCGGCCGGCCGGGGATATCGGCGACGGCGCGGATCCGGCTGGTAGGCGGTGGTCGCAAACGCTTGCGCGACGCCGGGAAAGTGCAGATGCCGGAGCCGTAGGGGCGAAGTGGGTCGGCGGTCTACGCCGAGGAAGGCGACCTGCTCCCCGGCCCGTTCAGAGCACCCGCGGCGCGTGCGCGGTGGCGAGGTCCAGGCCGGCGCCGCAGTGCGCGATCCCGGCGTGGTCGAGGACCGGGAGGGTGGTGTCAGCACGGTGAGGTCGTTGGCGCACGAGACGAACGTGGATGCTCCAGCCCGACGTCAGTGCTTCGGCCATTGCCGCGTCGAGCGGTCCTTCGAGGTTCACGAAGCGCAGATCGGCGCCCTGGAGCAGGGGAAGCAGGTGTTCGAACGCCTTCGACGGCTTCGCGCGACCCTGAACGTTGACGTCCCCGCCGAGTACCAGCGTGATCACGAAGCCTGCTCTGCCGATCGAGTGACGACGAAAGTAGTTGTTACGAATCGTTGCATCTTTGTCTTCCTGCTCCTCATCTGTTCGGGGGACTATGCCACGACTGTTCAACCAAAAAGGGGACTCAGGGTGACCAAGACCCACAGATCCAAGGCTGCGCTGACCGTGGCCGTCGCGTCGGGCCTGGTGCTCGGCGGGGTGGCCGCACCGGCCGCCTTCGCCACACCCAGCGCCGACGCGGTCATCGCCGAGGTCTACGGCGGTGGCGGCAACTCCGGCGCCACGTTGACCAACGACTTCGTCGAGCTCGCCAACCACGGTACTGCGGCCGCGAGCCTCGACGGCTTCAGCGTCCAGTACCTTTCCGGCTCGCCGAGCGCGTCGAGCACCTGGCAGGTGACGCAGCTGACCGGCAGCATCGCGCCGGGCGGGCGCTACCTCGTCGCCGAGGGCAAGGGCAGCCGGGGCACGGTCGCGCTGCCCGCGCCGGACGCGACCGGCACGATCGCGATGTCGGCGACCGCGGGCACGGTCGCCCTGGTCTCCGGCACCACCGCGCTGACCTGCAAGACCGCCGCGGACTGCGCCGCCGACCCCCGGTCAAGGACCTCGTCGGCTTCGGTGACGGCGACCGTCCGCGAGGGCACCCCGACCGGCCGCGCCGTCCAACACGACGTCCGTCGCGCGCGCCACGTCGCTGGCCGACACCGACGACAACGCCACCGACTTCGCCGTCGGCGACCCGACCCCGACGAACACCAAGGGCGAGACGACCGGCGGCGGCACCCCCGGCGACCCGGGAACCCCGGCGAAGATCCACGATATCCAGGGCACCACACGCATCTCGCCGTTCAAGGACAAGAAGGTCAGCGACGTCACCGGCGTCGTGACGGCGACCCGCACCTTCGGCTCGTCACGCGGCTTCTGGCTCACCGACCCGAACCCGGACAACGACCCGCGCACCAGCGAGGGCCTGTTCGTGTTCACCGGCTCGACCAGCCCGGCTGTCACGGTCGGCGACGCGGTGACCGCGACCGGCACCGTCCGCGAGTTCTACCCGGACGCGCCGGCGACGTCGAACTACCAGTCGCTCACCGAGCTGAGCAGTGCACAGTGGACGGTCGACTCGCACGGGAACCCGCTGCCCGCGCCGACCGTCCTCGCGCCCGGCCACGGTGCCGCGACGTACGCGCCGTCGCCGGCGGCAACATCGAGCCGCTGCCGCTGGAGCCGGCCAAGTACGCGCTGGACTTCTGGGAGGCGCACGAGAGCGAGATCGTGAGCATCACCGACGCGCGGGTCGTCGGCCCGTCGAACTCGTTCAACGAGCTGTACGTGACGACCAAGCCGGACCAGCGCCAGTCGGTCCGCGGCGGCAGCGTCTACCTGGGCTACGACAAGCTCAACAGCGGCGTCCTCAAGGTCCAGTCGCTGATCCCGTTCGACCAGCAGCCGTTCCCGAAGCTCAACGTCGGCGACGCGCTGACCGGCATCACGTCCGGCCCGGTCGAGTACAGCAACTTCGGCGGCTACACGCTGCTCGCCAGCGTGCTCGGGCGCCGAAAAGGACAACGGGCTGCAGGCCGAGACCACGCGCAAGCAGCGCTCGGGCGAGCTGGCCGTGGCGACCTACAACGTGGAGAACCTGGCGCCGGGCGACCCGCAGGCGAAGTTCGACCGGCTCGGCGAGGCGATCGTGACCCACCTGGCGACGCCGGACGTCGTGAACCTGGAGGAGATCCAGGACAACACGGGCGCGACCGACGACGGCGTGGTCGCCGCCGACCAGACGCTGCAGAAGTTCACCGACGCGATCGTCGCCAAGGGCGGCCCGCGCTACCAGTGGCGCTCGATCGACCCGGTCAACGACGAGGACGGCGGCCAGCCGGGCGGCAACATCCGCGTGGCGTTCCTGTTCAACCCGGCGCGGGTGTCCTTTGTCGACCGTCCGGGCGGCACGTCGACGACCGCCGGTGGGCGTCGTCCGCGGACCACGGCAAGACGCACCTGACGGCGTCGCCGGGCCGCGTCGACCCGGCGAACGACGCCTGGACGACCAGCCGCAAGCCGCTGGCCGGCGAGTTCGTCTTCCAGGGCCGCACGGTGTTCGTCATCGCCAACCACTTCAACTCGAAGGGCGGCGACCAGCCGACGCACGGCCGCAACCAGCCGCCGGTGCGCAGTTCCGAGGTCCAGCGGCGCGAAGCAGGCGACGGTGCTGCGCGGGTTCGTCGACCAGCTCCTGGCGTCGGACAAGAACGCGAACGTCGTGGTGGCGGGCGACCTGAACGACTACCCGTTCTCGCCGGCCGTCCAGACGCTCACCGCGGGTGGCGCGCTGAAGGACCTGATCGCGTCGGTGCCGGAGGCGGAGCGCTACAGCTACGTGTTCGAGGGCCAGTCGCAGGTGCTGGACCACATCCTGGCGTCGAAGGCGCCGCGCGGCGTGGACTACGACGTCGTCCACATCAACGCGGAGTTCGCCGACCAGGCCAGCGACCACGACCCGCAGGTGGTCCGGTTCCGGCCGAGCACGGGCAACGCGATCCAGGACGCGCTGTACGACCTGCTGGACTACCTGGAGCAGGTGCTCGGAAGTACTTCCCGCAGCCGTAGTCGCACGGGCGAAAGGGCCACCACCGGGTACGTCTTCCGGTGGTGGCCCTTTTCATGCTCACTCCTTTGGGTAACTATGGAACCGCGCAGCGTGGGCGAGCGTCTTACGGTTTCGAAGGGACCACAGGGGAGGGTGGCGTGGACGGTTACGCGGTGAAGGTCGACGAGCTGGGCAAGCTCATCGGCGAGTTGGACACGGCGGCGGGCCGGATGGCCGACGCGAACAAGAAGCTCAGCGGTGGTGGCGCGTTCGGCTCGCTGGGCACGGCCGAGCTGGGCAAGGCGGGCGTCGAGTTCGAAGAGGCCTGGGGCTACGGGATCGGCAAGCTCGGTGACGCGGCGAAGGACTCGCTGAACGCCTGAAGCAGGCGAAGCAGAAGTACGAGCAGATCGAGGCCCAGTTCGGCGGCGAGCTGTCGAAGTTCGGCTCCGCGGTGCTGGGTCCCGCGGACGGCGGGAAGACCGGCGGCCGGCGGGGACTACCCGGGATCAACCGGCCGGGGATGCCCGGCCGTGCGGTGCCAGGCAACGACGGTCCCGTCGGCGGCGGCGCGACCGGCGGCATCACCGGCCTCCTGAACGGCCTCGACCGTTGACCACCCAGGACTTCCCGGCGCTGGGCTTCGACCCCGCGCCGGGCGAACTCGACGGCGTCACGGACCTGGCGGCCAAGTACCGGGCGGTGAGCACCGATCTCGCCGAGGCCGACGACGCGCTGCGGCAGATCGTCTCGAAGCAGGGCATCTGGCAGGGCGACGCGAGCGAGGCGTTCGCCCGGCGCATCGGGCCGTTGCCGGAGTACCTCGAGGCCGCGGCCAAGTCGATGGGCCGGCGGCCGCCCACTCGAAAACTGGTCACCGACCTCGGTGACCTGCACAAACGCGCAGTCGACCTGGAAGCTCGCGCGGAAGCGGCGGCGAGGGCGGCGCAAGATGCCGGCGAACCCGGACCTCGCTGGCGAACCGGACGTTCCCGGACCAGCAGTCACTGCAGATCGCCCAGCGCCTGCTGGACAACGCGGGCCGGCGGCTGCAGACCGCGATCGACGGCTTCCAGAACATCCAGGACGCGGCGAAGCAGCTGCAGCAGGAGCACGCGGAGGCCGCGGCCCGGGTCGCGGAGCAGCTGCGGAAGGCGAAGGAGCTGGCCCCAGACGAGCCGGGCCTGCTCGACAAGCTGGGCGAGGCCGTCGGCGGGGCACTGACCGACCTCTCGAACGCCCTCGCCGACTGGGTGAACCAGGCTTGGGACTTCGTCCAGGACCACGCCGAGCTGATCTCGAAGGTCTCCGATGTGGCGGCGACCTCGGCAACATTCTCGGGTTCGTCAGCGACTTCGTGCCTGATCCGGCCGGCGTGGCGGTGGGGGCTATCTCGGCTGGCTTGGGAGTCGCGGCGTTGGAGGGCCACCCGACCGCGGAAGTCGCGGGTGCCGACGTCGCCCCCGAGACGCTGATCTTCGACGGGCTGGGCGCGGCGACGTCCATCGTCGGCGTGGTTCCGGCACCGCCGGGGTCGGCGGCCAGGGATCACCTTTGCGGGATACGGATCGTTGGGGGAACAAGCGGGCCGAGAACGCGCCGCCGAAGCCATGGGCAAGAAGTTCGAGGGGCCGATCGGGGACCTCAAGAACTACTGGGTGCCGAAGGGCGCCGCGCAAGTAGTCGAGATGAGGCTCTCGTGGGCGGGGTCGCGGCTTGGAACGCCATGGACGCCGGGGTGAAGGCCGACAACGCGCCTGAGCGGCGTCGTGAGCGGGCGGAAGAAGAGGTGTGGAACTGATGCCGCTGCAGATCGACCTACCGCCCGGGTTCGCCGGCATGCCGGTCGGCGCCGACGACAAGATGAACCGCGGCTACGCCTGGACCGTCGCCGAGAACCCGGCGGCCGGTGCCGGGAAGCCGTCGAGGAGTTCGGCAGCTACCTGATGGCGCTGGTGCCCACCATGCAGGCCAACGGTATCCGGGTCTTCGGCAAGTTCGCGGTCGGGCCTCGGCAGGGCGACGTCGCCACCCTGACATTGGGTGTGGTGCACTGGCCGGAAACCCCGCCGGGGAACCGCGAGGCGCTCGTGGCGGCCTTGGCCGACCAGTACCGGTCCGGCATACATGTGCTGTGGTGCAGCCGGTGGAGCTCCCGATCGGACCGGCGATCGTCGCCATCAGTGGGGGCGAGTTCCACCTGCCCGGGGAGGACGTGCGCCCCCAGATCAAGGCGGAGTACCAGATCCCGTTCCCCGACGGCCGGTCGGTCGTGGTCCTTTCGGTGGCGGCGGAGTCGGAAGATGCCTGGCCGGCGGTCGCCGAAGCGACCGCCAAGGTCGCCTGGAGCCTCCGCGGTAGCCAGGCGGCACGGTGACCACCGGGATGAGCAATGCGGCCGGGCCCTGGATCTTCGTGCTCACTGTTTGGGTCTTCGGGAGCGCTTTCGCTCTCGTGGTGACGGTGACGATCGTCCGGCTGATGCGACGAGGGGAGCCACGCGAACAGCAGTTGAACCGCTTGGCTGCCCGGCTTGACGGCCGGAGCCGCGTCACCATCCGGAGGGTGGAGTTCGGCGTCGCGGAGGCCGATCTCCGCTGGATGGCGCAGAGCCGGGGCTACTCCATGATCGACCGACGGTTCGGCAGGTACTACGAGTTCGTCTTCACACGGCACCAGGGGAGGCCATGAACAACGAACAGCTGATCGAGGAAATGCGTTGGCAGCTCAAGCAGATCGAAGACCGCAAAGCCGAAAACCAGCGCCTCCTCGCAGCGAGTGAGCACACCACCCGGTTGGTCACCGTGGTGGCCGGTCCCGGTGGGATCGTCAGCGAGGTGCGACTCGCGCCCGAAGCCATGCGACTCGACGCCGGCACGCTCGGCCGGACCATCACCGCCGCCATCCGGGAGGCCGTCACCGGACGCGTTGCCACGCCGCCGCAACGCAAGCCGGTGCCCGTCGACGAAGACGCGCCCTACGACACCGTCTACGACCTCTAAGCCGGCGGCTGGTCTCCCCGCTTCGACGCCGCCCGCTTGGCTCGCCAGCCCAACGCCAGCACCGCCTGCACCAGCTCCTGGTAACTCGGCTTGACCTCCTCCAGGTACCGCTCCAGATACGCCGGACGCGCCGTCGCGACCGGGTGGGGCTCGTCGCCCGGGTCCAGCCACAGCAGGCCCTGGATGTTGTGCAGCGCCATCTTCCACCAGCGCGTCGCGCGCTCGGCCGCTCGCCGCTCGCGTTCGGTCGCCGCCTCGATCGCGGCCTGGGCTTCCTCGATCTCCGCTTCCAGCTCCTCCGCGCGCTGGAGCTCCCAGTCGCGCAGGTTCTCCGCCGAGCCGCGGGACAGGGCGATGATTTCCTTGTACCGCATGGCCGCGGTGGCACCGTCGTCGGTCATGGAGGTTCTCCGGGCGCTGGAACGGGATGATCACTTCGGGTGCGCCGTGGGTCGTGCGGTCGAAGAACAACGCGCGGCCCGGGCGCGGGGACCAGTGCACCACCTGGCCGGCCGCGAACGGCGACAGCTCGTTGCCCTGGACGTCGAGCGCCGCCCACGTGCCGATGTCGTCGGTGCCGGCGAACCCCAGCGTGTCCTTCAGCCGGGCGATGCTGCGCCACCAGCCGATCGTGTGGATGCCGTGTCCCGGCCCCTGTTTCAGCACCACGCGCAGGTGGTCGAGGCCGCTCTTCAGCTGCCCCACGGCCTTCGCCTCCAACGCCGGCAGGGCCGCGTCGACGCCGTACAGCAGCAGGATCTTCGCGCCGCCCGACATCGAGCCCGTCATCGACTCGAGCACGCCGGTCAGGTCGTCGACCAGGGTCGCCGCGTGGCCGTCCGCGCGCAGGCGCTCGGTCAGCTCCAGCGCGGCCGGGGCGCACGCCTCGATCGGGCAGCTCAGCAGGAACTCGACCTCGCCGGCGTTCGTACTGCCGGGACAGCGAGCGCGCCGACGAGTCCATGATGGACAGTGCTTCGGCGGTCGCGCGACCCGAGCACCGCGACGTTGCGGCCCGGCGCCCGCGGCAGGTCCACGCCGCACGCCGCCTCGGTGACGTCGATCGACTGGCCCAGCAGCGCCCGCGGCTTCGAGTTCGGCTTGAGGTCGAGGTACGCCGGGAACTGTTCCAGGACCGGCGAATGCGCGCCGTCGAACAGGCGCGGCCGCGGGAACCGGCCCCGCGTACTCCTCCCACAGCCGGTGCTGCAGCCGGACGAACACGTTCTTGCTGCTCGCGTCCGGCATGTGCGCCAGCTGGTTGCCGTGCGCGACGCCGGAGTCGTGGTTGATCACCGCGTGCCACTTCGGGCGCCGACACCGCCGCGTTGTTCGTCTCGGCCAGCACGCGCCGCGCCTTCGGCATCGCGATCCGCAGCGTGCACTGCTCGAACACCGCCGGCTTGCCCCAGAACGCCTCGATGCCGGCGACGTCCTGGCTGGCCAGCACCAGGTGGATGCCCTGCGACCGGCCGCGCCGCGCGATGTCCTCCAGCAGCTGGGTCGCCGTCGCCGTCACCTGGTCGCGGCCCGCGAACAGGTACTGGAACTCGTCGATCACCGCGACGATCCGCGGCCAGTGCCCGCCCGGGTCGGCTTCGCGCAGGTCGGCGAGGTTGGTGACCTCGTGCTCCTTCGCGGCCGCGGACCGGCGCCGCAGCTCGTCGGCGAGGAACCGCAGCAGCGCCAAGCCGAACTCGCGGTCGGTGTTGACGTTGACGCCGACCAGCCGCGCGTGCGGCAGCCAGCTCGCGTCCTTGCGGCCCGGCGCCAGCCCGGCGAACGAGACGCCTTCCTTGAAGTCCAGCAGGTACAGCGCCAGCTCGTCCGGGGTGTACCGCGCGGCCAGGCTGCCGAGCAGCGCGTACAGGAAGTTCGTCTTGCCCGAACCGGACGGTCCGCCGATCAGGGCGTGCGGGCTCGCGTCGCCGATGACGACCTCGACCGGCTCGCCTTCGAAGAACCCGACCGGCGCCCGGAGCTCCCGCGCCGAGCTTTCGTGCCCGAGCTCGGCCGGCAGCAGGTCGTCGAACGACCGCGGCCCGCCCTGCTTGGCGATCAGCGCTTCCGCGATCTTGGTGGCGGCGCGGATCACCTGCCCGGACGGCATCGGCGGATCGAGGTCGACGATCAGGTCCGTCCCGGTCATGCTGCTGATCGCGTGGCGGTCGTCGATGAGGCTCAGCGTCTCGACCGGCGCGCTCACCGCCGTCGGCACGTCGACCATGATCAGGCAGATCCCCGCGGCCAGCGCGCCGCTCGCGACGCGCTTGAGGTCGCGGGCGCGTTCCGGCTCGAGGGTTTCGCCGTTGCCGTACAGCACGGCGACGCGGTACGGCTCGCTCCGCTGCCGCCGGTCTTCTGCCGCATTTCCCGCAACGACGTGTATCCGGCCGGCATGCGGCTCGCGTGGATGCGGCGGATGTGCCCGGCCAGCTCGTCGAGGAGGTCCTCGAGCCGGCCCGGGTCGTACAGCGAAAGCGCGCTGGTGCGGCTCAGCGGATAGAGGTCGGGCAGGATCGCGGTCAGCTGCCCGATGTCCCACAGGTGCACGCGCACCGCGCCGGGTTCGAACGTCGAAAGCATGCGGATCAGCAGGTTCTGCACGATGCCGTCGATGGTGGGCCGCGTCTTCGGCGCCGACGTGATCGCCAGGTGCGACTCGTCGAGCAGCGGCACGGCGACGTCGAACGTGCGGGTGGCGTCACTGCCCGGCGGCCGTCGCGGATCCGACGCGCCACAGGCCGGGCGAGGTGAGGCCGGCGTTGTGGCCGACGCGCCCGAGCCACTCGCCCGGCGGCAGCCCGGCCGGGCCCGGTGCGTTCTGCGAGACGAGTTCGCGCAGCGTCGCCGGGCCTTGGCTCCAGTCGGTGTAGAAAGCGCTTCGCGCACTGCCCAGCGCGCCGAAGACCTCGTGCGCGGCCGGGTGCTTGGACCACTCGTTCTGCTGCTCGGTGGTGGCGTGGTTCATGCCGACCTTGACGATGGCGCGTTCCAGCTCGAGTTTCGCGAGGTCGGCCTCCGCGGCTTGGCGCGCACCGGCCGCCGCGCCCAGCACCAGTCCGATCTGGTGGCGTACCCGGTCGAGCGCGGTTTCGACGCGGTTGCGTTGTTCGGCTGCCCTGTTGGCCATCGGCGTCCCCAAAAACGGTGTCCCCTGCAAGGATTACAAACGCGACCGGTATCCGCTCACCAGATCTTCCGCGGAGGCCAGGCGGCCGAGGAGCTGGTCCAGCCCCTCGCCGGCCTGTGCGTACTGCGAAGGGAGCCAGGGATCGGCCTTGGCCTGGGCGTCCACGAGAGCCTGTCGTGCTTCCCCGAGCAGGCTGGTGGCCCGCTCGGAGTGGGCTCGCGCGTCGGCGAGCCCGGTGACGACAGCGGTGAGCAGCTGGTGGAGTTCGGCGAGCGTCATCCGGCTAGAGACGCGCCGAGTAGGAGTCGGCGGAGGAAATGCTCGCTTGGACGGTGCTCTGCAGACCGTTGATGCCCTGCAGGGCTTCCGCGAGCAGACCGTGGGCCTGACTCACTTCGTGCTGGCTGCTGCCTTGGGTCGCCTGCGACAGCGACTGCTGCGCTTCTTCGAGAGACTGCGCTGCTTGTTGCAGAGCGGCGATGCTCGCGGACGCCTTTTCGTTGGCGAGTGCGATGCCAGCGCGGATCTCTTCGACTCCGGCCATCGGGCCTCATACTCCTCGGAATCGGGATGGTTGAGAGGGGGACTTCTATTGAAACAGATCCAACGACTGAGCGTGATCATCTGATTGTGCGGAGTGATCGCGATTGCGAAATCGACAAGGCCCCGGACGTGGGAACGTCCGGGGCCAGACCGATCACGGTGTGTGCTGGGGGTGGCCCGGCACCACAACCGCGCGCGAAACGTCGTTGGCCAGCGCTATCCCAGGTCAGAGCGGTTTTCGTGCCACTGCTGGCCTTTCTGGAAGCGGCGGGCGTGGTTCGCGGTGAGACTAGCGCGACCGGAGCAGCCGGGCTGCGATCAGCCCCACTCGGTAACTCACTGTGGGCGCCTCAAATTTTCCGTCGCGTCGGTTCGAAGACAGTTTCACCTTGAGACAGCCGGCGCAGCTCGCTCCGGCCGGGGCACGGCACTCGGTTCCGGCCCGGAACGACGAAACGCCGGGCGCGGGGCCCGGCGTCTCGACCGATCAACGGCGGAGGATACAGGATTCGAACCTGCGAGGGCGTGAACCCAACACGCTTTCCAAGCGTGCGCCTTAGGCCGCTCGGCCAATCCTCCGCAGGAGACGATACCGGATGCTCATCCCCGGTCGCGAAGGTGGGTCTCGGCCTCGGACGCCGCGACGACGTCGGCCACCACGCACGTGATGTTGTCCGGGCCGCCGCCTTCGTTGGCCAGGCGGATCAGCTCCGGGATCACGTCGGCCGGGGCGGCGCCGGCGTCCAGGACGTCGCGCAGGATGGCTTCGGTGACCGGGCCGCTCAGGCCGTCCGAGCAAAGCAGGTAGCGGTCGCCCTGCTTGGCCTTGAACGTCCAGATGTCGGGTTCGCTGGAACCCGTCGTCTGCAGCGCTTTCATCAGCAGTGACCGCCGGGGGTGGGAGGCCGCGTCCTCGGCCGCGACTCGGCCGTCCTCGACCAAGGCCTGCACGAGCGTGTGGTCGCGGGTCAGCCGGCGGAGGCCGCCTTCGCGCAGCAGGTAGCCGCGGGAGTCGCCGATGTGGGCCGCGGCGAACTCGACGCCGTCGAACATCAGCGCCGTCAGCGTCGTGCCCATGCCTTCGGTCGTCGGCTCGTTCGACGCGACCTCGGCCAGCCGCTCGCCGATCGACTTGACCACGCCGGTCAGCGTCGCCGCCAGGTCGACGCCCGTGAGGTCCATCCGCCGGAGGTCGACGTCGAGCTCGCGCAGCACGTCGACCGCGGTCGCGCTGGCGACTTCGCCGTGCGGCTGGCCGCCGATGCCGTCGGCGACGGCGAGCAGGCGGGAACTCGCGTACAGCGAGTCCTCGTTGACCTGGCGACGCCTGGCCGACGTCCGACCCCGCGGCGTACCGCAGGACGTACCGATCGTGTGTCATGCCCCCATGAAAGCATTGGTTGACTGAGTTCACAAGCAACTCGGCTGAATGGAGCACTCTCCGATAGAGTTCCCGCCATGGACGACGACGCCACGGTCAGCGCGGCCGACATCGCGCGGCTCGCCGGGGTCGGCCGGGCCGCGGTGAGCAACTGGCGCCGTCGGTACCCGGACTTCCCGTCGCCGGTCGGCGGCACGGCGTCCAGCCCGTTGTTCGGCTTGTCCGCCGTCGCCGGCTGGTTCCGCGCCCGCGGCAAGAACTTCGAGCTGTCCGCGGGCGAGCGCGCGTGGCAGCGCCTGCGCGCCCTCGGTGACGACCTCGACCTCGCCGAGCGCGTGAGCCGCGCGGGCGTCTTCTTCGCCTTCCAGGGCGGGATCTTCGACACTTTCGACAGCAAGCTCGACGACCCCGAACTGCTCACCCTGCTCAGTGAGATGACGCACCGGGCCGGCCCGCTCGAGTCGTTCGAACTGTTGTGCCGCCGGTACTTCGAGGCGCATTCGCGGCGGTTGTCGGCCACGCCCGAGCCGGTCGCCGAGCTGATGGCCCGGCTCGCCGGCCCGGTCGTCGACGATCCTCGACCCCGCGTGCGGCTTCGGCGCGCTGGCGCTGGCGAGTGGCGCGAAGACCGTGCTGGGCCAGGACAGTGACCCGATGACGGCGTCGATCGCCACGCTGCGGCTGCGGTTGCGCGGCATCGAAGCCGAGGTCCACGCGATCGACGCGCTGCGCGAAGACGCCTTCGCCGGCCGGACCGCCGAAGCCGTGCTGTGCGATCCGCCGTTCAACGAACGGGCCTGGGGGCACGACGAGCTCGTCGGCGACGCGCGCTGGGAGTACGGCCTGCCGCCGCGCGGGGAGCCCGAGCTCGCCTGGGTGCAGCACTGCCTCGCGCACGTCGAACCCGGCGGGCCGGTGGCGATCCTGATGCCGGGCGCGGCGGCCGGGCGCCGCAGCGGGAAACGCATCCGCGGCAACCTGCTGCGCGCGGGCGCCGTCCGCGCGGTCGTCACGCTGGCGTCGGCGGGTCCCGACCTCTGGCTGCTGCGGCGGCCGGTGCCCGGGCAGCGCCCGCCGTCCACCGTGCTGCTGGCCGAGGCGGGCGACGATCTGTCCACAGTGGACGAGTTATGGCAGGAGTTCCACGCGCACCCCGAGTCCGGCGTCCGGATCATCGACCTGCTCGACGACGACGTCGACCTGACACCGGCCCGGCGCCGCGGCCGCGACGAGGACCTCGGCCAGGCGTTCCAGGCCGTGCGTGGCCGGTTCGCCGAACTGGCGCCGACGCTGCCGCCGCTCGAGGCGGCCGACGCCGAACCGGCGTTCACGACGATCGGCGAGCTGGTCAAGGCCGGGGTCGTCGAGGTCAAGCACGCGGCCCGCGCGGACGCCGAGCCCCCGGTCGCCGAGGCGGGCGACGTCGTCGCGTCCGTGACCGGGATCGCGTACGTCCACAGTGGACCGGCGGAGGCGGTCGGCCCGGGGCTGACCGTGTACCGCGTCGACCCGGACCGGCTGGACGCGGACTTCCTGGCCGGCTGCCTGCGCGCGGCCGACCTGCCCGCCGCCTCGGCGTCGACCCGGATCGACGGCAGGCGCGTGCGGATCCCGCGGGTCGCGATCGACGTCCAGCGCGAGTACGGCCAGGTCTTCGGGAAGCTCGCCGAGTTCGACGCCGTCCTGCGCGAGACGGCGGAAACGGGCCGGGAGCTGGTCCGGCTAGGCTTCGCGGGACTTGTCGAAGGACGGCTCAGGCCGGGCCGTTAGGGGAACGGATGCTGATCGCCGACCGCTACGAGCTCGACGAGCTGCCGCTCGGCCGCGGCGGGATGGGCGCGGTGCACGGCGGCCACGACCGCAGGCTCGGCCGGCGCGTGGCGATCAAGCTGCTCAGGCTGCCGGGCCGCGACGAAGAGCTCGAAGCCCGCTTCGCGCGCGAAGCACGGATCCTGGCGACGCTCGACCACCCCGGCGTACCGGCGTTGTACGACTACGGCACCCACGACGACCGGTTGTTCCAGGTCATGCAGTTCGTCGACGGCGTGACGGTCGCCGACCTGCTCGCCGAGCACGGCCCGCTGCCGGTGCCGTGGGCCGCGGCGATCGCGGCGCAGGCGTGCGCGGTGCTGACCGCCGCCCACGCGCTCGCGGTGTGCCACCGCGACCTCAAGCCGTCCAACCTGATGCTCGGGCCGGACGGCGGCGTCAAGGTGATGGACTTCGGGCTCGCGGTGCTGCGCGAAGCCGACGCCGCGCAGTTCACGCGGGCCGGGCAGCTGCTGGGCACGCCGTCGTACATGGCGCCCGAGCAGATCCAGCGCGGCGGCGCCGAACCGCGCAGCGACCTCTACGCGCTGGGCTGCGTGCTGCACGAGATGCTCACCGGGCAACGGCTCTTCGACGGGCCCACCGCGTACGCCGTGTTCGAGCGGCAGGTCAAGGAGTTGCCGCCGCCGGTGCCGGGCGTGCCGAAGCAGCTCAACGCGCTGCTCGCGGAGATGCTGGCGAAGGACCCGGAAGCGCGGCCGCCCGGGCGCGGCCGCGCTGTACGAGCGGCTCGGCGTGTTCGTCGGCGCGCTGCCGCCGCTGCCGGGGTTCCTGGTGCCGCCGTCGGTGCCCAGTCCGGGCCGGATGTACGCCCGGATGCTGGGACGCGTCAGCGGCTGAGCGTCGCCGGCCGCTGGTCGGCGAGCGGCAGGCGGGTGAGCGTGACCGACGCCGAGGTCAGTGCGGGGCCGGGTGGAACCCGGGCTCACCCCCCCCGGGTGGCGGCGCCACCCGTCCGGGCTACCCAAATCGTGACCTTCCCGGACGAACCTCGACCGGGTGACCGCCGTCTTTACTGTGTCCACAAGCGATGATCGAGTATGGGGGTAACGGATCGTGAAGAGGCTTCTGGCGGGAGCGGCCGCGCTGGCCACCGCGTTCGTGCTGGCCGCCTGCTCCGGCGGCGGGGCGGCGCCGGGGGGTCGAACGCCGGCGGCGGGGCCGTCGCCGCGGCCGGCGCCGGGGGCGGGGCGCCGACGACGCCGAGCACCACCGCGGCCCCCACCACGACGAGCAGCGCCACCCCGCGACGCCGTCGACCACGAAGCCGGCGCCGACCAGCACCAGCGCCAAGCCGAAGCCGAAGCCCAAGCCGGCGGCTCCGGCGAGCGACCCCGGCGTTCCGTGCGCCGCCGCCGCCGCTTCGCGTCGGGCACCGCCGCCTGCGTCGACCTCTCCGCGCACAAGGCGTGGATCCTGCAGGACGGCAAGGTCGTCTACGGGCCGGTGCCGATGCTGCCGGGCCGCAAGGCCTAACCCGACCCCGACCGGCACGTTCCACGTGCTGTCGAAGGAGAAGGTGCACCTGTCGAAGGAATTCGACGACGCGCCGATGCCGAACTCGGTCTTCTTCTACCCGGGTGACGCCTTCCACACCGGCAGCCTCTCGGTGTACTCGCACGGCTGCATCCACCTGTCGGCGGGCGCGTCCCTGAAGTTCTTCACCACCTTGCACGTCGGTGACGTCGTCCAGGTCGTTCCGTAATCACTTACTGACTCTCCGGACAGTAGGTCACAATACAGATAAATTCACTCGGCCGAGTGCAACTGGCCCCCCTGTTCAGGCGATAGATGATCGCTTGGGAAGGGGGGCCAAATGGCCTTGGGAAAGCTCAGAGCAGTACGTCACGCTCTCGTGGCGGCGGTGCTGACAGGGGCACTGCTGCCCGTCGTGACCACGGGGGTGGCGGCCGCGGCGGCACTTCCGCCGGGGTTCGTCCTGCAGGACACCAGCACCGGACTGGGGAACTACCAGCTCACCGACTTCGCCTACCTGCCGGACAACTCGGTGCTGGCGACGGCGAAGGACGGCCGCGTCCAGTGGGTGCCGGTGGGCGGCACCCCGAAGACCATCGCGACGCTGCCGGTCCGCACCGACGAGGACCTGGGGCTCGTCGGGCTGGCCGTGGCGCCGGACTACGCGACGTCGCACACCATCTACGTCACGCGCTCGATCAACTACAGCGGCAGCGGTTTCGGCCTGCGGCTGGCGCGGTTCACGGTGGCCGTGGACGCGGCCGGGGCGCCGACCGGGCTGACCGGCGAGCAGATCCTGTTCGAGGTGCCGGGCATGTCCAACGTCCACGCCATCGACAGCGTCGTCGCCGCCACGGACGGGACGCTCTGGCTGTCCATCGGCGACAACGGCGACTTCACCAAGGTCGACGCGGGTTCGCTGCGCGCCCAGGACATCAACCAGCCCTACGGCAAGATCCTGCACCTGACCGCCGACGGCAAGGGCGTGGAGAGCAACCCGTACTACGACGGCAACCCCGTTTCGACCGCGAGCAAGGTGTACGCGCGCGGGTTCCGCAACCCGTTCCGGTTCAGCATCGACCCGAACCTCGGCCTGCCGGTCGCGGGTGACGTCGGCTGGAACAACTGGGAAGAGGTCGACGTCGTCCAGCGCGGCGCGAACGCGGGCTGGCCGTGCTGGGAGGGCACCCACCCGACGCCGGGCTACAGCACGCTCGCGGCCTGCGCCGGCGTGGCGAACCAGGCGCCGATCTTCGAGTACGCGCACGGCAGCGCGGCCATGCAGGGCAACAGCGTCACCGGCGGGATCGTCTACAACGGATCCAGCTACCCGGCGGCCTACCGCGGCTCGTACTTCTTCGGCGACTACGTCCGGAACAAGATCTGGACCCTGCGCTACGACGACCAGGGCAAGCTCACGCAGGCCCCGGAGAACCCGCCGGTGTTCACCGACATCGGCGGCCCGACGAAGTTCGCGGCGGCGCCGAACGGCGACATCGTCTTCTCCGACATCCTGAGCGGCAACCTGCGGCGGCTGAGCTACTCGGTCGGCAACACCGCGCCGGTGGCGAAGGCCACGTCGGTCACCGACCCGGACACCCGCACGGTGTCGTTCGACGGCTCCACGTCCGTCGACTACGACGGCGACCTGCTGAAGTACGACTGGGACTTCGGTGACGGGACCACCGCCGCCGACGCCGGGCCCACGGTCAGCCACCAGTACGCGGCGGGCACTGCGTCGTTCACCGCGAAGCTGACGGTCCGGGACACGCTGAACGCCACCGGTACGACCACCATCGCGGTCGCGCCCGGCAACCACACCCCGCAGCTCACGCTCACCACGCCCGGGGACACCGCGACCTTCGCGGTCGGCCAGCAGGTCAGCCTCAGCGCCACCGCGACCGACGCCGAGGACGGCACGCTGCCGATCAGCGTGGACCTCCGCGGTCCGGCACTGCCCGAGCGAGGCGACGTGCCACGCGCACCCCGGCATCGGCGGCACCGGGACGAGCTTCGCGCAGCCGTTCACCGAGCACCCGGACTCCCGGATGGAGTTCACCGCGACGGTGACCGACAGCGCGGGCGTCGTCACGTCCAAGACGTACACCGCCATGCCGCGCCGGCACCGGATCACCCTGCTCAGCACGCAGCCCGCGGCGCTGAGCATCCCGGTCGAAGGCGGTGTCAACACGGCACTGGTCACCGAGGGCGCCAGCTTCGACGTCGAGGCCGCACCGCTGGGCATCGACGGCGTCTCGAAGTTCACCGGCTGGCAGAACGGTCCGACCGACACGACGTGGGTGGTCACCGTCGGCACCGCCGACATGACGCTGACGGCGAGCTACGCGACCCCGATCGACCAGCGCTACGACGCCGACCCGGCGTTGCAGGCGAAGCTGGGCCCGCCGACCGGGTTCGAGACGGCCGACGGGCCGGTCCACTACCGGCTCTACCAGTTCGGCCGGCTCTACTGGAGCGCCGCGACGGGGGCGAAGTACGTCACCGGCCCGGTGCTGGACAAGTACGTCGCCCTCGGCGGACCGAGCGTGCTCGGCGCACCGACCAGCGACACGGCGTCCACTTCGGACGGCGCGCAGTTCAACGACTTCGTCAACAACGGCAACGTGGGGTCGATCTACTACACGGACGCCACCGGTGCGCACGCGGTCTACGGTGAGATCCGCAAGAAGTGGGCGGCGCTCGGCTACGGGCAGATCCTGGGTTACCCGACGAACGACGAAGACGGGACCCCGGACGGCATCGGCCGCTTCAACCACTTCCTCAAGGGCGCCAACGTCGGTTCGATCTACTACACGCCTTCGACGGGCGCGCACGCGATCTACGGCGAGATCCGGAAGAAGTGGGCGGCGTACGGGTACGAGAAGGGCCTCGGCTACCCGACGAACGACGAGGACGGGACGCCGGACGGCATCGGCCGGTTCAACCACTTCAGCCTCGGTCACTCGATCTACTTCACGAACGCGACGGGTGCGCACGTCGTGAAGGGCGAGATCCGCAAGCGGTGGGCGGCCCTCGGGTGGGAGCGGTCCTACCTGCGGTACCCGACGACGGACGAGTACGTGACGGGCGGGGTGTACCGCAGCGACTTCCAGGGCGGCTACATCACGTACACCCCGGCGACGGGAGCGGTCGACCGCCCCTGGTGAAGCCGAACCGAACCGGCTCAGGCCGTCTCCGGGAATTACCGGGGGCGGCCTGAGCCGTTTTCGGGGAACCTCGCCGCGGGTCGCGCGTCTTGAGAGGCAGAGAACGGGAACCACGGATCTGGGGGAGTACATGCGTATTCGGCGCGCGCTGATCGGTCTGTCCACTTTGGTCGCCGCGGCGGTACTGACCGGCTGTTCGGCGGGGCAGACCGCGGACGTCCGGCTGGCGGCAGGCACGCCCTCGCCGACGTCGGCTTCGCCCAGTCCGTCCACTTCGGACGCGCCGAAGGCCGAGATGGCACCGGGCGTGCCGTGCACGATCACCGCGAAGGCCTGCGTTTCCCTTTCGGGGAAGCAGGCCTGGCTGCTCGACGAGGGCAAGATCGTCTACGGCCCGGTGAAGATCATGCCGGGCAAGAAGGGCAGCACCACGCCGGTGGGCACGTGGCACGTGCTCTCCAAGGAGAAGATGCACCTCAGCCGCGAGTTCGACAACGCACCGATGCCGAACTCCGTGTTCTTCTACAACGGCGTCGCGTTCCACCAGGGCAGCTTGGCGAAGTACTCGAACGGCTGCGTGCACCTCTCCGCCGGAGCGTCGCTGAAGTTCTTCTCCTCGCTGGACAAGGGTGACGAGGTCCAGGTCGTGCGCTGACGGCTCAGGACCGCAGGTCCGCCGGCGTGGTCCCGGCCGACGTCAGCGGCAGCCCGAGCGCGACCCGCTCGGTCAGCCAGGGGCTCGGCCGGTACCGCGGGTCCCCGGTGGTCGCGGCCAAGCCGCGCAGGATCCGCAGCACCACGTCGCCGCCGACCAGGTCGCCCCAGGCCAGCGGGCCACGCGGGTACCCGAGGCCCAGCCGGACCGCCGTGTCGATGTCCGCCGGCGTCGCCAGGTGCTGGCCCGCGATGAAGCACGCCGTGTTGACGATCGAGGCCAGGAGGCGCTGGGCGATCGGGGCCGGGCCGTCGCGGACCACCGTCACCGGCTTGCCCGTCGCCGCCAGCGCGCCCCAGGCCGCGCGGCCCGCCGCCGGGTCGAGTCCGGGGTGGACGGACATCGTCAGGCGTCGTTCGTAGCCGCCCAGCGGATCAACGCCGGCGACGCGGTCCAGCGGCAGGCCCGCGCGCGTTCCGGCGTCCACAGTGGACTCGCCGTAGAGCGGGACGAGCAGGACGGAGTCGGGGTACGCGTCCGACACCACCTGGACACCGGCCGCGGACAGCACGCGGGCCAGGTGCTCGTCCGCCGTGAACACCGGGCTCGACGGCTTCGGCGGCGCTGCCGGCTCTTCGGGGACCTGCTGCTTCCCCTCGGCGTAGGAATAGAAGCCCGAGCCGTTCTTGCGCCCGAACAGTCCCGCCGCGACCCGCGGCCGCGTCAGCCACGACGGCCGCAGCCGCGGTTCACCGTGGAAGCCGCTCCAGATGCTCTCCAGCACTGCGTGGGAGACGTCGAGACCGGTCAGGTCGAGCAGCTCGAACGGCCCGAGCTTCAGGCCGAGCACGTCGCGCGCGACGCGGTCGACGTCGGCGGGCTCGGCCAGCGCCTCGGCGAGGACCTGCAGCGCCTCGGTGTTCAGGCCGCGGCCGGCGTGGTTGACCAGGAAGCCCGGCGCGTCCTTCGCCAGCACCGGCTCGTGACCCCAGCTCCTGACCAGTTCGAGCGCCTCGGCGGGCAGCCAGTCGTGCGTGCGCGTGCCCGGGACCACCTCGACCAGGCGCATCAGCGGCACCGGGTTGAAGAAGTGCAGGCCGATCAGCCTGCCGGGGTCGGCCAGCTCTGCGGCGATCTCGGTGACCGACAGCGAGCTGGTGTTCGTCGCGAAGATCGTCTCCTGTGGACAGACGCGCTCGAGGCCGGCGAAGAGGGCCCGCTTGGTCTCGATGTCCTCCCGCACGGCCTCGACGACGAGGTCGACGCCGTCCGCGGGCGCGTCGGGCGCGTCCACCGCGACCAGCCGGTCCTTGACCGCGCGCGGGTCGTCGAGCTTGCCCTTCGCGGCGAGCTTGTCGACCATCCCGCCGACGTACTCGATCGCTTCGGCGACGGCTTCGCGGCGGACGTCGGCCAGTTCGACGGTCACCCCCGCGGCCGCGGCGAGCTGGACGATCCCGCGGCCCATCACCCCGGTCCCGATCACCCGGATCCTGCCGACCTTCCCGGCCCACCCCGTCACGTCGTGCCCGCCTTTCCCGCCGATGTTCTTCGCGCCGACGGTACCGTCTCGGTCGCGCCGGGGAAGCGGCTGACGCGGGCGGAAAGCCGAGAACGGGCGCCGCTGGAGCGTTCGGCGCCGGGTGTGCTGCGGGCTGGCTGGTGGCGCACGCGCTCCGGGACCCGGCGGTCCCGCGCTCTCGAGGACGGCCTGCTGCCGAGCTCCTAGAGGCCGACGAACTCCGCCATCCGCGTCGCCGTGTGCGCGAAGAACGCGTCGGCCGGGTCGACGCTGCCGACGTACTGGCCGAACAGGTCGAAGCTGATCGCCCCGAACAGCTGGGTCCACGCCATGATCAGCCGGACCACGGTCTCGGGGCCGGCGACGATGCCGAGGACCTTCGTGAGCGTCTCGGCCTGGGCGCGCAGCTCGGGCGCGACTTCGCCGTCGATCGCCCGCAGCTCGGTGTGCGTGAGCACCTTGACCAGGGCGAGCGCGACGCGGCCGGCGGGCACGACGGTGTCCTGGGGCGCCTCGTAGCCGGGGATCGGCGAGCCGTAGATCAGCGCGTACTCGTGCGGGTGCGCGCGGGCCCACTCGCGCGTCGCGTGCCAGATCGCGAGCCAGCGCTCGCGCGGGTGCGCCCTGGCCCGGGTCGGCCTTCTCAGCCGCCTCGCCGATCGCGTTGTAGGCGTCGACGATCAGGTCGGTCAGCAGCCGGTCGCGGCTGGGGAAGTACCGGTACAGCGCCGACGACACCATGCCCAGCTCCCGCGCCACCGCGCGCAGCGAAAGCCCGTGCGCGCCGACTTCGGCGAGCTGGCGGCGGGCCTCGTCCTTGATCTCCTGGGTGAGTTCGGCGCGGGCGCGTTCGCGCGCGGTCCGGGTCGCGGTCATGGGATCAGTGTGCCATGACGAGAGCGGCGCACAAAATCGAGAGCACTGCTCTTGACAGTGCAGCGGAGAGCGGTGTTCACTGCTCTTAACCGAGAGCACTGCTCTCCCGAAACTTCGGAGGACACCATGACCGCCGCCCGCTACATCGAGCCGAAGACGGCCACCAACACGTTCAACGAGGTCGTCGCGAAGCTGACCAGGATGGGCGTGAGCGTCTGGGGCAGCCGGGTGCTGACCGTCGTCGGCCGCAAGAGCGGCGAGCCGCGGTCGGTGCCGGTCAACCTGCTGACCGTCGACGGCGTGCGCTACCTCGTCGCCCCGCGCGGCGAGACGCAGTGGGTGCGCAACCTGCGCGCCGCCGGCCAGGGCACAGCTGCGCGTCGGGCGCCGCGTCGAGGAGTTCACCTTCCGCGAGCTGGCCGACGACGAGAAGCCGGGCATCCTGCGCGCCTACCTCAAGCGCTGGAAGTTCGAGGTCGGCGTGTTCTTCGACGGCGTCGACGCGAAGGCGTCGGACGAGAAGCTGCGCGAGATCGCGCCCGGCTACCCGATCTTCGAGATCTTCACGAAGTAGGTTTGCGCCGCGTCAGGTTCGCCGCGATCAGGACGACGCCGACCAGGAACGCGACGAGCCCGATCAGGAACCACAGCTTCTGCCCGGTCATGAAACTGCCGGTGATCACGCCGATGCCCTGCAGCACCCAGACGGCGCCGACCAGCACGAGCACGACCCCGACCGCGAAGGTGATCCAGCGCCTCATCGGGCCAGCTTAGGCCGGCCGGTCGTCCGGCACGAGCTTGTGCCGGTAGGCGTAGACGACGGCGTGCACGCGGTCGGGCAGCCCGAGCTTCGACAGCACCCGCGAGACGTGCGTCTTCACGGTCTCCTCGCCGACGTGCAGCTGCCGTGCGATCTCGGCGTTGCTGCAGGCGGTGGCGATCAGCAGCAGGACCTCCCGTTCGCGGGAGGTCAGCCGGGCCAGCTCGGGCGGTTCGGCGGCCGCGGGTTCGAGCACCGACGTGAACTTCGCGACCAGCCGCCGGGTCACCGACGGGTCGATCAGCGCGTCGCCGCGCGCGGCCACCCGCATCGCCGCGACCAGCTCCTCCGGCGCCAGGCTCTTCAGCAGGAACCCGCTCGCCCCGGCACGCAGCGCGCGGTAGACGTACTCGTCGGCGTCGTAGGTGGTCAGCACGAGGACGCGGGTGTCGTTGCCCGGCGCGGCGAGGATCGCCTCGGTCGCGGCGAGGCCGTCGAGGCGGGGCATCCGGACGTCGAGGACCGCGACGTCCGGGCGCAGCCGCGCGGTTTCGGCGACGGCTTCGCGGCCGTCGGACGCCTCGCCGACGCAGGTGAAGTCGGGCTGCGTGTCGAGCAGCGCGCGCATCCCGGACCGGAACATCGCGTGGTCGTCGGCCAGCAGGACGCGGATCATGCGCTCTCCACCGGGAAGGTCGTGCGCAGCTGCCAGTGCCCGCCGGTTTCGCCGTAGGAGACCTGGCCGTCGAACAGGGTGACGCGCTGGCGGATCCCGGCCAGGCCGCGGTGCGCGTGCTCGCGTTCCGGGGTGCGGTTCGGCGCGCAGGCCGTTGGTCACCGAGAGCACGACTTCGGTGCGCCCGTGGCTGCAGCTCGACTTCGACCGGGCCTTCGCCGTGGCGCAGCGCGTTCGTCAGGGCTCTCCTGGGCGATGCGGTACAGGGCGACGTCGAGCGAGCCGGGCAGGTCCCGCGGTTCGCCGCGCAGGGTCAGCCGGGTCGGCAGGCCGGCCGCGCGGACGGTCTCGACCAGCTCGTCGAGGTTGTCCAGCCCGGGCTGGCTCGGCGTTGGTCTTCGGCGTGCAGCAGGTCGAGCAGGCGGCGCAGGTCGGCCATCGCCGAACGGCTGGCGGATCTCGACCGCGCCGAGCGACTTGCCGCACGGGCGAGTCACCGTCGGGCAGCCCGAGCCGGGCCGCGCCGGCGTGCACGCCGATGGCGCTGACGTGGTGGGAGATGACGTCGTGCAGGTCGCGCGCGATGGTCGTGCGCTCCTCGGTGACGGCTCGCTCGCACGGCTTCTTCTTCGTGCCTGGCGGCGTTCGTCCGCCTCGCGCTCGAGGTCGGCGATGTAGGCGCGGCGGGCCGTCGTGTAGCGGCCGACCAGCCACGGCAGGAGGGCGTCGACGCTGACGTTGATCGCGATCAGCCGCCAGTCCCAGCCGCCCTTGCCGCTTTCGAGGCAGCCGATCAGCGACGCCGGTCGAGCAGCGCGAACAGCGCCAGGACCGACGGTTTCGGGCGCAGCCACGCGCCGGCCCGGTAGCCGGCGATGAGGATCCCGGAGTTGTTGCCGATCTCGGCGGCGGGGAGGTGGCCGAGCAGCAGCGGCCCGCCGGCGAAGAGGACGGCGTGGGCCAGCGCGACCCAGCCGGAGTACCGGGCGGGTCCGGCAAGGGCGGCGTTGACGGCGATCCCGCCGAGCAGGACGACCCAGGCCCGCCAGCCGGCGGCGTCGAGCGGGCCGCGGAGGGCGAAGAGGGCACCGTCACAGACGACGCAGACCAGCGCGACCAGCAGCGACTGGCGTCGCAGGGATCCGCTGATGTCGTGCACACCCGCAACTGTGCCCTAGTAGGAGGGCGCGGTGGGCGGGAACGCCCCGATGCGGCGGGAGGGGGGCGCGGACGGGGCGTTCCCTGACGGGAGAGTCAGGGGACGGGCGAGGTTCGCTGGCCTGTCGGTCGGCGGACGCCCCGAAGTGGCGTCGGGTGAGTGGGCCGCACCGAACGCCACTTTAGGCCTTTGGGGTACATCGAAACCGCGTGGGCCGCTTCCGGCACATCCGCCGCCACGTCGGTGCGGGCCGGGCCCGGAGTCTCAGTTCGTCGGGCGGGCCGAGTGCTGCCCGCCGCGGCGCTGGCCGCCCGTGCGCTGGCCCTCCTGCAAGCGCCTGGCCCAGCGAGGTCGCCGTCGCCGTGGTGCCGTCGACCTTCGCCACCACCGTCACGTTCGTGTCGCCCTGCTTCACGTCGCCCGTTTTCTGGGTCGAGCCGTCGAGCGTGTACGTCTGCTTGTAGCCGTCCTTGCTCGTCAGTGTCACCGATGTTGCGCTCAGCGCCGTGACGTCGCCCGTCTGCAGGCGCTCGGTCGTGTAGCCGCCGCTGCCGTTCGACACCACGAAGTCGCCGTGGAGTGCCTCGCGCAACGCCGCCATTCCGCCGCCGAAGCCGTTGCCGAAGCCGCCGTTCGGGCCGCCGCCCTGGCCGGGAAACTGGCCGCCGCCCGGGCCGCCGAAGCCGCCGGGGCCCTGCTGGGCCGAGTTGTCGGCGCTGCTGGTGCTCGCCCAGATCGCCGCGCCGCCGCCGGCCGCGATGACCACGGCGATGCCGGCCGCGATCGCCGTCTTCTTGCCGGACCAGCCCTTCTTCGGCGTGGCCGCGGCCGGGTCGCCCCAGTTGGCCGGGGCCGGTTCACCCCAGGCCGGGGTGCTCGCGGCGGGTGCCGGGCCGCCTTCGGCGCGGCGTGTTCGGCGTCGGCTCGGTCGTCATCGTGTCCTCCGGTGGTACCCACACTGGTCCAGCCCAGGTTCACCGCCGAGGCTGTGTTTGAGCTGTGCGAGGCGTCAGCACGCGCTGTGGCTCCCTTACCCGGACGAAGGATCTTCACAGGAAACGCACAGTGAGAGCACAGTGAGTACTGAAGACCCGCCGAGAAGATGGCACTATGACCGCTATGAACGCCACGTCGCCCGGCCCCGGCAAGGCCGACCTGCGCCGCGCCGACGGGAGCCCCGTCCGGGTCCTCGTCGTCGACGACGAGGCGACGCTGGCCGAGCTCGTGTCGATGGCCCTGCGCATGGAGGGCTGGGAGGTGCGCAGCGCGGGCGACGGCACCGAGGCCGTCCGGATCGCGCGCGACTTCCGGCCCGACGCCGTCGTCCTCGACGTCATGCTCCCCGACTTCAGCGGGCTCGAGGTGCTGCGGCGGATGCGGTCCGAGGCGCCGAACCTGCCGGTGCTCTTCCTGACGGCGAAGGACGCGGTCGAGGACCGCATCGCCGGGCTCACCGCGGGCGGCGACGACTACGTCACCAAGCCCTTCAGCCTCGAAGAGGTCGCGTTGCGCCTGCGCGCGCTGCTGCGCCGGGCCGGCGGGGTGACCGGCGCGAGCGGGTCGACGCTCGTCGTCGGCGACCTGACCCTCGACGAGGACAGCCGCGAGGTGCACCGCGGCGGCGACCTCGTGCCGCTGACCGCGACCGAGTTCGAGCTGCTGCGCTACCTCATGCGCAACCCCAAGCGCGTGCTGTCGAAGGCCCAGATCCTGGACCGCGTGTGGAGCTACGACTTCGGCGGCCAGGCCAACATCGTCGAGCTCTACATCTCCTACCTGCGCAAGAAGATCGACGCCGACCGCGAGCCGATGATCCACACCATGCGGGGCGCCGGGTATGTCCTCAAGCCAGCGGGCTGAGCGGCGGCGGTCGCGGGCGCAGCGGCCGTGGTCGCTGCGGCGGCGGCTGATCGTCCAGCTCGCCGCGCTGCTCGCGCTGGTGTGCCTGGTCGTCGGCGTGGTCACGGAGTTCGCGCTGAGCGAGTTCCTCGTCGGCCAGCAGGACAACCGGCTGGCCGCGGCGAGCGACCGCGCCTCGCACGGCGGGGAACGGCCGCCGCCCTGGACGTACGGCGAAGCGCCGCCGCCGGACCCGCTGCGCGTGCTCGGCCAGGGCGAGGGCACGCTCGCCGTCGTCCAGTCCGGCTCGCAGGCGCAAGGCGGGCGTGCTCGACTCCAGCGTCGGGCGCGCCGTCGAAGCGCGGGCGCCGACAAGCATCGTCGAGCGGACCAGGTGCTGGCGCTGCTGGCGCTGCCGTCCGACGGGAAGCAGCGCAGCATCGACCTCGGCGGCAGCCTCGGCGACTACCGCGTCGTGTCGACGACCTCGCCGAACGGCGACAAGACGCGTCATCGGCCTGCCGCTGAAGGATGTCAACGAGACGCTCTGGCGGCTGGGGTTCATCCTCGGCGGCGTCGCGCTCGCCGGGATCCTGGTCGCGGGCGCGGTCGGCGCGGCGACGATCCGGCGCACGATGCAGCCGCTCGACCGGCTGGCCGCGACCGCGACGCGCGTCTCCGAGCTGCCGCTGGACCGCGGCGAAGTCGCGCTGTCGGAACGGGTTCCCGAGGCCGACACCGACCCGAACACCGAGGTCGGCAAGGTCGGCTCGGCGCTGAACCGGATGCTGCAGCACGTCGCGAACGCGCTGACCGCGCGGCAGGCGAGCGAAAACCGCGTCCGCCAGTTCGTCGCGGACGCCAGCCACGAGCTGCGCACGCCGCTGGCGGCGATCCGCGGGTACGCCGAGCTGACCCGGCGCAGCGGCGAGCAGGTGCCGCCGGACGTCGCGTTCGCGATGAGCCGCGTCGAGTCCGAGTCGCGCCGGATGACGACGCTGGTGGAGGACCTGCTGCTGCTCGCCCGGCTGGACTCCGGCCGCCCGGTGGTGCAGGAGTGGGTCGACCTGTGCCGGCTGGTGGCCGACGCGGTCGCGGACGCGCACGTCGCGGGCCCGGACCACAAGTGGCTGATGGACGTCCCCGGCGAGCCGATCGGCGTCGCTCGGCGACGCGGGCCAGCTGCACCAGGTGGTGATCAACGTGCTGGCCAACGCCCGCACGCACACCCCGGCGGGCACCACGGTGACGACCACACTGTCCACTTCGGACGGATTGGTCCGGCTGCACGTGGCCGACGACGGCCCGGGCATCCCGCCGGACGTCCTCCCGGACGTCTTCGAGCGCTTCGCCCGCGGCGACAACTCGCGTTCGCGGGCGGCGGGGAGCACCGGGCCTCGGCCTGGCGATCGTGGCGGCGGTGGTCGGCGCGCACGGCGGCCGGGTCGGGGTGCAGAGCCGGCCGGGGCGGACGGAGTTCGAGATCACCTTCCGGAGGCGGCCGGCTCGGACGCCGCCGCCAGTGCACGCGCTGATCCTCATCACCCGTCCTGGTCGATGCACAGCGCACGCACAGCTTCGGCACAAGTTCACCACATGTGGCGCCGACACGGTCGGAACCATGACGACCACGCTGTCGGCGCCCGAACACGCCCAGCCCGCGCCCGAGGCCGCCCGGAAACCGCGGTGGGTCAAGCCTTCCGTGGCCGCCGCTGCTGCGTCGGGACCGGCCTGCTCTACCTGTGGGACCTGGCGAAGACGGGCTGGGCCAACGACTTCTACGCGATGGCCGCCCAGGCCGGCACGCTGGAGCTGGAAGGCGCTGTTCTTCGGGTCGCTCGACCCGGGCAACGTCGTCACGGTCGACAAACCGCCGTTCTCGCTGTGGATCATGGGCCTGTCCGGTCGGATCTTCGGCTTCTCCAGCTGGAGCCTGCTGGTGCCGAACGCGCTCGCCGGCGTCGCCTCGGTCGGGCTGCTCTACCTGGCCGTGCGCCGCCTTTCGGGCCGGGCGCCGGCCTGCTCGCCGGGGCCGCGCTCGCGCTGACGCCGGTCGCCGCGCTCATGTTCCGCTACGACAACCCCGACGCCTTCCTCGTGCTGCTGCTCGTCGCCGGCGCCTACTGCGTCGTGCGCGCGCTCGAACACGGCGAGCACCAAGTGGCTGCTGCTCGCCGGGGTCGCGATCGGGTTCGGCTTCCTCGACAAGATGCTGCAGGCGTTCCTCGTGCTGCCCGCGTTCGTGCTGGTGTACGCCGTCGCGGCGCCGACGTCGCTCGGCCGCCGCATCGGCCAGCTCTGCGCCGCGGCCGGGGCGGTGGTCGTCTCCGCGGGCTGGTGGATCGCGGCCGTCGCGCTGTGGCCGGTCGCGGACCGGCCGTACATCAGCGGGTCGACCGACAACACCGTGCTGGAACTGGCTTTCGGCTACAACGGTCTCGGCCGGATCTTCGGTGAGGGCCGGGGCGGAGGCGGTGGCGGGACGGTCACGCCGCCCGCCGGGGTGGAACTGCCCGCGGGCGGCCGTGGTTTCGGCGGCGGTTTCGGCGGCGCGACCGGGCTGACGCGGTTGTTCAGCGGCGAGTTCGGCGGGGAAGCGTCGTGGCTGCTGCCCGCCGCGTTGATCGGCCTGGTCGCCGGCCTGTGGTTCACCCGGCGCGCGCCGCGCACCGACCGGACCCGCGCGGCGCTGCTGCTCTGGGGTGGCTGGACGGTCGTCACCGTCGTCGTGTTCAGCTACATGAGCGGCATCATCCACCCGTACTACACGGTCGCGCTGGCGCCCGGGATCGCCGCCACGCTGGGCATTTCCGCACGCGAGCTGTGGCGCGGCCGAGCGAACTTCGCGGCCCGCGCGGTGCTGGCCGTGATGCTCGCCGTCACCGCGGTCTGGGGCTTCGTGCTCCTCGCGCGGACGCCGGACTGGCAGCCGTGGATCCGCTACGCGGCGCTCGTGCTCGGCGCGGCCGGCGTCCTGGCGCTGCTCTTCGGCGCGGACCGGCTCCGGCGGTTCGCCCCGGGCGTCGCCGTGCTCGGCCTGTGTGGCGCGCTGCTCGGGACGGCGTCCTTCACCCTGGCCACGGCGGCGACCCCGCACTCCGGCGGTACGCCGTCGTCCGGCCCGGCCGTCGCGAGTGGACGCGGGTTCGGCCGTGGCCCCGGCGGCTTCGGGCAGGGGCAGACCGACGCCGCGGTGATCGACCTGCTGAAGAACACGACGACGAAGTGGGCCGCGGCGCAGAGCGGCGCGATGCAGTCGGCCGGGCTGGCGCTGTCGAGTGGACGGCCGGTGCTCGCGATCGGCGGCTTCAGCGGCAGCGACCCGGCGCCGACGCTGGCGCAGTTCCAGCAGTACGTCGCCGCCGGCGACATCCACTACTTCGTCGCGGGCGGACGCGGTGGTTTCGGCGGCGGCCGCGGGACCTCGGGCGAAATCCAGACCTGGGTCGAGCAGAACTTCGCTCCGGTGACCGTCGGCGGCTCGACGATTTACGACCTGACGAAATCGATCGCTTGACCGAAATTGCGCATTGTTTCAGGCGTGTTAACAGTCGCGGAATCATTCGGCGGACCGGCGGCGAGTGCGGTAACTGATTGCACGAACACGTGTTCGATCGATGGTCTCGATGACCGGCATATTCCGAACGATTGTTCGGATCGCCCGGGTCGCCGTTGGTGATGATCTCGGCACTCCTCGCGGTCGCGGTAACGACGAGGGCCGATCAGCCCGTGCGGCTGCACGGGAAAGGCGTGCGCTGAGCCGGTGATCTTGGCCGGGCGGCCGACAGAAATGCGTACGATCTCGATCTTCGAGATCGTCGATGTTGCTGGTTAACACGGTTGATGGTCACTCGTTCGGATGCATCACTGGGGCGTTGTGGGGATCTTGTGCTACTCGCTAGGCTCTCCGCCGGGAGAGGGACAAGGGGTGGCTGACCCAGTGCGCTGAGTGCTGGGTTCTTGGCGTGCTCCCGGTCCTGTTCTCTCGCCATGACCCGATCAGGTGCGGCTGGAAGAGAGCAGTGATGACCGTGCGCGGTGGCGCAGCCCGACCCGATCCGCCTCCTCGTCGTCACCGCCCGTAGTCCCGAGCACCGCGATTCCCCCTTTGGTACGGCACCACTCCACTTCCCCCGCAACCTGGAGTTCGTTGTGATTTCCCGTTCCCGCCCCCGTCTGCTGACGGTGCTCCTGACCTTGCTGACCCTCGCCGGAGTCACCGCCCTTTCCGGGCTGCAGCGACAGTTCCGCCTCCGGCACCGGCGGCAAGATCACCCTCGGGTTCAGCGCCTGGCCGGGCTGGTTCCCCTGGCAGGTGGCGCAGGAACAGGGGCTGTTCGCCAAGAACGGCGTGAACGTCGACCTGAAGTACTTCGACAACTACACCGACAGCATCAACGCGCTTTCCAGCGGCGCCATCGACGCGAACAGCCAGACCCTCAACGACACGCTCTCCTCGGCTTCCGGCGGCGCGAAGCTGTCGATCGTGCTGGTGAACGACAACTCCAACGGCAACGACAAGATCATCGCGCGGGACGGGATCACCAGCATCGCCGACCTCAAGGGCAAGAAGGTCGCCGTCGAGCAGGGCGCCGTCGACCACTACCTGCTGCTGCTGGCGCTGCAGGAGGCGAAGCTGACCGAAAAGGACATCCAGCTGGTCAACCTCCCGACCGACGCCGCAGCCGCCGCGTTCAAGGGCGGCCAGGTCGACGCGGTCGCCGCGTTCGCGCCCTTCACCTCGACGGCGCTGGAGCGCGCGGGCAGCCGCGCGATCTCGTCGTCGGCCGAGTTCCCCGGCGCCATCCCGGACCACCTCGTCACTTCGCAGAAGCTGGTCAAGGACCGCCCGAAGGACGTCCAGGCGCTGGTCAACACCTGGTTCGACACGCTGAACTGGATCAAGAACAACAAGGCCGCGGCCGTCTCGATCATGGCCAAGCGCGGCGGCGTCTCCGACGCGGACTACAAGAGCTACGACGCCGGCACCACGATCTTCACGCGGCAGCAGAACCTCGACGCGTTCACCCCGGGCGTCACCGCGCAGCACCTCGACTTCCAGGCGAACAAGATCATCGACTTCATCACCAGCACCGGCCTCGCGCAGCAGCGGCCGTCGCTGGACGGGCTGTTCGACGACCAGTTCGTGAAGGCCGCGCCGCAGTGACCGGTCCGACCCAGCGCACCACCCCGGCGGCCACGGCCGACGAGCGGACCGCCGAGGCACTGGAGGCCGAGCAGCGGCTCGCCGAAGCGCACGAGTCCGGCCGGGGCCGCCCGGCCTGGGCGCCGCTGCCGCGGCGGGCCGGGCTCAAGACGCCCGCGTCACCGCTGTTCTCCTTGCGGACGCCGGTTTCCGCGTCGGCCCGCTGGGCGCTGGCGGCGCTGTCGTTCGCCATCCCGCTCTTGGCCTGGGTCGGGCTGACCGTCAGCGGGGCCGTCGACTCGACGTTGCTGCCGTCGCCGGTCGCGGTCCTCAAGGCCGGGGCCGGCATGGCGGGCAGCGGTGAGCTCTTCGACGACCTCTGGACGACGACCCAGCGGGTGCTCGAAGGCTTCGGTCTGGCCGTGCTGGTTTCGGTGCCGCTCGGCATCCTGATGGGCAGCTTCAATGCCGGGCAGGCGTTCTTCGAGCCGCTGATCGGCCTGCTGCGCTACCTGCCGGCGAGCGCGTTCATCCCGCTGCTGATCATCTGGCTCGGCATCGGCGAGCCGTCGAAGATCGCCATGCTGTTCATCGGGACCGTCTTCTTCAACACGCTGATGACCGCCGACGTCGTCCGCGGCGTGCCGGGCGCGCTCCTCGACGTCTCCTACACCCTCGGCGCACGCCGGGGCGAGGTGCTGCGCAAGATCGTCGTGCCGCACTCGCTGCCGGGCATGATCGACGCGATCCGGGTCAACGCCGCCGCCGCGTGGAACTTCGTCGTCGTGGCCGAGCTGATCAACTCCTCGGCCGGCCTCGGCTACCGGATCGTCCGCGCGCAGCGGTTCGTGCAGACGGACAAGATCTTCGCCGTGCTCGTGGTCATCGGGATCGCCGGGCTGGTCATCGACGTCCTGCTGCGCCTGCTGCGCACCCGGGTCGGGAAGTGGGCGGCATGACGCTGGAACTGCGGAACGTCGCGAAGGACTACACCGTCCGCGGCAAGGTGACGCGCGCGCTCGACGGCGTCGACCTCGAGGTGCTGCGCGGCGAGTTCGTCTGCGTCGTCGGCGCGAGCGGCTCGGGCAAGTCGACGCTGCTTTCGCTGGTGGCCGGGCTCGGCAAGCCGACCGAGGGCGAGATCGTGCTCGACGGCGTCCCGGTCACCGGGCCGGGCCCGGACCGCGGGCTCGTCTTCCAGGCCGGCGCGCTCTACCCGTGGCGCACCGTCGAGAAGAACGTCGCGTTCGGACTCGAGCTGCTGCCGGTCGACGCGGCCGAGCGCGCCAAGCGCGTGGACTGGTACCTCGCCGAGACCGGCCTGCACGCCGTGCGCAAGTCGCTGCCGAAACAGCTTTCCGGCGGCCAGAAGCAGCGCGTCGCGATCGCGCGGGCACTCGCCTGCGAGCCGGACGTCCTGCTGCTCGACGAACCCTTCGGTGCCTTGGACGTCCAGACCAAAGAGGACATGCAGGTGCTCATCCGCCAGGTGTGGGCCGACACCGGCACCACGGTGCTGATGGTCACCCACGACGTCGAGGAAGCGGTGTTCCTGGGCGGGCGGGTCGTGGTGCTCGCCTCGGACCCGGGCCGGATCGCCGCCGACGTCGAAGTGACGCTGCCCGCCGAACGGGACCTGGCGGTGAAGCGCGAGCCGGCGTTCCTCGCGTTGCGCGCCCGGATCGAGGACCTCGTCCGGGAGCAGCACCGCGGCCACGTGAGCCGGGTGGCCGCGGTCGAGTGAGAACGGAAGACGGGAAGGTGGCGGGATGAGGCACGGCGGGGCGAGCGCGAAACGGGCCGACAGCGGGGGAATCCTCGCCCGGCTCGGCATTCGCGGCAAGCTGAACCTGCTGCTCCTGCCCCCGCTGGTCGCGGTGGTGCTGGTGTCGGTGCCGTTCGTGCTGACCCAGGCGAACAGCGCGCTGGCCGCGACGCAGTCGGCGACGGTCGCGCGGCACACCCAGCAGCTCGGCGGCCTGGTCTGGCAGCTGCAGCGCGAACGGCTGCTGACCGGCGCCTTCGTCGCGACGCCGTCGATGTCCGCCGACCAGATGCTGCAGCAGCAGAAGACGGTGGACGCGGCGGTCGAGAACGTCCGGTCGTCGCTCGGTTCCGACGCGCCGGACGAGCTTTCCGCGGCACTGACCCGGATCGGCTCGCTCACCGAGCTGCGGCAGAACGCGCAGGCCCGCGGCGTCGCGCTCGACAGCGTCGCCCGCACCTACCACGCGGTGATCGGCGCGGTGATCGATTCACTGCGGCTCGTCCCGCAGCTCACCAGTGACGCCGAGGGCACGCGTGAGCTGACCGCGCTCGAGGCGCTGCTGCGCGCGAACGAGGAGAACTCGCTGCGCGGCATGGCGTTGATCGTGACGGCGGTGTCGCCGGAGGCCGGCCGGTCCATCCTGGACGACGCGACCCAGCAGGCGCCGATCTTCACCGACCGGTTCGTCCAGCAGGCCGACGACTCGTCCGACAGCGAGCAGGCCGCCCTGGTCGTCAACGTCGAGCAGAGCGAAGCCGGCCGCCGGATCGACGACCTCGCCGCCCGGATCGACAACCCGCGGGACGCCGCCGGCACCACGCAGTACGTCACCGACGTCCTCACCGCGTCGGAAAGCCAAGCGGGCCAACGCAAGCTGGTCCAGGAACGCGTCACCGGCGAGATCGCCGACTCGGCGACCGGCCGCGCCGACGCCGCGACCCGGCTCGCGTGGACGGTCGGCATCGGCGCCGGCGCGCTGTTCCTGCTGGTCGCCTTCCTCGCCATCGCGGTGTCGCGCTCGATCGCCCAGCCGCTGCGGCGGCTGACCACCGCCGCGACGTCGGTCGCCGACCTCGCCGGCACCGAGCTCGTCCGCGTGACCGACACCGAGGAGGCCGAGGAGCTGGCCCCGCGGCTGGCCACCATCGACGTCGTCTCCGAGCGACGAGCTCGGCAAGCTCGCCGCCGCGTTCAACCGGGTCCAGACCACCGCGGCCGAGCTGGTCGAGCGGCAGGCGCTCACCCGGCGCAACACCAGCCTGATGTTCGCGAACGTCGCCAAGCGCACGCAGAACCTCGTCGGCCGCCAGCTCGCGCTGATCGACGAGGTCGAGCGCAACGAGCAGGACACCCGGCTGCTGGCCAGCCTCTACCGGCTCGACCACCTCTCCACCCGCCTGCGCCGCAACGCCGACAACCTGCTCGTGGTGTCCGGCACCCGCGACGACACGCGCATCGCCGGCCCGATCGAGCTGTCCACGGCCCTGCGCTCCGCGCTCGCCGAGATCGAGGACTACCAGCGCGTCAAGCTCGGCGTCGTCGCGGAGATCCTGCTGTCGTCGGCCCTCGGCGCGGACCTGGTGCTCGTGTTCGCCGAGCTGCTGGAGAACGCGACGTCGTTCTCGCCGCCGGGGTCGATGGTCGAGGTCGACACGATGATCCTCGCCGACGGCTCGTGCCTGGTGAACATCGTCGACCACGGCATCGGCATGACCGCGCGAGAAGATGGCCGAGGAGAACCAGCGGCTCGTCGAGCGCGAACGCCTCGAGCTGGCGCCGACCAGCGTGCTCGGCCTGTTCGTGGTCGGCCGCCTCGCGCGGCGCCACGACCTGGGCGTCGAGCTGCTCGCGACGCCGACCACCGGCGGCGTGACCGCCCGGCTGACGATCCCGCCGTCGCTGTTCAGCCACCGCTCCGGGCTGCTCCCGAAGGCCGAGCCGGCACCGGTCGATCCCGGCGCAGGCCGCGCGGCCCGCCCCGCCGGCCGCGCGCCCCGCGGCCGTCGCCTCCCCGGTGTCCACTTTGGACATTCCGCGGCCGGTCGAGCCGCTGCCGTCGCCGGCGATCCCGGCGCTGCTCGGCATCCCCCGCGGCAACGGCTTCCGCTGGTTCAACCAGCTCGAACCGGTGTGGCCGGACGCCGAACCCGCCGACGAACCCACGGCCGAACCGGACTCCGAGACGCGAGGCGGCCTGCGACGTCGCGTCCGCGGCGCCCAGCTGCCCAGCCCCGGCACCACCGCGCCGGTGGCCGACGACAAGCCGCGCCACGACCCGGAGGCGACCAAGGCCGCGATGGACGGGTTCCAGAGCGCCTTCGCCAAGGCCGCCGAGGTCAGCGCGATGGAGGTCGACCCGCCGTCCGCGCCGCCGACCGTCGTCACCGAACCCGTGTCGCCGCCGGTGCGCGTCCCGGCCACGCCGGCCGCCGGCCTCCCGGCCGCCCCGCAGTCCCGGGACGGCCTGGTCCGCCGCGTCCCCGGTGCCCAGCTCGCCCCCGGCCTGCGTCAGCAGCCCGCGGGCAGGCCGATCGCCCGAGCCGTCGTGAACCGCACCAGGCGGGACCCGGCGGCCGAGCGAGCGGCGTTCGACGCGTTCGCCGCCGGCCTCGCCAAGGCGGACGTGGTGACGGCAGACAGCCCGCCGCAAGGCGTGGTCGCCGGTCGTGTGACGGAACGAGCAGAAGAGAGCAGGAAATGAGCATCCCCGCAGCTGGCGTCAGTGTCGAAGCCCAGAACTTCAACTGGCTGGTGAGCCGCTTCGCGCAGCACACCGCGGGCGCCATCGCCGCCATCGCGGTCTCCGCCGACGGCTTGCTGATCGCGATGTCGTCGGAGCTCGAGCGGTCCAACGCCGACCGCCTCGCCGCGATCTCCTCCGCGATGCTCGGCCTCGCCCACGGCGTCTCCGAAAGCCACCCGCTCGGCGCGCCCGACAAGGTGATCATCGAGCTGGAGCACGGGTACCTGCTGGTCTGCACCATCAGCATCGGCTGCTCGCTCGGCGTGCTCGCCAACAAGCAGGCCAGCCTCGGCACGATCGCCTACGAGATGGCGATGTTCGCCAACCGCGCCACCGAAGTCCTCACGCCGGGCCTGATCGAGGAGCTCAAGAACACCGTAGGTTCCTGATGACCGAGGAGCCGGACACCTCGCTGCTGCGGCCGTACCTGATGACCTCGGGGCGCGCCCAGCCGGTCGACCAGAGCCTCGAGATCGAGGCGCAGGTCATGACGTCCCGCCTCGGTGCGGCGTCGCACCCGAAGCTGACGTTCGAACGGCAGGAGATCGTCTCCCTCTGCCGCAGCACCATGTCGGTCGCCGAGGTGGCCGCCATGCTCGGCCTGCACATCGGCGTCGCCCGCGTGCTCGTGGCCGACCTCGCCGAGCTGGGCTACGTCGTCGTCCGGCGGCCGGGGAACCACAACTCGCACGACCTCGGCATGATCGAAAGGGTCATTCGTGGACTCGAAGCCATTCACTGAACCGGCGGCCCGCCCGCCGGCCCCGGTCAAGATCGTCATCGCGGGCGGCTTCGGCGTGGGCAAGACGACGGCGGTGTCGTCCATCTCGGAGATCAAGCCGCTGACCACGGAGGCGGCGATCACGTCGGTGGCGGCGTCCGTCGACCGCACGGGCCACGTCCCGGCCAAGACCACCACGACCGTCGCCCTCGACTTCGGCTGCATCACGATCGACGAAGAGGTGAAGCTGTACCTGTTCGGCACGCCCGGCCAGGACCGCTTCGGCTTCATGTGGCAGGACCTCGTCCACGGCGCCCTCGGGGCGCCCTGGTGATCGTGGACACCCGCCGCATGGACGACTGCTACCCGGCGGTCGACTACTTCGAGAACGCGGGCCTGCCGTTCGTGGTGGCGGTGAACATGTTCGACGGATCGCTGGGCCACAACCTCGAGGACGTGCGGTGGGCGCTGGCGGTGAGCGAAGACGTCCCGCTGATCACCTTCGACGCACGGCAGAAGCTTTCGGTGCGGGACGCGCTGCTGGCGGTACTGCACAACACGTTCAAGAAGGCCCGTGCCCAGGCGGCCGCGGACGGACCTTCGCTACACTGATCCACGGACCCCGCGCGGCGTCCACCCTGTGAACCTCCCCAGGGCCGGAAGGCAGCAAGGATAAGCAGGCTCTGGCGGGTGCGCGGGGTCCCCTTCTTTTCGGCTCCGGCTCTCGGGGCTTCGCCCCTTCGCCGGGCCTTCACTTCGTCCTTTCACCCGGGGGCCGAGCCCCCGGACCCCCACGGTGCCTCGCCCGCGACCTGCCAGGTCTGCCGCGGCCCCTGAGCACGCGCGGGTGGGTGGTCTGCCGACCTCTTTAGAACAGGCCCAGGATGTCTTCTGGGGGCTGGGGGGATGGTGGGTGGTTCTCGTCTGTGAGGGGGGTTGCCCTGCCTGCCAGTTTTTGCAGCTCCGCGCCTTGGAGGCACCTTGCCGGGAATGCTGCTGAGGCCGTTCGCTGGGCTATCTGTGCTGTTGGGAGTGGTGCGGCCGATGCTGCGAACACCAAGTTGCCGAAACGGCGGCCCTTCAGTACTGCCGGGTCCGCCAGCAGCAGGACTTCTGGGAACACCGCACGCAGCGTTGCCAGGAAGCGGCGGGCAAACGGGAGGCCGGTGCCGTCCGTGATGTTCGCCAGGTAGGTGCCCGTCGGACGCAGGATCGTCGCGAGCGCGCTCGTTGCCTCCAGGGTCGCCAGGCCGCCCGCCAGGGTCGCGCGCTCGAACGCGTCGACCACCGCCAGGTCCGCCGTGTCCTCGCGGCGGGTCGCCAGGCCGGCCCGGCCGTCCGTCACCCGGACGCGCAGGCCCGGCACCCGTAGCCCGAGTTGCGCGCGGACCAGCTCGACCAGCTCGCCGTCGGCGTCGAACACCAGCTGGCGCGATCCCGGGCGGGATGCCGCCACGTACCGCGGCAGCGTGCACGCCGCGCCGCCGATGTGCAGTGCGTCCAGCGGGCCCGGCGGCAGCTCGTCGACGACGTCGCCGAACCGGCGGACGTAGTCGAACTCGAGGTTGGCCGGGTCGTCGAGGTCGACGTACGACTGGGCGACCCCGTCCACCGACACCAGCCATGCGTCGGCCCGGTCGGCGTCGCGGAGGAGCTCCGCCGTCCCGAACCTGACCGGGTACCGCCCGGCCACCGGACCGGACTTTCGCGTACGGCTCACGAAATCCGAGGTTATCGGAAACATTCCGCCCGTCCTGGCGATAGGGGAACGGAACGATCATCGATCGAGGGGGTTCTTCCTTTGCGTGCGAACGCAGTAATCGTTGCCGTGGCCCTCGCGGCCGGCGTCTTCGCGACGTCGGCGGCCGCGGACGTCCTGCCCGACCGGGCCCAGGCCGTGGGGTACCTGGAAACCGGCGGCCCCGGCGTCGCCGAAGCCGCCGAGGCGGCCTTGCTCGGCACTCCGGCCGACCTGCAGGCCTTCCTGACCACCGGGCGCGACCGCGCCCAGGCCACTGACGAGCGGGTCCTCGTCAGCCAGGCCATGAGCGCCGGTGGCCCGGCCACCAAACGCGCCGCCCAGCAGGCGCTCGACGGCACCCAGGCCGACATCCGCGAGTTCCTGGCCCACGGCCTCGCGCAGGCCCGGATCGCCGACGACCGGATCGCCGTCGGCCAGGCCATGAGCACCGGCGGCCCAATCGTCAACGCCCGGGGGCAGAAGGCGCTCGACGGCACGCCCGCCGACGTGCGTGCCTTCCTCGAGACCGGCTTGCAGCAGGCGAAGGACACCGACGAGCGCATCGCGGCCGACCAGGCCCTCGCCGCCGGCGGCCCCGAGGTCCAGGCCGCCGCGCAGACGGCGCTCGACGGCACCCCGGACGACGTCCGGTACTTCCTGTCACTGTGGCGGAAGGTCGCCGCGGACGGCGACGCCGAGGTCGCCGCGGTCCAGGCACAGCTCGACTTCGGCAAGGCGGCCGCCGGCAAGCACAGCGCAATCGGGGTGCAGCTCGCGAAGAGCCGCGCTGCCACGATCGCGTCGGACGCGCGCAAGGCCAACGCCGACCGGCTTGCCACGCAGCAGGCCAAGGGCCAGCAGGACGGCGGGGCCGCCGCGGCCGCCGAAGCCGCCGCGCAGCAGGAGGCCCGCGACGCCGCGGCCCACGCCGCGCAGGCCAAGACGGACAACGACAAGCTGCTCGCCGACGCGGCCGACCCGGCGCTGACCGTGCCGAACGGCCGCCGCGCGTCGGTCTACCTGCTGCGCAACGGCGGCGCGGCGGTCAAGAACGCCGCCCGCGCCGCGCTGAGCGGTTCCGACGACGACGTCGTCACCTTCGTGCGCAGCGGGCTCGCCATCGCGCAGGAGATCGACGACCGCGCCGCCGTCGCGGCGATCGCGAACGACGCTTCGGCTCGTCCCGGACTGCGGCAGGCCGCTCGTGACGCGCTCGCCGGGCCGTACGCCGGCGTCGCGGCGCTGCTGCGGACCGGCGACTACCCGGGCCGCGACACCGACGACCGCGTCGAGGTCGACCAGATCATGGCGGCCGGCGGCCCGGCGACGACGTCGTGGGCGCAGAAGGCGCTCGATGGCACGGTCGCGGACATCCGCGAGTTCCTGGCCCACGGCCAGTACACCGCGCACCTGATCGACCTGGACGTCTACGCGACCCGGACGCTGTCCGAGGGGCCTGAGGTGACCGCGGTCGCGCAGGGCGTCCTCGACGGGCCGGACTCGGGCCTGCAGGCGTACCTGGACAACGAGCTGCCCAAGGCGCGGGCGCGCGACGCCTTCACTGCGCAGCACGTCGCCAAGGTCGACGCTCTGGTCGCCGCGGTGAACGCACTGAGGTCCTGACCGCACGGCGAAGGTTGTCGGACCCTGACGGTAGTCTCGCGGCGTGGCTCTCGCGCTGTACCGCAAGTACCGTCCGGCAACCTTCGCCGAGGTCGTCGGGCAGGAGCATGTGACCGAACCGCTCCGCACGGCGTTGTCCGCCGGGCGGATCAACCACGCCTACCTCTTCTCCGGCCCCCGCGGCTGCGGCAAGACGTCGAGCGCGCGCATCATGGCGCGCTCGCTGAACTGCGTGAAGGGGCCGACGCCGGATCCGTGCGGCGAGTGCAACTCGTGCAAGGCGCTCGCGCCCGAGGGGTCCGGCAGCGTCGACGTCACGGAGCTCGACGCGGCCAGCCACGGTGGTGTCGACGACGCCCGTGAGCTGCGCGACAAGGCGTTCTACGCGCCCGCCGAGTCGCGGTACCGGGTGTTCATCATCGACGAGGCGCACATGGTCACCACGCAGGGCTTCAACGCCCTGCTGAAGATCGTGGAAGAGCCGCCCGAGCACGTCATCTTCATCTTCGCGACCACCGAGCCGGACAAGGTGCTGACCACCATCCGCTCGCGCACGCACCACTACCCGTTCCGGCTGATCCCGCCGGGCGCGATGCGCACGCTGCTGGAGAGCAACGTCGCGGCCGAGGGCGTCGAGGTCGAGCCGGCGGTGTACCCGCTGGTCATCCGGGCCGGCGGCGGTTCGGCGCGCGACACGCAGTCGGTGCTGGACCAGCTGCTGGCCGGCGCGGGCCCGGACGGCGTCTCGTACTCGCGGGCGGTGGCGCTGCTGGGCGTCACGGACGTCGCGCTGATCGACGACATGGTGGACGCGCTCTCGACCGAGGACGCCGCGACGGTGTTCGGCACGGTCGAGAAGGTCACGGAGGCCGGGCACGACCCGCGCCGGTTCGCGACCGACCTGCTCGACCGGCTGCGCGACCTGGTGCTGCTGCGCGCGGTGCCGGACTCCGCGGGCGGGCTGGTGTCCGCGCCGGAAGAAGAACTGGCGCGGATGGTCGGCCAGGCCGAACGGCTCGGTCTCGGCACGCTCTCGCGGTACGCCGACATCGTCCACAATGGACTCCTGGAGATGCGCGGCGCGACGTCGCCTCGGCTGGTGCTGGAGCTGTTGTGCGCGCGGATGCTGCTGCCGTCGGTGACGGAGGCGGAGAAGGCCCTGCTGGCCCGCATCGAGCGCCTGGAGCGCCGCGCGACCCTGGCCGGCGGGGGTGGCGCGCCCGCCGAAGGCGGAGTGGAGCCTCCGGTGCGGGGGGCGCCGGACCGCGAGTTTTCGCGCCCTTCGCAGCGCTCCGCATCGGCCGGCCCGGCGCCGGTCGCGGCCCCGGAGCCTGAGCCTGCTTCGCGACCCGCGCCGTCGGCTCAGCCTGCGGATGGCGGGCCGGGAACGCGCGCGCCCGCTGCTCCCGCGGCCCAGTCCGGGGACGGAGGGTGGGGCACGCCGCGCACGCCGGGCGGTGGCACGCCCGCTCCGGCGGCCGCAAGCACGGACGCTTCGGCGAGCCGGCCCGCCGAGGGCGGCTCGGAAACTCGTGCGCCCGCTGTCGCGGCTCAACCAGCGGATGGCGGCTGGGGCGCCCCGCGCACGCCCGGCGGCGGCACGCCCGCGCCCGGTGGCTCGGCCCCGGCCGCCGCGACCGCTGGGCCGGCCCCGGCTGCCGCGCCGGGGGCGCTGGATGCCGCGGCGATCCGGAACGTCTGGCCGCAGCTCATGACCGCCCTGCGCAAGTTCACCGGCGGCCGGAGCCTCGAGGCCATGCTCACCCAGGCCACCGTGGCGACCGTCGAGGGGAATGCCCTCACGCTCACCCACAAGTCCGAGCCGCTGGCCCGCCGCCTGTCCGACCAGGACAACGCCCGCAAGATCGCCGGCGCGCTGACCGACGTCGTCGGGGGCGAGTGGCAGGTCCGCTGCGTCCACGGCAACGCCCCGGCCGCGCCCGCCGCGCGGACGCAGCAGGCCGCGCCCGCGCCGGAACGGTCGTTCACCCGGCAGTCGGCGGCCCCGGCCGCCCCGCCCGCCGAAGCGCCGGCCCGGCCCGCGCCGACGCCCGCCGCCGCACCCGCCCGGCCCCGCGTGACCACGGCCGAGCCGGACATCCCGCTCCCCCCGGAACCCTCCGACGAGGACGACGAAGACCTCTACAACGAGGACGCCAGCCCCGCCCCGCCACCGCCCCCACCGCCGCCGGACCAGGACCCGGACGAGCTGGCCCGCAAGCTGATCTCGGACCACCTCGGCGCCCGCCCCCTCGACTGACCCCGACGGTCGGCTCGCGTACCCGGGGAGTCGCCGCACGTACCGGAACAGTCGGCTCGCCGAGCCGACCGCCGGGGTGTGAGCCGACTCTGCCGGTGCGCGAGCTGACTCTGCCGGTGCGCGAGCTGACCGCCCAGGCACGTGAGCCGACTCTGCCGGTACGCGAGCTGACCGTCGAGGTGCGCGAGCTGACTCTGCCGGTGCGCGAGCCGACCGTCGGGGTGCGCGAGCCGACCGTGTAGGTACGGGTCAGGATGCTCAGGAAGCCAGGTAGGCCTCGATCGCCGCCGCGATGGCGGATGCGTACTGCTGGCGGCCCTCCGCGCTGGTCATCCGGGCCGCTTCCGCCGCGTTGCGCATGTTGCCGCACTCGACGAGCACCGCGGGCCGCGTCGAGAGGTTGAGCCCGGCGAGGTCCGTGCGGGCCGAAAGGCCGTTGCCGCCGATGTAGTTCGACGTGCTGAAGCCGTCCGAGCGCATCGTGTCCCGGACGACCTGCGCCAGCCGCGTCGACGGCTCGCCCTGCGCGGCATTCAGCGGCGGCGACGAGTACGCGACGTGGAAGCCCGCCGCGCCGGCCGCCGTCGAGCCGTCGGCGTGGATGGAGACGACGGCGTCGGCCTTCGCGTCGTTGCCGATCGCGGCCCGGCGGTCGACGCAGGGGCCGACGCCGGTGTCGTCCTGTCGCGTGTAGACGACGCGGATTCCCTTGTCCGCCAACGCTTTCCCGACCCGCTGGGCGACGTCGAAGGTGAACGCGTGCTCGGGGTAGCCGGCGTTGGTCGCGGTGCCGGTGGTGTTGCACGGCTTGGTCTGCCCACGTCCGGCGGGTACCAGCCGGTTGATCTCCGCCGGGTGCGAGCCGTTGCCGCCGTTGTGCCCGGGGTCGAGCACGACGACCTTCCCAGCCGTGGGCGGCGGCGCGGCAGCCGAAGACGACGGCAGCGAGGGTGACGGCGGAGGCGGCACCGTCGTCGGTGTCGGCGTGACCGTCCGGGTGGTCACGGGCGCGGGCTCCGGCGCGGCCGGAGCGGCACCGGAGCAGCCGGTGAGCAGCAGGGCACCGGCCAGCAGGAGGGGGGCAATCGCGCGTCGCACGGCGACCACGGTGCCACAACCCGGCCCGGCCCGTGGCGCGACTACCCTGGTGGACGACACAGGCGTGCAGAGAGGACCGAGCGAACCATGGTGCAACCCGGCGGCGGTTTCGACATCTCCCAGCTGATGCAGCAGGCCCAGCAGATGCAGCAGAAGCTCGTCGAGGCCCAGGAAGAGCTCGCCAACACCGAGGTCAAGGGCAGTGCCGGCAGCGGGAAGGTCGTCGCGACCGTGACCGGCGACAGCCAGCTGAAGGACCTGCAGATCGACCCCGAGGTCGTCGACCCCGAAGACGTCGAGACGTTGTCCGCCCTGGTCGTCGCGGCCGTGCGCGACGCGTCGGCGAACGCGCAGAAGCTCACCGAGCAGAAGCTCGGCCCGCTGGCCAACGGCCTCGGCGGCGGTGGCGGCATGCCGGACCTCGGCGCTCTCGGCTTCGGCGGCTGACGAACTTGTACGAAGGTGTCGTCCAGGACCTGATCGACGAGCTCGGGCGGCTGCCCGGGGTCGGGCCGAAGAGCGCCCAGCGGATCGCGTTCCACCTGCTGGCCACCGACCCGGCCGACATCGGGCGGCTGCAGGACGTGCTCGGCAAGGTCAAGGAGGGCGTGCAGTTCTGCGAGGTCTGCGGCAACGTCTCCGAGCAGCAAAGGTGCCGCATCTGCCGCGACGAGCGCCGCGACCTCACGGTCATCTGCGTGGTCGAGGAGCCGAAGGACGTCCTCGCGGTCGAGCGCACGCGCGAGTTCAAGGGCCGCTACCACGTCCTGGGCGGCGCGCTCGACCCGCTGTCGGGCATCGGCCCGGAGCAGCTGCGGATGCGTGAGCTGCTCAAGCGCATCGGCGAGGCGGACATCTCCGAGATCATCATCGCGACGGACCCCAACACCGAGGGCGAAGCGACCGCGACGTACCTGGTCCGGATGCTGCGGGACTTCCCGGGCCTGAGCGTGACGCGTTTGGCGTCGGGGCTGCCGATGGGCGGTGACCTGGAGTTCGCGGACGAGCTGACCCTGGGCCGCGCGCTCTCGGGCCGCCGCGCGCTCTAAGCGTCGAAGCGGCGCAGGTCGTACAGGTCCATCAACCTGATCACCTTGTTCGCGTACTCCGGGTCGGTGGCGTACTTCCGCGCCACCGCCCGGACGAACGCGTCCGGATCAGCACGCACCGGCAGCGCCGCCGCGTAGTTCGGCGAAGTCGTCAACAGGCGGCCGTAATCGCGGAACGAGTCGGAAACCGACGCGTACGAGCGGAAAAACGCATCCACCGGGTGACACGGCGACGGAACGCACTCCGTCGTCGGGTACCGGGCGCACCGCAGGGCGATCGGCCCCGGGCTCGTCGGCGTCACGCACTTGAAGCCGAAGTAGTTCAGCTCGGCCGTCGACAGCTTGCTGCGGCCCCAGTTCGACTCCAGGATCGACTGCGCCACCGTCACCGACGCCGGGATGTCGTACGCCGTGTGGATCGCCCTCGCGATCGGGCCCGCCTCGCCGACGTACGACTCCTGGTAACCCGAGTCCAAAGCCGCCGAACGGACCGAGTCCTGGTCGATCACCGGCGCAAAGACGAGCAGCGCCGCCAGTCCGATGTGGATCATGGCCGAACGCTGCCCGATCCGCCGGGAAAGAGCGACCCGAAGGTCACCCTGAAGAGGGTCAGCAGTAGCCGAGCTGCGCCAGCGTGTCGACGATGATCTCGGACGGGTGGTACTTGTCCATCCAGGACTCACCACGCCGGTTCTGGTACGTGTCGAGGAAGTTCTGCAGCTTGTCGCCGCGCATTTCCGTCAGCACGACGGTCTCGCCGAGGTGCTGCGGCGTCTCCGTGCGCTCGCGGTGCACTGCGCACGGCAGGCCGAGGTAGTAGCACTCCGCCGAAAGACCACCCGAGTCGGTGACGACGTACTCGGCGCGCGCCACCAGCGGCAGGAACTTCAGGTAGCGCATCTTCGGCTGGACGATGAACTGGTCGTCGAAGATGGTGCCGATGCCCAGCGCGCGGATCTTCTCGCGCTCCGGCGCGCCGGCCATGTACAGGATCGGCATCTTGCGGCTCTGCTCGCGCAGGATCTCCAGCGCTTCGCGGTACTTGTCCGGGCGCGAGACCAGTTCGAAGCGGTGCAGCGTGGCGAGGCCGAACTTCTCCGGCAGGTTCGGCACGTCCAGCGGTTGGTTGATGGCGAGGCGCATGGCGTCGATCGCGGTGTTCGCCTCGGTGTCGACGACCACGCCGCGGGCGTTGCGGAGGTTGTTCACCTCACGCGCGCTCGGCGCGAAGTGGATGTCGACGATCTTCGCCGCGATCTTGCGGTTGAGCTCCTCGGGCAGCGGCGACAGGATGCTGCCCGAACGCGCGCCCGCCTCGACGTGCCCGACGCGGGACTTGAGGATCCGCTTGCCGATCAGCGAGCCGTACGGCGTCGTGAACGTATCGCCGTGCACCAGCACCAGCGGGGGACGGCCGTCCTCGTTCAGCGCGGCGCGCAGCTCGTGACGGCGGCTCCAGGCGGTGCGCATGACCTGCGCGGCCCAGCCCGGCACCTGCGCCGGCGACTCGAGGTTGTGCGCCTTCTCCTCCGGCACCAGCCAGACGTCGGGCGCGGGCATCCGCAGGTCGGCGAGGACGTCCGCGACCTCGTCGACGTGCTGTGCGGTGAACCAGATCTTCGGCCGCATCCCGCGCTCGCGGATCCCGTGGTAGACGGGCGCGATCTTGATCAGTTCCGCGGTGGTGCCGAGAATGAAGGAAATCACCGTGAAAGCCCATTTCTGGTCGGGTGCGGTGGCGTAAGGATACTGGCCGACCCGCCGCGGGGGCCGCCGGGTAGCCTCGGCCCGGTGAGTGCGAACCCGCTCCTCCCCTCGCTCAGCGTCGTGATCCCGGTCTACAACGAGCAGGACTGGATCGAACGCAGTGTCGGCGCGCTGCTCGCCTCCGCGGCGGAGGCCAGCTGGCCGATCGAGGTCGTCGTCGTCGACGACGGCAGCACGGACGCCACCCCCGCGCGGCTCGACGAGCTGCGCGAACGCCACGGCATCACCGTGCTCAGCCAGGCCAACTCCGGCCGCTTCGAGGCCCGGCGGGCGGGCATCGCCAAGGCCTCCGGGAACCAGATCCTGCTGCTCGACAGCCGGGTCGTGGTGGACACCGGCGCGCTCACCTTCCTGCGCGACCAGCTGGTCGACCACCCCGAGCGGACGGTCTGGAACGGGCACGTCAACGTCGCTTCCGAGGACAACCCGTACGCCGGTTTCCTGGCCGGGCTGGTGAAGATCCCGTGGCGCCGCTACTGCGCGAATCCGCGCCTGATGTCGTTCGGCATCGAGGAGTTCGACCTGTTCCCGAAGGGCACCGGATTCTTTTCCGCGCCCCGCGCGGTTCTCGAGTCGGCTTCGGACGCTTTCGTTTCCCTGTTCGACGACGTGCGCTTCGCCAGCGACGACACCGGCGTCCTGCGCTGGATCGCCGAACGCCACCGCATCTTCCTGGCCCCGGAGTTCTCCGCGACCTACCACGGGCGCGAGAGCTTCAAGAAGTTCGCCGCCCAGGCGTACTTCCGCGGGACGACCTTCGTGGACTCCTACCTCGGCTCGCCCGGTCCGGCCCGCACCGGCCTGTTCGCCGCGTTCGGCGTCGGCGTGCTGGGCCTCGGCCTGGCGCTGCGCAAGCCGAAGACGGCGGTGGTGCTCGCGGCTGCCGGATCCGCGGCGGCCGGTGCCGCCGTGACGCGCTTCGGCGCGACGAACGCGGAGGCCAAGGCCGTCGCGAAGCTCGCACCGGTGTTCGGCGCGAGCTTCGGCGCCGGTGCCGTCCGCGGTCTCGTCATGGCGCTGCGCGCTCGTCGGCGGCGGGGACGATGAGCTCGCCGATGACCGAGGAGGCCGACGGGCGCAGCCTGGCGAAGGAGACCGGGCGCTCGGCCGGGCGGATCGGCATTTCGCTGCTCGTCGCGATCGCGCTCGGGTACGCGCTGACGCTGGTCGCCACCCGCTGGCTCGGGCCGGGCAACAGCAAGGTCTACCTCTCGTTCTGGGGCATCCTGATGGGCCTCGGCAGCGCGTTGTCGCCGCTGGAGCAGGAGCTGTCCCGCCAGTCCGCGGTGGCCGCGCTCGACGGCGGCAAGGCGGGCAAGCCCGCGCTGCGCGCCCTGACCGTCGGCGCCGTGGCGGTGGCCGTCGTCGCCGTGTTGACGATGGTCGTGCCGGTGCTGTCGGACCGGCTCTACGCCGGCAACACCGCGCTCGGCGTCATCGTCCTGTGCGGCGCGATCGCGTTCGCCTGCCAGTTCGCCGCCCGCGGCCTGCTGGTCGGGCAGCAGCGGATCAAGCCGTACTCCGGGCTGGTCGTCGCCGAGGCGGCGGTCCGGGTGGTCGTGCTGCTCGGGATCGCCGCCGCCGGGCTCACCGGCGTGACGTCGTTCGCGATCGCCGCCGCGACCGGCTCGTTCGCCTGGCTGCTGTTCGTCAAGCCGGTCACCGGGCTGGTCGACCCGCACGCCGACGGCGAGGGCTGGGGGCCGATCACCGGCCGCATCCTCGTCCTGCTGACCGGCGCCGCGCTGACCGCGAGCGTCATCACCGGCTACCCGGCGATGGTGAGCCTGCTCGCGCCCGGCGGGTCCGTTCGCGACGTCGGCGTCCTGTTCGCGACGCTCACCGTGTCCCGGGTGCCGCTGCTGCTGCTCTCCCCGCTGCAGGCGCTCGCCGTGCCGACCGTGGTCCGGCTCTCCGGCACCGAGGAGGGGCAGCACCGCCTGCGTAAGCTGCTCGCCGTCGGCGCGCTCGGCACGATCGTGGTCGGCGTCGTCGGCGCACTGGTCGGCTGGCTGATCGGGCCGTGGCTCGTGTCGCTGCTCTACGGCTCGGACTTCGTCGCCCAGGGCTGGTGGGTGGCGTGGATGGTGTGGGGTGCGGTGCTGCTCACGGCGCTGCAGCTGATGACCGCCGTGCTCGTCGCCCGCAAGGAGGCGAACAAGGTGCTCGTCTCGTGGGCGGTGGTCGCGGCCGCCACCGCGGCGACGCTGCTGCTCGTGCCGGGCGACCCGATCCTCAAGGCGGTCGCCGGGCTGGCCGGGGGGCCCACGCTGGGTCTCGTGGTCGTGTTGATGTTCGTCTTGCGGCGCCCGGGCAACGTGCGGCCCGCTCCGGACGTCCCAGTAGGGTGACCCCGGCCGGACCCGGGACAGGATCGGCGGGAGAACGCCGGTGAGGTTGGACAGCGGAAAACCATGAACGTACTTCTGGTCGTGCTCGCCTTCTGGCTGCCGGGCCTCGTCTTCGGGGCCGCGATCCGGCTGCGCGGCTGGCTGCTCGCCGCGGCCGCGCCGATCCTCACCTTCGGCATCGTCAGCCTGGGCGTGCCGGTGCTCGGCGGCCTCGGCATCCGCTGGACGACGCTCGACGTCGCGCTGTGGACGCTCGTGCTGTCGGCGGTCGGCTTCGGGCTGGCCTTCGCTGGTGCAGCGGTTCACCGCCCGGCGCCACCCGGACTGGGCCGAGCAGGACGCCGCCGTCGCGGCCCCCGCGCGGTCCCTGCGCGAGCACCTGCTGATCGGCGCCGGTGTCGGCGCGGGCAGCCTCGTCGGGATCGTCACGTTCCTGCGTGGCGCCCGCGGCCTCAACCAGGTCCAGCAGGGCTGGGACGCGCCCTTCCACGCCAACCTGGTGCGCTGGATCGCCGAGCACGGCGACGCCCGGCCGTCGACGGTCGGCACCATCGCGAACCTGCCGAACCAGACGAACTACTTCTACCCGGACACCTACCACGCCCTGCTCGCGCTGGTCTTCGACAAGGCCGGCCTGGCGATGATGCCGACGCTGAACATGGGCGCGCTCACGGTGATCCTGTGCGTGCCGATCGGCGTCGCGGCGATGTGCCACGTCTGGCGGATGCCCACCCTGGCCGTCGCCGCGGCCGCCGCGGTGTCGGCGTCGTTCACCAACTTCCCGTACGACTCGCTGTGGCGCGGCCCGCTCTGGCCCTACGTCGCCGGCGTCGCGCTGATCCCGGCGATGCTCGCGCTCGGCCGCCTGCTGCTGGAGCCGCGCGGGGTCGCCGGCCCGGTCGCGATCGGCATCGGCGTCGCCGGCCTGATCGGCCTGCACACCAGCGTCGCGTTCGTCGTCGTCGTGTACTTCCTGCTGATCCTGCTCGCCGTGCTCTTCAAGTTCGAGCGGATCGACTGGCGCCGGTCCGCGGCCTCGCTCGGGGCCACGATGGCGCTCGCCGTCCTCTGCGGGCTGCCGCTGGCGCTTGCCTTCGCTGTACAACGCGGGCGGCGTGACCAGCGCGTTCTGGGCGTTCCGAAGCGACCGTGACCGGCGGGCTCGGCGAGACGCATCACGTTCTCGCCGATGGCCGCGTTCCCGCAGTGGTGGATCGGCGTGCCCGCCCTGATCGGGATCTTCCTGCTGGTCAAGCACCGCCGGATGCTGTGGATGGTCGCCGCCTACGTCGTGTTCGGCGGGCTGTTCGCGGCCACCGTCTCGCTCGAGACGCCGCTCATCCACACCCTGACCGGCATCTTCTACAACGACCACTGGCGGATCGGCGCGCTGGTCCCGCTGGCCGGCGCGGTCGCGTTCGGCGAGTTCACCGACACCGCGGCCCGCTGGTTCGCGCGCAAGGCCGGCGCCCGGCTGCCGAACGTCTCACCCGGCGACGCTCACCACGGTCGGCGTCGTGCTGCTGGTCGTCGTCGTGGGCGGCCTGAGCCGCGGCGGGTACATCGGCCGCAACGCCGCCCGGCTGCAGATGAACTACAGCGGCGGCCCGACGGTCAGCAACGACGAGCGCCAGGCGTTCGACTGGCTCGCCGCGCACGTCGCGCCGGGCGAGCGGGTGATGAACGGCAAGGCCGACGGCTCGGTCTGGATGTACGCGCTCGACGGCGTCCAGCCGGTCGAGTGGACCTTCTACGGCGCCGAGATGAACACCCCGGCCGGCTACCTCAGCGTCTACCTCGACGACATCGACAAGTTCCCGCACGTGCGGGAACTGCTCACCGACCTCAAGGTCCGGTACGTCTTCGTCGGCAAGGGCAAGGTCACCCCGGACACGAACAGCGGACCCGGCCTCGAGCCACCTCGACGCCGACCACCGGCTTCAAGGTCGTCTTCCGCAACCCCGGCGCTTCACGTGTACGAGATCGAGGGCCAGCAGGGCGTCGTCGCAGCTGGGGCCGCTCCAGGGTCCGCGGCCGGTAACGGGCAGTGAAAGGCTAGAGTGATCGCGTGTCCAGCACCTCCGTGACCAGCCGCCGCGTGCTCATCGTGATGCCCGCGCTGAACGAGTCCGCGAGCGTCGCTTCGGTCATCGAGCAGGTGAAACGCGCGCTGCCGGACGGCGACCTGCTGGTCGTCGACGACGGCTCGGTCGACGACACCGCCAAGCTCGCCCGCGCGGCCGGCGCCGAGGTGGCCCGCCTCGCGGTGAACCTGGGCGTCGGCGGCGCGATGCGCACCGGCTTCCGCTACGCCGCCGCGCGCGGGTACGACGTCGTCGTGCAGGTGGACGCGGACGGCCAGCACGATCCCGGAGAGCTCGACGCGCTGCTGCGCGGCCTGGACGACGCCGACATCGTGATCGGCTCCCGGTTCGCCGGCAAGGGCTCCTACAAGGCGAGCGGGCCGCGCAAGTACGCGATGGTCGCGCTGTCGCTGGTGTTCTCGCGGCTGGCGAAGACCAAGCTCACCGACGTCACGTCGGGGTTCAAGGCGATGGGGCCGCGCGCGATCCGGCTGTTCGCCGGCTACTACCCGGCGGAGTACCTCGGGGACACCGTGGAGTCGCTGGTGATGGCCATCCGGGCCAAGCTGACCATCAAGGAGATCCCGGTCGTCATGCGGGAGCGCGCGGGCGGCACGCCCAGCCACTCGCCCGTGAAGTCGGCCGTCTACCTGAGCCGGGCCGGGCTCGCGCTGCTGCTGGCGCTGGTGCGCCGCCGGCCCGCGGTCGACTCCTCCGACTCGGCGTAAGGGGAAGCAGAAATGGCCGGTTGGCGCATCCTCAGCATCGTCGTCGCCTGCGTGGTGCTCTTCGTCGTCCTCGAGATGATGCGGCGGCGGAAGCTGCGCGAGAAGTACGCGGGCGTGTGGCTCGTCGTCGCGGTCGGCGTGGTCGTCCTCGCGGTGCTGCCGCAGGCGGCCGAGTTCCTCGCCAAGCACACCGGCGTCCAGACGCCGTCGAACTTCGTCTTCCTCCTCGCCGGCGTCGTGCTGGCCCTGGTGTCGCTGCACCTGTCCACCGAGGTCGGGCACCTGGAGGAAGAGGTGCGCACGTCGGTCGAGGAGATCGCGCTGCTGCGCTGCGAACTCGAGGACGCCAAGCGCGAGCTGGCCGCCCGGATCACCGAGCTGGAGGCGCGGACCACCGCGCCGGACGACGTCAAAGGGCTGCCCGAGGTCGAGCGCGTCAGCAAGTGACCGGGTGATCGAAGCCCTGCTCGCCGCGCCCGCCCGGTTGGGGGCGGTGCGGTTGCTGGCCGTCGACGGCCCGTCGGGCGCCGGAAAGTCCACTCTGGCCGCTCGGGTCGTCGAAGAACTGCGTTCGCGCGGGTGCCGGACCGAGCTGGTGAGCACCGACGCCTTCGCGACGTGGGACGACCCGGTTTCCTGGTGGCCACGGCTGGTCGACGGCGTTCTCGAGCCGCTGGCGAACGGCGTCGAAGGCGCTTACCGGCGGATGGACTGGTCCGGTGGGACGCCCCGGCCGGGTGAGCTCGTCCGGGTGCCCGTGCCGGATGTGCTGGTGCTGGAAGGTGTCTCGTGCGGACGCACTTCGGTAAGAACCCTGCTTTCGCACCTCTGCTGGCTCTCCGGCGGAACGGAGGCCGAGCGGCTGGCTCGTGCCACCGCACGCGACGGCGAGGCCGCACGGGCCGAACTGGGCCGCTGGCAACGGTTCGAGCGGGGCTGGTTCGCCGTCGACGGCACTCCCGACGCCGCCGGAACCCGACTTTAGTCGGAAACCGAACGGTCACCGTGCGTGTACGTACCGACTCCGGATCGATCAAGCAAACTTCGTGCCTCCACCACGTCCGGGCTAACGGTGGTACCGCCATCTGAGTTAGTGATCCGGCACTGGGCGGAGCGGTTGACCTAAAATGGTCACATTCTGTCGCGATTTATGGACACATTGCGGTCAAATCGACGCCCACGTAGCGCGATCGTAACCTCACGTACTTAAGCCCGGGCCGACTTCCCGCTAGTGTCGCTGGGCACACCGATCGTCCGCCCGAGTTCCTGACCGACCGGACGGTGACTTTGAACCCGAACATCTCCCAAGGGGTGCCAGATGCAGCAATTGCGGCTGACCCGAACACGCCGCGTGGCCCTGATCGGGCTCGCCGGCGCGCTCGCGGTTTCGCTGTCCGCCTGTGCGCAATCCAAGCGTGACGAGGGCGCCGGGGGTGGTACCGGAGGCACGATGATCTTCGGTGCGGCCGGTAACCCGAAGATGTTCGACCCCGCGTTCAACGACGAGGGCGAGACCTTCCGGATCACGCGGCAGATCTACGACACGCTGATCCAGAACAAGCCGGGCACCGCCGACCTCGAGCCCTCCCTCGCCGAGAAGTGGGAGTCGAGCAACGACGGCAAGACCTGGACGTTCACCCTCAAGTCCGGCGTGAAGTTCTCCGACGGCACCCCGATGGACGCCACGGCGGTCTGCTTCAACTTCGACCGCTGGTACAACATGAAGGGCGCCGCCGCCCAGAGCCAGATGATCTACTACGGCGACGTCTTCGAGGGCTTCGCCAAGAACGAGGGCGACGCGACCGGCGACCCGGTCTACAAGAGCTGCGAGGCGAAGGACCCGACGACCGCGGTCCTGAACCTGAACAAGGCCAAGGGCGCCTTCCCGGCGGCCTTCACGCTGCCGTCGTTCGCCATCCAGAGCCCGGCCGCGCTGAAGCAGTACAACGCGGACACGGTCACCCAGAGCGGTGACTCGTTCACCTACAGCGACTACGCGAACAAGCACCCGGTCGGCACCGGCCCGTTCAAGTTCGAGAGCTGGGACCAGGCCAAGGGTGAGATCACCCTGGTCCGCAACGACACCAGCCCGTCGCCGGCGAAGCTCGACAAGCTGATCTTCAAGGTGATCCCGGACGAGAACGCCCGCAAGCAGGCGCTCAAGGCCGGCGACATCAACGGCTACGACTACCCGAGCCCGGCGGACTACGGCCTGCTGCGCAACGACGGCGAGCAGGTGCTCATCCGCCCGTCGTTCAACGTGCTGTACCTGGGCATCAACCAGGCCAACAACCCGAAGCTCAAGGACGTCAAGGTCCGCCAGGCGCTGGCCTACGGCATCAACCGCGAGCAGTTCGTGAAGTCGAAGCTGGCCGAGGGTTCCGAGGTCGCGACCGAGTTCGTCCCGAAGGTCATCTCGGGCTACACCGACGACGTGACCAAGTACCCGTACGACCCGGAGAAGGCCAAGCAGCTGCTGCAGCAGGCCGGCGCGACGAACCTGACGCTGAAGTTCTACTACCCGACCGAGGTCACGCCGGCCGTACATGCCGAACCCGGCGGACACCTTCACGGCGATCTCCGAGGACCTGAAGAACGATCGGCATCAAGATCGAGGCCCACGCCGAGCCGTGGAACGGTGGCTACAAGGACGACGTCCAGAAGGCCGGCAAGCAGGACCTGCACCTGCTCGGCTGGACCGGTGACTACAACGACGCCGGCAACTTCGTCGGCACGTTCTTCGGCCGGGAGAAGAAGGAGTTCGGGTTCAACAACCCGCAGCTGTTCTCGGCACTGAGCGCGGCGGACGCTTCGCCGGCCGGTGACGCCCACGCCAAGGCGTACCAGGAAGTCAACAAGCAGATCATGGACTACCTCCCGGCGGTCCCGATCGCGTACCCGACCCCGGCGATCGTGGTCGGCCCGAAGGTCAAGGGTCTGGTGGCGAGCCCGCTCACCGACGAGCGTTTCAACACCGTGACCGTGAGCTGATTCTGGATTTCAGCCGTAGGCAGGGGGTGGGTGCTACCGCACCCACCCCCTGCGCCTGATCCCGGGCTGGCAACAAAGGACTGCAAGTGCTCCGTTTCCTCGTGCGTCGGCTGCTACAAGCGATCCCGACGCTCTTCATCCTGTCCATCCTGGTCTTCGCCTGGCTCCGGTCCCTGCCCGGCGGCCCCGCCGCCGCCCTGCTGGGTGACAAGGCGACGCCGGAGAAGATCGCCAACCTCAACCACGTGCTGGGCCTCGACCAGCCGATCATCATCCAGTACTTCGGGTTCCTCGGCCGGGCGATCACCGGCAACTTCGGCAACTCGCTCGTGTCGACCCAGCCCGTGATGGGCGAGATCGCCACCTTCCTGCCGGCGACCATCGAGCTGGGCATGTCCGCGATGATCATCGCGGTCGTCCTCGGCATCCCGGCCGGCTACCTGTCCGCGCGGTTCCGCGGCGGGCCGGTGGACAACGTGATCATCGTGCTGAGCCTGATCGGCGTCGCGGTGCCGGTCTTCTTCCTCGGCTACATGATGCAGGACATCCTGGCCGCGCCGCTGGGCCTGCCGTCGCAGGGCAGGCAGGCCGCGGGCCTCGACGCCACGGCGATCACCAACTTCGCCATCCTCGACGGCATCATGACGAGCGAGTGGGACGCCGTCTGGGACGCGATCAAGCACCTGATCCTGCCCGCGTTCGCCCTCGCCACCATCCCGCTCGCGGTGATCACCCGGATCACCCGCGCGTCGGTGCTGGACGTCCTCAACGAGGACTTCATCCGCACGGCCAACTCGAAGGGCCTGACGCAGCAGGTGGTCCGCACGCCGGCACGTCCTGCGCAACGGCCTGCTGCCGGTGGTCACGACCATCGGCCTGCAGACCGGTGCGCTGCTCGGCGGCGCCGTGCTGACCGAGCGGGTGTTCAACTTCCGCGGCCTCGGCTTCCTGCTGGCCGAAGGGATCGAACGGCGTGACTACCCCCGGCTGCAGGCGCTGCTGCTGTTCGGGGCCGTGGTGTACGTCCTGGTGAACATGCTGGTCGACGTCTCGTACGGGATCATCGACCCGAGGGTGCGTGTGCGATGAACACTCTGCTCAACAAGAAGAAGGAACCGATCGACAAGCTCGCCGCGGCGAGCGGCCGCAGCCTCGGCGGGGACGCACTCCGCCGGATGCTGCGCAGCCCGGTCGCGATCACCGGTGGCGTCATCACCGGCTTGTTCCTCATCGTCGCGATCTTCGCGCCCCTGCTGGCGCCGAAGGACCCGGACGTCCACGTACCTCGGCGACCAGATCGCGGCCGAACTTCATCCCGGGCGCGCAGGCCGGGTTCCCGCTCGGCGTGGACGACTTCGGCCGCGACTTCCTGTCGCGGCTGATCGTCGGCGCCCAGCAGACCCTGATCGTCGGCGTGCTCGCGACGATCGATCGGGGTGCTCATCGGCGTGATCATCGGTGGTCTGGCCGGCGCGTTCGGCGGCTGGGTCGACACCGTCCTCATGCGACTGGTCGACGTCATGCTGTCGTTCCCGTCGCTGCTGCTGGCCATCTCGATCGCGGCGCTGTTCGCGAAGCCGAGCCAGTGGACGGTCATCCTGGCCGTGTCGATGATCGGCGTGCCGATCTTCGCCCGGCTGCTGCGCGGTTCCATGCTGTGCAACGGGATGCCGACCACGTGCTGGCGGCGACGTCGCTGGGCGTCAAACGCGGGACGATCGTGTTCCGGCACATGCTGCCGAACTCGCTCGGCCCGGTCATCGTGCAGGCGACCCTGACGTTGGCCACTTCGATCCTGGAGGCCGCGGCGCTGTCGTTCCTCGGTCTGGGCGACCCGGACCCGTCACGGGCGGAGTGGGGACTGATGCTGGGCAAGGCCTCGCACCAGTTCCTCGACGTCCGGCCCGAGCTCGCGTACTACCCGGCGATCGCGATCATCATCGTGGCGCTCGGGTTCACGCTGCTCGGCGAGTCCCTCCGCGAAGCCCTCGACCCGAAGAACAGGCGGTGAGCACCCATGGCACTCCTTGAAGTCCGTGACCTGACGGTCAACTTCGTCCGCCGTGGCGAGCGGTCGTTCGCCGCGGTCGACGGCGTCAGCTTCGACGTCGAACCCGGCCAGACGGTCGGCCTGGTCGGCGAGTCCGGCTGCGGCAAGTCCGTGACGTCGCTGGCGATCATGCGGCTGCTGGCCCGGCGCGGCAACAAGGTCAGCGGCTCGGTGCGCTTCGAAGGCACCGACCTGCTCAAGCTGTCCGACAAGCGACATGCGCGACCGCCGCGGCCGCGACCTCGGCATGGTGTTCCAGGACCCGCTGTCCTCGCTGAACCCGGTCATCCCGATCGGGCTGCAGATCACCGAGGTGCTGGAGCGGCACCGCGGGATGTCGCGCAAGGCGGCGTCCGTCGAAGCGACCGACCTGCTGGACAAGGTCGGCATCCCGGACCCGACGCGGCGGCTTTCCGAGTACCCGCACCAGCTTTCCGGCGGGATGCGGCAGCGCGCGCTGATCGCGATCGCGCTGGCGTGCCGGCCGCGGCTGCTCATCGCCGACGAGCCGACCACCGCGCTGGACGTCACCATCCAGGCGCAGATCCTGGCGCTGCTGCGGGAACTGGTGCAGGACACCGGCACCGCGCTGATCATGATCACGCACGACCTCGGCGTGGTCGCCGGGCTGTGCGACGAGGTCAACGTGCTCTACGGCGGCAAGATCGTCGAGCGCGCGCAGCGGCACCAGCTGTTCGGCGAACCGCGGCACCCGTACACGCACGGCCTGCTGGCCTCGATCCCGCGGCTCGACGCGGGCCGCGGCGAGAAGCTGATCCCCATCCGGGGTTCGGTGGCCGACAACATCCCGTGGGACCACGGGTGCGCGTTCGCGCCGCGCTGCCCCAACGCGCTGCCGGTCTGCCGTGAGGTCCAGCCGCAGCTGGTGCCCGACCAGGGCGGGCTGCTGCGCTGTCACAACCCCGTGCGGCCGGCGGTCGCGGCGGGAGGAGGAACCCGATGACCCGTCCTGCTGGTGACGTGCTGCTCGAGGTCACCGACCTCAAGGTGCACTTCCCGATCAAGCGCGGCGTCGTGATCGACCGGACGGTCGGGCACGTGTTCGCGGTCGACGGCGTCGATCTCGCCATCCGCCGCGGCGAAACCTACGGCCTGGTGGGCGAATCCGGCTGCGGCAAGTCCACGTTGGGCCGGGCGATCCTGCGGCTGAACGAGCCGACCGCCGGTTCGGTGAAGTTCGACGGCACCGACGTCGCGAAGCTCAAGGGAGAGGAGCTGCGGAAGGCCCGGCGCCGGATGCAGATGATCTTCCAGGACCCGATGTCCAGCTTGGACCCGCGGCAGTCGGTCGAGTCGATCCTGCGTCGAGGGCATGCACGCGCACGGCCTCGACAAGGACAAGGACGCCACCCAGCGGCGGCTGCGGCAGCTGCTGGCCGCGGTCGGCCTGCCGGAGACGTCGCTGCGGAAGTACCCGCACGAGTTCTCGGGCGGGCAGCGCCAGCGCATCGGCATCGCGCGGGCGCTGGCCGTGGAGCCGGACCTGATCGTCGCCGACGAGCCGGTGTCCGCATTGGACGTTTCGGTGCAGGCCCAGGTGGTCAACCTGCTGGAGGACCTGCAGGACCAGCTCGGCCTGACGTACGTGGTGATCGCGCACGACCTCGCGGTGGTGCGGCACATCTCCGACCGCATCGGCGTGATGTACCTCGGTGCGCTGGTCGAGGAGACCGACGCGGACTCGCTGTACCGGGATCCGCTGCACCCGTACACGCGGGCGCTGCTGTCGGCGATCCCGGTGCCGGACCCGCAGGTGGAGGACACCCGCGAGCAGATCCTGCTCGCCGGTGACCTGCCTTCGCCGGCGAACCCGCCGAGGGGCTGCCGCTTCCACACGCGCTGCCCGTGGAAGCAGGCGAGCCTGTGCGACACGGACCGCCCGCAGCTGCGCGAGATCGGCGGCGGTCACCGGGTGGCGTGCCACTACGCGGAGGACATCCGCGACGGGCGCATCCAGCCGCACGAGGTGAAGCCGGAGCTGGTCGAGCTCACCGGGGCGCTGAACCCCGACCTGGGCCCGCCGGACATCGGGACGTCCGCCGAGATCCTCTGAGGCTCGGTCGAAAGGCCCTTCCGGGTACGTCCCGGAGGGGCCTTTCGCGTGTCATCCTTCGCTGGTGAAATACGTGGTCCTGATCTACGGCAACCCTTCGTCGCGCGCCGCGTGGGAAGGGATGAGCGACGAGCAGCGGGCCGCCGGGCTCGCCTGCTACCGGCAGTTGAACGACGACCTCGACGCGTCCGGCGAGCGGATCGTCTCCGAGCGGCTCGCCTTTCCGGAGTCCACGAAGCAGGTCAGCGTCGGCGACACCGGGCCGATGACGACCGACGGGCCCTTCGCCGAGGCGAAGGAGTTCCTCGCCGGCTTCTACCTGCTCGACTGCGCGAGCTTCGAGCGCGCGGTGGAGATCGCCGGGCGGATCCCGGAGGCGTCGTTCGGGGTGGTGGAGGTGCGGCCGGTGCTGGGCCTGTCGTGATCGGCGACCTCGCTGCTCCGCGAGCTGGCGCCGCAGGTCCTCGCCGCGCTGGTCCGGCGCTACGGCGACTTCGACGCCTGCGAGGACGCCGTCCAGGAGGCGCTGCTGGCGGCGTCGCGGCAATGGCCCGTCGAAGGCGTCCCGGAGCACCCGCAGGGCTGGCTGATCACCGTCGGCGTCCCGGCGCCGGATCGAGCAGTGGCGCAGCGAGACGGCCCGGCAACGGCGTGAGGAGGCGGTCGCGTCGGCCCCGCCGACCGGAGCCGGCCGTCGGGCGTCGACGACACGCTGACGTTGCTGCTGCTGTGCTGCCACCCGTCGCTGACCCGGCCGTCCCAGGTGGCGCTGACGCTGCGCGCGGTCGGCGGCCTGACGACGGCGGAGATCGCGCGCGCGTTCCTCGTCCCGGAGGCGACGATCGGCCAGCGCATCAGCCGCGCGAAGGCAGCGTCAAGGCCGCGGCGCGCGGTTCGCGCTGCCGCCGGCCGGACCGCGCGACCGCCTGGCCGCGGTGCTGCAGGTGCTGTACCTGATCTTCAACGAGGGCTACACGGCGAGTTCGGGCGGCGAACTGAACCGCGTCGAGCTGACGACGCGAGGCGATCCGCCTGGCGCGTCAGCTGCACGACGCTGCCCGGGACGGCGAGGTCGCCGGGCTGCTGGCGCTGATGCTGCTGACCGACGCCCGCCGCCCGGCCCGCGTCGACGAGTCGGCGCGCTGGTCCCGCTGGCCGCGCAGGACCGTTCCCGCTGGAACGCCGAGTCGATCGCGGAGGGCGTCTCCCTGATCACGACCGCCGCTGTCGACGTCCCCGGTCGGCCCGTACCAGCTGCAGGCAGCGATCGCGGCGGTCCACGACGAGGCCCCGTCGGCGGAGGAGACCGACTGGGCGGAGATCCTCACGCTGTACGACCTCCTGCGGGTGGTGGCCCCGGGCCCGATGGTGACGCTGAACCGGGTGGTGGCGTTCGCCCAGGTCCACGGCCCTGAGGCGGGCTTGGCGGAGCTGGCCTTGGTGGATCTGGAGTCTCACCACCGGGTGGAGGCGGTTCGGGCTCACTTGCTGGAGCTCGCGGGGGATCTCGCCGGGGCTCGGGAGGCGTATCTGGCGGCGGCGCTCGGGACGTTGAGCCTGCCGGAGCAGGCTTACCTACGGTCGAGAGCAGCCAGGCTGAGCCACTCCTGACACAGACCGGCCCCCACCCTCTCCGTCGAAGAAAATCAGGACCGGCTCCACGCCCGGCTCACCGCGGTGCCTGGCCACAGGCCACCTGCCGCACCAGTACCGGAATCGGGCACGGACGTCTCGAGCAGACGCACCATCGAAACCCTGCCCGCACACCGGAACCTCCACCGCGCAGGTCTGCAGATCACCCGTTACCGCACCGACCGCGCCACCGGCATCCGCAGCACGCACACCGGCTACGGCATCACCAGCCTGCCCGTCGGCACCGGCCCCGCCGCCTACCTGCGCCGGCATGGGAAAATCGAGAACCGGCTGCACTGGGTCCGCGGCGTCACCTACCGGGAAGACGCATCCCGCGTCCGCACCGGGACCGGGCCATGGCCACCCTGCGCAACCTCGCCATCAGCGCCCCACGCGACATGGTCACACCAGCATCACTGCGGCACTGCGACACCGGGCCCGAGACGCCGCCCGACCAATCACACTCTTCGGAATCGCGGTGTGGCCCCGGCCGCCCCTGACGCAGACCGGCCCCCACCCTCCCTGGGGGGCGTCCCACGTCCAGTCTATCGGCCACCCCCGACGAAACCCGCTGATCAACGCCGCTGCCCCCAAGTTGTCCACATGGGGACCACTCCTGTGGACAACCTGGGGACACCGCCGAAACCGCAGCGAAAACCGCAGCGAGACAGCGCAACGAGACAGCGCAGCGAGACAGCGCAACGAGACAGCGCAGTGGGCCGGCCTGCGGGAGGATCGAACCCATGCAGGTCACCGTGCTGGGCGCGTCAGGGCGGACCGGGTTTCACGTTGCGCGGCTGCTGGCCGCCAAGGGCCACACCGTGCGGGCCGGGCTTCGCAGCCGTCGGCGGGCCGAGGTCCTGCAGGACCTCGACGTTCAGCCGGTGGTGGCCGACGTGACCGCCGATCCGGAGGATCTCGTCGAGGCCTTCCGCGGCTCCGAGGTCGTCATCAGTGCCATCGGGGCGCCGGATCCGGAGCCCGCTTCGGTGAACCTCGTGGACCGGGACGGGGCCACCACCGCCATCCGGGCCGCCGAGAAGGCCGGGGTCGCCCGGTACGTCCAGCTCTCCGCGCAGTTCGCCGACAGCCCCGACCAGGGCGACCGGCTCGTGCGGTCGATTCTGCTCGCCAAGCAGATCTCCGACTTCGCCCTGCAGAAATCCGCGCTGACCTGGACCATCGTCCGGCCCGGCACGCTCACCGACGGGCCCGCCACCGGGCGGGTCAAGGTCGCCGGGCACCTCGAGCCCGGGCGGATCACCCGGCAGGACGTCGCCGCCGTGGTGGTCGGGGTGCTTCAGGAGCCGCTCACCGAAAACCAGGGGTTCGACGTCGTTTCCGGGGAATTCCCGGTGGCGTCGGCACTCGCCGCCCTCGGCTGAAAACGCGACTTAAGTCGTACACGGAGGGATACCTGAGTTGGGCTCGCCGGGCGGACCGCCCCCGGTACTCTGCGGTGACAGACGACCGAGTACCAGGGGGTACGAGCAGTGCACGTCGACCAATGGCTGGAGGCGATCCCGCCGCTCTCGGTGTACCTGATCGTCGGCGCGGTGATCATGATCGAGAGCCTCGGAATCCCGCTGCCGGGTGAAATCGTGCTGGTCAGCGCCGCGTTGCTGGCGTCGCAGCACAGCAACCTCAACCCGCTGTGGATCGGCGTCCTGGCCAGCGCCGGGGCGATCGTCGGCGACAGCATCGGTTATCTGATCGGGAAAACCGGCGGGCAACGGCTGTTTGCCTGGGCGGGCCGGAAATTCCCGAAGCATTTCGGCCCGACGCACATCGCCAACGCGGAACGCATCTTCAACAAACGCGGCATGTGGGCCGTGTTCCTCGGCCGCTTCATCGCGTTCCTGCGGATCCTCGCCGGCCCGCTCGCCGGCGTCGCTGAGGATGCACTACCCGGTTCCTGATCGCCAACGCGCTCGGCGGCATCGTCTGGGCCGGCGGCACCACCGCGCTCGTCTACTACCTCGGCGTGGTCGCGGAAAAGTGGCTCGGCAACTTCTCCAAGTACGGCCTGATCGCCGCGATCGTCATCGGCGTCGTCGTCTTCTTCGTCATGAAGAAGCGCCTCGGCAAGAACCACGAAGATGAAGAGTCGCCCAAGCAGGAAGAACCGGCCGCCTAAACCGGGACTTCTTCCGGCAGCAGCTCCGGGTCGGGCTTGCGCGCCGACCGGAGCGAGCCGAGGAGAACACCGCCGATCACGACCACCGCGGCGGCGATCTCCAGGCCGGTCGGCTGCTCGCCCAGGACCAGGAACGACGCCGTCAGCCCGACCACCGGCACCAGCAGCGAAAACGGCGAGACGACTCCAGCCGGGTTGCGGCGCATCAGGGTCGTCCAGATGCCAGACCCGACGATCGTGCCGAACAGCACGACGTAGGCCAGGCCGCCGAGCGCGGTCAGGCCGGTGGGCGTGCCCAGCGTCGTCAGCGAGTGCCACTGCGCGGCCGGGCCCTCCATGACCAGCGACAGCGCGAACATCGGCAGCGGCGGCACCACCGACATCCACAGCGTGAAGTGCAGCGGGTTGTCCGGCTCCGCCCGCCGCGTGCTCAGGTTGCCGAACGCCCAGCTCAGCGCGGCCAGCACGGTGAGCACCATCGGCAGCAGCGCGGCGTTGCCGGCCTGTTGCCAGGCGATCGCCGTCATCCCGGCGACGGCCAGCACGATCCCGGCCAGCTGCCGCGGTGTGACGCGTTCCCGCAGGAAGACGGCGCCGAGCAGGACCGTGAACGGCGCCGACGCCTGCAGCACCAGTGAGGCGAGCCCGGTCGGCATCCCGGTGTTCATCGCGATGAACAGGAACGCGAACTGCCCGGTGCCGAACCCGAGCCCGTAGCCGAGCAGGTACCGCACCTTCACCTTCGGCCACGGCACGAACAGGATCGTCGGGACGGCGATCACGGCGAACCGCAGCGCCCCGGCGAACACCGGCGGGAACTGCCCGAGCGTCGCGTGGATGGCCAGGAAGTTGAGCCCCCACAGGACGGCGACGAACACGGCCAGCAGGCGATCGCGGGAGGACATGCCTCCACTCTGACAAGGGCGACCGTGAAGGACCAGCGAGAATATCTGCAGGAATCTTGTAGCTGCGCTTCAAGTATGCTGACGTCGTGGATCTGGGTCGCCTGCGCACGCTGCGGGAGTTCGCCGACCGCGGGAGCGTGACGGCCGCCGCGCGGGCGCTGCACTGCACGCCGTCCGCGGTGTCGCAGCAGTTGCGCGCCCTGCAGGGTGAGGTCGGGCTGCCGCTCACCGAACCGGCGGGCCGCGGCCTGCGGCTGACCGACGCCGGCCGCGCGCTGGTCGCCCGGGCCGACGAGGTGCTGGCCGCGCTGGAACGCGCCGAGTCCGAACTGGACACCTACCGCAGCGCGCCGCGCGGGCGGGTGCGGGTCGCGATCTTCCAGTCGGCCGGGCTGATGCTGCTGCCGGGCCTGCTGACCCGCGTCGCCGGTCACGACGGCCTGGAGATCGACGTCCGGGACGTCGACATGACACCACCGGAGGTGCCGGGCCTGGTCGCGGACTACGACGTCGTCGTGGCGCACCGCGACGAGCACGCGCCGGAGTTCGACCAGGACCGCCTGGACGTCGTCCCGCTGCTGCGCGAACCGCTCGACGTCGCGCTTCCGGCCGGGCACCGCCTGGCGAACCGGCGCCGCGTCGAGCTGCCGGAGCTGGCGGACGAACGCTGGATCAGCGTCGACTTCGGCTTCCCGGTGGACGACGTGCTGCGCTCGCTGACCGTCCGCACCGGCGTCCGGCCGGTGGTGGTGCAGCGGATCAACGACTTCCGGATCACCGAACGGCTGGTCGCGGCCGGGCACGGCATCGCGCTGCTGCCGCGGTACACGATGGACACCCGCCGCGGCAGCGGCCTGGTCGGCCGGCCGCTGGCGGGAATCCGCGCGGCCCGGCTGGTGGAGGCGGTCTGCCGCACGGGCGCGCTGCAACGCCCGGCCGTGGCCCAGGTGATCGCGGAACTGCGCGCGGAGGTCGCTCAGCTCACGGCGTGAGTGCGCAGGTGGGCGACGGCGATGTGCAGCGCGTCCTCCAGGGCCGTCAGGTCGCCGCGGATGTGGGCGAGCAGCAGGCCGCCCTGTACGCACGCCATCGCGGCCTGAGCCAGCCGCGACGGGTCGGCGTCGGCCGCGAGTTCGCCCTTGTCCCGCAGCCGTTCGAGGCCGCGGGTCAGGTGGGACTCCCACGTCCGGTAGGCCTGGTCGAGCAGCGGCTTCACCTTCGGGTCGTCACCGAGCTCGCCGGCCAGGTTGCCGAGCGGGCACGGGATCGGCGCTCCGGCGCGACGCTGGAGATCGAGGAGCTGCTCGGCCCACGCGTCGAAATCAGCCCACGACGCCAGCTGCGAAGATCGCCGGCTGGTTGTCGAGGATCTGCGTCAGGTACCGGTCGATCACGGCCTCGACCAGCTGGTCCTTGTTCTTGAAGTAGTGGTACATCTGCGATTTCCCGGCCCCGCTCGCGGCGAGCACCTTGTCGACGCTCGTGCCCGCGACGCCGTTGACGTACATCAGCTCCGCGGCCGCGTCGACGATCGCGTCGCGGGTCCGCTGGCCGCGCGGGGTCGTAGCGGCTGCTTGCGTCTCCATGTACCGAATAGTACAGTCTGCCTCACTGTACCGATCAGTACAACGAACGGGGGCACCCAGTGGGAACGATCTGAACAGCGGGCTGGACAGCCGTCAAGGACCGACGGCCGGGCGGCGCTGCCGCCGGCGGTGTTCGAGGTCTTCGAGGCCGACATGGCGCGCGCGGCCGACGAGACGAAGTTCGCCGAGGCCGGCGCCACGGTCGACGGACTTCGCGCTGCCGGACGCGGACGGCGACAACCGTCAGCCTGGGCGAGCTGGTCGCCGACGGGCCCGCGGTGCTCGGTCTTCTACCGCGGCCAGTGGTGCCCGTTCTGCAACCTGACGCTGCGCACGTACCAGCAGGAAGTCGTCCCCGAGCTGGCGAAGCTCGGCGCGACGCTGGCCGCGATCAGCCCGCAGACCGCGGACGGCTCACTGTCCATGCGGGAGACGAACGAGCTCGACTTCGCCGTGCTCTCCGACGTCGGCAACGTCGTCGCGCGGCAGCTCGGGCTGACGTTCCGGGTGTCGGACGTCGTCCGGGAGGCGATGAGCTCGGTCGGCACGGACCTGGGTCAGGTCAACGGCACCGGCGAATGGGAGCTGGTCCACCCGGCGGTGGTCGTGGTCGACCGCGACCGCACGATCCGGTACGTCGACGTCCACCCGGACTACACGACGCGCACCGAGCCCGCGGCAATCCTCGAGGCCGTCAAATTGCTTTAGCAGCTTAGGGGGTCCGGGTGGCGGAGCCCCCGGCCCGGGGCGAAGCCCCGGTTGTCACAGCTCGCGCTTCACGCCGTAGGTGATCACCGAACCCAGGATCAGGGCGACGCCGAGGGAGAGCAGCATGCTGATCCCGGGTTCGGTGATGATCTGGCCGCCCGCGTAGCCGAGGAAGGCCACGTACGACGTCCAGAGCGTGATGCCGACGGCCGACGCGGTGAAGAACTCCGCCATCGGCCACCGGAGCGAGCCGGCCAGCAGGGCACCGACCGTCCCGCCCGACGGCAGCCAGCGGGCCACCACCAGCACCGGCCGGGGGTGGCGCTGCAGCCGCCCGTCGAGCCAGTCGATGCCGGCGGCGATCTTGCGCCGCCGGCTCAGCCGGTCCAGCGCCGCCCGGCCACCGAACCGGCCGAGGGCGTAGAGCGCCTGGTCCGAGACCAGGCACCCGGCCGACGACACGGCGATCACCAGCGCCAGCGACGTCCCGCCCTGGGCCGCCTCGACACCCATGCCGAGGAGCGTCACCTCGGTGGGCAGCAGGGGCACCAGCGAGACGACGAACAGCACCAGCAATCCCGCCGTAGTCGCGTCCACATCTCCATTAACCGCCAGCGGGACCCGGAAAAGTCCTGCTCACCGGGTACTCACAGCAACCCACAGGCGGCCCACAGGTTCAGCGGTTGGCGCGGTTCACCGCCGAGACGACCGCGCGCAGCGACGCCGTCACGATCGACGCGTCGATGCCGATGCCCCAGAACACCCGGTCCGAGATCGCGCACTCGATGTACGACGCGGCGCGCGCGTCGTCACCCGGCGAGAGCGTGTGCTCGGAGTAGTCCAGCAGCCGCAGGTCGAAGCCGACCGTCGACAGTGCGTCGAAGAACGCCGCGATCGGGCCGTTGCCCCGGCCGGTGACCTCGTGCTCGTCACCCTCCACCTTGCACGGTCGCGGTGATGTCGTACTCGCCGTCCCCGTTGTCCTGGACGTGCTGGCGGACCAGCTCCAGCGGCGTCTTCAGCTCCAGGTACTCGGCCGAGAAGGCGTTGTACATCGTCGTCGGGTCGACCTCGCCGCCCTCGGAGTCGGTGTAGCGCTGGATGACCTTCGAGAACTCGATCTGCAGGCGGCGCGGCAGGTCGAGCTGGTGCTCGGCCTTCATGATGTAGGCGACGCCGCCCTTGCCGGACTGCGAGTTCACCCGGATGACGGCCTCGTACGTGCGGCCGACGTCCTTCGGGTCGATCGGCAGGTACGGGACCTCCCACGGGTACTCGTCGATCGGGACGCCCTGCTTGTCGGCGGCGTCCTTCAGCGCGTCCAGGCCCTTGTTGATCGCGTCCTGGTGGCTGCCCGAGAAGGCCGTGAACACCAGGTCGCCGCCCTACGGCGAGCGCTCGGGCACCGGCAGCTGGTTGCAGTACTCGACCGTCCGCTTGATCTCGTCGATGTCGGAGAAGTCGATCTGCGGGTCGATGCCCTGGCTGTACAGGTTCATCGCCCAGCGCGACCAGGTCAGACGTTGCCGGTGCGCTCGCCGTTGCCGAACAGGCAGCCCTCGATCCGGTCCGCGCCGGCCTGGTAGCCCAGCTCGGCGGCGGCGATGCCGGTGCCGCGGTCGTTGTGCGGGTGCAGCGACAGGATCACCGAGTCGCGGCGGTCCAGGTTGCGGCTCATCCACTCGATCGAGTCGGCGTAGACGTTCGGCGTCGCCATCTCGACGGTCGCCGGCAGGTTCAGGATCACCGGCTTCTCCGGCGTCGGCTGCCAGATCTCGGTGACGGCGTTGCACACCTCGAGCGCGTAGGACAGCTCGGTGCCGGTGTAGGACTCCGGCGAGTACTGGAAGCGGAAGTCGGTGTCCGGCTGCTTCGCGGCCAGCTCGACGACCATCTCCGCGGCCTGCGTCGCGATCTTCTTGATGCCTTCGCGCTCCTCGCGGAACACGACGCGGCGCTGCAGGATCGACGTCGAGTTGTAGATGTGGACGATCGCCCGCGGCGCGCCTTCGAGCGACTGGAACGTCCGCTCGATCAGCTCGGGACGGCACTGGGTCAGCACCTGGATGCTGACGTCGTCCGGGATCGCGCCCTCGTCGATGATCTCGCGGACGAAGTCGAAGTCGGTCTGGCTCGCGGCCGGGAAGCCGACCTCGATCTCCTTGTAGCCCATGCGGACCAGCAGGTCGAAGAACTTGCGCTTGCGCGCGGGCGACATCGGGTCGATCAGGGCCTGGTTACCGTCGCGCAGGTCGACGGCGCACCACAGCGGCGCGCGGTCGATGCGCTTGGTCGGGCCAGGTGCGGTCGGGCAGGTCGATGTTCTCGACCAGGTCGTACCAGGGGCGGTAGCGGTGCACCGGCATGGACGTGCCGCGCTGGGTGTTCCAGGCGGGCTGGTCGGCGGGCGCGGGACGCGAAGGCTTGCGGATCTTGCTCATGCGATTTCGGGAGTCTCCAGCTCGACGGGTGCGACCGGCACCACGAAGCCCCGCGACGGGGAGCCGGTCCGGTCAGGCCCCGTCGCGGCAGCGAAGCAGGAGAGCACGCGCCACGGCCCCACCATAACCACGGAACGCTGCGTGAGGGAAGCCGGGCGTCGACTTCCGAGGGTTACCTGTGGGTAGCAATTGGCCGGTTGCCGTGCGAAACTGCGGGCATGGGTGAGCACGCAGAGTCGTCGTCCGACGTCGTCGTCGAAGACTTCGTCGGAGGAGGAGCCGAAGGTTTCCCGCCGGGCCCCGGTCGACTGGCGGCAGACCGGAGGCCGCGTCGCCTCGGTGGTGGCGTCGATCGTCCGCTGGGTGGGACTGATCTTCGCCGCGCTGCTGGTGATCCACGTGATCTTCACGGTCGGCTCGGCCAACCCGGACAACGGGATCGTCTCGTTCGTGAAGTCGTGGGCGGACAGCCTGGCGCTGGGCTTCAGCGACCTGTTCACGCCGAGTGACGCGAAGCTGCGGGTCCTGGTGAACTACGGCATCGCGGCGATCTTCTGGCTGGTGGTGTCGGGGATCCTCGCGAAGGTGATCCGCCGCGTGGGCGGCGGTTCCTGAGCCCGAAGTCAGTGAATGCCACATTCACGGACGCTAGGTCCCTCGAGGTGGCATTCCCGGACTTCACAGCGCCGGGGTGCCCCACTGGTCGGTGAACGCGAACTCCGCCAGCGGCAGCCGCACCCGCTCCGACTTCTCGCGCTCGATCCGCCTGTCGTCCTCCAGGACGTCGGGTGAAGCCACCGAGCCCACCGCGATCGCCACCTTCGGGACGGCGTCGGAAGGCAACGAGAACGCCGCGCGGACCGCGTCCGGCGAGAACCCCGCCATCTGGTGCGCCACCAACCCCAGCTCCACCGCCTGCAGCACGAGGTTCTCCGAAGCCAGCCCCAGCCCGTACTCCGCGTACGGCACCGCGCCCTTCTCGTTCGTCGTCACCGTCACGCCGATGAGGAGCAGGCTCGCCCGGTGCGCCCACGCCTGGTTGCCGGAGTTCAACGTCGTCAGGATCGCGTCGAACGACGGCGTGCCGCGGACGCCGACCAGGTAGCGGGCCGGCTGGGTGTTGCCGAACGACGGCGCCCAGCGAGCCGCTTCGAGCAGCGCCCGCACCTGGTCCGAACTCACCGACGCGGACTCGTCGAGAGCCCGCGGGCTCCACCGCTCGGCCATCAGGGATGCGATCGGGACGCTCGTCACAGCTGGTTTGCGCACGACTGGGAAGGTACCGCGGCGCGGAGCGCGTCCGTTGAGGGCGGCGGCGGGGGCATGGATGGACGGTACCCAGGCGTGCGCTGCATCACTCGGGAGGAAGGGCTCCGCGCATTTCCTTGGTGTTACGGAAGATTTACTTCCGCGGCGCCCGCGGAAAGGGCCCGCCCCACGTCAAGAGGGTGGCGACCCGCTGGAGCCCCGGTAGGCTCCACTGCAAACATGGGACGCGGGGGCTCCTCGGTGCCCACCAGGGAGCAGACCCGGCCCGTCTAGGAGGTTCGGGCGTGGCCCTCGTGGTCCAGAAGTACGGCGGATCGTCGCTGGAAAGTGCCGACCGGATCAAGCGCGTCGCGGAACGGATCGTCGCCACGAAGAAGGCGGGCAACGACGTCGTCGTGGTCTGCTCGGCGATGGGTGACACCACCGACGAGCTGCTCGACCTGGCGCAGCAGGTCAACCCGGCGCCGCCGGAGCGGGAGATGGACATGCTGCTCACCGCCGGCGAGCGCATCTCGAACTCGCTGGTCGCCATGGCCATCGCGGCGCAGGGCGCGGAGGCGTGGTCGTTCACCGGTTCGCAGGCCGGCGTCGTCACGACGTCCGTGCACGGCAACGCGCGCATCATCGACGTCACGCCGAGCCGCGTCACCGAGGCGCTCGAGCAGGGGTACGTCGCGCTGGTCGCGGGCTTCCAGGGCGTAGCGCAGGACACGAAGGACATCACCACGCTGGGCCGTGGTGGCTCGGACACGACCGCCGTCGCGCTGGCCGCCGCGCTGAACGCCGACGTCTGCGAGATCTACTCCGATGTGGACGGTGTGTACTCCGCCGACCCGCGCATCGTGCCGGACGCGAAGAAGCTCGACGTCATCCCCTACGAGGAGATGCTCGAGCTGGCCGCGAGCGGGTCGAAGATCCTGCACCTGCGCTCGGTCGAATACGCGCGCCGCTACGGCGTCCCGATCCGAGTCCGCTCTTCCTACAGTGACAAGCCGGGCACGACGGTGACCGGTTCTATCGAGGAGATCCCCGTGGAACAAGCCCTGATCACCGGTGTGGCGCACGACCGCTCCGAAGCCAAGATCACGGTCACCGGGGTGCCGGACCACGCCGGTGCCGCGGCCCGGATCTTCCGGGTGATCGCCGACGCCGAGATCGACATCGACATGGTGCTGCAGAACGTGTCCAGCACGGTGTCCGGCCGCACGGACATCACGTTCACGCTGTCGAAGGCCAACGGCGCCAAGGCGGTCAAGGAGCTGGAGAAGGTCAAGGCGGAGATCGGCTTCGAGTCGGTGCTCTACGACGACCACGTCGGCAAGGTTTCGCTGGTCGGCGCCGGGATGCGCTCGCACCCGGGTGTCACGGCGACGTTCTGCGAGGCGCTGGCGCAGTCGGGGGTCAACATCGAAATCATCAACACCTCGGAAATCCGGATCTCGGTGCTGATCCGCGACGCGCAGCTGGACGACGCCGTGCGGGCGATCCACGACGCGTTCGAGCTCGGCGGCGACGAGGAAGCCGTGGTCTACGCGGGGAGTGGTCGCTGATGGCGGACGGGTTGCGGGTCGGGGTGGTCGGCGCGACCGGCCAGGTCGGCGCGGTGATGCGCAAGCTGCTGGCGGAGCGGGAGTTCCCGATCGCCGAGCTCCGGTACTTCGCTTCGGCGCGCTCGGCGGGTTCGAAGCTGCCGTGGCGCGACACCGAAATCACGATCGAGGACGCGTCGACAGCTGATCCGGCCGGTCTGGACATCGCGCTGTTCTCCGCGGGTGGGTCGACGTCGAAGGCGCAGGCGCCGCGGTTCGCCGAGGCGGGCGCGACGGTGATCGACAACTCCTCGGCGTTCCGGATGGACCCGGACGTGCCGCTGGTCGTCAGCGAGGTCAACCCGCAGGCCATCAAGGAAGCGCGGAAGGGGATCATCGCGAACCCCAACTGCACCACCATGGCCGCGATGCCGGTGCTGAAGCCGCTGCACGACGAGGCCGGGCTGGTCCGGCTGGTCGCGTCGACCTACCAGGCCGTGTCCGGCAGCGGGCTGGCCGGCGTCGACGAGCTGGCCGGTCAGGTGAAGGCGGCCGCCGAGCACGCGGCGCTGCTGACCCACGACGGCGCGGCGATCGAGTTCCCCAAGCCGGAGAAGTACGTCCGCCCCATCGCGTTCAACGTCCTCCCGATGGCTGGGTCCATTGTGGACGACGGTGAGTTCGAGACGGACGAAGAGAAGAAGTTCCGCAACGAGAGCCGCAAGATCCTGAGCATCCCGGGCCTCGCCGTGTCGTGCACCTGCGTGCGGGTGCCGGTGTTCTCGGGCCACTCGATCTCGGTGAACGCGGAATTCGAGCGGCCGCTGACGGTCGCGCGAGCGACGGAGCTGCTGACGCACGCCCCGGGTGTCGAGCTGTCGGAGGTCCCGACCCCGCTGCAGGCGGCGGGCAACGACCCGAGCTACGTCGGCCGCATCCGCGTCGACCAGGGTGTCGAGGGCGGCCGCGGCCTGGCGCTGTTCATCTCGAACGACAACCTGCGCAAGGGCGCGGCGCTCAACGCCGTGCAGATCGCGGAGCTGATCGCGAGCAGCTGACCACAGTGGACAACTGAAAACGCGCTTGTCGGTTACGCGGTGCCCGGGGGATCCTGGGCACCGCGTAACTGTTTCCAGGGGAGGAAACCATGTACACCGCTGTCGAAGGCGCCCGTGTCCCGATCCGGATGTGGGCGGACCCCGCGTCCGTCGAAGACCAGGCCATGCGGCAGCTGCACAATGTCGCCAACCTGCCGTGGGTGCACGGCGTCGCCGTGATGCCCGACGTGCACTACGGCAAGGGCGCCACCGTCGGCAGCGTCATCGCGATGCGCGACGCCGTTTCGCCCGCCGCGGTCGGCGTGGACATCGGGTGCGGCATGAGCGCCGTCCGGACGTCGCTCACCGCGAGCGACCTGCCCGACGACCTCGGGAAGCTGCGCCGCCGGATCGAAAGCGCCGTGCCCGTGGGCTTCGGGCTGCACAAGACGCCCGTCAACCCGGCCAAGGTGCACGGCGTCGGCGGCTGGGACGCGTTCTGGAAGGGCTTCGGCGAGCTGCACACCGGCGTCCAGGAGCTGCACGACCGGGCCGCGCGGCAGATCGGGAGCCTCGGCGGCGGCAACCACTTCATCGAGGTCTGCCTCGACGACGAGGGCCGCGTCTGGCTGATGCTGCACTCGGGTTCGCGCAACATCGGCAAGGAGCTCGCGGAACGGCACATGGCCGTCGCGCGGAAGCTGCCGCACAACGCGGACCTGCCGGACCGCGACCTCGCGGTGTTCGTCGCCGGCACGCCGGAGATGGCGGCCTACCGGCGTGACCTGTTCTGGGCGCAGGACTACGCGGCGCGCAACCGCGCCACGATGGTCGCGCTCGTGAAGCAGGCGCTGAAGGACGTCGTCCCGCAGACGACCTTCGACGACGCGATCTCCTGCCACCACAACTACGTCTCGGAGGAGACGTACGACGGCGTCGAGCTGCTCGTCACCCGCAAGGGCGCGATCCGTGCCGGATCGGGTGACCTCGGGATCATCCCGGGCAGCATGGGGACCGGTTCGTACATCGTCCGCGGGCTCGGGAACGCGTCGTCGTTCCAGTCGGCGTCGCACGGCGCCGGCCGCCGGATGTCGCGCACCAAGGCCAAGAAGCTGTTCACGGCCGACGACCTCGCGGCGCAGACGGCGGGCGTCGAGTGCCGCAAGGACTCGGGCGTCGTCGACGAGATCCCGGCCGCGTACAAGGACATCGAAACGGTGATCCAGGCCCAGACGGACCTGGTCGAGGTCGTGGCGCACCTCAAGCAGGTGGTCTGCGTCAAGGGCTAGGGGCTCGCGGCCGACGCCCCCGTGGCGCGAGCGGTACCTTGGCGCCATGACGAGGGGTGGAACGACGGCCGCGCTGCTGGCCGGGGCCGCACTGCTGCTGAGCGGGTGCGACCAGGTCAGCACCGCGGTCGACCAGGCGCCAAGACCGCCGACAAGGTGGGCGTGTGCACCGAGGCGCTCGGGCTCGCGGACCTGAACCCGCTGGTCGACCCGGACAAGCTCAAGGCCCGCGCCGCGGACAAGGAGAAGCGGCTGCGGGAGCTCGCGGGCCTCGAACGTCCAGGACCAGGACGTCAAGAACGCGCTGCTCGGCATGGCCGGCTCCTACGTCGAGGTGCAGAAGGAACGCATCGAAGACGCCGGCGTGGTCGCCCAGTGGGTGCAGCGCAACGTCAAGAAGCTCGACGCCCTGCGCGCGGCCTGCGGCTAGCTAGCTTTCGCGCGAGCGGCCGCGGCCAGCGCCGGCTGACTGCGGCCGGTTCCGGCGCGCGGCGGTCGCAGCAGGCCGGCCGCCGCGATGCACCAGGCCACCCAGGCCCGCCGCGCGAAGCCCCACGCCGGGCTCGAGTGGTCGATCGCGAAGCCGACCACCGGGCTGCCCAGCGCCAGGCCGAGCCGGGTCGACGCGTCCTGCAGGCCCATCGCCTCGCCGCGGACCTGGGCGGCGCGATCGGCTGACCGTCTCGGTGGTCGCCGCGAGCGTCGGCGCGCAGAGCAGGTTCGTCGGGATCAGCACCAGCATCAGCAGCCACCACGGCTGGTCGGCGAGCCCGACCGGCACCACCAGCAGTGCGAGCAGCAGCATCAGCACGCTTTGCGGCAGCGACTTCCCACGGCGCCGTGCACGATGCCGCCGGCGATCGAAGCCGCGCACATCACCGCGATGACCAGCCCGGTCCAGCCGACGTCGCCGTTCGAGCGCAGCGCCGCCAGCGTCGCCAGCTCGGTGCCGACGAGCAGAACAGCGTGCCCGCGGCGACCAGCAGCGTCGCCACGAGCCGGCCGGTCAGCCAGCTCCGCAGCGGCGGCCGCGTCGTGGACGCGCCGGGCTCGACCGACTCGCGGATCGGCGGGTTGATCAGCCAGATCAGCAGCGCCGTGCCGCCGAACAACGCGCCGAGCGCGCTGAGCGTCAACGTCGGCGAGAGCGAGGTGATCGCCGCGATGCCCAGCGCCGGGCCGATCATGAACGTCGCTTCGATCGAGATCGTGTCGAGCGAGTACGCCGCGCGCCGTTCCGGGCCGGGACGAGCGCGGCCAGGATCTGCCGCGCCAGCGACCCCGCGGGCACCGAGAGCATCCCGGCCGGCACCGCGACCGCGGCGAGCGCCGCAAAGGGCAGGTGCGGCGCGGCGAACCAGAACGCCGTCGTGCCGATCCCGCAGACCGCGACGACCGGGCGCAGGCCGTAGCGGTCGAAGCAGCGCCCGAGCAGCGGCGCGCCCAGGGCCATCCCGAGGGTGACGCCGGCGCCGACCAGCCCGGCGGCGCCGTAGCCGCGGCCCAGCCCGGTGACGACGTACAGCGTCATCAGCACGCCGTTCATGGTCATCGGCAGCCGGGCCAGGAACATCAGCGCCATCGTCGACGGGACGCGGGGGACCGAGAGGACCCGGCGGTACGGCTGGAACGGCACGTCTCGATGAGAACCCAAGGTGGTACGCGCGTGCAAGTTATTTCCGGGTAGCGCCTGGAGATTCTGAGAGCTACTCTCATTTGGTAGTAACTGTCAATTGGGGGTCGCTATGACTCAACTCCATCCACGCAGGTGGTGGGCGCTGGGGGCGCTCGCGGTGAGCCTGCTGACCGTCGGGCTCGACCTGACCGTGCTGAACGTCGCCGTGCCGACGCTCGCCGTCGACCTCGGCGCCACGACCACGCAGCTGCAGTGGTTCGGCAACGCCTACACGCTCGCGCTGGCCGCGCTGCTGCTCCCGGCGGGCCTGCTGGGCGACCGGTTCGGCCCGAAGAAGCTGCTGCTCGGCGCGCTCGCGCTGTTCGGGCTGGCCTCGCTCGGGTGCGCCTACTCCGGTTCGCCGGGCGAGCTGATCGCCGCCCGGGTCGTGCTCGGCGTCGGCGCCGCGTTCCTCATCCCGCTGTCGCTTTCGCTGCTGAACATCCTGTTCCCGCCGGAGGAGCGGGCGAAGGCGCTGACGACGTGGGTGCTGGCGACGTTCGCCGGCATCCCGCTCGGGCCGCTGCTCGGCGGCTGGCTGCTCGACCACTTCGCGTGGGGCTCGGTGTTCCTGATCAACGTCCCGCTGACCGTGGCCGGCCTGGTCGCGGTGCTGTTCCTGATACCGCTCACGCCCGGGTCCGGCCGCGGCGCGATCGACTTCGCGGGCATCGCGCTCTCGGCGGCCGGGCTGGTCGCGCTGACCTACGGCTTCGTCTACGCCGGTGAGCAAGGCTGGGCCGACCCGGTGACCTACGGCCTGATCGCCCTCGGCCCCGCGCTGCTGGCGGTGTTCTGCTGGGCGCAGACCCGGACGGCGTCGCCGCTGACCGACCTCGCGCTGTTCCGCGAGCCGCGGTTCGTTTGGGGCGCGGTGCTCGCCACGATGGCGTCGTTCGCGCTGATGGGCCTGCTGTTCGTGCTGCCGCAGCTGTTCCAGGCCGTGCAGGGCGCCGACGCGCTGCAGACCGGCGTGCGGCTGCTGCCGCTGATCGGCGGGATGCTGGTGTCGGCGAAGATCGCCGAGCGGCTGGTCACCGCGGTCGGCGTGCGCGTGGTCGTGACGGCCGGGTTCGCGGTGCTCGCGGCCGGGCTGGCCTGGGGTTCGACGACGGCGCCGTCGGACGGCTACGGCTTCACGGTGGCCTGGGCGAGCGTGATCGGCCTGGGCACCGGGTGCACGCTGCCGCCGCTGATGTCGATGGCGATGGGCGCGCTCACCGAAGGCCGCTCGGGCGCCGGTTCAGCGTTGATCCAGGTGCTGCGCCAGGTCGGCGGCACGATCGGCGTCGCGGTGCTGGGCACGGTCCTCAACGGCGTCTACCGCCACGGCGTCGCCGTCGACGGCCTGCCCGCGCCGGTCGCCGACGCGGTGCGCGGCAGCGCGTCGGCCGCGGTCGCCGTGGCGGAGAAGCTCCACCGGCCCGCGTTGGGCGAGTCGGCGCGGCTCGCGTTCACCGACGGCATGGCCGCGACGCTGGGGGTGTGCGCCGGGCTGGGCGTGGCCGGCGCGCTGCTCGCGCTGCTGTTCCTGCCCGGGCGGACGGCCCCGCGGGCGCAGCCGCGAGAATCGGCGCATGACGTCGTCGCCGGCTGAGCCCTCGGGGCTGCGGGAACGGAAGAAGGCCAGGACGCGTGCCGCCATCCAGCGGCACGCGTTGCGGCTGTTCCAGGAGCAGGGCTACAGCGCCACGACGGTCGACCAGATCGCGGCGGCCGCGGAGATCTCGCCCAGCACGTTCTTCCGCTACTTCCCGACCAAGGAAGCGACGGTCCTGTACGACGCGTTCGACCCGGTGCTGATCGCGGCGACGCTCGCCCAGCCGGCGGAGCTCAGCCCGATCGCCGCGCTGCGGGCGACGGTGGACATCATCCGCGAGCAGGTCTCGGGCGAGGACTGGGAGCGCGAGCGCCAGCGTCAGCTGCTGGTGTTCCGCGAGCCCGAGCTGCGCAGCGCGATCATGGACCAGTTCGCCGAGGGGATCGACCTGCTGGCGGGCATGGCGGCCCAGCGGACGGGCCGGGCGGCGGACGACTTCGAGGTCCGCAACTGGGCGGGCGCGGTGGTCGGGGTGACCATGGCGGCGTTCCTGGGCGCGGCGGCGGATCCCGAAGCGGACACGCTGGTGGTGCTCGACCGCGCGGTCGCGCACCTGGAAGCGGGCCTCCCGCTCTGACGGCCGTCCGCTCACCCGACCGTCGAGGCGATTCCCGGACCGAGAACCTCGGTGGCGGCTTTCGCCGTCGGGCGCTTCGACCGTTTTTCCGGAATTGATTTCGCATTCCTACCCCGAGCAGGGGGGCAACCGTGTGGGTGGCGGTGCGAGCGTGGGGGACGCCCCGTCTGGAGCAGTCTCGACACGCAGTCCGACGGAGTGATGAAGCTAAATGATCACCGTTTACACCCGCGTGAGTGACCGAACCGCTCCATAGTGGACGCCGACTACCAGCAGTGATGGGAAGAATCGATCATGATGATCTTCAGGGGGAAGGGCAAGGTTTCGACGTTAATCAATTGCGGTCTAGTTCGCCGCCTCCGCATCCGGCACGTAAGGGTTAGAAAACGTCCCTAACCGGTGATCGGGTGGCTTATCTCCGATACGGGGGGTATCGATTTAACCCGTCAGGTCTCCCGAGGCCAGGAGGTAAGAAATGAAAGGCAAGTACGGGCGATCCATCGCCCTGGTAGCCGCGAGCAGCATGCTGGCGGTCGGAATGGCGGGGATCGCTTCGGCGAGCCCGGACGGGGGCAAGGGTTCCTCCAGCACCCAGGCCCTCGCCGCACAGGTGCTCCAGATGCGTGACGACCTGACCAAGGTGGCCTACGCGGGCAACGTCGGTGCCACGCGGTCGGACCTCGGCCAGCTGAGCCCGGTGCTCGCGGACATCGCGGCGGGCAAGCGCTACACGGTCCAGACCGACACCCAGCAGCTGGCCGGCCTGGCCAAGGGCCGGGCCGACGAGTCCACCCGGCTGCTGAACGACCCCCAGGCGACGCCGCGCCAGCTGCCGCCGCTGCCGTTGCCGCCGATCCCGGACCTGCCCGGGCCGCTGAAGATCGTCAGCGACCTGCTCAAGGCGCTGCTGGGCGCCGTCACCGGCATCCTGGGCGGCCTCCTCGGCTCGCTGCCCGTGCCGCCGCTGCCGGTGCCACCACTGCCGGTTCCAGGTTCGTAGCTACCGGAAACAGGGGGGCCCGGAGCCCGGCCGCGGACATTTCTCCGCGCCGGGCTCCGGGTTCGTCGTACCGGGAAGGCTCAGTCCCGTTTGGACAGACCCTGCCGCAGCGCGCCCGCCGTCTCGGCCAGCGCCTCGCGGAACCGGGTGCCGACCCCGGTGAAGTTGATGAACCCGTGGATCAGGTCGTCGTGCCGGCGCACCGCGACCTCGACGCCGGCCTCGCGCAGTTTCTCCGCGTACGCCTCGCCTTCGTCGCGCAGCGGGTCGAAGCCCGCCGTGACGACCAGTGCCGGCGGCAGGCCGCTCAGGTCGTCGGCGTGCAACGGCGAGAGCCGCGGATCGGTCAGGTCGGTGCCCTCCGGCACGTAGTGGCCTTCGAACCACTTCATGTGCACGTCGGTCAGGAACAGGTCCTCGGCGAACAGATCCTGCGAGCGGTACCGCCGCGCGAAGTCCGTCGCCGGGTAGATGAGCAGCTGGAACGCCGGGGCCGGGCCACCGCGCTTGACGGTCTGCTGGGCCGTCACGGCCGCCAGGTTGCCGCCCGCGCTGTCGCCGCCGACGGCGATGCGTGCCGGGTCGGCGCCGAGGTCGCTCGCCTTCGCCACCGCGTACTCGAACGCCGCGAGCGCGTCCTCCGTCGCCGACGGGAACGGGAACTCCGGGGCCAGCCGGTATTCGATCGACAGCACCCGCACGCCGGCGTGCTTGGCCAGGAAGCGGACGGCGTTGTCGTGGCTCGCACGCGTCCCGATCACCCAGCCGCCGCCGTGGAAGAACACCAGCAGCGGCGACTTCTCGGGCAGTCCGACCGGCGTGTAGAGCGTCGCGGGAAGATCGCCGTCGGGTGTCGGCACGGCGATCTCCCGCACCGAGACCGGCTCGATCGGCTTGCCGCTGACCAGGTGCCGCCCGACGTCGAGCAGTGCGCGCGACTTCTCCACCGAGCCCTGCACCAGCTCGGCGCCCGCGAGCTTCTGCAGCCGGAGCAGCAGCTGGGCGTCGAGCGCGAGGTCCTGGCCGTCGCGGCGCACCCGGCGCCCCGCGACCGCCCGCCGCAACGGCGTCGGCAGCCAGAACACGAGCTGGGAAGCCGCGGCCTGGACGCGGACCTGGAGCGGGATCGCCATCGTTGCCTCCTGAGCGTCGGTGCCGCCGGGGACGTTACTCGTCAGTAGGTAACAGGTCCAGCTGTGATGCGGGCCTCGGTCCCAAACTCTGGATATCCACTTAAGTAGAGGGGTTAGCCTGAAAGACGTGACTTCAGCCAGGACGGTCAACGTGCTCGGGATCGGCGGCTCTCTGCGGGAGGGCTCGCAGTCCGAACGCGCGCTGCAGATCGCGCTCGCCGGCGCGGCGGAAGTCGGCGTCCGGACCCGGCTGCTCACCGGATCGGAGCTGGTCCTGCCGTTCTACGACGCCGGCGAGCCGGAGCGCGACGAGCGCGCCGCCACGCTCATCGAAGCCGTGCGGCAGGCCGACGGGCTCATCGTCGTGTCGCCGGGCTACCACGGCGCCCTGTCCGGCCTGGTCAAGAACGCCCTGGACTACGTCGAAGACCTGCGCGACGACCGCCGTCCCTACCTCGACGGCCGGCCCGTCGGCCTGGCCGCCGTCGCCTACGGCTGGCAGGCCGCGGTGACGACGCTCGAACAGCTGCGCACGATCACGCACGCGCTGCGCGGCTGGGCCACCCCGCTGGGTGGTTCGATCAACTCGGCCGAGACCAAATTCGACGAAGGCGGCGGCGCGTCCGACGAGAAGAGCGTCCGCACGCTTCGCCTGATCGGGCAGCAGGTCGCCGAATTCGCGGTGACGCGCGCCGCATGAGGATTTCGGGGGTTCCGGGTGGCGGAGCCCCCGGCCGGGCGGAGCCCCGATTGAACACAGACGTTTCACCCGGAGGCCGCCGGGTAGCCGATTCCACGTGATGCCTGCCATGTGGGGGCACTGTTCCGCGGGTGCGGGATGTTGTGCCCAGTGAGACGCTCGCTGTGGAGTGTCCGTAACAGAAGGCAGGCTGAGCATGGGTCAGGCGATCTACACCGCGGTGGCGACGGCACGCGGCGACGGCCGCAACGGCGAGGTGACCTCGTCCGACGGCGTCATCGACGAGTCCCTGGCCATCCCCAAGGAAATGGGCGGCCCCGGCGGGGACAAGACCAATCCCGAGCAGCTCTTCGCCGCCGGCTACTCGGCCTGCTTCCACAGCGCCCTGCAGCTGGTCGCCCGCCAGGCCAAGGTGGCGCTGAACGGCTCGACCGTGACCGCGGAGGTCAGCGTGCTCAAGCAGGAGGTCGGGTTCGGCCTCGGCGTCGCGCTGAACGTCTCGCTGCCGGGCCTCGAGCAGGCACAGGCCGATCAGCTGGTCGAGCAGGCCCACCAGGTGTGCCCCTACTCCAACGCGACCCGCGGCAACATCGAGGTCGCGCTCTCCGCCACCGTCTGAGCCGCCTCCCGTCCGCACGAGTCCGAGGAAAGGATCACCAGAGATGAGCAAGTCTCCGATCAAGAGCCCGCTTTCCGAGGCCGACAAGGAGATCACCGGCAACGCCCTGCAGGCGACGCTGGTCGACCTGGTCGACCTGTCCCTCATCGCGAAGCAGGCGCACTGGAACGTCGTCGGCTCGAACTTCCGCAGCGCGCACCTGCAGCTCGACGAGCTGGTCGCCACCGCGCGCCAGTACGTCGACGAGGTCGCCGAGCGCGCCAACGCCATCGGCATCTCGCCGAACGGCAAGGCGAAGACCGTCGTCGAGAGCTGGGCGTGCCGGAGTACCCGACAACTGGCAGTCGGTCGAGTCCACGGTCGCCGCGATCGTCGACATCCTCGCGGCGCTCATCGAGCGGCTGCGGCCCCGCATCGACGAGACCGACAAGAGCGACCTCGTCACGCAGGACCTGCTGATCGAGATCACCCGCGCGCTCGAAGAGGCGCACTGGATGTGGCAGGCCCAGCAGGCCTGATTTTTTCCGCGAAAGGGGTCGTTCCGGTCGGGACCGGCCCCTTTCGCGTTGCCGCTCTCAGTTAGTTGACGGTGTCATGGTCTTGCATCAGGGGAAAGCCGATCGCCCGAACCGCGCCGGTGGCGCAAACCCGTTCGTCGGCGAGGCGAACCCCGCGTACGGCTCGCTCTCGTCCCGCCGCATGACCGCTGCGCGACGAGCCGGTGCCGCCCGACGCGGCCTACCAGCTCGTCCACGACGAGCTGCTGCTCGACGGCAGCGCCCGGCTGAACCTGGCCACGTTCGTCACCACCTGGATGGAGCCGCAGGCGCGCGCGCTGATGGCCGAGTGCGTCGACAAGAACATGATCGACAAGGACGAGTACCCGCAGACCGCCGAGCTCGAGCGGCGCTGCGTCGCCATGCTCGCCGACCTGTGGCACGCGCCCGACCCGGAGGACGCCACCGGCTGCTCGACCACCGGCTCGAGCGAGGCCTGCATGCTCGCCGGGATGGCGCTCAAGCGGCGCTGGGCGGCACGGCACCGGACGCCGCACCGCGCGGCCGAACCTGGTGATGGGCGCGAACGTCCAGGTCTGCTGGGAGAAGTTCTGCCGCTACTGGGACGTCGAGCCGCGGATCGTGCCGATGGAGCGGCGACCGGTTCCACCTCGACGCGCCGAGGAGGCCGTCGCGCGCTGCGACGAGAACACGATCGGCGTCGTCGCGATCCTCGGCTCGACCTTCGACGGCAGCTACGAGCCGGTCGCCGAGATCGCCGCGGCGCTCGACGAGCTGCAGGCGCGCAGGCGGCCCGGACGTGCCCATCCACGTCGACGGCGCGTCCGGGCGCGATGATCGCGCCGTTCCTCGACCCCGACCTGGTGTGGGACTTCCGGCTGCCGCGGGTCGCGTCGATCAACACCTCCGGCCACAAGTACGGGCTGGTCTACCCGGGCGTCGGCTGGGTGCTCTGGCGCGACGCCGGCCGCGCTGCCCGAGGAGCTGGTCTTCAACGTCAACTACCTCGGCGGCGACATGCCGACGTTCGCGCTGAACTTCTCCCGGCCCGGCGCCGAGGTCGTCGCGCAGTACTACAACTTCCTCCGGCTCGGCCGCGACGGCTACCGCGCGGTCCAGCAGGCGTGCCGCGACGTCGCCATGCACCTGGCCGGCCGGATCGCCGAGCTGGGCCCGTTCGAGCTGCTCACCCGCGGCGACCAGCTGCCGGTGTTCGCCTTCACGACCCGCGCGGACGTCGGGTTCGACGTCTTCGACGTGTCCCGGCGGCTGCGGGAGCGCGGCTGGCTGGTGCCGGCCTACACGTTCCCGGCGAACCGCAGGATCTCGCGGTGCTGCGGATCGTCGTCCGCAACGGCTTCACCCACGACCTCGCCGACCTGCTGCTGGCGGACCTGGCCCGGGTGCTACCGGACCTGGAGAAGGAGGGCGGCCACCCGAAGGACCTGGCCAAGGCGACCGCCTTCCACCACTAGTACCGGTGCGGCGCACCACGAGCTGTGCATGTGCCCGGCTGGTCTCTTCCCGTCGCCAGGGCGTCTACCGACGGGTAACCTCGCTCACATGGGTGTCGCAGCTGACGAACGCCAGGCCTTGAGCTCCCTCCTCGCCGACCTCGGGCCGGACGCGCCCACGCTCTGCGAAGGCTGGAGCACGCGGGATCTCGCCGCGCACCTCGTCGTGCGGGAGCACCGGCCGGACGCCGCGCCCGGATCATGGTGCCCGCGCTCGCCGGGTACACGCAGAAGGTCCAGGACCGCTACGCCGCCAAGCCGTGGGACGGCCTGGTCGAGCAGGTCCGGCGCGGGCCGTCGAAGTTCTGGCCCACCGCGATCGGCCCGCTCGACGAGCTGACCAACACCGCCGAGTTCCTCGTCCACCACGAAGACGTCCGGCGTGCGCAGCCGGACTGGCAGCCGCGGCCCGCCGACGCCACGCGGGACGCCGCCGCCTGGCGTTCGGCGAAGGGGGCCGCGAAGCTCAACCTGCGGAAGGCGCCGGTCGGTGTCACCCTGCGCACGAAGGACGGCCGCGAGGCCGCCGTCAAGACCGGGCCCGACCCGGTCACCGTCGTCGGCGAGCCCATCGACCTGCTGCTGTTCGTCTTCGGCCGCGACGCCGTGCACGTCGACTTCGAAGGCGACGCGGCCGCCGTCACGAAGCTTCAGTCGGTGAGCCGGGGGCTCTAGGCTGCGCGTCATGCCGATGATCAGCGTTGCCATGTTCCCCGGCCGCACGCCCGCCCAGAAGAGCGCCCTGGTCCGGGAGCTGACCGACGCCTTCGTCCGCACCTGCGGCGGCAAGCCCGAGGGCGTCCAGGTGACGCTCGTCGAGGTCGGCGCCGACCACTGGGCCACCGGCGGCGTCCTGCACTCCGAACGCTGACTCGCCGGGAGACCGTCCGGCCTCCCGGCGAGTGCGTCAGCGCAGGCCGAGGGCCCGCAGCGCGAAGTCGACCTCGATGGCCGTCTGCTTGATCGTCTCGGCGACCACCAGCGAGCCGTGGCCGGCGTCGTAGCGGTAGACCTCGTGCGTGCGCGTCGCGGGCGCCGAGGCGGTCCAGATAGTTGTCGATCTGCCGGATCGGGCAGCGCGGGTCGTTCTCGCCGGCCAGCACGAGCACCGGCGCCGCGACCTCGTCCACGTAGGTCATCGGCGAGCACTCCCGGTAGCGGTCGGGCAGTTCCTCCGGCGAGCCGCCGAACAGCGCCCGGTCGAAGGCCGCAGCGGCTCCATCTCGTCCTCGTAGGCCGCGACGTAGTCGGCCACCGGCACGCCCGCGACGCCCGGCCGCCCAGCGCTTCGGCTGGGTGCCCAGCGCCGAGCAGCGTGAGGTAGCCGCCCCAGGAGCCGCCGTTGATCACGCACTTCGCCGGGTCGGCCGAGGCCGACTGCGACCGCCCAGTCGTGCACCGCGGCGATGTCCTCCAGCTCGGTCAGGCCCGGCCGGCCCTCGATGGCGTCCCGCCAGGCCGAGCCGTAGCCGGTCGAGCCGCGGTAGTTCACCTCGCACCACGGCGAAGCCGGCGTCCAGCCACACCGCGCGGTAGGCGGAGAACCGGTCCTCGTCGTGCGCGTGCGGGCCGCCGTGGACGGAGAAAACCGTCGGCAGCGGGCCGTCCGGCGCGTCGGCCGGCCGCGAGACCAGCGCGTGCATCCGCCCGCCGGGCCCTCACGAAGGCGTCGGTCACCGGCTGCGATCGGCGCCTGTCGCCCGGCGGCTCGAGCAGCACCGGTCGCCCGTCGGCGGTCAGCGCGCGGACCGCGGCGGGCTCGCGCCGCGATGACCAGGAGTACTCGACGGTGCCGTCCGGCCGCGCGCCCGCGCCGCCGATGGTGCCCGCCGGGATGTCCACAGTGGACAGCTCGCCGGTGCGCGATTCGTAGCGGTGCAACGTGTTGCGCGCCTGGTGGCTGTGCACGATCAGCAGCGCAGCGCCGTCCGGGTACCAGTCGGCGGCGACCTCGCCCGGCAGGTCGAGCCCGATCTCCGTCTCGGTGTCCGCTCGCGACGTCCCAGATCAGCAGCTCTTCGCTGCCGCGGCGCTCGTGCAGCACCAGCAGCCGCGGGTCGCCGGGCACCGGGCGAGAACTCGAGCGCGTCCAGTCCCTTGCCCTCGCCGTCCCACTTCTCCGCGACCGTGCCGGCCGTCCGCCGCGCAGCACCCGCAGCGCCGGGTGCCGGGTGTCACCGTGCTCGGAGTGCGAGATCGCCAGCAGCGTCTCGTCGCGGACAGGCGCGACGCCGGCGTCGTGCGCGTGGCTGTAGACAGCACTCGGGTCTCGCCGCCGATCCGGGCGTACAGATCGCTGCCGTCGTCGGTCGAGGCGCCGACCGCGACGATCCCGTGCCGAGCGCCAGGCCGGCCGGGTAGCCGTCGTGGACGTCCGGCACGCGCCTCCGGGCTCGCTGCCCTCGATCGCCGGCGAACGGCTCGCGCACCCAGCTAGCCGAACTCGTCGCCGTCGGTGTCGTCGAACCACCAGATCCGCTCCCCGTCCGGGCGACGGCGTGCGTGCATCGTCCCGTTCGGCCGGTCGGTGACCTGCCGGTGCTCGTCTGTCGCCCGGTCCCAGGCGTAGACCTCCCAGACGCCGCTGGCGTTCGAGACGTAGACGTTGGAGTCCGGCGCGTCGCGAGCCCACTCGGGCGTCGAGATGCGGGGGGCGTGGAAGCGGGCGCGCCAGCGGGCTTCGGCTTCGGCGTCGTCGAACAGCCGGTCCGGGACCACCGCGGGCGGGAATTGCTTGGCTGACTGCGTGCTCACCCCTCGATCCTGCCACCTTCTGGCCGTACTGTGTGCGGGGTGCTGGAGGGTTACGCGCCGGGCTACGGGCGAGACGCGGTTTCGATGATGTCCGCGCGCACGGCGGCGGAGCGCTCGCGTTCGCGCAACCCCTGTTCAGGCCGGGTTCGTGGGTGGTCGACCTCGGCTGCGGCCCCGGTCGATCACCCTGGGGCTCGCCGCGGAATCCCGCGTGACGGGCATCGACCTCGACGCGGGTCAGATCGCGATGGCCCGCGACGTCGCGCGCCGGGCCGGAAGGTCCACAGTGGACTTCGTGGTGGCGTCGGCCTACGACCTGCCGTTCGCCGACGCGAGCGTGGACGTCGCGTTTTCGCACGCGTTGTTCGAGCATCTCGCTGCCCCCTTGGACGCGCTGGCGGAGTTGCGCCGGGTGCTTCGCCCGGGCGGCAGGCTTGCACTGTCCACTTCGGACTGGAGCAAGGCCCGGCTGCGCCCGAAGACGGCGAACGTCGACGCGGCGCTGAGAGGGCACTACCTGCTGCGCCGCCAAGCGGGCGGCAACCCGTTCGCGGGCCGGGTGATCGCCGACCAGTGCGCGACGGCGGGGTTCACGGAGATCGTGTCGAGAGCCCGCTACCGCGCTGACATGACGTACCGAGACCTGGCCAAGTACGTGGAGGCCCGCCTTGACGCGGCCCTAGCGGACCCCCGTCCGTCCGCGACCGCGACCAGCTCACGTGCGCGGCCCGTTCGGCGTGGTCCTGGACCCGTTCCGCCGAGATCCGGCGACTTCACGCAGTGCTGGACGGAACTGATCGCCACTCGCTGAACCGGCGGACCAACGCAACCGCGCAAGCCGGGGGTCCGGGGGCGGAGCCCACTGGCGGGGGCCCTCGGTGTCGACCCCAGAGGACACAACGCAGAGAGGCCCTGGTTCGCGTTTTCCGCCGAAACCGGCCCTTACTCGTCGGGGTGGCGGGATTTGAACCCACGACCTCTTCGACCCGAACGAAGCGCGCTACCAAGCTGCGCCACACCCCGAGGTTGCTTCGGGTCGCGGAGAAGTCTAGCGGACGTGTCGCGGGCTCCGCGGGGCCGACTTGCGGCGGCTTCGTCGGCCCGGACCCGCGCGGGACCAGCGTCAGCAGGCTGGCCTCGGGCGGGCAGGCGAACCGCACCGGGCGCGTAGGGGGAGGTGCCCAGGCCGGCCGAGACGTGCAGCCACGTGTGCGCGCCCCAGCGGGAGGCGCCGCGGGCACGGGTGCGGTCCAGCTCGCAGTTGGTGACCAGGGCGCCGTAGCCGGGGAGGCGCAGCTGGCCGCCGTGGGTGTGGCCGGCCAGCACCAGGTCGTAGCCGTCGCGGCGAACGGGTCCAGCACCCGCGGCTCGGGCGAGTGGGTCACGCCGAGCCGGAGCGGCGCGCTGGGGTCGGCCGGGCCGGCGATGTCGGCGTAGCGGTCGCGGCGGAGGTGCGGGTCGTCGACGCCGGCGGCGACGATGGGCTGGCCGGCGACGTCGAGGGTCGCGGCGGACGTGGGTGAGGTCCATCCAGCCGTGCTCGACGAACGCGGCGCGCAGGTCCCGCCACGGCAGTGGACGCCGTGGATGCGCTTCTTCGGGCCTTGGGCAGCAGGTAGCGCACGGGGTTCTTGGGCTTGGGCGCGTAGTAGTCGTTGCTGCCGAAGACGAACACGCCGGGCAGGTCGAGCAGCGGGCCCGAGCGCGCGCACCACCGCGGCACGGCGTGCTGGTGCGCGAGGTTGTCGCCGGTGTTGACCACCAGGTCGGGTCGAGCTCGGCCAGCTCGGCGACCCAGCGCTGCTTGGAGCGTGGCCGGGCAGCATGTGCAGGTCGGAGATGTGCAGGACGCGTGAGCGGCCGCGCCGGGCGAGCACCGGCACCTCGGCGGTGCGCAGGGTCCACTGGCGCCGCTCGATGGCGGCGGCGTAGCCGAGGGTCGCCGCGCCGAGCGCGACTGTCCCCACAGCGAGCCGCTTCGCGGTCGCCCCGGACGTGCTGGTGTTACTGAGCGTGCTCACGAAGTCGAGGATACGTGTTCGACGGTGTGGCGACGCCGCCGCGGTAAGGCTGTAACCCTTAGTCGCGTTCCGTCACGATGAGTCGTTTGAGTGGGTGTCATGGCGACAGCGGCCAACGGTTCAACGCTCGCCCCGTTGGGGGAACGTGCTGGCTACGATCCGACACGCTCCTGGGCCGCGGCGCCATCGGCGAAATGCACCGCGAGTACGACGGGTGCACGACCGACGTGGTGGCGTTGAAGCGCCTGTCGGACGCCTACCTGGTGGACGAGGCCTTCCACGCCCGGTCCGCCGTTAGCCGCAGGTGATGGCGTGGTTGTGCGAGCCGCACGTGATCCCGATCCACGATCACGGCGAGAGCGCTCGCCGGCTCTACCTTGACCGGCGCTTGGTCGAGGGACGCCGACGTCAATGACCCGATCGTCAATCGCCGCTGCTGCCCGCCCTCGCAACTCAGGCCTGATGACGCGGAGGCCGGCCACCACTGCGGGCGCATCGTCGGCCGGCTAGCGGCCCGGGACGCGGGGGGGAGAGGAGCAGGGCCGTGTACTTCGGATCCGGCGGGGGCAAGTCGGTGATCGGCTGGCTGGCGGCCATGATGTTGTTCATCGCGCCGAACCAGGTCCGGGCCGGGGTCTTGCCGCCGAACATGTTGCCGGTGCCGCAGCACGTGGACGTTGCCGGCGGCGGGGTAGCAGAGGCCGCCGGTGCCGCCGTCGGGGCGGAACATCATGGCGGCGCCCGCGACTGCGGGGTGCCGCCGACGAACGTCGCCGAGACGTTGCCCTGTGTCGTGCCCGTTTGCCGAGGATCGGGCGGTTCCAGTCGACCGCCGCGCGCCGCCTGGCCGAGGTGCCGCCCGGCTGGTCGTCCTTGCTCATGCCGACGGCGAGCGTGTTCGCCAGGCCTTCGGGCACGGCCTGCTCACAGGCGGCTTCCTTGCCCGGCGCCTGGCGCTTGGGTCGGTGACGCCGGCCAGGGCGTCGGCGGGCGCCCGGGCCGGCGGTGAGGATGGTCGCCGCGACGTTCGCGAGCTCGAGGCCGCTGATCGGGCTGAAGCCCAGGGTGAACGCGCCGTAGCCGGGGTTGGGGCGTCGGGGCGTAGCACCTGCGGCTGGCTCGAGCCCTTGTTCGGATCATCTTCGGGTCCACCGTGCCGCCGCCGGTGTTGCTCGCCATCGTGTTGCGCATGCCGAGCCGGTTGGCCATGTCGATGCCCGGCGCGGTGCTGCCGAGCTGGTCCTCGAGCGCCACGAACGCGGTGTTCGGCGAGGTCGCCAGCGCGCTCTGAAGGGTCGCGCCCGGCGCGAGCCTGCCGTAGTGGCCGGCGTTGCCGACGCAGTACCAGCTGGAATTCAGCGGAGGCCCGGTCTGGGGGCAGCGGTCGCCACCACCGGTGAACACGTGCGAGGTATAGGTGTCGGCTTCGATGGGAGAGTGTAGATCCCGGTCGATTCCCTTCTCCAGCGCGGCGGCCGTGGTGAAGATCTTGTACGTGGACCCGGCGCCGCAGGTGTTGTAGACGCCCGCCGGCAGTGCGTTCGTCGTCTGCCCTGGTCTGGCTCCTGGCCGTGGTCGCGGTTGGCCGCCAGCGCGACCACCTCGTGCCGGTGCTTGCCCGGTCTGATGATGTCAAACGTGTTCGCGACGTCGTCTGGGTCTTCGGCACGTGGTTCTCCGCGGGACCTTCGCCTCGTGGTTGGCCGTTCGTCCAGCGTGGTCTTGATGGTGTAGCCGCCGGTGAAGATCTGGTCCTGGGTGAAGCCGGCCTGCTCAGGTAGTCCCGCGTACTGGCAGAAGAAGCCGGCGTAGTCGGGCGCGCCGATGCAGTTGCTGGACGGGCTTGCCGGGCCGCCCTGGACGACGCCCAGCGGCTCGTCCTTGGCGGCGGCGTCGGCGGCCAGCGCGTTGTTCTCCACCATCCGCTGGATCACCAGGTTGCGGCGCTGCAGTGGCCCTCCCGGGTGCTTCCACGGGTCGTAGATCACCGGGTTGTTGACCAGGCCGGCCAGCAGGGCCGACTGCGGCACGGTCAGCTTGTCCGGGGTGGTGTTGAAGTACGCGTGCGCGGCGGCGCCGATGCCGTCGACCTGGCCGGGAACTCGACGATGTTCAGGTATCCGGTCGAGGATCTCGTCCTTGGACAGCTTCTTCTCCAGCTGCATCGCGATCCGCGCCTCCTTGAGCTTGCGGGCGACGGTCTGCGCCTGGGCCTGCTCCTGGCCGCCTTGTCGTTCCGGTCGACGACGTTGATCAGGTAGTTCTTCACGTACTGCTGGGTGATCGTCGAGGCGCCCTGGTGCGCCGCCGGAGCTGTTGCTGACAGCGCGCGGCAGCGTGCCCTGCCAGTCGACGCCGGCGTGCTGGTAGAACCGCTTGTCCTCGACGGCGACCATGGCCCCCTTCATGTCCGGCGAGATCTGGTCCGGGCGTGATCGGCAGCCGGTACTGGTCGTACAGGTACGCGATCGGCGTGCCGTTGCGGTCCGTCGACCGTCGTGACCAGCGGCGGCGGGCTGTCAGCAGGTCGGACGAGGTGCTGTCCACCGTGTCGCTGGCCTGGTTGGACACCACCCCGCGCCCCCAGATCGGGAAGAGCATGCCGGCGACCAGCACCCCGGCCAACAGGCACAGACCGACGAACTTCACAAGACCGTCCGCTGACACGCACGAGGGCCAGACTACCCGTGAGCAAGTCAGGCGCCGGTGACGCCGTGTCTCCGGGTGTGACGTTCAGTGACAAAACCGACCCCGCTTCGGTGACATCGGTAACGGAAGGCATTCTGGGTGTTGGCAGGGGAACCGAGGGCCCCTACAGTCCGTCAACGTCTCACGAAGAAAGCCGACGATGGATCACGCGAGTGGGAGCTCGCCTGGTCCGAACGGCGGCACCGGCACCGGGGAGGTGCCGGTTAATCGACGTGAGCTGAGGGAGACACGCTCGCGGGGGCAAGGAGCGCAGTGCCTTTCCCCGCTGGTGCGTCGATCACCAGGGTAGGGAGCTGGGGGTATGGAAACCAACCAGTCGAGCTGGCGGGTCAGCGCGTCCTGCCGCGACGACGATCCGGACGGCCTGTTCGTCCGGGGTGCCGAGCAGAGCCGAGCCAAAGCCGTCTGCCTGAGCTGCCCGGTCCGCACGGAGTGCCTGGCCGAGGCGCTCGACAACCGCATCGAGTTCGGCGTCTGGGGCGGCATGACCGAGCGCGAGCGGCGGGCCCTGCTGCGCCGCCGGCCCGACGTGGTCGAGCTGGGCCGACCTGCTCGAGGCCGCCAAGCGGGACGCGTACGAGCGGGTCGACGTCGGCTGAGTCCGCGGCGCGGATACGGCGGCGGCATGCCGCTCGACGCCGGCTGAGCCACTCACCGGCCAGCTTGGCGCCGATTTCGCGCAGCCCGTCGAGGTCGTGCACGTCGCCGGCCAGCGCCGGCACCCGGACCAGCGCCACCGCGGGGTGGGCCTTGGTGAACCGCGCCAGCAGCCGCTTCTCGCGGGCCGCCAGGGCCACCCGGTCGGCGTGCAGCCGCAGCACGGCCGCGGCCAGCGGCGCGTTCGCCGCCGTCCAGCAGGCTCGGCGGCGGCCAGCGCCTCGCGCGCCGGACAGCTTCGCCAGCACCGGGTGGGTCCGGTTGGCACCAGCCCGGCCAGCGGCATCGACTCGGCCGCCAGCCGCTCCACGAAGTAGGACGCCTCGCGCAGCGCGTCCGGCTCCGGCGCGGCCACCACCAGGAACGCGGTGCCCGGCGAGCGCAGCAGCTCGGCGGTCTTGCGGGCGCGCTCCCGGAAGCCGCCGAACATGCTGTCGAAGGCCTGCACGAACGCCGACGCGTCGGCCAGCAGCTGCCCGCCGATGATCGTCGACACGGCCTTGGCGAACAGCCCGAACCCGGCGCCGACGAGCTTGCGCAGGCCCCGGCCGCCGGCCCTCGCCGGGCCGGACAGCAGCCGGATGATCCGCCCGTCCAGCACGGTGGACAGCCGCTGCGGGGCGTCCAGGAAGTCCAGCGCCGACCGGCTCGGCGGGGTGTCGACCACGATCAGGTCCCAGTCCCCGGTCGCCGCGAGCTGGCCCAGCTTCTCCATCGCCATGTACTCCTGCGTGCCGGAGAACGACGTGGAGATGGTCTGGTAGAAGGGGTTGGCCAGGATCTGCTCGGCGCGGTCGGGCCCCGCGTGCACGCGCACCATGTCGTCGAAGGTGCGGCGCATGTCCAGCATCATCGCGTACAGCTCGCCCTCGGGCTCGAAGCCGTCGACCTGCACCTGCCGCGGGTGGTTGCCCAGCTCGCGCAGGCCGAGCGACTGGGCCAGCCGCCGGGCCGGGTCGATGGTGAGCACGACGGTCCGCCGGCCGCGCTCGGCCGCGCGCAGCGCCAGCGCCGCGGCGGTGGTGGTCTTGCCGACGCCGCCGGAGCCGCAGCAGACGACCACCCGGGTCTCCGGGTCGTCCAGCAGTGCGTCGATGTCGATGTGCCGGTCATCAGCCGCACCCCCTGGTCGACCAGCGTCTCGGCCAGCTCGTACAGCGCCGCCGACGTCGACGCCGCCGGTCAGCTCCGGCAGCTCGAGCGCGGGCAGGTCGGCCTCGGCCAGCTGCTCGCGGGCCCGCTGCTCGGCCTGCGACCCGCACGGCGTGGTCGACGGTCTCCTCGACCAGCCCGGCCAGCGTGTCCTCGGGCAGCTTCAGACCGGCGGACGCCAGCCCGGTGCGGACGCGGGCGGCGTCCACCCGGCCGTCCGCGGCCGCGGCCAGCGAGCGGGCGGGCAGCCGCGGCGGCCGCACCCGGTTGACGAACACCGCGCCCGGCCGCAGGTCGGCGCCGTCCAGCTCGGCCACGGCGTCCAGGGTCTCGCGGACCGGCATCTCCTCCAGCAGCGTGACCAGGTGCACGGCGGTGTCGCCGGAGTGCAGCAGCCGCACGACGCCCTCGCTCTGGCCGCGGATCGGCCCGACCTTGGCGAGGTCGGCCATGGCCTTGGTGACGTCGAGGAACTTCACGACCCGGCCGGTCGGCGGCGCGTCCAGCACCACGGCGTCGTAGGTGTGCCGGCCGTCGGACTCGGTGCGGCCGACGCACTCCTTGATCTTGCCGGTGAGCAGCACGTCCCGCAGGCCCGGCGCGAGCGTGGTCGCGAACTCGATCGCGCCCATCCGCCGCAGCGTCCGGCCGGCGAAGCCCAGGTTGTAGAACATCGCCAAGTACTCCAGCAGCGCGGCCTCGGCGTCCATGTGCAGCGCGCGCACCTCGCCGCCGCCGGGCGCGGACGCGATGCGCTGCTCGGCGTAGGGCAGCGGCGCGGTGTCGAACAGCTGGGCGATGCCCTGGCGGCCCTCGACCTCGATCAGCAGCACGCGGCGGCCCCCGCGGGCCAGCGCGAGGCCAGCGCCGCGGCCACCGTGGTCTTGCCGGTGCCGCCCTTGCCGGTGACGACGTGCAGCCGGGCGCGGGTGAGCTCGTCGGTCCAGCCGGCTGGGGGTGGTCACTTCTTCACCCTAAACCGGTGCTCAGCTGGCCAGCAGCATGACGCTGACCGCAGCCGCCACGGCCGCCGACGAGCACCCAGGCGACAGCCCGGGCAGCACGGTGAGCATCAGCACACCGACGACGACCAGCAGCGTGAAGGTGACCACGCCGCCGAGCGCGACCTGGCCGGAGCTCTGCGTCCGGTCGCGCACCTTCGCCATCACGACCAGTACCAGCGGCAGCCCGGCCGCCGCGAGCAGCGCCGTCGCGATCACCCGCCACGTTTCCACGAGCCCACGCTAGCGGCGTGAGATGAACCACACTCCGGCGCGTCGCGCGCGGTAATCCGGCGGCGGCCCCCGGCGGCCTTGCCCGCTTGGCTACGCTCCCGGTTCATGAGCGCCACCAAGTGGGAGTACGCGACCGTCCCTCTGCTGATCCACGCCACGAAGCAGATCCTCGACCAGTGGGGCGAGGACGGCTGGGAACTGGTCACCGTGCTGCCGAACCCGACGGGCGAGCAGCACGTCGCGTACCTCAAGCGTCCGAAGGGCTGACCGGAGTGAGCTGGAGCGAACGGCTGAAGGAACTCGGCATCGAGCTGCCCGGCGTGGCCGCTCCGCTGGCTGCTTACGTGCCCGCCGTGCAGAGCGGCAAGCACGTCTACACCTCCGGCCAGCTGCCCTTCGTCGACGGCGTGCTCGCCGCGACCGGCAAGGTCGGCGCGGAGATCAGCCCCGAAGAGGCGAAGGGCCACGCCCGCACGTCGGCGCTCAACGCGCTCGCGGCCGTGCACGCGCTGGTCGGCATTGACAACGTCGCGCGGATCGTCAAGGTTGTCGGCTTCGTGGCTTCCGCGGAGGGCTTCACCGGCCAGCCCGCGGTCGTCAACGGCGCGTCCGAGCTCCTCGGCGAGGTCTTCGGCGACGCGGGCATCCACGCCCGGTCGGCCGTCGGCGTCGCGGAGCTGCCCATCGGCTCGCCGGTGGAGGTCGAACTCATCGTGGAGGTGCAGTGATGGATCCGGACATCGAGCAGTCCACCCACGAGCTGCTGCTCCGGCTGGCCGGGCGGCTGCCCGACCAGCTGCTGTGGCGGTTCCGCGACTGGCTCGGCGAGGGCGCCATGGGCACCCTCGCCCGGACCCTGCCGAGGTCTTTGCTTAAGCACAGGATTGACCTCGACCAAACGGAGTACCGCCTGCTCGTGGCCGGGCTCATCCCGCACGGCGCCGACTGGCACCAGGTCAGTTCGACGCTGGGGGTAGACGACGTCTCCGAGAACCGGTACACATTCACGTCGAGTGCGCCCGAATGGGTTAACTCGGTCGACTCCGTGTCCGTCCTGATCCACGCAACGTTGCGGGGTCGCCCGGACGTGGGGGAAGTGCGGCAGAGCTGGCGACACGTCGGTGTGGTCGGGCAGGGCACGGCCAAGCGCGTGCTGCTGATCACCGCGCTGAACGGTCTGCCGAGGTTGACCGGCGAACTGCAGCGGGTGCTGCGCGTTCTGGGCGACGAAGAGCCCAGCGTCGAAGTCATCCCGCCGCGCTTCGACCTGCCGGGGTACCACCGGGCCGCGCTGGCCGACTCAGAGCTGGTCTGCGTGGGCGCGGTGACGGGGAACCGGCTAGTAGCCGCATAACGCTCGCCCGCCAGCGAGCTGGGAGGGAGCAAGGCAATGGTGGAGGTCCACGACGGCCCGCCCATGGACGGGTTCTCGGTGCCCCTGCGCCTGCACAACCTGTTACTGGCCCTGGCGGGCCGGATCGACGACAGCGCGCTCACCGAGGCGCGTGAGCTGATCGCCCGGGCGCACATCGACGAGGCGGTCGAGCTGACCACCGGCACGCTCATCGCGGGCCGCATCCCGGTCAGCTCCGCCGAGCAGCGCGAGCTCGCGCTGGTGCTCGAGATGAGCCGGTCGGACGCGACGCTGGCGAACGACCTGCTGGTCGACGAGGCCGAGCCGGTCAGCACGCACCGGTTCAGCGGCGAGAACTCCCCGGAGTTCGGCATCGCCGAGGCGCTCGACCGGACCCTGCAGGTGCTGCCGGACGTCCGCTCGGTGCACGCGGTGTGGCGCAACACGCCGGCCGGCAGCGTGCCGGGCGCGCTGCCGCAGCGCGTGGTGCTCGTGGAACTGGGCCCGGAGGGCAACCCGCCGGCCGTCGCGTTCCGCGTCGACACGGCGCTGCGCCGGGCCGGGATCCACTCCGTCGTCGAGGTCAGCGGTCCGGGCGTGGCGCACTCCGAGTACCACCAGGCCGCTTCGGCGGCCGCGTCGCCGGCCTGGGTGACCGGGACCACGACGTCGTCCGCGTCGGCGTACCGGCCCGAGCCGGTCAAGGCGCCCGCCGCGGTGACGGCGGAACCGGTCGGGGAGTCCTCGGGCAGCCGGCACAGCATGCGGTCGAGCACCGCCACGACGACCCCGCCGGAGCCCGTCGCCCCGGTGGTGCCGATCGTGTCGCCGCCGCCCCGCCCCGGAGCCGCCGCGCCAGTCGCGCGCGGAGCGGTCCTCCGACCGGTCCGAGACGCGGGCGGAGCGCACCGCCGACCTGACCCCGGCCGAGGTGGCGCAGCTGCGGCAGGCGCTGGCCGAGGACCCGGAGAAGGGCCGCGAGATCGCCGCGGGCAAGCCGTCGATGCACGAGGTCGTCGAGCTGCCGGCGCTGGACCTGGACGACCCGAGCCTGAGCGAGCGCGACCGGGCGCTGTTGCGCGAGCTGCACGCGGAGCTGGCCGAGCGCGAGCGCGCCGAGGCGGCGAAGATGCGGCTCAACGGCGCTTCCCGCTCCGGCGGCGAGCAGCGCGGCTGGACCGCTCCTTAGCCCTCTTTCGCGAGAAGGCGGTGCCTCCCCCGGGAAGCACCGCCTTTTCACTGTCTGAGACGCCACAACTGCGCGACGGAACGTCGGGGTCCGGAGGTATGTTGCCCGGGTGGAGCAGCCAAAGGAGTTTGTCTTCGACATCCCCGTCGGCGCCGGGGTAGCCACCCGCGCCAACGCCGACGGGCCGCCCGCCGTCCCCAAGGACGCGGCCACCGTGATCCTGGTCCGGGACGGCGCCGACGGCGTCGAGATCTTCCTGCAGCACCGGGTCAAGGGCATGCCGTTCGCCGGCGGCATGACGGTCTTCCCGGGCGGCGGGGTCGACCAGCGCGACGCCGACGCGTCGATCGCGTGGGCCGGCCCGGAGCCGTCGTGGTGGGCTTCGCGGTTCGGCTGTGACGAAGCCCTCGCCCGGGCGCTGACCTGCGCGGCGGTGCGCGAGACGTTCGAGGAGTCCGGCGTGCTGCTCGCCGGCAGCGCGGACGCGGTGCTCACCGACGTCGCGCCGTACGCCGCTGCCCGCCAAGCCCTCGAGACGCGGGAGGTCTCGCTCGCCGGGTTCCTCGCCGACGCCGGGCTGACGCTGCGCGCCGACCTGCTGCGGCCGTGGGCGCACTGGATCACGCCCGAGGCGGAGCCGCGCCGGTACGACACCCGGTTCTACGTCGCGAAGCTGCCCGAGGGCCAGGACGCCGACGGCGCGACGTCGGAGGCGTCGAGCTCCGGCTGGCAGCGCCCCGAGGACGCGATCGCCGACGCGCGCGAGGGCCGCCGCATGCTGATGCCGCCCACCTGGCTGACGCTGAGCGAGCTGGCCGAGTTCGCCACCGCCGACGACGTCCTGAACGCGCAGCGCGAGATCGTCCGCATCGCGCCGACGCTCATCCGCGAGAACGGCCACGTCCGAGTCGTGCTGGAGCAGCGATGACCGCCCCCGCGTACGGCGTGCTGCGCCAGGTCTCCGAGACGGCGTCGGTGCTGCTGGAGAACAACCCGTCGTCGATGACGCTCGAAGGCACCAACAGCTGGGTGCTGCGGGCGACGCCTTCGAGCCCGGCCGTGGTCGTCGATCCGGGCTACCGCGACCTCGAGCACCTCGACCTGCTCGCCGCGGTCGGGCAGGTCGAGCTGGTCCTGCTGACGCACTTCCACCCCGACCACGCCGAGGGCGCGCCCTGGTTCGCCGAGCGCGTCGGCGCGCCGGTGCGGGCCTTCGACCCTCGCTCTGTGCATCGACGCGCCGTCCTTTGTGGACAGTGACGTCATCTCGGCGGGCGGCCTTTGATCCGGGTCCTGCACACGCCGGGGCACACCGACGACTCGGTGTCGCTGGTGCTCGACGGCCAGGTGCTGACCGGCGACACCATCCTCGGCCGCGGCACCACGGTGCTGCACGACCTCGGCGACTACCTGCGCTCGCTGCGGAAGCTGATCGAACTGCCCGCGGGCACGCTCGGGCTGCCCGGCCACGGTCCAGAGCTGCCCGATCTGCCCGCGACCGCCCGCGAGTACCTTGCCCATCGGGAACAGCGGCTCGACCAGGTGCGTTCGGCTTTGAAGACGCTCGGTGCGGACGCCACCCCGCGCCAGGTCGTCGAGGTCGTGTACGCCGACGTCGACCGGGCGCTGTGGGCGCCGGCCGAGCTGAGCGTGCAGGCGCAGCTGGACTACTTGCGGTCGGAGGAACAGGGATGAGCAACGTCGAGGTCGAGTTCTACTGGCGGCCGGGGTGCGGGTTCTGCGCGGCGCTGGACCGGCCGATGTCGAGGAGCGGCTTCAACGTCCGGAAGATCAACATCTGGGAGGACCCGTCCGGGGCCGCGCGCGTGCGCGAGGTCGCGAACGGGAACGAGACCGTCCCGACCGTGATCGTCGGGTCGACCGCCATGGTCAACCCCTCCTTCGCCGAGGTCGAGGCCGCGGTCAAGGCCGCTCGAGCGGGCTGATCGCTCTCCGCGGCCGCTTTCCGTGGAGGAAGGCGGCCCACGCTTCGCGCAGCCCTGGTTCCTCTTCGAGGCCCTTCGGGGCGCCTTCGAGCATGGGCGCGTCCCAGACGTCGTGGGTGCCGAAGAGGAACGGGATGTCGATGCAGTGGCAGGCTCCGAACCGGTTGCCCGGGGCCTGCCAGTCGAAGCGGTAGATGAAGGCGTCGAGCTTCGTGGCCAGCCGTTGTCGCTGGTGAAGAACCTGTTCGCTTCGTCGACCACTTCTTGCGTCGCGTCGGGAACGAAGGCGCGTAGCTCTTCCCGCGTCCAGCTGATCAGCGCGGGGCCTTCCGGCGCGGCCTCGACGAGGTCCGCCGCGACGAGGTCGTCGTCGGCGACCAGCTGGAACGGCGGTTCCAGTGAGCCGGGCTTCGCGGTCTTGGCCGCGACCCTCAGCTGGGCTTCGAGAAGCTTGCTTCGGTCGGCGCTGTGCGGAGGTCTCACATTCTTCCTTTAGCAGCAAGGCGTTCTGGTTGGCATCCTCCCATGTGGACGGTCGCATGCCGAGCGGAGCGCTCTGCAGGGCGATCCGCCGGACGAGGCCTTCGGCGCGCGGCGACGACCACAGGGCGAGCGTCGACTGCGCCCCCGCCGACTGCCCGCCAAGGGTGACCTCGGCCGGATCCCCGCCGAACGCGGCGATGTTGTCGCGCACCCATTCGAGGGCGGCGAGCTGGTCGGCGAGGCCGAGGTTGGCGGGCGCGGTCGCGGCAACGCGAGGAAGCCGAGGGCGCCGAGCCGGTAGTTGATGCGTGACGACGACGGCGTCCGCCTCACGGGCGAGGCGCGTGCCGGTGTACCAGGACGTGGCCGCCGGAGCCGCTGGAGAACCCGCCGCCGTGGATCCACACCAGCACCGGACGGCGGCCGGTGGTCGACGGCGTGAAGACGTTGAGCGACAGGCAATCCTCGCTCTGCGGCAGGGGCATGGGCCCGAGGGCGTGCTCCAGCCGCGACGGCGGTTGCGGCGCGGCGGGGCCCGCTTCGAGGGCGTCCCGGACACCGGTCCACGGCTTCGGCGGTTGCGGCGCTTCGAAGCGTTTCGCTGTGGCGTAAGGGATTCCTCGGAAGGTGCCGTCTGTTCCCGCGCACCCGGCCGGCGGTGGTTTCGACGATCATTATGCCTCCTCTTGAAGTACTCAGCGGCTCCGTACGCGTCCTCGGCGCGGACGAAGAACCCGTGGCCGCGGGTGGTGGTCGGGACGTGCCGCTCGACCAGTTTCCGTGCCTTGTCCAGATCGTCCACCGCGACGCCGTGCGCCGCAAAGCAAGGCAGCCGCGGCACGGTCTCGCCGGGGAGGACGGCGTCGAGGTCGCTGGCGCCGACGATATCGACGAGCTGCTCGCCGCCGGTGATGACGTCGTAGCGGCGGCGGTAGTTCTCGACTTCGTCGTCGGCCACGACCAGCAGGATCTCGGCGACGCGGCGAGCGCCGTTCGGGTGGCCGAGGTAGCGCGGCTGGTGGACGTACTCCGGGGTGAGGTGCTCGGCGGTGTGCAGGATGCCTTCGGGCGTCTTGTCGCGGCTGATGTGGACGCTGCGGAACCGCGCGGTGCGGGTGCCTTCCTGCAGTTCGACGTCGCGCTGCAGCGAGAGCACGCCGGACGTCGAGAGCCCGGCTTCGCGCAGCCGGCGTTCGGCTGCTGCGGAGTCGTCGCAGCCGAAGGAGACGCCGTGGAGGCCGTCGCCGCGGGCGTCCAGGATCGGCAGCACCCGCCACGGGTCGCCGGCGGCTTCGTCGACGATGCCGATCAGTTCGAGGAACGACTCGCCGAAGTACGCGCAGCGGTTCGCCGTGCAGCTCGGCAGCAGTTCGCCGCCCTCGCTGCGCGACGCGAAGTGCCGCGACGGCGCGCTGAGCGTGAAGCCGAGTTCTTCGTAGCGCTGCCAAGTCTGCTCGTGGTTCCGGGTCACGAAGACCGTGTGGTCGATGTTCATGGGTTCAGCGTGCGTCTGGCTGACCAGGTACTCCATCCGTCGCGGTGTTGTGCGCGAAATCCGACGTTCTCTAGGCTGATTCGATGGATTCCGGCCTGCTCGACGACCTCGATCGCCGGCTCGCGCACGCCCTCCAGCTCGACGGCCGGGCCTCGTTCAGCACGATCGCCGCGGTGCTCGGCGTCTCGGACCAGACGATCGCGCGCCGCTACCGGAAGCTGCGTTCGGCGGGGGTGCTGCGCGTGGTCGGCGTTCCGGAGGCGGCGCCGCTGGGCCAGGTCCACTGGCTGGTGCGGCTGCGGTGCGTCCCGGACGCGGCGGCCCCGATCGCGACGGCGCTGGCCCGGCGGGCCGACACCCAGTGGGTGAGCTTGATGTCCGGCGGCACGGAGATCGCGTGTTTCGTCCGCGCGCCCCAGCGAGAGGACGCGGGCGGCCTTCTCCTGGGCCGTTGCCGCGGACGCCGCGGTGGTGTCGATGACGGCGTACCGGTTGCTGCGCCGTTTCACGGGCGGCCCGGGGGGGTGGGCGGGCCGGTCCAGCGCGTTGACCGCGAGCTCCTGCGCGCGGCGGTCCTTCGCCGGTTCCTGCCGGAGTGGCCTACCGCCCGGAGCCGGCCGACTCAGGTATTTTCGCCGCCATGGCACACGGCGGCCGTGCCGACATGTCGACATTGTCGGCGGCTACGGGCCGATCGGAGTCGACGGCCCGACGGCGCCTGGAGCACCTCCGTGACTCGGGAGCCCTGTACTTCGACGTCGAGATCGACGCGGCCCTGCTGGGCTACCCCCTGACGGCCACGCTCTGGCTGACAGTCGCCCCCTCGGCCCTGTCGTCGGCGGGCCGGGCGCTGGCCACACACCCGCAGGTGGCCTTCGCCGCGGCGACAACGGGCCCGGCGAACCTGGTGGCCAACGTCGGCTGCCGCGATGACGCGGCCCTGTACGCGTACCTGGCCGACGACCTGGGCGGGCTGGCAGGCGTCCGGCAGGTGGAGACGGCACCGATGATCCGGACGTTGAAGCGCTTCGGCACCGTGGATCCGGCGTAGCACCGACAGCCGGCTCGGCGACTCAGACGAGCGCGCGATCTGGCATCGCGCACCGAGTTCATCTCGCAGTACGCGATCCGGCCACGCCGCCGCCTCGGCAACCATGAAATGGGCAAGCTCGATGGGTTCTCCCTGTGAGACGCGTTCGTCGAACTCGCCGCGATGATCCGGCCGCCGACTCAGCGAGCCAGCATCGGCATCAGGTAGTACGTCAGCTGCACCTCCCCGGGCTCCGCGGCCCGCAGGATGCACGCCCGCATCCCCGGCTGGATCGACAGCACCACGCGCTCACCGGCGAACGCCTGCAGCGCGTCCAGCAGGTACCTCGCCTGGAACGAGGGCGACGTCCGGCCACCGCTGACGTCCGCCTTCAACGTTTCCTCCGCTTCGCCCGTGTCCTGGCGGGCGCTCGCCAGGCGGACCTGCGCGTCGCCAACCTCCAACGTCAACACGCGGCGGTCCTCGGCGTACACCCCGACGCGGCGGACCGCTGCCGCCAGGGCGTCCGCGTTCAGGGACACCGTTGTGTCGACCGCGGCTGAGGGGATCGAGTCCTCCGACAGGAAGCCCGCGTCGAGGACCGCCGTGCCGACCAGGCCGCCCTGCCAGCTCAGGGCGAAGCGGCCCGGGCCCGCGTGGAGGCCGACGATGCCCTTTGCCTGGCGGGCCGCCTCGGTCAGCAAGGTCGCCGGGACCAGCACGTCCAATGCGCCCGGCGAGCGCAGGGGCAGCCGGGCCACCGCCATCCGGTAGCGGTCGGACGCCGTCAGCGTCAGGCGATCCGCTGCCTGCACGCGGACGCCGGTGAACAGCGGCAGCGGGTCGTCCTTCGACGCCGTTCCCGCGACGATCCGCAGCGCCGATGCGAACGCCATTCCGTCCACTTCGGACACTTGCGGTAGATCGGGCACCGGCGGGCCGGCCTCAGCGGACAAGAGGGGGAGCGCGAACCGGGCGTTCTCCAGCCGCAGGGCCAGGCGGCTGCCTTCGACGACCAGGCGCACGAGGTCGGTGTCGAGCATCTTCAACGTCTCGGCGAGCGGTGCACCGGGCACGGCGACCGAGCCGTCGGCGTGGGTGGTCGCCGGGCAGTCGAACCGGACGGCGAGGTCCGGGTCGCTCCCGGCGACCGTCAGCCCGGCCGCGCTCCGCCCGCAGCCGCAGCCCGGCGCGGGCGGGCAGCAGCCGCGAAGCAGCGGAGACGGCCGCCGAGAGGCGGTGGGCAGGCGCGGTGACGTCCATGTCTCGCAAGCTACCGGCGACCACCGACAAAAACGGTCAACCTGGCCGGCGCCGCCGAAGCCGCCGCGGGCCGCTGAGCGGCCGGACCGTCCCCCGCAGCAGCCACACGACCACCGCGAGCACCAGCCCGGCCACGCTCGCCGCCAGGAACGCCGCCGAGGCCCGCGTGCTCCACGACGTACCCGCTCACCGACTGCCCCGCGGCCAACCCCAGCGTCACCGCCGTCAGCACCCAGCCGAACGCCTCGGCGGCGGTCCCGGACGGCGCGACCAGCTCGATCGCCGACGAATGCGCGGTCGACTGCGGCGTGATCAGCGCGCCCGCCAGCAGCATCATCAGCGCCAGCCCCCACAGCGACGACGGCCACGCGAGCAACGCCACCAACGCCCCGAACCCGCCGAGCAGCGCCGGCAGCCGCAGGCCGAGCCGGCGGGGCCACGGCGGAGGCTGTACGCCACGCCGAACGCCACCGAGCTCAGCGACCACGCCGAGAGCAGCAGCCCGCCGAACGAAGGCGCACCCGCTTCGGTCGCCGACGCCGGGACCGCCACCTCGACGAACCCGATCACCACGCCGAAGCCCAGCGCCGCCAGCGCCAGCGTCCGCATGCCCGGGCTCGCCAGCGCGCCCAGCAGCGAGCCGAGCCGAAGCCGGGCCCCAGGCCCGCACCGCCGGGCTCAGCGCGAACAGCACCGCGCCGGTGAACTGCAGCGCCACGCCCAGCACCAGGCCGGTCCCCGCCCACGGGGCCAGCACCAGCAGCCCGGCGAGGCCGGGACCGAGGATGAAGAACACCTCCATGCTGATCGCCTCGTACGAGAACGCCGCGTTGCGCGCGCCGCCCGGCGGCAGCAGGCGGGTCCACAGCGCACGGGACGCCGAGCCGACCATCGGCTCCGACAGCCCGGTGACCGCGGCGAACGCGACCAGCACCGTCGTCGGGGCGTGCGACTCGATCGCCGTGACCAGCGCGGCCATCGACAGCGCCAGCAGCGCCGAGACGGCGAGCAACGGCCGGGTGGGGCCGAAGCGGTCGATCAGCCTGCCCTGGATCACCGCGCCCACCGAGACGCCGACGAGCGAGCCGGCCGAGACCAGCCCGGCCGCGGCGAAGGATCCGGTCTCGCGCTGGACGTAGAGCAGCGCGGAGATGCCGATCATGGCGATCGGCAGGCGGGCGAGCACGGACGCGACGGCGGGCCACCGGGCCGCGCGGGTCGTCAGCGCGCTGCGGTAGTCGGCCAGAGACGTACGACCTTCAGACTGGGACACGTGTACCAGTGTGCCGCAGAGTGGTACGTGAGTACCAGTTATTTACCGGTCAGATGCGTCACCAGCGACGATGGGGCGGCTCGCGGGATGTCTCGATCGGGTAACACTCACGCTATTCTCCGTGAACTCGTGCAACGAAACGACGGGGACGGCGTCCTTGAGAGTGAATGGCCTTGAATTCGTGGGTATGGGCCGTGATGGTTGAACAACAGCACACAACCCAGCTCCCTCCGGCATATGGGTCGGGGCCTGGTCCGGAGGGCGGGGAGCGCGGATCGTCGGGGGATGGTCCGCGCGACGAACAGGGAGCCGGTGCGCCACGTCGGGGGTGGCGCCCGGCTCTTTGTTCGTCGCGGAAGACATGCAGAAGGCCCCCTCACCGAGGTGAGGGGGCCTTCTGGCATGAAAAGACTCAGCGAGCGCGGCGAGCCAGACGCTCCGGGTCCAGGATCAGCACGCTCTTGCCCTCGAGCCGCAGCCAGCCGCGGTGGGCGAAGTCGGCGAGCGCCTTGTTGACGGTCTCGCGCGAGGCGCCGACGTACTGGGCGATCTCTTCCTGCGTCAGGTCGTGCGTGACCCGCAGCAGGCCCGCCTCCTGGCTGCCGAACCGCTGGGCGAGCTGCAGCAGCGCCCGCGCCACGCGGCCCGGGACGTCGGTGAAGATCAGTTCCGCGACCATGTTGTTCGTCCGGCGCAGGCGGCGCGCGACCACGCGCAGCAGCTGCTCGGCGATCTCCGGGCGGGTCGAGATCCACTGCCGCAGCGCCGGGCGGTCCATGGTGACCGCGCGGACCTCGGTGACCGTGGTCGCGCTCGACGTCCGGGGGCCGGGGTCGAAGATGGACAGCTCGCCGAACATGTCGGACGGGCCGAAGATGCCCAGCAGGTTCTCGCGGCCGTCCGGCGACTTGCGGCCGATCTTCACCTTGCCGGACTGGATGATGTACAGCTTGTCGCCGGGTTCACCCTCGTTGAAGATGACATGGCCGCGGGGGAACTCCACGGATTCCAGCGTCTGGGCCAGCGCCTCCGCCGCTGCCGGCTCCACACCCTGGAAAATGCCCGCACGGGCCAGGGTTTCGTCCACCTCGGGTGCCTCCTCGTCGAGAAACGTTCACGCCCTCCTCGTGAGCTGGAAGAGCGTGACGCCGATCACTTGCGCGTCAGTCTAGGGCGTACTCGCGAGATCGCCTGTCGGACGCGCGCGCCCGCCAGATGATCTCGTTCGAACGTGGAGCCTAACTCCGCACGCGCCGCGCGCGTAGCCTGGCCGCCCGTCCGCCCAGCCTACGCAGCCGGAACAGCTCCAGCGCGCGGCCGATGCCGTGCCCGTAGAGCGCCCTGACCTCGTTGGGCTGCGCCTGCTCGAGGAACTCTTCGACCTCGTTCTCCTGCACCGCGACGTGCTTGAGCCGGCTCTCCACGCGCTCCATGAACAGCGCGAAGAACATGATCACCAGGGGGACCAGGATGACGAACCAGACGGTCATGACCGGACCCCGAAACACTCAGTGAAAAGCATCTACTCCAGATCCTCGCTCATGGCGGCCGGAAAACTGCGCCGAGGTGGTGCTCTGGCGTGTCGGTCGTCCACCGGTGCACTGACCGGCTCGTCCGACGGCGCCCGTAGGCTATCGGGGTGCCACCTGCCACCACGAACGCCCCCCGTGAGGGCGCGGGTGAAAGCCGGTTAGCTCTGGTGAGACGCGCCAGGCGGATGAAGCGTTGCCTCGACGACGTGTATCCCGACGCCCACTGCGAGCTCGACTTCACCACTCCACTGGAACTGCTAGGTGCCAGGGGCCACGGTGCCGACCGGCCGCGGTGCCAGGGGCCAGGGGCCACGGTGCCGACCGGCCGCGGTGCCAGGGGCCACGGTGCCGACCGGGCCGCGGTGCCAGGGGCCGCGGTGCCGACCGGCCGCGGTGCCAGGGGCCGCGGTGCCGACCGGCCGCGGTGCCAGGGGCCGCGGTGCCGACCGGCCGCGGTGCCGGGGGCCTCGGTGTGGACGGCTTGCGTGCCGGAGCCGCGGTGCTGCCGGGCGCCTCGGTGCGGCGCCGGCTCGGTGCCGCCGCCGCGCGCTACCTCAGCCTGACACCGGCCCGTCCGCCTGACACCGGCCCCATCCGGCCTCCCCGCGGCAAGCGGTGGCCGGGCGACCCACCGCCTGGGAACGCTGCACTAGTCTCAGCGCCAGTGGCTCCCCTCGCCTTGCTTCCGCCCGCCCAACGCGCCGTACTCGCGCTGGTCCTCGAGCACGGCAAGAGCTACGCCGAGATCGCCCGGCTCCTCAAGCTCGACGTCGAGAGCGTCCGCGACCGCACCCACCAGGCGCTCGACGGCCTGGCCCCGGCCGGCGCCCGGGGCCCCCTCCCCGATCGCCGCGCCGCGATCGGCGACTACCTGCTCGGCCAGGATCCGGACCACGCCCCGCAGACGTTCGTCTTCCTCGAGAACTCGGCCCCCGGCCGCGACTGGGCTCGCGCGCTGGCCGAGCAGCTCGGCGAGATCACCCCCGCGACCCTGCCCCCGATCCCCTCGGGCCCCGGCGAGCCCCGCCCCGCCGCCGCTCCCCCGACGCCCGAGTCCCCGCCCATCCTCCCGCCGGCCCCCGCCACGCCCCGCCCGCCGGAAGCCGGCCCGAAAGACCCGCCGGCTCCCCCGGCGCGCGCCCCCTCCCCGCCCGCCCGCGGCGCCCCCGCCGTCTCCCGCCGCGGCGGCGCCCTGCTGCTGATCGGCGGCGTCGTCGTGATCGCCGCCGTCGCCGCCGTGCTCTTCCTCCGCGGCGGGAGCACCCCCCACCGGGCCGCCCCGGCCGTCACGACCCCGCAGACGCGAGTCGCCGCCCAGTTCACCCTGACGCCCGTCTTCGGCAGCCCCGCCCGCGGTCTCGCCGCGGTCATCCTCCGCGCCGGCCAGCCGTACATCGCGATCGCCGCCGGCGGCCTGCGCCCCACCTCGGCCCACCTCGCCTACGGCGTCTGGCTCTACAACAGCCGCGCCGACGCCCAGCTGATCGGCTTCTCACCGCCGGTCAAGGCCAACGGCAAGATCAGCGCCCTCGCCGCCCTCCCCGCCGGCGCGTCGCGCTTCGGTTCCCTCGTGCTGACCCGCGAGGCCGGCCGGCGGAGCACGACGACCCCCGGCCCGACCCTCCTCAGCGGCCGGATCCCGGCCAGCGCCGGCTAGCCCAGCAGCTTGCCGGGGTTCATCACCCCGGTCGGGTCGAGGCGGGCCTTAGCCGCCCGTAGCGCCGCCACTCCCAGCTCCCCGATCTCCCGCTCGAGCCACGGCGCGTGGTCGCGGCCGATCGCGTGGTGGTGGGTGATCGTCCCCCCGCCGACCATGATCGCCTCCGACGCCGCCTGCTTGGCCGCCCACCACTGCTCGATCTCCCGCCCGTCGTCCTGGCGCGCGAGGAAGGTGAAGTAGAGCGACGCGCCCGTCTCGTAGAGGTGGGAGATGTGGCAGAGCACCAGCGGCGGCGTGCCCCGCTCGGCGAGCGCCCCGTGAAGGGCGCGGGTGACCCCCGCCCGCAGCCGCGCGAGCACCGACCACTGCCCCGCCGTCTCGACCGTCTCGACCATCACGCCCTGGCTCAGCAGCTCGTCGCGCAGGTAGGGCGCCGCGAAGCGGCCGGCCGCCCACGCCCGGCCCGGCGCCGTGCCCAGGGGCAGCCCGTTCGCCCGCCGGAGCATGGCCAGCGCGTCGGCCCTCCGCCGCCCGACCGCCGCCGCCTCCCCCTCCCAGCCGAGAATCGCCAGGCACCCCCCGGCGTAGCCGCGCGCGCGGATGTAGCCCCGCCCGGCGAGGCCCTTGATGCCGCGCTCCCCGGCCAGCGCGAGCGACAGCCGCGTCTCCTCTTCGTCTGAGAGCCGCGCGATGTCGGGCGCCAGCCGCTCCTGGGCGAGCAGGCGCAGCGCCTGGGCTCCCTGCTCGAAGCCCTCGAAGAACATCCCCTCGTAGTGGGTGAACGCCGGGCGCGGGCGCACCTGCAGGGCCAGCTCGGTGATCACACCGAGGACACCCTCGGACCCCACGACGAGCTCGCGCAGCGACGGCCCCGCCCCGCTCGCCGGGAGCGCCGCCAGCTCGATGTCCCCGGCCGGCGCGCGCAGGCGCAGCCCCCGGACGAGCTCGTCGATCCGCCCGTAGCCGGTCGACGCCTGACCCGCCGAGCGGGTCGCCGCGCACCCGCCGAGCGTCACGTACTCGAAGCTCTGTGGGAAGTGGCCGAGCGTCAGCCCGCGCGCCGCCAGGCTCGCCTCGAGCGCCGGCCCCCGCGTCCCGGCCCCGACGCGCACCGTCAGCGACTCACGGTCGACGTCGTGGAGGCCCTCGAGGCCCCGCAGGTCGAGCGCGACCACCGCGTGATGGCGCCCCCGCAGCGGGGCCACCCCGCCGACCACGCTCGTCCCCCCGCCGAACGGGACGACGGCCACCCCCTCGCGGGCGCACACCTTGAGCACGGCGCCGACCTGCTCGTCCGAGCGCGGCAGGAGGACCGCGTCCGGCGTCCCCGCCGGCGTCCCCGCCCGGAGCCGCACGAGGTCCGGGTAGCCCCGGCCCGCCGCGTGGCGCACCCGCGCCGCCTGGTCGGTGACGATTCCCTCGCTGCCGAGCGCCAGCGTCAGCGCCCGCTCGGCCCGCGGGCGCAGCGCCGACGCCTGGACGGCAACCGCCTCGAGCTCGACCGGCCGGCGCAGCTCACCGGCGATCCCGACCTCCTCGTCGAGCAGCTCGAGCGCCGGGCCCGAGAGCGACGGCGCCTGGCCCGGGTCCCCCCACCCCCACCAGCGCAACTCCTCAGAGGTCATCCATGGATCCGGCCGAGCTCCGCCAGCGCCTGGTCGAGCTCGGCCAGCCCGGCCCGCCGCAGCGTCCCGAAGCGCGCCGGGTCAGCCGGCCGGCGCAGGGTCAACGTCACCCGCGTCCCCGTGCCGTCCCCGCCCGCCCGCGCCTCGGCGCTCAGCTCGATCGTCACCTCCGTCCGCCGGAGGATCCGCTCGAGCGGCGTTCCCGCCGACTTCCGCCGCCAGCGGCACCGCTCGGGCTCGTTCTGCTCGACCACGGCGAAGTCGGCCCGCACCGTGTGGCCGCGCTTGCTCTCGAGCACCTCGGTGAAGCCGTCGGGATCGACGTCCTCGACCCGCTGCACCCCCGGCCACCACCGCGGCAGGTGGTAGGGGTCCCCGACGGTGGCCCAGAGCACGTCCGGACTGCCGGCGAAGCTCGCGCTCCGGCGCATCGTCGCCATCAGTCTCCGCCGTAGCTGATCAGCGCCGACACCGGCCGGTCGGCCAGCCGCCGACGCCCGCCGAGAAAGGCGAGCTCGATGAGGAAGCTCGCCCCCACCACCGTCCCCCCGAGCCGCTCGACCAGCTCGCACAGGGCGTGCGCCGTCCCGCCCGTGGCCAGCAGGTCGTCGTGGACGAGGACGCGCCGGCCGGCCAGCGGCGGGTCGGTGTGGAGCTCGAGCGTCGCGTGCGCGTACTCGAGCTCGAAGCTCGCGCTGATCGTCTCGCGGGGCAGCGCCCCCGGCTTGCGCGCCGGCACGAAGCCCGCCCCCACCCGCGCGGCCAGGGCCGGGCCCAACAGGAACCCGCGCGCCTCGGGACCCACCACCAGGTCGGGCTCGAGCCCGGCGGCCGCCCGCGCCAGCCCGTCGATCGCCGCCTCCAGCGCCCCGGCATCGGCCAGCAGCGGCGTGATGTCCTTGAAGACGATCCCCGGCTTCGGGAAGTCGGGGACGTCGCGGATGAACGACCCGAGCTCGGCCCCCATCAGGCAGCCGGGCGCGTCCGGCCCTCGCCGGCGCCGGCGTGCGTCATCAGTTGGCGATCTTCCGCAGGTCGCGGATCAGCAGCAGGTGCTTGAGGTGGGTGGCCACGACGGCCAGGTTCTCGAGCGCCTCGACCGCCTCCTTGCGCCGCTGGGGGTTGCGCGAGCGCAGCGCCGGCTCGAGGATCTGCTGGAGCAGGCTCGCCTCCCGGTCGGCCGAGGACCGGAAGACCCGCAGGTTGCGCCCGCCGACGCCGTACCGCGCGAGCTCGGTCACCGCGCGGATGATCTCCCGCTCGGTGTCGTCGAAGCACTTGACCCCGTCGCGTACCACGCCCTTGATCACCCCGTAGTCCTCGAGCTCGCGGACCAGCTTCGGGGCGGCCTGGGTCTCCTCGATCACGTCGTCGACCGTGTAGAAGGCCGCCTGCTCGGTCACGCTCACCGTCGGCCGCCACCGGCGCGCCTCCAGCGGCTGCTGCGGGGCGCCGCCGCCCGCGCTCACCGCGACGACCTCGGGCTCGCCGCCGCGCCCCGCCGCGAGCTCCTGGCGGATGACCCGCAGCGGGAGGAACTCGTCGCGCTGGAGGCGCAGGATCGTCCGCAGGCGGGCGACGTCGTTGGGGCTGTAGAGCCGGTAGCCGCCCGGCGTCCTGCGCGGCGTCAGGAGCTTCTGGTCCTCGAGATAGCGGATCTTCGAGATCGAGATCTCCGGGAACTCCTGCGAGAGGCCCTTGCACACGGCGCCGATCGTGATCGACTTCTGCGCCGGACGCGACGGCTCGGGCAGCTCGATATCGGGGACCGACCTCATCGCGACCGGTAGGTCAGCTTGTACTTGCCGACCTGGAGCTCGTCCCCGTCGGCGAGGCGCTGCGAGTCGATCCTCGTCCGGTTGACGTAGGTGCCGTTGAGCGACCCGCAGTCGTCGAGGAACCACTCGGCCGCCCGGCGGATCAGCAGCGCGTGGTCGCGCGAGACGGTCACGTCGTCGAGGAAGACGTCGGCGTCCGGCCGGCGGCCGATCGTCATCCGCTCACCGGCCAGCGGGAAGCTCTCGCCGGCCCGCCCGCCGCCCGAGCGGATCACCAGCGCCGCGCCCTGGTCGATCACCTCCTCGAGGTCGACGGGGATGAACTCGCCCGTCTCGTCGACCCGGTAGGTCGCCGTCGCCGGGTCGCCGCCGACCTCGTTGACGCCGAGATGGGCGCCGCACTTCTGGCAGAAGTTGGCGCCCTCGGCGTTGACGAAGCCACACTCGGGACAGTGCAGAGCCACGAGCCGCTCCGCTTCTGGGCTAGGCGCTCTCGGGGGAATGGCCGCCGCCGCCGCGGCCGGCCAGGATGTCGCTCAGCCGCTGCACGTCGGCCCCGCTGATGATCTCCTCACCACCCTCGTGCTTCTTGCGCAGGCGGTTGACGAGCTCGGCCCGGAGGATGTCGATCTTGCCGTGCAGGATCCGCCGACGGTAGGAGATCTCGACCTCCTCCTCGCTCAGCTGGTGGATCAGGTCCTTCAACTCCGGATCTGTCAACGCTCCGAGGTCGGGAAAGGTGTCCATGAGATCGATTCCTCCAGGGGGTGCGGGCCGCGGGAGTATATCCCCGCCCGCCATAGGTTCAAGCTGAGCTTGAGGCTACACCACGTTCCCGGACGATGCCCGGCGGGCCGCCACCTGGCGCATCCCGTCCCGGAAGTAGAGCGCCGTGGCCACCCAGCCGAGCGCCAGGCCCGCGTAGAGGAAGCCCTCGCCGACCGCCCGGGCCCCGGTCATGGCGAGGAAGACGCCCAGCATCGTGGGGCCGACGGCGATCCGCCCCGGCCAGTTGATCCGCAGCTCGAGCCCCTTCTTCACCCAGACCGGACCGACCGCCAGCATCAGCACCTCGCGGGCGAGCAGGGCGGCGATCGCCCAGCGGGGCAGCAGTGAGAACGACCAGCAGACGACCACCCCGGAGACGACCAGCGTCCGATCGATCAGCGGGTCGAGCAGCGCCCCGAGCCGGCTGTACTGGCCGGTGATGCGCGCCGCGATCCCGTCGGCGTAGTCGCTGACGCCGGCGATGAAGTAGAGCGTCGCCGCCAGCGGGACGATCCCGTCCGCCGACTGGTACTCGAGCACGAGGAAGACCGGAATCAGCGCCGCGCGGACGTAGCCGATCGCGTTCGGAATGGTCCACGGCCGCCACGGCGCGCCCGGCCGCGTCGCATCGGGCGGCGGCCCCGACCGGTCGATGCCGAACAGGCGCCGCTTGCTCAAGGGGTGCTGCGCCAAAGCTCCTCCACGGTCGCGACCGCCTCGATCGGCAGCGCCGCCACGCCGGGGAGCGACATCCGCCCCCGCCGGCGCTGGATCTCGATCTCGCCCGTATCGAGTGTCCGCCGGCCGACGGTCAGGCGCAGCGGGGCCCCGAGCAGCTCGGCGTCGGCGAACTTCTGACCCGGGCCGATCTCCCGGTCGTCGTAGAGGACGTCGAGGCCCCCCTCCTGGAGCGCGGCGTAGAGCTCGTCGGCCAGCGCCCGCTCCGTCGTCCCCGGCTTGCCGATCACCACCAGGTGCACGGCAAACGGGGCGATCTCCCGCGGCCAGGAGATCCCGTGCTCGTCGGCGAGCTGCTCGACTGCCGCCGCGGCGATCCGCGCCGGGCCGAGGCCGTAGGAGCCCATCCAGATCAGCCGCTCCCGACCGTGCTCGTCGAGGTAGGTCGCCCCCAGCGGCTCCGAGTAGCGCGTCCCGAGCTTGAAGATGTTGCCGACCTCGATCGCCTGCTCGATCTCGATCGGCCGGCCGCCGACCAGGTCGCCCACCTCGACCGAGCGGACATCGGCCCGCTCGCAGGCGAAGTCGCGTGACGGGTCGACGCCGCGCAGGTGGGTGTCGGGCCGGTTGGCGCCCGTCACGTAGCCGCCGGGCCCCACGCCGGCGTCGAGGAGGATCGGAAGATCCGCGCCGACCGGACCGATGAACCCCGGCGGACCGACCCGATCGGCGATCTCCTCGTCCCCGGCCGGCCGCCACTGGGCGCCGAGCGCGTTGGTCAGCTTGATCTCGTTGACGCGATGGTCGCCGCGGATGACGACGAGGACCATGCCCCGGCCCTCGACGACCACCGGGAACGCCTTCAGCAGCGCCCCCGCCGCCACGCCGAGCGCACCCGCGACCTCGGCCACCGTGCGCAGGCCCGGGGTGTCCACCGGCTCGGGCGCCGTCAGCGGGTCGGCGAGCACGACCGGTCGGGGCTCGGCGCTGGCCACCTCGACGTTCGCCGCGTAGCCCGGCGCCAGGGCGACCTCGTTCTCGCCGGCCGGGCACGGCGCCATGTACTCGTGCGCCCCGCTCCCGCCCATCATCCCCACGTCGGACTCGACCTTGTACCAGCGCAGCCCGCTCCGATCGAAGATCCGCTCGTAGGCCACCTCGTGCTTGGCGTAGCTCTCCGCCAGGCCGGCGGCGTCCCGGTCGAAGGTGTATGAGTCCTTCATGATGAACTCGCGCGTCCGCAGCACCCCGGCGCGGGGGCGGGGCTCGTCGCGCTCCTTGACCTGGAAGTGGTAGAGGATCAGCGGCAGGTCGCGGTAGGAGCGCACGATCTGCGCCACGTGAGAGGTGACGACCTCCTCGTGGGTCATCGCCAGCACGAGCTCGGCCCCCCGGCGATCCTTGAGCTTGAAGAGCTCGTCGATCCCGATCCGCCCCGTCTTCTTCCAGAGCTCGGCCGGCTGCAGCACCGGCATCAGCATCTCCTGGGCGCCGATCGCGTTGAGCTCCTCGCGGATCAGCCCGACGACCCGCTGATGGACCCGCCAACCGGCCGGCAGCCAGGTCCACAGTCCGGCCCCGACCTGGCGGATCAGGCCGGCACGGACCATCAGCTTGTGCGAGATCGCCTCGGCGTCGGCCGGAGCCTCCTTCTCGGTCGGTAGGAGGTAGCCGGCCAGGCGTGTCATCGCCGCCAAGCCTAGACGAGTGGTCCCGAGGGGCGCGCGCCGCGGCGACTGCCTGGGGCCCCGGTGGGTAGTGTCCCCGTGCGCCCAGATACGCGAACTTTCGCGAAGGAGACCAGATGCCCTACACCGTGCCGCCGCTGCCCTACGCCTTCGACGCCCTCGAGCCGCACATCGACGCCCGGACGATGGAGATCCATCACGACAAGCACCACCAGGCCTACGTCGACAAGCTCAACGACGCCCTCGCCGGAACCGACCTCGACGGCACGCCGATCGAGCAGATCCTCGGCGACCTCACCCAGGTCCCGGAGGACAAGCGGACCGCGGTCCGCAACAACGGCGGCGGCCACTACAACCACGGCCTGTTCTGGGAGAGCATGAGCCCCGACGGCGGCGGCGAGCCGGACGGCGACCTCAAGGCGGCGATCGACGCGGCCTTCGGCTCCTTCGGCGACTTCCAGGCCAAGCTCAAGGCGGCCGGGATCGGCCAGTTCGGCTCCGGCTGGGCCTGGCTCGTCCACGACGGCTCGGGTCTGGCCGTCGTCTCGACGCCCAACCAGGACAACCCGATCTCCGACGGTCTGGCTCCCCTCGTCGGCGTCGACGTCTGGGAGCACGCGTACTACCTCAACTACCAGAACCGCCGCCCCGACTATCTCGACGCCTGGTGGAACACCGTCAACTGGACTGTCGTGTCGGAGCGGTTGGCTACGCTGGGCTGAGCGCCGAGCGCCACTTCACCGACCACCCACCGTTTCCTTGGCGGAGGACGCCGGCGAGCCTCGACGCTCGCCGGCGTCCTCCCGTCTTTGTCCAGCCACGTTCCGAGGCCCATGACCCGTACAAAGCTGCTGTCGCTCCTGCTCGTGCTCGTGCTCGTGCCCGTCGCCGGAGCCGGGTCCACGGCGGCCGTCGCCAGCTCGAGCCAGGTCTCGGTGATGATGGACGACAACCTGCTCGTGCTCAGCTCCGACAAGGCGCGCGACAAGGCGCTCCTGCAGATGAAGGCGCTCGGCGTCGACTACGTCCGGGTCACGCTGCTCTGGAGCATCGTGGCCAGCGGCACCAAGGCCGGGCACTTCGACGCCAAGAACCCGGCGGCCTACCCCCGGCGCAACTGGGACCGCTACGACAACCTCGTCCGCTCGGCCCAGCACGACGGCATCGGCGTGTACTTCGACGTCACCGGACCCGGGCCTCGCTGGGCCGACGCGACGGCGCCGGCCAGCCAGCGCAAGAGCCAGGCCACCTGGATGCCGGACCCGGCCAAGTTCTACAAGTTCGTCTACGCGGTCGGCCGGCGCTACTCCGGCGGCTACCGCAAGGAGGACAAGGACCGCGGCGTGCTCCCCCGCGTCGCCTTCTGGTCGATCTGGAACGAGCCCAACCAGGGTGGCTGGCTGACGCCACAGTCCTACCGGAGTCCGACGCTCGGGCGAGTCATCCCCTACGCCCCGTTCCTCTACCGGCGCCTCTACCTCCAAGCCCACGCGGCGCTCGCCGCCACCGGTCACGACAAGGACTTCATCGCGATCGGCGAGACCGCGCCGACCGGACGCGGAGCGCCGAGCAGCCGCAACCCGCTCGCGCCGAAGCTCTTCATCCGCGAGTTGCTCTGCGTCAACGCGCAGGGCATCCCGTTCACCGGGGCCGAGGCCTCGGCCCGCAACTGCGCGGACTTCGCCAAGTACGGCCCGCTGAGGGCCGCCGCCTGGGCTCACCACCCCTACACCCGCAAGGACCCGCCGACCGCGCCGCCCCCGCCGGACGGGATCACGATCGCCAACATCGGCGACCTCAGCAAGATGCTCGACCAGCTCGCGATCACCACCGGTCACATCAACTCGCCGCTCTCGGTGGTCGCCTCCGAGTTCGGCTACGAGACCAACCCGCCCGACCGCTTCGCCGGCGTCAGCCTCGACAAGCAGGCGACGTGGATGAACCTCGGCGACTTCCTCGCCTACAGCGACCCCCGCGTGGTGGGGATGACGCAGTTCCTGCTGCGCGACGCTCCGCCCGACCGGCGCCATCCCAAGGGGTCCAAGGCCTACTGGCAGACCTACCAGTCGGGCGTGCTCAACGGCGCCGGGCACCGCAAGCCGGCGTTCGCCGCCTACATGCTCCCGCTCGTGCTCTACCCGGCCGGCAAGGACGCGGACGGCACGGTGCTCACCGGATTCTGGGGTCAGCTCCGCTTCCGCCCGCACGCCTTCCCCTACCTCCAGGCCGCCGACCAGGTCCAGCTCGAGTATCAGCCGCCCGGCGCCAAGACCTGGCAGGCACTCGGTCCAGCTGTGCCGATCGTCAACGGCCAGGACTTCTTCACCGGGACGGCGGGCAACCCCGGGCCCGGCCTGATCCGGGCCACCTGGCGGGCGCACACGGCCCCCTACCTGGCGATGAGCCGGTCGGTCCCCGTTCCCCCCGACGCGACGCCCTATCAGCTGTCGCCGTAGTCGAGCGGCGGGGGCGGTCAGGAGGGGTCGCGCGAGGTCTCAGGCTTGGTTTCGGGGCCGGGGGTGTCGAACCCCGTGCGCTGGATCGTGCCCCAGGCGCTGTCGCCGCGGAGGTAGGCGAATAATCCGCGTACGCGGTAGTCCGTCAGGATCTGGCGGTTGCCGAAGTTCTCCGCCACGGCGGTGGCGATGAGCAGGAACAGGTCGCGCAGGCGGCCGGAGCGGTGGAACGCGAGGTCGTCGAGCAGCACGGCTGAGAGCGAGAGAAGGACCCCGGAGAGCAAGGCGATGGCGAAAACAGCAGCGCGAACGCGACGTTCACGGCGCCGATCAACAGCCCGACGGGAACGATCACGTAGCCCGTGCCCTCAATGAACGCGCCGCGGAACTCAAAGAGGGTGAAGAACGGCAGCGAGAGCATGCCGACGGCGCCGTAGCGGGAGTTGCCGATCATGTCGCGGTGGCGCCAGAGGGTGTCGATGAGGCCGCGGTGCCAGCGGTGGCGCTGGCCGCCGAGGTCGCGCATCCTGGTGGGCACCTCCGTCCAGCACACCAGGTCGGGGACGAACAGCAGCCGTTTGCCGGTCTGCTCGTCGTGGTTGCGGCGGTGCAAACGCACGCACAGCTCGAAGTCTTCGCCGATCGAGTCGGCGGCGAACCCGCCGACCGCGAGGACGTCGTCCCAACCGCAGCTTGATCTCGGTCCGCCGCCCGCTGATCAGCCGCGGCCGGCGCGCGGTCGAGACCGGGCTCCGGGCGCTCGGCGTCGGTTGGCGTCCGCTCGGGCTCAGCGGCGGGGGCGCGGCGGTCCGCGGTTCGCTTGCGGCGGTCGGGTTGCGCCGTGGCGCGATCAGACGCCGCGTCGCCGTCCCCGGCCCACATGTCGGCGTCAGCACCGGCGGCGCACTGTCGACGAGCGACCTCGGAGCCTCCGGTCCTGAGTACGCCTTCCAGACGCGTCCTCAGGCGCTTCTGCTTGCCACGGCCACCCGTGCCCTCTTCCGGTCCACGCCGCCGGTTGGGCTGGAGCGCTGTCGGCGTCGTCGTCCGTCGGGCCAAAACGATGTAAACAAAAGAGGCTACACGAGAGACCTCAGTACGGATCGTGCGGATCGTGCGGTAGACCGCATGTTCGGCCTCAGCTGGTCGAGCGCATCGGCGAGGTTGACCGCCGCACCAGTTCGCGCGCATGGTCGGCACCCGGCTACGAAAGGAAGCGATTCCGGGCTCCTCACCGAGCACGGCGAGGGCGACGGCCGCCGCCTGTGCTCCTCGTCGGTCCATGTCTGGCGCCTCGGCCGCGGGCCCAGGCGAGGCGCCGAGCGACGGCGCTAGGCGCGGCTGAACCGCCGCCCGGCGACGGGCGACTGGGCCTCGTCGAGGACGACCGGGGCGCCGCGCAGAGCGGCGAGGAGCTCGACGTCCGACTGCTCGTCGCCGGCCGCGGCCGCTTCCATCGCGGCCAGTCGCTCGGGGGTGAGCTCACCGGCGTTCTCGGCCTCGACGGCGGCCAGCCACTGCGCTCCGTCGGCGGCCTGGGCGGCGTCGACGTCGATCCGCTTGGAGGTGGCGTACTTGTCGATCTCGACGAAAAGGGCGTCGACCAGCTGCTCGGTCGGTACCTTGCGCAGGGGCTTGCCGCGGGAGAAGATCAGGCCCTCGTCCTTGGCGCCGGTGATGCCGAAGTCGGCGTGGGAGGCCTCGCCGATCCCGTTCACCGCGCAGCCGAGGACCGCGACCTCGATCGGGTCGGCGTAAGCCTCGAGGCGCCGTTCGATCTCGGCGACCACGGTGTCCATGTCGAACTGGAGCCGCCCGCAGGTCGGGCAGGCGATCAGCACCGGGCCCCGCTCGCGGAGCTTCAGCGCCTTGAGGATCTCCCAGGCGACCTTGACCTCCTCCTCGGCGTGGAAGGTCGAGAGCGAGATCCGGATCGTGTCGCCGATCCCGTCGGCCAGGAGGGTGCCGAGGCCGACCGCGGACTTCAGCGATCCCGACCACTTCGTCCCGGCCTCGGTGATGCCAAGGTGGAGGGGGTAGTCGATCCGCTCGCTCAGCAGGCGGTTGGAGGCGATCGTGTTGGGGACGTTGGTCGACTTGATCGACACCTTGAAGTCCTCGAAGCGCAGCCGCTCCATCAGCTCGACGAACTCGAGGGCGGCGGCGACGAGGGCGTCGACCGGGCTCTCGCGCTCGAGCTCGTGGAGGTGCTTGGGCAGCGAGCCGGAGTTGACGCCGATCCGCATCGGGGTACCGGCGGCGCGAGCACGCTCGGCGACCTCGGCGACCTTGTCGGGCCCGCCGATGTTGCCCGGGTTCAGCCGGATGCAGTGGGCGCCGGCGTCGATCGCCTTGAGCGCGAGCGTGTGGTTGAAGTGGATGTCGGCGATCACCGGGATCGGCGAGTCGCGGACGATCGTCCGCAGCGCGTCGATGTCCTTCTCGCGCGGGACCGCCACCCGGACGATGTCAGCCCCGGCCTCGGCGACCCGCCGGATCTGGTCCATCGTCGCCGTGAGGTTGGCGGTCTCGGTCTTGGTCATCGTCTGCACGACGACCGGCGCGCCGCCCCCGATCGGGACTCCGCCGACGTTGATCTGGCGCTTGGAGGGCATACCGGCATTGTAGGCCGGGCTCCGGCTACCCTCCCGGCAATGGCGGCGCCGAGCGTCTACGACACCGCCCGCGGGCCCCTCCCGCGGCTGGCGGAGCCGTTCGCGGCGCGGGCCCGCGCCCGCCGCCACGCCGACTTCATGGCCCGCGCGGGGGTCGACGGCCGGACGCGGATCCTCGACGTCGGCTGCGGCAGCGGCGGCCTGCTCGCACAGGCGCCGGAGCTCGACGTGACCGGGGTCGACCTCGCCCGGCGCCCGGGCTACGGCGGCCGGCTGGTGGTCGCCGACGCCGCCGCGGGCCTGCCGTTCGACGACGGCGAGTTCGACCTCGTCTACTGCAGCAGCGTGATCGAGCACGTCGCGCCGCAGCGGCGAGCGCGCTTCGCCGCCGAGTGCCGGCGGGTGGCCGCCGGGTGGTACGTGCAGACGCCGGCGGCATCGTTCCCGATCGAGCCGCACTCGCTGCTGCCCGCCGCCCACTGGCTCCCCGCGCGGCCGCGGCGGGCCTACTGGCGGCTGGGGGCCGCCGGCCACTGGGAGGACGTGCGGCTGCTCACCCGCCGCGAGCTCGAGGCGCTCTTCGGTCCGGCGCTGCCCGAGCGCTTCGGCCCGCTGACCAAGAGCTGGATCAGCGTGCGCCCGCCCCCCGGGGCATCCAGCCGGCCGCGCGGAGCGTAGAACGGGCATGAGCCCAGTCAAGGTTGGCGACCCCGCGCCCGATTTCACCCTCGAAGGCACCGAGGGCACGTTCACGCTGAGCGACCACCGCGGTGAGCGGGTGGTCCTCCTGTTCTACCCGGGCGACGATACGTCGGTCTGCACCAAGCAGTTCTGCTCCTACCGCGACGCCGGCGACGCGATGGCCGGGCTCGGCGCCACCGTCGTCGGCATCTCGACCAAGGACACGAGCTCCAAGGAGTCCTTCAAGGCCAAGTACGGCCTGACCACGCCGCTGCTGGCCGACCCGGACGGGGCGATCGCCGAGGTCTACGGCGTCTACGCGAAGCGGCTGAAGATGGCCAAGCGGACGGTCGTCATCGTCGACGAGAACGGGACGATCGCCCACCGGCACGCGAACTTCGCGTCGCTCACCTTCGACACCGCCGACGACCTGGCGGCGGCGCTGGCCGCGCTCCCCGGCGCCTAGGCCCCGCCGGCCGGCCGCTGGGCGCGCTCGAGCTCGGAGCGGGCGCGGCGGTGGGCGCGCTCGGCGGCCGCGGCCCGGGCTTCGGCGTCGGCGAGGGCGTCGTCGGCTTCGGCCAGGGTCTGCGTCGCCCGGTCCCGTCTCTCCTGGGCAGCCGCCACGGCGCGGGCGGCTCGCTCCGCCAGCCGGCGGGCCTCGGACTCGGCCATCCGGGCGGCCCGGCGCGCGGCGGCGCGCTCGCGCTCGAGCTCACGGCGCTGCTGCTCGGCGCGGGCGCGGGCCTCGCGCGCGGCCGCCTGCTCGCGGCGGCGGCCCGCCGGGTCGTCCGGCGTGTCGGCGGGGTCGGCTGCCGGCGCCTCGGCCCGGGAGGCCCCCGCCGTCCGCGCACGGCCGCGGCCCGGCGGCTCGGGCGCGCCGGCCCCCGGCGTTCGCGGGCGCCCGGGCGCGGCCACCGTGGGCTCGGCGGCGACCGACGGCGCCTCGGCGACGGCCTCCCGCGCCGCGCCGCCGCGGCGAGCGGGCGGCGGCGGAGCAAGGGCGCCGCCGCCAACGCCCAGGCCGGCGTGCTGGAGCTCCCGAACGAGGCAGCCGCCGCTCACCTGGTCGCGGGCGTCCTCGTCGAGCGCGGCGGCGTGGAGGGTGTCGGCCACGCGGTCGAGCACGGCCGGGCCGAGCTCGTGCCCTTCGGCGGTGAGCAGCCCGCGGGCGGCCTCACGCAGCGCCAGGGCGCCGGCGCGCTCGCGCTCGGCCGCCGCGCGCAGGGCAGCGCGATCTCCGCGGCCGACGAGCAGCCCGGCCTGGGCGTCGCGGAGGGCGTCGCCGGCCGCGAACAGCTCGTCGACCGCGCCGCGCTGTGAGCGCACGAGCTGGTTGACGGCCCAGGCGGCGACCGACGGCTTGCGCAGACCAGCGACCTCGGCGGCCTCCTCACGGCGCTTCTCGCCGCGGAGGGCTTTGGCCAGCGCGCCGCGCTCGGCGACGAAGCGCTCGAGGGGCAGGCCGTAGAGATCGTCGGCGTCGATCCCGCCATCGTCGCGCATCGCGCGGCGGCCTCCGCTAGCGGGGCCGCGGCCGGGCGGCCAGCCCGACCAGGGTGTCGTAGAGCGCCTTCGGCTCGACGCCGGCGAAGAACTCCCGGTTGAGCGCCTGGGCCCGGGTCGTGCAGACGCGGGCGAGCTCCATGCCCTCGGGGGTCAGCGTCAGCGCCAGCGCCCGGCTGTCGCGCTCGTGGGGCGCCCGCGCCACGAGCCCGCGGCGCTCGATCCCGCGGACGATCTGCGATGTCGTGTTGACGTCGATCCCCGTCATCTCCGCGACCGCCCGCTGGGTCGGCTGCTCCACGTCTGGGTCCGCAGCGAGCTCGGCCTGCCCCGGCGGAAGTTCACCGCTCCCGCCGCCGGCCGCCCCCGCGCGCAGCCCCTCGCGAGCTGACGCCCGGAGCCGGTCCGGATCAGCTGTACATCGCCTCGATGCGCTCGGCGTACTTGGCGGCGATCGGCTTGCGCTTGAGCTTCATCGTCGGGGTCAGCTCCTCGTCCCCAGGGATCCAGTCGCCGGGGACGATGGTGAACTTCTTGATCTGCTCGACCCGGGCCAGCCCCGCGTTCGCCTCCTCGACCGCTTCCTGCACCGCCGCGACGATGGCCTCCTCGGTCGCGAGCGCTTCGAGCGTCGCCCCCTCGATCCCGTGCTGAGCCGCCCAGCCGGGGGCGAAGTCCGCGTCGAGGACGATCAGCGCCGTGTTGTAGCGGCGTCCGTCGCCGATCGCGGCCGCCCAGCCGATCAGCGGGCTGGAGGACTTCAGCGCCGCCTCGATGTTCGCCGGCGACATGTTCTTGCCGGCGGCGTTGATGATCAGCTCCTTCTTGCGATCGACGATCGTCAGGTAGCCGTCGTCGTCGAGGCGGCCGACGTCGCCGGTGTGCAGCCAGCCGTCGGCGTCGATCGCCTCCGCCGTCTCCTCCGGACGGTGGCGATAGCCGGCCATCACGACCTCGCCACGCATCAGCACCTCGCCGTCGTCCTCGGCGAGGACGAGCTCGACGCCCTCGAGCGGCGGCCCGACCGTGCCGATCTTGACCTTGCCGATCGGGTTCACCGTGCCCACCCCGCAAGTCTCCGACATCCCCCACAGCTCGGCCACCGGCAGCCCGATCGCGTGGAAGAACTCGAGCACCGGCACCGCGGTCGGCGCGGCGCCGACGTTGATCGACGCGACCTCGTCGAGGCCGAGCATGGCCCGCCAGCCGGCGAAGATCTCGGCGTCGGCCACCGCGACCTGCGCCTCGAGCTCCTCGGGCACCGGCTCCCCGCGCTGCCGGCGGCGCACCCGGTCGACCGCGGCGGCGACGGCGGCCTCGGTGGCCGCGCGCTGCTCCTCGGGCTGACCCGCGATCATCGTCTCGAGGCCCGACTTCAGCTTCTCCCAGATCCGCGGGACCGCAAAGAACCAGTAGGGGCGGACCTCGGGCAGGTAGGAGAGCACCTGGCGGGGGTCGGGGCAGCAGGTGACCTGGCAGCCGCGAACGATCGGCAGGTAGTGGTGGGCCACGCGCTCGGCGACGTGGGCCGCCGGCAGCCAGGAGATGACGCGCGAGCCCTCCGGAAACCGGACCACCCGGTGGGCGGCGTTGCAGGCGGCGATCAGGTTGCGGTGGGTCAGCTCGACGCCCTTGGGAGGCCCGGTCGTGCCCGACGTGTAGATCAGCGTCGCCACGTCGCCGGCGTCGACCGCCGCCGACGACGCGGCGGCGTCGAACCCTCCGCCGGAGCCCTCGACGTCGGCCAGCCGCCGCACCCCGGCCGCCTCCTGGCCGGCGGCGTCCTCGGGCTCCGGGTCGTCGACGACGATGACGTGGGCGAGGCCGGCGAGCTCGGCGCGCGCCTCGAGCAGCCGCCCGAGGTGCTGCTGCTCGACGATGGCCACCCGGGCCTCGGCGTCGGAGATCACGTAGGCGATCTGCCCCGGCGCGTAGGTCTGGTAGATCGAGAAGGGCGTCGCCCCGAGCGTCATCGCCGCCAGGTCGGCGAGGTGGAACTCCGGGCGGTTGGAGAGCATCAGGGCCACGGTGTCGCCCGATCCCACGCCGAGCCCGGCGAGCCCGCCGGCCAGGGCGTCCGAGCGCTCGAGCAGCGCACCCCAGGTGATCGTCTGCTCGTCGCCCTTGGTGCGGACCGCGACCTCGTCGGCGTGACGCCGGGCGGTCGCGCGAAACGCCTCGGGCAGCGTCGCCGCCTCGGTGCCCAGCGAGCTACCGTTCGTCTCCATCGTCTAGCTCCCTCTCGCCCCGCGGCCGTGGCCGGTAACGCTAGCGCAGCCCGCGGCCGCGGATCCGCTCGCCGCCGGGCCCGCGCTCAAAATCCGGGGCCGCTGAGCCGGGTGATGTCGTTGCTGATCCCGTTGATGACCAGGAAGACGAGCAGGACCACCCCGACCGAGCTGTAGCGCGCCATGGCCAGGAGCGAGATCCGCCTGCCGCGGACCTTCTCGGCCACCGACCAGAGGACGTGCCCGCCGTCCAGGGGGAGGAAGGGGAGGAGGTTGAGGATGGCCAGGGCCAGCGAGATGAAGCCGAGCAGGAAGAGGACCCGGCCGGCGCCGAAGGCGAAGGCGGCATGGGTGACCGCGGTGATGCCGACCACGCTCGAGATCTGGTGGCGAGCCGCCGGGCTGTAGACGGCGTGGACGAGCACGCTGAGCTGTTGGGTGGTGAGCCTCCACATCCGGTCGAGCGCCGTCCCGGCGGCGTCGATCGGGCCGATCCCCGGCGCCCGGTCGCCGAAGGCGAAGCCGAGCCGCATGCGCTTCAGCTGCCCGTCGTAGCGCGGTGCCAGCCCGAAGGTCACCGAGCGCCCGGCGCGCTCGACGCTGATCGCGGCCGGCGTCGCCGCGCGGCATCCGGCCACCGGCCGCCCGGCGCAGGCGTGGCTGGCGATCTGGGTCGACAGGCGCGCCAGCGACCCGCGCACGCCGTCGACCGCGACGATCGCGTCGCCGGCGCGGAGCACCCCGGTCGCCGCCTGGCCCTGCTCGACGGCGGCGACCTTCGTGCTCGCCACCGCCGTGCCCAGCGACTCGGCGCCGGCCAGGCTGCCCGAGACGAGCAGGGCCCAGAAGATCACGAAGGCGACGATCGCGTTCACCGCCGGCCCGGCGAGGATCACCGCCACCCGCTTCCACGGCGGCTGGAGATAGTAGGCCCGCGGGCGGACGCTCGGGTCCATCGTCTCGAGCTCCTGCGGGTTCATGCCGCTGATCTTCACGTAGCCGCCGAGCGGGATCGCTCCGATCCCGTACTCGGTCTCCCCCCGGCGCACCTTGAAGATCAGCGGCGGGAAGAAGAGGGCGAAGCGCTCGACGCGCATCCCGACCGCCTTGGCGACGGCGAAGTGCCCGAGCTCGTGGAGGATGATCAGCGCGGCGAAGCCGGCCAGCGCGAGGAACCAGGACACCCGGTCAGTCTGGCACGGCCGCCTTAAGGCTCGGTCAGCGGGCGGCCGCCCGCTCGGCGAGCCCGATGATCTCCGCGCGCGCCAGCTCGCGCGCTTGCCGGTCGACCTCGAACAGCGTCTCGAACGCCCGCACCGGCTGCGACCCGAGCTCTTCGAGCGAGGCCGAGATCACCCCGGCGATCGCCGTGAAGGCGATCCGCCCGGCGAGGAAGGCGTGCACCGCCACCTCGTTGGCCGCGTTCAGCACGCACGGCGCCGTCCCCCCCGCCGCCGCCGCCTCCCGCGCCAGCCGCAGGCACGGGAAGGCCACGGTGTCGACCGGCTCGAAGGTCAGGCTCCCGACCGCCGCCAAATCGAGTGCAGCCACCGGCAGCGGTGCGCGGTCGGGGTAGTGCAGCGCGTAGGAGATCGGCACGCGCATGTCGGGGTAGCCGAGGTGGGCGAGCGACGCGCCGTCGCACAGGCCGATCAGGCTGTGGACGATCGACTGGGGATGCACCACCACGTCGATGCGGTCGTACGGCGTCCCGAACAGGTGGTGGGCCTCGATCAGCTCGAGCCCCTTGTTCATCAGGGTGGCCGAGTCGATGGTGATCTTCCCGCCCATCTCCCACGTCGGGTGGCGCAGCGCCTGCGCGACGGTGACCGACGCGAGCCGCTCGGCGCTCCACCCGCGGAACGGGCCGCCCGAGGCGGTCAGCGTGAGCCGCTCGACGACGCCCGGCGACTCCCCGGCGATCAACTGGTGAAGCGCCGAGTGCTCGGAGTCGACCGGGATGATCCGCGCACCCGTGGCCGCGGCCAGGGCCATCACCAGCTCGCCGCCGACGACGAGCGATTCCTTGTTGGCCAGGGCGAGGTCGATGCCCTCGCCGAGGGCGGCGACGGTCGGACCGAGCCCGGCCGAGCCGACCAGGGCGTTGAGCACGAGGTCGGCGTCGGACTCGACGATCAAGCGCACGAGACCCTCGGCGCCCGCGAGCACCTCGCCCTCCGGCCATCCCTCGGCGGCCTCCGCGGCTGCCTCCGGGTCGGTGAGCGCCACGCGGGACAGGCCGTGGCGGCGCGCCTGCTCCACGAGCACGTCCTTCGACGTCTGGGCCGACAGGCCGACCAGCTCGAGATCGTCCGAGCGCTCGAGCACATCGAGCGCCTGCAGGCCGATCGAGCCGGTCGAACCGAGGATCAGTAGTCGGCGGGGGATCGGCCAAGCCTGCCACAAACGCGGTCCCAACCGGTGTAGCGTTGCGGGTGATGCGCAACGCCTGCGTCCTCGCCCTCCTCGCCAGCGTGATCCTCGCCGCCTGCGGCGGCAGCGGGAGCTCCAAGGCGACCTCGAACGCGGCGACCGGGCCGCCCCCGACGACCAAGGCCGAGTACATCGCCCGAGCCGACCCGATCTGCGCCGCGGCCAAGCGCCGCGCCCCGACCAAGCGGATCCTTGCCCTCATCGGCCAGTTCCCGACGCCGACCGCCGAGATCTCGCGCCTGCTGCGCAAGACGGCGACGATCGTCAAGGAGGTCACCGCCCAGCTCACGGCGATCCCGCCGCCGCCGCCGGACCGCGCCGCGATCGCCCGCTGGCTCAACCAGGGGGCCGCGATCGGACCGCTGCTCACCAAGGCGGCCGGCCAGGTCCAGCGCGGCGACCTCGTCGCCGCCGTCGGCTCCCAGCAGGACATCACCGCCGCCACCGTCGACCCGACCACCTTCGCCAAGGACTACGGCCTGCGCGACTGCGCGACCATCGGCGGCTGATGCCCCGGCCGACCGGCGCCCGCGCCGGCGGGGCAGCCGCCGAGCGCTTCACCCCCGCCTATCGGGCGGTGATGCTGATCTCCTCGCCGGTCATCCACCGGTGGGCGCGCCTGGAGGTCTCCGGCCTCGAGCACGTCCCCGCCCGCGGGCCGCTCCTGATGGCGGCCAACCACGACAGCTACTGGGATCCGATCGCCGCCGGTGTCGCCGCCCTCCCCCGCCGCCAGATCCGCGCCCTGGCCAAGTCGACGCTCTGGAAGATCGGGATCCTCGGGCGCATCCTCGACGCGATGGGCCAGATCCCGGTCCGCCGGGGCGCCGCCGACACCGGCGCCCTCGAGCGGGCGATCGCCGAGCTGCGCGCCGGCGCGTGCATCGGCGTCTTCCCCGAGGGCACCCGCAGCCGCGGCAGGGAGCTCCGCGCCAAAAGCGGCTTCGGGCGCCTGGCCGCCGCCGTTCCCGAGTCCGCGATCGTCTGCTGCACGATCGTCGGCACCACCGACATCCCCCGCTTCCCACGGCGTCCGCGACTCCGCGTCAGCTTCTTCCCGCCCGCCGGGGGGCCCCTGCGCGAAGGAGAAAAGCCGCCCGAGCTGACGCGCCGCCTGCTGGCTGAGATCCGCGCCCGCGCCCCGGTGGTCGCCTCCGGACGCCGCGTCGCGCCGGAGCGCAGTTGATCGCCTACGATCACGGGATCGGCACCGTCGCGCTCCTCGGCGAGACGATCGGCTCGAACCTCCGGGTCACCGCCGCGCGCCACCCCGACCGGCCGGCGCTCGTCAGCCCCACGGAGGGGGTGCGGATGACCTACTCCGAGCTCGACGCCGGCGTCGACGCCGTGGGCAGCGGCCTGCTCGGCCGCGGGATCGCGATCGGCGACCGCGTCGGCGTCTGGTCGCCGAGCTGTGCCGGGTGGACGCTCCTCCAGTACGCCGCCGCCCGGATCGGGGCCGTCCTCGTCAACCTCAACCCGGCCTACCGCGTCCACGAGCTGGCCTTCGCCGTGCGCCACTCCGGCGCCCGCCTGCTGGTGGCCATGGACTCGTTCAGGACGAGCGACTACCGGGCGATGGTCGTCGAGGCCCGGCCCGAGCTCGCCGGCCTCGAGGACGTCGTCTTCTTCGGCGACCCCGCCTGGGAGGAGCTCGCCGCCACGCCGATCGACGCGCCGGCCCTCGCCGCGCGGGAAGCCGGCCTCAGCTTCGACGACCCGATCAACATCCAGTACACGAGCGGGACGACGGGGACCCCGAAGGGAGCCACCCTCACCCATCACAACATCCTCAACAACGGCTATTTCGTCGGGCGGCTCTGCGGCTATACGGAGGCCGACCGGATCTGCATCCCGGTGCCCTTCTACCACTGCTTCGGCATGGTCATGGGCAACCTCGCGGCGACCTCGCACGGCGCCTGCATGGTGATCCCGGCCCCGCAGTTCGACGCCGAGGCGACGCTCCGCGCGGTCGCCGCCGAGCGGTGCACGTCGCTCTACGGGGTGCCGACGATGTTCATCGCCATGCTCGAGCACCCCGGCTTCGCCGGCTTCGAGCTCGGCTCGCTGCGCACCGGGATCATGGCCGGCTCGCCCTGCCCGGTCGAGGTGATGAAGCGCGTCGTCTCCGAGATGCACATGAGCGAGGTGTCGATCTGCTACGGCATGACCGAGACCTCGCCGGTCTCGACCCAGACGCGGCGCGACGACGAGCTCGGCCGACGGGTGGGCAGCGTCGGGCGCGCCGGCCCCCACGTCGAGGTGAAGATCATCGACCCCGAGACCGGGCTCACGGTGGACCGCGGCGCGACCGGTGAGCTCTGCACGCGCGGCTACAGCGTCATGCAGGGCTACTGGGAGGAGCCCGAGCGCACCGCCGAGGCGATCGACCGCGCCGGCTGGATGCACACCGGCGATCTGGCCCGGATGGACGACGCCGGCTACTGCAACATCGTCGGGCGGATCAAGGACATGGTGATCCGGGGCGGCGAGAACCTCTACCCCCGGGAGATCGAGGAGTTCCTCTACCAGCACCCGGACATCGCCGACGTCCAGGTCGTCGGCGTCCCCGACGAGCGCCACGGCGAGGAGCTGTGCGCCTGGGTGCGCCCGCGCGAGGGGGCGAGCCTCGAGGAGGAGGCGGTCCGCGAGTTCTGCCGGGGGCGGATCGCCCACCACAAGGTCCCGCGCTACGTCGTGATCGTCGCCGAGTTCCCGATGACGGTGACCGGCAAGGTCCAGAAGTACAAGATGCGGGCCGCCTCGATCGAGCGCTTCGGCCTCGAGGCGGCCGACGGCGTGAGCACCGCCTGAGCCTCAGCGGTCGTAGTTGGCGATCGCCCGCAGCGACAGCGTGGTGAGGATCGCAGTCATCCCGATGATCACCGCCGCGCAGTATCCGAGCTTGTGCCAGTTCCAGCCCTCGATGACCAGCGAGCGCAGCCCGTCGATCACGTAGCTCACCGGGTTGGCCCGGGCGAGCGTCTCCATCAGCGGGGTGAGGCGATCGAAGGGGACGAAGTTGGGCGTGAGGAAGAGCAGGGGGAAGAAGAGGAGGAAGCTCGTGTTCGTCGCCTGCACGTTGCGCGTGCGCAGCGCGATGAGGATCGCGAAGCCGGCGTAGCCGACGCCGAAGAGCGCTGACAGCAGGACGAGCACCACGGCGCCCGGGATGCCGCTCTGCATGTGCGCTCCGAAGGCGAGCGCCGCGAGCAGGACGACCGCCGCCCCGAGGGTGCCGCGCACGAGATCGGCGGCGAGGCGGCCGAAGATGATCGACGAGCGCCGGATCGGGGCGGCCAGCAGCTTGTCGAAGTAGCCGAGGTCGATCTCGGTCACCAGGGCGAGCCCGGAGCTCGCCGTCGCCACCGCGAACATCAGTGAGACCGGCATCTGGAAAGCGACGTAGCCCTGACCGCGCAGGAACGGCGTCGTCGACGGAAAGGTCTTCGAAACCTGCCCGACGTTCACGGCCAGGAAGAACAGCGGGATGAACAGCGCGGGGATCGTGGCCTCGGGGTAGCGCGCGATCTCGCGCACCGACCGCCGGGCCAGCAGCAGCAGCTCACTCATGCGGACTCCTCCTTCGGGGCGGCGCCCTCGAGGCGCCGTCCGGTTGCCTGCAGAAACACGTCGTCAAGGGTCGGGCGCGACACGTTGATCGCCCCCACCCGGATCCTTCGGCCTTCCAGGAGCCGCACGATCTCGGCGACCTGACCGGCTCCGTTCTCGACGTAGAGCGCCAGGGCATCCGGCTCGGCCACGACGCGCTCGAGTCCCGGCAGCTCGCCGACCGCCCGCTCGGCGGCCGCGGCGTCGGCCCCGTCGAGCACCAGCCTGACCACGTCGTGGCCCATCTCGGCCTTGAGCTCCTCCGGCGTGCCCTGGGCGACGATGGCGCCCGCGTCGATGATGGCCAGCCGGTTGCACAGCTGGTCGGCCTCCTCGAGGTATTGCGTGGTGAGGAAGACCGTCGTCCCCGAGGCGTTGATCCGGCGGACCTCCTCCCAGATCGTCCGCCGCGACGACGGGTCCAGGCCGGTCGTCGGCTCGTCGAGGAACAGCACCTCCGGCGAGTGGACGAGCGCGCTGGCCAGGTCGAGCCGGCGCTTCATGCCGCCCGAGTACGTCTTCGTCCGCCGCTCGGCCGCCTCGCTCAGGCCGACGAGCTCGAGCAGCTCGGCCGCCCGCGCCCGGGCCCTCGCCCCGCCGATCCCGTAGAGCCCGCACTGCAGCTCGAGCAGCTCCCGTCCACTCTGCACCGGATCGAGCCCGATCTCCTGGAGGGCCACGCCGATCCGCCGGCGCACCTGCGCCGGATCGGCCACCACGTCGACACCGGCGACGCTCGCGCTCCCGCTCGTCGGCGGCAGGAGGGTGCACAGCATCCGCACCATCGTCGTCTTGCCCGCCCCGTTGGGCCCGAGGAAGCCGAAGGTCTCGCCCCGCTGGACGCTGAGGTCGACGCCCCGGACGGCCTCGACGCCGCCCTTGAAGCTCCGCCGAAGCGCCCGCGTCTCGATCGCCAGCTCGCCGCTCGAGCCGGCCACCCGAGCCCGGGGCGCGGCGCGGGTGCTGCCCTCGCCCTCGGGCGCCGGCCCTTGCCCGGGCGCATCGTAGACCTGGTTCTCGAGAGACACCTCACTACCTCCTCGGCTCGCTTGGCTGCTTCGTCGCGGCATCCTGATCGGTATTACGGCCAGATCCTGGCCGCATTTGAGAGCATCCTGATCGGCGTGACCGATCCGACCTCTCGCATCCTCAGACTCCTCTCGCTACTGCAAACTCATCGGTTCTGGACGGGAGCCGACTTGGCCAGCCGGCTCGAGGTGAGCCCGCGCACGCTGCGGCGCGACATCGACCGGGTCCGCGAGCTCGGCTATCCGGTCCAGGCGGCCCGCGGGATCGCCGGCGGCTACCAGCTCCAGGCGGGCGCCACCCTTCCGCCGCTGCTGCTCGACGACGACGAGGCGATCGCCATCGCCGTCGGGCTGCGCACCGCCACCGGCGGCTCGGTGGCCGGAGTCGAGGAGGCATCGCTGCGGGCTTTGGCCAAGCTAGAGCAGGTTCTCCCCGCCCGCCTGCGCCGCCGGGTACACGCGGTCGGCGCCTTCACGGTGCCCCTGACCTACCGGCGCCCGCCGACGATCGAGGCGGAGACGCTGATCACGATCGCCCAGGCCTGCCGCGACGACGAGCGACTCCAGTTCGAATACCGCCGCCGCGACGGCGACGTTGCGCTCCGCTCGGTCGAGCCGCACCGCCTGGTCTCGCTCGGTCAGCGCTGGTACCTCGTCGCCTGGGACGTGCACCGGCGGGCCTGGCGCACGTTCCGCGTCGACCGGCTAACCGCGCCGCGCACCTCGGGCGCGCGGTTCGTCCCCAAGCCGCTCCCGGCGAGCGACGCCGCCGCCTTCGTCCGCGAGAGCCTCGGCAGCATGCCCGTCCGCTACGAGGCGTCAGTCGTCGTGGCGTCGCCGGCGGCCACCGTGCGCGACCGGGCCCGGTGGTTCGGCCACCCGACGGTTGAGGCGCTCGACGCCGGGACGTGCCGGCTCTGCCTGTCCGGCGACTCGCTGGCCTGGCTCGGGGCGTCCGTGCTGCTGCTCGAAGCCGACTTCACCGTCGAGGCTCCGTCCGAGCTCGCGCGCTGGCTCGAGGACGCCGGCGGGCGGATCGGGCGGGCTCCACCGCGGGTCTGAGCCGGCGACCCTGCGCGACCGCCGGTCCGGCGGGTGGGCGGGTCGGGCTATCCGCCGATGGCGGACATCGAGCGGGCCGGCTGAACGAAGCCGGCCTCCCCGACGTGGTGCTTGAGCTCCTTGCGCCAGACGGCGTCGCGGAGGATCTGCGCGAGCTCGCCGTCGGTCGCACCCTCGCGCATCGGGTGACGGAGGTCGGTCTCGTTGAGCGAGAAGAGGCAGGTCCGGAGCTTGCCGTCGGCGGTCAGCCGGATCCGGTTGCAGTCGGCGCAGAAGGGTTCGGAGACCGGGTTGATGAAGCCGACCCGGCCGCGGCCGTCGGCGAAGCGGTACGTGCGGGCGGTCGCGCTCGGCTCGCGGGGCTCGGCCTCGAGCGGGTAGACGGCGTGGATCGCGTCGCGAATCTCCCGGCCGGTCAGCACCTGGTCGGCCTTCCAGTTGCGGTCGCCGTCGAGCGGCATGAACTCGATGAAGCGGATCTCGTAGGGTTGCTCGCGGGCGAAGCGGGCGAACGGGAGGATCTCCTGCTCGGTGAACCCACGGATCCCGACCGCGTTGACCTTGATCGGATGGGCCTCCGGGAAGCCCGCGAGCTTCTCGAGGCCGCGGAGGACCTGGGGCAGCGAATCGCGCCGGGTCTGCTCGAAGAAGCGGTCGCGCTGGAGGGAGTCGACCGAGACGTTGAAGCGGTCGACCCCGGCCTTCACCAGGCCCTCGGCCTGGCGCTCGAGCAGGTAGCCGTTGGTGGTCAGCGAGATCTCGTGAACGTCGTCGATCGCCTTGAGCATGCCGACCAGGCGCGACAGCCCCCGGCGGACGAGGGGCTCGCCACCGGTGAGGCGGACGTCGTGGACGCCCATCGAAGCCATGATGCGGACGATCCGCTCGATCTCCTCGAAGCTCAGCAGGTCGGCCCGGTCGAGCCAGGGCAGCCCCTCGGCGGGCATGCAGTACTGGCAGCGGAAGTTGCACCGGTCGATGACCGAGATCCGCACGTCGCCGATCTTCCGGCCGTGGCCGTCCGCCAGGGGCTCACTCACCATGACCGACCTACGGCGGCAATCGAGCGTTGGATCAGTCGCCGGCGGCGCGGATTTGCAGGCCCTTCCGCGCCTGCCTAGGCTCTGCCTGGGAACCATTTGGCCCGGACCCCGGTGGGTCGGGCGAATCCCTAGGCTACTGAGAGCATGCGCGTCGCGGCCACGACATCGCCGGACCGGTGAGCGGGCCGGTCCCCGTCGCGGCCGGCCTCGGCCTCGGCCTCGGCTCGGAGGTCCGCGTCGGGGCGATCACCCTCGTGGTCTCCAACCTCCGCCGCGCGATGAGCTTCTACGCCGGCCTGCTCGGCCTGTGGATCCACCGCTTCGACGACGGGATGGCCGCCCTCGGTGCCGGCGACGACGATCTCGTGATCCTCGTCGAGGATCCCGACGCCCCCCCGGCGGTCGACTGCACCGGGCTCTTCCATCTGGCCATCCTCGTCCCCTCGCGGCTCGAGCTCGCCCATTCGCTCCAGCGCATCGTCCACGCCCGGATGCCGCTGACCGGGGCGGCCGACCACGCGGTCTGCGAGTCGCTCTACCTCGACGACCCCGACGGCAACGGGATCGAGATCTACGCCGACCGGCCGCCCGAGGAGTGGCCGCTCGAGGACGGGCACGTGCAGATGTTCACTGACCCGCTCGACCTCTACATGGTGCTCGCCGCGGGCACGGGCCGGAGCCTCCCGCCTGAGCAGCTCGAAGTCGGCACGGTGATCGGGCACGTCAACCTCCGGGTGGCCAGCACCCAGGTCGCCGAGGACTTCTACCGGGCGCGGATCGGCCTCGATGTCATGGCCCGCTGGGAGCGCTCGGCGCTGCTGGCCGCCGGCGGCTACCACCACCAGATCGGCGTCAACCACGCCAGCAGCCCCGGCGCGCCCCCGCCTCCGCCGGGCGCGCTCGGGATGCGGCACTTCGAGCTGATCGTCGGCGATCTGGATCCGCTGCGGGCCCGTCTGGGCGCCGCCGCCGTCGAGCGCGACGACAGCGGGTTGACCGCCGTCGATCCCGCGGGCAACCGGATCGTCCTGCGCGCCGGCTGACCTGAGCGCGGCGACGAAGCGGGCGCTTTGCGCTGAGGACTGAGCACCCGGAGGCCTGCGTGGTGCCCGGTTCGCCCACGCTCACCAGCCGAGTGCGCCGATCCCGGCCTCGCAGCACGCACGGTCTTCGTCGGGCTGGCCGCCGCTGACGCCGACGGCGCCGATGACTCTCCCCTCGGCATCGCGGATCACGATCGAGCCCGCTCCGGCGATCAGCGGCAGCCGCGTCATCTGGCTCACCGCGGCGACGAATCCCGGACGGTCGTTCACGAGCTCGGCGAGAGCGTGCCCATCGCGGTGCCAGACGGCGGCACCTTGGGCCTTCGCCTCGGCGATCTGCGCGCTCAGCGGCGGAGCCCCATCCATCCGGTCGAGCGCCTTCAGCAGACCTCCATGGTCGACCACGGCCACAGTCACCCTGATCTCGAGTCCAGCGGCATGGGCCTGAGCGGCGGCGACGATCCTCTGGGCGTGCTCGCGGGAGATCATCAGCGGCTGCCCGATCCTAGCCGCCTGAGCCCCGACCCACTCGAAGTCCTGCGCCACGCGAGGCAATTGCCACAACAGTCCGCCCGAGCCCGACCTTGCCGCCCGAGTCGCGCCAGGGAGGCTCCGACCCTCATCACGACGACCCCTCGCCAGTGCGGCCGCCTTCAATCTGCGACACGGACTTGCGCAGCAGCATCCCGGTCTGGTACCCGTATCCGCCAGGCGTCATCGATACGACCTCGGCGAAAGCTCCCCACCGCCGACGCAGATGGGCACTGTCATAGAACACCTGGGACTGCGGATCGTTTGCAAACCAGGCCGCATTCCAGCGCGAACCCAGAAGCCGACGCCTGGCAAAGCGCCCGACACGATCGGCAAACACGCGTTGGTGCGGGTGGCTCGTGTACTCGTCGGCAAGTTGCGCAATCGTGTGTTCATCATGCACGGTGACCCAGAGCCAGCCGCCCGGCTTGAGGACGCGAAGCATCTCCAGAAGCCACGCATCGGCCATCTCGGCGATGTGGGTGAACACGGATCCTGCGTACACGAGATCGATCGCCCGATCCTCGAAAGGTAGGTGCGGGTGGGTGGAAATCGTCGCGAAACGCATCGTGGGCCCCAGGTTTTCCTGGCACCAGCTAACGTGCTCAGCGCTTATATCTACACCCCACAGATCCCGGTCGCGGGGCAACGCCCGCAGCATCCGCGCTGATCCGCTGCCCACTTCCAGGATGACGCCGAGTTCCTGGCTGACTGCGCCGTTGCGCGCCAGCGCGGCGAGCATCGCGTCCACGTCTCGCTGGCCGGTGTCGATGTAGTCCGCAGCGTGGTACCCCTGGAGCAGTGCGGGCGGCGGGACCGGCAGGCCGTCGGCGGAGACCGCGGTGGACCCAGACGGGCGAACCACGACCTCCTGCCCGTTCCCGCTTCGTGGGAACGGAAAGAACTTGCCGGACAAGTTGGGGGTCCCCATGATTGCTCTCGCAAATAGGCGCCGGACGAGCATGCGGATGGTCGCCCCGGGGAAGAGGCGCCGCGCGAGAGTTCGCATGCACACCGCCCGGAAGCCTAGCCGCGGAGGAGCACGCCGCTACTCAGGCCTCTAGCGAGGTGCGAAAGGTCGAGGCCGGCTCGACCGTCGCGCCCGCGTGGCGCGAGCGATCGGCGAGCCAGCGGTCGGAGGTCACGACGCGGACCTCGCCCGGCGCCGGGTCGGCGGCCAGGCGCCTGACGATCTCGTCGTCGGCCGAGTTCGCCCGCCCCCGCGGGGCATGGGCGACGACGATCACGGTCGAGCGAATCGGCGGCCGCGGCGGCTGCTCGAAGACAACCGTCACCTCGTCCCCGCCGGCGGCCGCCCACCGCTCGAGCAGGTCGACGAGACGGACCATCGCCTCGTGGCGGTCTCGCCACCAGGCGTCGGGCCGCGTCCCGATCACGTTCATCCCGTCGATGAGGTAGCGCATACGCGCCATCGTAGGCCCCCGGGCGGGGGGCCCAATCAGCGGATGCCGGTGTCGAAGCGGAACGTCAGCTTCGCAAAGCGGTGGCGCTTGACGGTGACCGCGATCGGCGCCTGGCTGCGCGGGAGGCCGGTCGTCGTGCCCTCGAGGACATAGCGCCCGGGGGCGACGCGCGCCCGGAACCTGCCCGTCGAGCCGGAGCGGAAGGTCCTGACCAGATGGTGACCGGTCGCGGTGTAGACCGCGATCGTCGCCCGGTAGCCGCGCTCGCAGCTCTTCCCCGCGTGGACGACCGGACAGGTCGGGCCGATGAGGACGCGCCCGGAGACGCCCGAGTCGAGGCGGGCGCCGGCGGCAGAGGAGCCACCGCAGGCCAGCAACAGGAGCGGCGCCAGGACGATGGATCGAGGAGGGCTGCTCACCCGTCGATCCTACCGCCGGCACAAACGCGGCCCGACGAGTCCCCACCCGTCTCGCTCAGACCATCGCATGCCAGACGTAGTAGCCGGCCACCGCCGCGAACAGCACCGCGTCGAGACGGTCGAGGGCACCGCCGTGGGGTCCGAAGATCGTGCCCGTGTCCTTGGCGCCGGCCTCGCGCTTGATGAACGACTCGAAGAGGTCCCCGGCCGGCGCGGCCAAGGCGACGGCCACCCCGAGCAGGACCGCGTTGCCCTTGTGCATCCAGTCCTGGTAGAAGCTCGCGAAGAGGACGCCGGCCACGGCCATCACCATGCCGATGACGAATCCCTCGACCGTCTTGTTGGGCGAGATCCGCGGCGCCAGCGGGCGCCGGCCGAAGGCCCGCCCGCCGAGGTAGGCGGCGGTGTCGCCGACGAAGGTCCCGACCAGCACGTCGATCACCACCCCGTTTCCGTGGGGAAGCTTGCGCAGCAGGACGGCGTGGGCCAGGGCGAGGCCGATCCACCAGACGCCGAGCATCATGGTGGCGATCCCGATCGTCCCGCCGCGGGGCGCGAGGACCGCCAGGGCGAAGGCGAACGGGACGAGCGCCATCAGGACGAGGAGGATTTCCAGCGGGTTGCCGTACTGGGCGGCCAGGAGGACGCCGATCAGACCGAGGAAGCCGGCGAGCCGGATCGGCTGGGTTCGCCCGAGGATCCGGTAGAGCTCGTCGAGGCACACCCAGCCGAGGGCAATCAGGGCGAGGGTGAAGATGAGGCCGCCGCGGGCGACGACGAACAGGGTGACGAAGAGCGCCGGGACGGCGACGATGATCCGCCCGGTCAGGTCCGAGCGCTTCTTGCGCCGGCGCGGCCCGCCCTCCCGGGCGCGCGAATCCCGCGCGGCCGGCGGCCGGCGTCCGCGGCCGCCGCCGCCGCGCCGGCCCCGCGTCGGGCGGCCGGACCGAGGCGAGTCGTCCTCGCCGGCCATCTACCGGACGCCCGCGCCGGACCGGCGGTTGCGGTCGGGGCTCGTCACGAGCGGGTGCGCCCGCCGAAGCGCCGGCGCCGTCCGGTGAACTCGGCCAGCGACTGTTCGAGCGCCTCGCGGGTGAAGTCGGGCCAGAGCTCGTCGCGGAAGACGAGCTCCGAATAGGCCGACTGCCAGAGCAGGAAATTCGACAGACGCTGCTCCCCGCTGGTCCGGATGACCAGGTCGGGATCGTGCATCTCCGGCGCGTAGAGGAGCGCCCGGAAGTCCTCCTCGTCGCCGCCGTCGAAGCGCCGGGCGGCGTCGACGATCTCGGCTCGACCGCCGTAGTTGAAGGCGACGAAGAGGGTGATCCGATCGTTGGCATCGGTCAGCGACTCGGCCCACTCCATCTGCTCGATCAGCTTCCCGTCGACGCCTTCGGCGCGACCGGTGAAGCGGATCCGCACGCCCTCGGCGTGGAGCTCGGGTGTCTCCCGGACGATGCGCTCGCTGAACATCCGCATCAGCGCCCGGACCTCCCGGCGCGGGCGCGACCAGTTCTCGGTCGAGAAGGAGTAGACGGTGAGCTCGCGTACGCCGAGCTCGACCGCGTCGCGCAGGCGCGCCTTGACGACATCGGCACCGGCCTGGTGTCCGGCGGCGACCGAGACTCCCTGGCGCTTGGCCCAGCGTCCGTTCCCGTCGGTGATGATCGCGACGTACCGAGGGCCGTCGCTCATCAGACCTCGAGGATCTCTTCTTCCTTGATCTTCAGCAGCGCGTCCAGGTCGGCGATGCGCGCGTCGGTCAGCTTCTGGAGCTCGGTCTCGGCCCGCCGCTCGTCGTCCTCGCCGGTCTCCCCCGCGTCCTTGAGCTCGCGCAGGTCGTGCTTGACGTCGCGGCGGACGTTGCGGATCGCGATCCGCCCCTCCTCGGCGATGTGCCGGGCGACCTTGACGAGCTCCCGCCGCCGCTCCTCGTTGAGCTCGGGGATGATCAGCCGCATCGTGTTGCCGTCGTTGGACGGGTTGAGCCCGAGATCGGAGTTGCTGATCGCCTTCTCGATCAGCTTCATCGACGTCTTGTCGTAGGGCTGGACGGTCAGCATCCGCGGCTCCGGGGCAGAGATCGTCGCGAGCTGGCGCAGCGGCGTAGCCGCCCCGTAGTAGTCGACGACCACGCGGTCGAGCAGCGCCGGGCTGGCCCGGCCGGTGCGCACGGTGGCGAGCTCGTGGTTGGTGGCCTCGACGGACTTCGACATCCGCTCGCCCGCGTCCTCCAGAAGGTCTTCGATCATGTGGTCGCCACCAGCGTTCCGACCCTTTCCCCAGACAGTATCCGCGAGATGTTGCGCTCGTCGTCCATGTTGAAGACGTAGAGCGGCAGGGCGCTCTCCATGCACAGGGTAAGCGCCGTCGCGTCCATCACGCCCAACCGTTGCTGGACGGCGTCCATGTGGGTGATCTCGGGGATGAACGTCGCGTCGGCGTGGAGCGCCGGGTCGGCGCTGAACACGCCGTCGACCCCGTTCTTGCCCATCAGGATCGCCTCGGCGTGGATCTCCGAGGCCCGCAGCGCCGCCGCCGTATCGGTCGTGAAGAACGGGTTTCCCGTGCCGGCGGCGAAGATCACGACCCGCTTCTTCTCGAGGTGGCGCATCGCCCGCCGGCGGATGTAGGGCTCGGCGACCTCCTGCACGGTGATCGCCGACTGCACCCGCGTGTGGACGCCCTGGGTCTCGCACGCGTCCTGGAGGGCGAGCGCGTTGAGCACGGTGGCCAGCATGCCCATGTAGTCGGCCGTGGCGCGGTCCATTCCGGCCGCCGCGCCCCGCATCCCCCGGTAGATGTTCCCGGCTCCGACGACGATGGCCAGCTCGACCCCGCTGTCGACGACCGCCTTGACCTCCCGGGCGATGGCGCGGATCCGGTTCGGGTCGACCCCGTAGTCAAGCCGACCCATCAACGCCTCCCCGGAGAGCTTCAGCAGAACGCGCTTGAAGACCGGGCCGCCCACAGAGCGCCATGCTATTCGTTGGACCGGTGGCGGCATGCGCCAAACGTCGCCATCATCGCCGGGAAGCGTCGCGTCATCGGCAGCCACCTGAGATGCAACGGCGACCACCCCGACATCGGTGAGCGGCCGAGCCGGAGGCGGCCGCCGGGAGCCGCAAGCCCTCCAGCTCGCCGGGCGCGACCGGAGCGCGAGGTTGTCGATCCCGGTGGCGCCCGCCGCGCCTGGACGGCCAGGGGCGCCTTCGAGATTCCGCTCGATTGCGAGCGGAGCCGAGGACGCTCCCTAGCCAACCCGTCAGCCGCCGACGGCGAACCTCTGGAAGCGCCGGATGACCACGTTCTCGCCCGTCTTGGCGGCGATCTCGACCTGGAGCTCGCGGATCGTCTTGCCGTCGTGCTTGTCGCCGTTGACGTGCGGCTGGTTGAGGAGAACCACGCCCTCGTACCACTTGGCGAGCTTGCCGGCCGCGATCCGCTCGCGGACGTTTTCGGGCTTGTCGGCCGCCTCGGCCTCGAAGACCCGCAGCTCGGCCGCCCTGGCCTCCTCGGGCACGTCCTCCTCGCTGAGGTAGAGCGGCGCCGCCGCGGCGACGTGGAGGGCGATGTCCCGCGCGAAGGCGACGAAGTCGTCGTTGCGGGCCACGAAGTCGGTCTCGCAGTCGACCTCGACGAGCACACCGACCTTGCCCGGCGGGTGGATGTAGGCCTGCACGGTTCCCTCCGACGCCGTCCGCTCGCCCCGGTCCTGGATCCGCTTGCCCTGCTTGATGCGGAGGATCTCGATCGCCCGCTCGATGTCCCCCTCCGACTCGGTCAGCGCCTTCTTGCAATCCATCATTCCGGCGCCCGTCCGATCGCGCAGCGCCTTGACGTCTGCGGCCTTGATCGCGACGGTCATTGTCCGCTCCCCGCGCCGGCGCTCGCCGCCGGCACGGCGACCGCCTCGTCCTCGGCGGGCGCGGTCGGCGCGCCCGAATCGGCGGTCGGCCCGGCCGGCGGCGCATCAGCGGCCGGCTCGGCGGCGGCGGTCGGCTCGGGGGCGGCCGGCCCATCCGCGGCCGGCTCGGCGGCGGCCGGCGCGGGAGGCGCCGCCGGATCGGCCACCGGCTCAGCGGGCGCCGCGGGCGGCGCCTCGACGGCCGGGGCTGCCGGCTCGGCGGCGGGCGCCTCGGCGGGCGGCGCGGGCGGCGCCGACGCCGGCGGCTCGGGAGCGGGGGTGCTCGCCGCCGGCCCGGCCGGGCCCTCGGCGGGCGCGGGCTCCGTCGCCTGCTCGGCGGCCCGCTGGGCGGCCTTGGCCGCCGCGGCGGCGGCCGCTCCCCGCGCGGCCGCACCGGCGCGGACGGTGGCCGCGGCGGCCTCGGCGGCCGCGGCCTTGGCCGCAACCGCGGCCTGGGCCGCCTGCTCGGCGGCCGCGGCCTGGGCGACGGCGTCGCGCGCCGCCTGCTCCTCGGCCTCGCGGCGAGCCTGGGCCTCGGCCTCGCGGCGGGCGCGCTCCTCGGCCTCACGGCGGGCCCGCTCCTCGGCTTCGAGGCGGACGCGCTCCTGCTCCTCGCGGTAGATGCGCGAGCCCTGGGCGACGACGTCGCCGATCGCCCGGGTGATCGCCGCGCACGAGCGGATCGCGTCGTCGTTGCCGGGGATCACGTAGTCGATCCCGTCGGGATCGCAGTTGGTGTCGACCAGGCCGATGATCGGGATGCGCAGCCGCTGGGCCTCGGCCACGGCGATCGCCTCGGTCTTGAGGTCGACGATGAAGATCGCGCTCGGCACGCCCTTCATGTTCTTCACGCCGCCGAGATTGGCCCGGAGCTTGGCGAGGTCGGCCAGCGCGGACAGGCGCTCGCGGGTCGGCAGGAGCGCGAGCTGCCCCTCGGCCTCGTAGCGCTCGAGGTCGTGGAGGCGCTTGATCCGCTGGCTGATCGTCTGGAAGTTGGTGAGCAGGCCACCGAGCCAGCGATGGTTGACGAAGGGCATGCCGGCGCTCTCGGCAACCTCCTTGATCGCGTCACGCGCCTGCTTCTTGGTGCCCACGAAGAGGACGGTGCCCCCGCGGTGGGCGACCTCGCCGGCGAACTGCTGCGCCTCGTCGAGGAGCTTCTGCGCCTTGAGCAGGTCGATGATGTAGATGCCGCCGCGCTCGCCGAAGATGAAGCGGCGCATCTTCGGGTTCCAGCGGCGGGTCTGGTGGCCGAAATGGACACCGGCCTCCAGAAGCTCTTTGATTCCGACTTGAGCCACGTACTGCTCCCTTGATTGGTCTGTTTTGCCGTCCGCCCGGGCGGGAGTCGCGGACCCGGGCTCAGGGGACCCGGGCAGGGCCGCGACCCGCTATCGGAGCGGATCGAATTGGAATTGCCACCGGAGGATACGCAAGTTTTGCGCCGGTCCGTCGTTTGAACGGATGCGCGGGCCGGTCCGCCCTTCCCCTACCTCCGGCGGTCCGGCCCGCCATCCCTTCTGCCGGAGCGCCGACGGGCGGCGTCCGCCTCACCGGGCTACCCGCTTTCCGCGCGTTTCAACGCCGCGTCGAGGTCTGCGGGCAGCGGCGCCTCGATGTCGACCAGGGCGTCCGTGAACGGGTGGCCGAAGGTCAGCCGCGCAGCGTGGAGGAACTGCCGCTCGAGGCCGAACGCCCCGGCCCGGCCGTACTCGGGGTCACCGCACACCGGATGGTCGATGGCCAGGAAGTGGGCGCGGATCTGGTGGGTGCGCCCGGTCTCCAGGCGCGCCCGCAGAAGCGTCGTCGCCGGGAGCGCCCGCTCGAGCTCGAAGTGGGTGCGCGCCTCGCGCGGGTCGTCGGTGTCGGTCGAGATGCGCGTCCTCACCCGCCGGTCGCGCCCGAGCGGCGCGTCGATCGTCCCCGTCCGCGCCGGGGGACGGCCGTCGACGAGGACCAGGTACTCGCGCGTGATCAGCCGGCCGGCCAGCGCCGCCTTGAGCCGGCGATGGCTCTCGGCGTGCTTGGCCACGACGAGCAGCCCCGAGGTGTCCTTGTCCAGGCGGTGGACGATGCCCGCCCGCCACGGGTCGCCGCCGGCGGCGCCCCGCGCGGCCAGCGCCTGGGACAGCGTGCTCTGGCGGTGCCCGCGGGCCGGATGGACGACGACGCCGGCGGGCTTCTCGACGACGAGCAGGTCGTCGTCCTCGAAGGCGACCCGGTAAGGAGCCTCGCCGGCCGCGCCGGCGGCGTCGCCCGGGCCCCGGTCCGCCCCGGTGGAAAGCCCGTCCGGAGCGTCGACGACGATCGTCTCGCCGGCGGCGAGCGCGTGGCGCTTGGGGACCTGGCGGCCGTCGACCCGCACGCGGCCCTCCTCGAGAAGCCGCTGCGCCTGCGCGCGCGACCCGACGCGGGAGCCGAGGAAGGTGTCGAGGCGAACGCCTGCGGCCTCAGCCGGTACGCGAACTTCCGTCATCCCGGAGCACGAGGAGAAGGGCGATCACCCCGAAGGTGATCGACATGTCGGCGACGTTGAACGCCGGCCAGTAGGGCAGCTTGATGAAGTCGGTGACCGCACCGCTGCGGACCCGGTCGACGAGGTTGCCGAGCGCTCCGCCGACCATCAGGCCGGCCGGCAGCCAGAGCAGCGGCCGGTCGACGTGGGTGACGAAGTAGGCGACGATCGCCGCGATCGCCGCGACGATCACCACGACGACGATCCGCGGCCCGCCGGCCTTGACGCTGAACGCCACGCCGTTGTTGACGGCGTGGACGAGCTGGAGGCCGGGCAGGAGCACCCGGTGCTCGGCCGGGCCGATCGACGCCTCGATCAGGTGCTTGGTCAGCTGGTCGAGGCCGACGACGCCGGCGAGCACGCCCCCGGCCCGCAGCCATGCGCCGCGCGCGCCGCCCACCGTCAGCCGTGGATCAGGCTTACGACGATGCCGCCGCCGATCCGGAGCACGAGGATCGCGAGGATCGGGCTGAGGTCGAATCCCCCGAAGGAGGGGATGATCCGCCGGAAGATGCGCAGGTAGGGCTCGCTGACGTCGCGCAGGAAGCCGAGCACGGCGTCGCTCGTGCGCGAGTACGGCATCCGCACGCCCATCGCGAAGACCCAGGTCGAGACGATGTAGGCGAAGATGACGAGCGTGTAGACCCAGATCAGCGCGTTGAGGTAACTGGCGATGTCGGTCCGCACGGTGAGCAGGGGGGCGGTCATCGGAGGACCTCGTCGGTCGCGCTGGCGAAGGCCGCGCGCAGCCCGGCCTGCTCGAGCGCCGCCAGCCCGCGCGAGGTGAGGCCGGCCGGGGAGGTGACGGCCCGGCGGACGGCGAGCGTGTCCATGCCCCCGGCGCGCAGCAGCGTCGCCGACCCGCTCAGCGAGGCGCCGACCAGCTCGGCCGCGCGGGCGGCCGGCAGCCCGTGGCGGACGGCCGCGTCGATCCACGCCTCGGCGATAAGGGCGACGTAGGCCGGAGCGACCCCGCTCACCGCGGTCGCCACCTCGATCAGGCGCTCGGGCAGCTCGACGGCCAGGCCGACGCGGGAGAAGAGCTCGTGGGCGGTCGGGCCGAGGTCGCCGGCGTCGGCCGTGCACAGGCAGGTGACCCCCTCGCGGACCTCGACCGCGGTGTTCGGCATCGCCCGGACCACAGCAGCCTCGGGATAGGCCGCCCGCAACCGCTCGAGCCCGACCGCCGCGAGCAGGGAGATGACCCGGCCGCGAAACGGCGCCAGCTCGGCGGCGACCGCCTCGAGCTGGGCGGGCTTGTGGGAGAGGACGATCAGCTCGGCGAGCTCGGCGAGCTCGGCGTTGGAGGCCGGCGCCTCCCCTCCGAGCTCGGCGACCAGCGCCGCGGCGCGACCCGATCCGGCGTCGGTGGCCAGGACGGGCTCGCCGAGCCCCCGCGCGAGCGCGCGGGCCATGTTTCCGGAGCCGATGAAGCCGATCGCCATGGTCGGTCTAGCCTAACTTGTCTGCCCTCCCCGTCCGGCGGCGCCCGGGGACTTAGGATGAAAGCGTGCAGCGCGTACCCGCCGGCAACCCATGGCAGGAGCAGGGCGGCATGAGCCGGGCCTGCCGGCGCGACGGGGTGATCGAGGTGAGCGGGACGTCGGCTCCCGGGGAGAGCGCCTACGAGCAGACACGGGCCGCGCTCGCCGAGGTCCTGGCCTGCGTCGAGGCGCTCGGCGGCGGCGCCGGCGACGTCGTGCGCACCCGGATCTTCGTCGTCGACGTCACCGCCAACGGTGAGGCGGTCGGACGCGCCCACCGCGAGGTCCTCGGCGCGGTCGGCCCGGCGAGCGGCGTCTACGGCGTGGCGGAGCTCCACGCGCCCGGCCTGCTGGTCGAGATCGAGGCGACCGCCCGGCTGGGCGTTTAGTCTGCCCGGAGTCGGGTCGGAGTCGGGGTCGCACGCGCGGCCGCGCCGCGGGCCACGCTCGCTGATCGAAACTTGGAGGATGCCGTGCCGGGATCGGAGTTCGACGGGAAGACCGTGCTCGTCACCGGGGCCTCGCGGGGAATCGGGCTGGCCACCGCGCAGCACTTCGCCAAGCTCGGGGCCCAGGTCGGCCTCGTCTCCAGCGGGGCGGAAGGGCTGGCCCGGGCGGCGGCCACGCTGCCCGAGGGCAGCTCCCACGCCGTCGCCGCCGACCTGACCGACCCGGCCGAGTGCGCCCGGGCCGCCGCCGAGGTCGAAGCCGCGCTCGGACCGATCGACGTCCTCGTCAGCTGCGCCGGGACGCTCAGCCGCGACTTCGTCGAGGACGTCTCGCCGCGCGACTTCGAGCGCGGCTACCGGCTCCACGCCGGTGCCGGGCTCTGGCTCTCGCAGGCCGTGCTCCCGGGGATGCGGGCCCGCGGCTACGGCCGGATCGTGCTCGTCTCCTCCGAGCTCGGGCTGCTCGGCGGACCGTCGTATGCCTCCTACTGCATGAGCAAGTGGGCCCTCGTCGCCCTGGCCGAGGTCCTCCACCACGAGCTCGCCGGGAGCGGCGTCCGCGCCTGCGCGGTGTGCCCGGGCGACGTGAAGACCGACCAGCTCCGCGAGGAGCACGAGTGGGGACCGACCGGCGGCACCGGCTACGACAAGGCGATGGAGCCGACGAGCGTGGCCGCGGCGATCGCCCGGGCGGCCGAGGGGCGCCGGGCGGTGGTGATCATCGACCGCCCCCACATGCGGCTCGTCTTCAACCTCCTCGCCGGCCCGCGCCGGCTTCGCCTCAAGGTGATCGAGGACGCCTTCAAGCAGGTCGTCAAGCAGCGGACGCCGGTGGCCGGGCGGAGCGGCGCAAGCCCGAGCCCGGGGCCGGGCCCGGGCCCGGGCCGGGCGGACCGGTAGCGTGGCCGCGACCGCGCGCACCACCGCCACCCCCGCCGACCCGAGGCCGCCCGCCGCAGCGTCCCGCCGAAACGGCTGGGGGGTGATCGTCGCCTACGCCCTCGTGGCCGCCGCGACACAGATGCTCTGGCTGACCTACGCGGCGATCACCACCGACACCGCGCACCGCTACGGCGTCTCAGAGGGAGCGATCGGCTGGCTGTCTGAGATCTTCCCGCTGCTCTACGTCGTCCTCGCCATCCCCGCCGGGATGCTGCTCGACCGCTGGTTTCGGCCGGCGCTCGCCGCCGGCGCCCTGCTCGTCGCCGCGGGCGGCCTGATCCGCCTCGGGGGACTGAGCTTCGGCTGGGCGATGGCCGGCCAGGTCGCCGTCGCGCTGGCCCAGCCGGTCGTCCTGAGCGCGGTCGGCAAGCTCGCAGGCGCGTACGTCACGGTCCCCTCGCGCCCCACCGCGATCGCGATCGGCTCGGCCGGGAGCTTCGTCGGGATGCTCGCCGCGCTCGTGCTCGGCCCGACGCTCGGGGCGCCCGGCCACCTCGAGCGGCTCCTGGCCGTCGAAGCCGGACTGGCCGTCGCGGCGGCGCTCGCCCTGGCTGCGCTCCTGCGGGCTCCCGCGCCGCAGGCCGGGGCGGCGAGCTTCGACGGCGAGGTCGTCGGCCGCCTCGCCACCGTCCGGGCGCTCTGGGCGCTCCCGCAGATGCGCACGCTCTGCGGCCTGGTCTTCCTCGGCTTCGGGGTGTTCGTCGCCCTGGCCACCTGGCTTCAGGCCCTGCTCCGTCCCGACGGGGTCTCCGACACCACCGCCGGCGCGCTGCTGGTGGCGATGATCCTGGCCGGGGTCGCCGGCTGCGCGGCCCTGCCCCGGGCCGTGTCGCGCCGGCGCCTCGAGCGGACCTACATGGGCGCCGCGGTGGCGGCGAGCGCGCTCGGGTGCGCCGCGCTCGGCGTCGTGCCCTGGCTCGGCCTGCGGGCGGCCGCCCTGGTCGTCATGGGCGCGCTCCTCCTCCCCGCCCTGCCGATCGTCCTCGCGGCGGCCGAGGAGCTCGCCGGGGCCGCCGCCGGGGCCGCCGGGGCTACCGTCTGGATGGCCGGCAACCTCGGCGGCCTCGTGGTAGCCGGCATCGTCCAGCTCCTCGTTCATCACCAGCTGGCGGCGTTCCTGGCCATGGCCGCGGTGTCGCTGCTCGGGGCGCCGCTGGCCTTGCGCGTGGCCCGGCCCGGCCCGACGGCGCCCGGGCCCGGGTCGGCGCCCACGCCGGCGCGTTAGCGGCGATGCGGCGGCGCACGCGCCTGATCGCGGTCGTCCTCGTCCTCACCGCCTTGCTCGTCGGCCTCTACCTCACCGTCGGCGACCGCGTCTCGCGGGCATCGCTCAGCCACTCGGTGGCCGCCAGGGTCGGCCCGAGCTACTTCGCCTCCTGCCGGGCGGGCTCCGCCCACGACTGGACGTGCCAGGTGATGCCGAGCGACGCCAGTGTCACCGGGATCGTCTACGCCGTCACCGTCTCGGGGCGCTGCTGGCAGGGCTCTCGGGTGGCCTCCGCCGGCCTCGTCGGCCTGCCACCCCGGATCTCGGGCTGCGTCGGGCCGATCGACCAGCTGCGCCCGAGCGATCACCTCGGCGGCGCCGGCGTCCGCCGGCGACCGGGCTTCTACTGAAGGGGCTCGGGCGCCCCCGACACGGCCGATGCGGCCGACAGGGCCGGTACAGCCGACACGGCCACCACCGCCGGCGGCTCGTCGGCGGCAGCCGGGAAGCGCTCGACCGCGCTCTCGGCGATCTGCCGGAGCGCCTCGGCGAGGCGGAGCGTGTCGTCGGTCAGCCGGGCTCGCTCGGCCCAGATCAGGTCGGTCTCGGTGTCGAGCTCGCGCAGGCGCCGCTCGGCCGCCGCGGTGACCGACTCGGCGTCGGCCCGGGCTGAGGCCCGGAGCGCCGCCGCCTCCTCGCCGGCTCGCGCCACCAAGGCCTCGGCCTTCTGGTGGGCCAGGCGGAGGATCTCCGCCGTCTCCTCGCCGAGGTACTGGATCTCGGCCTCCACGCCGCTCGGCGTCGAGGCCGCGCCGCGGGCCGCGGCGAGCTCGTGCTCGAGCTCGGCCAGCCGCCGGTCGACCGCCTCGCGCTCGTAGCCGCCGGCGCGGGTGAGCGGCAGGACGATCGTCGGGACGGCGGGCGCCGGTACGTCGGGGGCGAACTCGGCGGTGTCGCCGTCGCCGGGCTCGGCGGCCGCGGCGCCGGGGTCGACGAAGTAGGCGACCGCCCGCCGGGACACCGAGCTGAGCCGCGTGCGTCCCCTCTCCACCGGATGCCCGGCGTCCCTACTCTGCTGAATCTGGCTCATCGTCGCCTCCGAGAAGTGGGTGTTGACCCCGCCGCACGCTCGTCGAGGTTTTCGCCGCCGAGCGCCGGGTCCCTGCCCGGCCGGCCGGGCTAGCTCTGGTTGAAGAACCCCTTCTCGATCAGCCGGGCCCGCTCCTCAGCGGAGATCTCGACGTTGCGCGGGGTGAGCATGAAGACCTTTTCGGCGATTCGCTGCATCCCGCCATCGAGCGCGTAGGTCAGGCCGCTGGCGAAGTCGATCAGCCGCTTGGCGAGATCGTTGTCGACGCCCTGGAGGTTGAGGATCACCGGGACGCTGTCCTTGAACTTGTCGGCCACCTGCTGGGCGTCGTTGAACGACTTGGGCAGGACGAGGTGGACGCGGACGCCGCCCCGGCCGTTGGCGGCGCGGCCGCCGGGGACCGAGCGGAGGACGGCGGTCTGCCGGCCGCCGCGGGCGTCGTCGTCGTCGGCGAATATGTCATCGAACTCGTCGCGCCGCCGGCGGGCCGGCATCCGGCGGACGTTCGGGCGCTCCTCCTCGGCGTAGCGCTCCTCGGGCTCGCGCGCGGGCTCGCGGACCGGCATGCGATCGTGTTCGTCGTGGAGGGCATCCTCGGCCAGGCCGAAGTAGACGAGCGCGCGATGCCATGAGTCTCGTAGCGCCATCAGCTCAGTTCAGTTTCGTTGCCGGCGCAGGATTCCCTGCACCAAGTGAACTTTACCCATACAGCCGGGCGCCGATCCGCACGATCGTCGCGCCCTCCTCGACGGCGACCTCGAAGTCCTGGCTGGTGCCCATCGAGAGCTCGACCAGGCCGCGCTCGGCGGCGAGCGCGCGCAGGGCGGCGAACCACCGCCGGCTGTCGCCCCCGGCCGGCGGCATCGTCATCAGCCCGGCGACCGGGACCGGGCAGGCGGCGATCATCGCGTCGAGCTCGCCCGGGGCGACGCCGGCCTTGCCGGCCTCGCCGGCCACGTTGACCTCGATCAGAACGGCGAGCCCGGGCCGGGCGTGACGCTCGAGCTCGCGCAGCGCCGAGTCGCTGGCCAGCGAGTGGATCAGCTCGACCCGGGGCGCGACGAGCCGGACCTTGCGGCTCTGGAGCTGGCCGATGAAGTGCCAGCGCAACCGGTCCCCGGCCGCGTCGACCTTCTCGACGAGGGCCTGGGCGCGATTCTCCCCGACCAGCTCGATCCCGGCCTCGGCGAGCACCGCGAGATCGGCGGCGGCAACGTACTTGACCGCGGCCAGGAGCGCCACGCTCTCGGGCCGGCGGCCGGCGCGCGCCGCGGCGGCGGCGATCCGCACGCGCACCTCGGCGACGTTGGCGCGCACCCGCTCGGCGTTCAGCGCAGCCACGCGATGACCGCCTGGCGCCCGGTGCCCGCGCCGTCGCGCCGATGGGAGAAGAGCAGGCCTTCGGGAGCGCACAGCGTGCACACCCCGAGGTCGGCGACCAGCGCCGCCCCGGCCCGTTCGAGCTCGGCTCGGGCGACCGCCCTGAGATCGACCGAGCGCCCGCGCCGCGCCGCCGGGTGGGCGGCGAAGGCGGCATGAACCTCCTCGCCGACCTCGTAGCAGCACCCGCCGGCCCCCGGACCGATCGCCGCCTCGAGCCGGCCGGCCACCCCGAGCCCCCGCAGCGCGGCGACGCCCTCGGCGATCACCCCGCCGGCGAGCCCCCGCCAGCCGGCGTGGAGGACGGCGACCCCGCCGGCCCCGGCCACCGCGATCGGCAGGCAGTCGGCGACGTGGACGGCGACGCCGACGCCGGGGAGCGCCGTCGCCTGCCCGTCCGCCTCGCCGCCGACGTGGTACCCGGGCCGCCCGGCGGCGGCGAGCGTCGCCACGCGGGACCCGTGCACCTGGCAGCCGGCGGTTATCGACCGCAGACCGGTGGCGCGGCGGGCATGATCGCGAGCCACGCCGACGCCTGCGTCGCCCAGCTCAGCGGTCGTCGAGCCGAGGTCCCCGTCAGCGCGCGCGGTGAAGCGCACCTCGGCCGCGCCGGCCAGCGTGAGCGCGATCATCGCAACGCGTCCGCGAGCTCGGCCGCGCGGCCGCCGGCGAGCTCGCCGTCGAGCTTGCGGGCGAGCGTGCGCTGCAGGCGCCGGCCGATCTGCGGCCCGGCGAGGCCGGCGGCGACCAGGTCTGACCCGTCGATCTCGAGCCCGACGTGGCGGAGCTCATCGAGCCAGCGCCGCGCGCCCGCCTCCGGCCCGAGCGCCCCGGCCGCCGCGACCGCCTCGACCGGCGCGCGGGCGAGCGCCAGGAGGTCCGACGCCCGCCCGGCCCCCTCGATCGCCGCGGCCAGGCGCCCGGCGTCCCACACCGCGAGGACGATGTCGCGCTCGCGCGCGGTGAACTCGAGCGACTCGAGCCAGTCCGCCGTCCCCAGTTCCCGGGTCGCGACTGCGAGGTTCATCAGGTCGACGCGAGCGTCTTCGGGGAGCAGCTGGGTCGCCCGCCGTGCCAGCCCCTCATCGATGACGACGGGCAGACCATCGACGGCTCCGAGCACGGCGAGCGGGTCGGGCTCGAGCAGCGCGAGGCGGAGCTCGGCGCCGATCCGCGCGCCGCTGACGCCCGCGAGCGAGGCGGCGGCGGCCAGCTCCGCGGTGTGGGGCTCGACCTCGAAGCCGAGCCGCGCCCGGTAGCGCGCCAGGCGCAGCAGGCGTGTCGGGTCGTCTCGGAAGCTCGCGTCGTGGAGGACGCGCAGCCGCCCGGCGGCGAGATCCTCGAGCGCGTCCGGCGCGGCGCGGAGCGCGCCATCCTCCAGCGAGACGGCGATCGCGTTGACCGTGAAGTCGCGTCGCCGGAGGTCCTCCGCGAGGGGGGCGGGCTCGACCTCGGGGAGCGCCGCCGGCGTCGGGTAGCGCTCGCGGCGCGAGCGCGCGACGTCGACGCGGCCGCCCGCCGTGCTGACGGTCGCAGTCTCGAAGCGTGCGTGGCGCACCGCCGCCGCGGCGCCCGCCAGGCGCTCGACCAGCGTGGCCGGGTCGCCCTCGACGACGACGTCGAGCTCGCGCGGGGTCCGGCCGCGGAGCAGGTCGCGGACGGCGCCGCCGACGAGGTGGACGCCGCCGAGGCCGAACGAGGCCACCAACAGCTCGGCTCCGGCGGGCACGCCGCCCAACGCGTCGAGCACCGTCCGACCGCGCTCGTCCACTAGTAGTCGATCCGCACCGGGATCCCCGCGGCGGCGATGTGGGCCTTGGCCTCGGCGATCGTGTGGGACCCGTAGTGGAAGATCGACGCGCAGAGGGCGGCGGACGCGCCGCAGGCGAGCGCGTCGACCAGGTGCTCGAGCTCGCCGGCCCCGCCCGAGGCGATCACCGGGACGCGGACCGCCTCGCTGACCGCCCGGGTCAGCTCGAGGTCGTAGCCGTCGGTGGTCCCGTCGCGGTCCATGCTCGTCAGGAGGATCTCCCCCGCCCCCCGCTCGACGCCCTCGCGCGCCCAGGCGACGGCGTCGCGCCCGGTCGGGGTGCGCCCGCCGGCGACGAACACCTCCCACCCGCCGGCCCGCCGGGCCTTCGCGTCGATGGCGAGGACGACGCACTGGGCGCCGAAGATCGCGGCCATCTCGCCGATCAGCTCGGGACGGGCCACGGCGGCCGAGTTGACCGCGACCTTGTCGGCGCCGGCGTCGAGCACGGCCTGGGCATCCCCGGCGGTGCGGATCCCGCCGCCGATCGTGAACGGGACGAAGACCTCGTCGGCCGTCCGGCGGGCGAGCTCGACGATCGTGTCGCGCTTCTCGTGGGTCGCGGTGATGTCGAGGAAGACGAGCTCGTCGGCCCCCTCGCGGTCGTAGCGGGCAGCCAGCTCGACCGGGTCGCCGGCGTCGCGGATGTCGACGAAGTTGGTGCCCTTGACGACGCGGCCGGCGTCGACGTCGAGGCACGGGATGACTCGCTTCAGCTGCACGCCCGGACCGCCTCCTCGATGGTGAAGCGCCCCTCGTAGAGCGCCTTGCCGACGATCACGCCGGCCAGTCGGTGCCCGCCGAGGGCGGCGAGCGCCGCGAGGTCTGCGAGCTCGCCGATCCCGCCGGAGTAGATGAGCTCGCCCGCGACGGCGCCGGCCACCCGCCCGATCTCCTCGAGGTCGAGGCCGCCGAGCATGCCGTCGCGGTCGACGTCGGTGTAGACGAAGTTGGCGACCCCGCGGCGCTCGAGCTCGGCGATCGCCTCAACGGCCCCGAGCTCGGTCGTCTCCGTCCAGCCGGAGGTCGACACCCGGCCGCCGCGGACGTCGACCGAGACGACCAGGCGGTCGCCGTGGGCGGCCACCGCCGGCTCGAGCAGGCCGGTGAAGGCGGCGGTCCCGAGGACGAGGCGCCCGGCCCCGGCCGCCGCGGCCGCCGCGAGCGCCGCCAGCGAGCGCAGGCCGCCGCCGAGCTGGACCGGGAGACCGGTCTCGGCGGCGATCCGCCGGACGTGCTCGAGGTTGACCGGCCGGCCGGCGCGGGCGCCGTCGAGGTCGACGACGTGGAGTCGCTCGGCGCCGGCCCGCTGCCAGGTTCGGGCGGCGTCGAGCGGGTCGGCCGCATAGCGGGTGCTCTGGTCGAAGTCGCCGCGTACGAGGCGCACGGCGCTCCCGTCGAGGATGTCGATCGCCGGGTAGAGGATCACGCCGGCGGCGTCCCGCCGGGCGCGGCCCCGGCGACCGCGGGGGCCGGTGCCTCCCGCCGGCGGGCGTCGGCGCCGATCGCGGCCGCCGCGGGCGCCGGGGCCGGCGCGTCGCGGCGAGCGGCGCAGACGGCGGCGAAGTTGGCGAGCAGGCGCAAGCCCCGCGTCGAGGACTTCTCGGGGTGGAACTGGACCCCCCAGAACGACCCGCGGGCCACGGCGGTGACGAAGCGCTCGCCGTACTCGACGGTGCCGAGCCAGTCGGCCGGGTCGCTCGGCTGTGCGACGTAGCTGTGGACGTGGTAGAAGGCCGACTCGTCGGGCAGCCCGTCGAGCAGGGCGCCGTGGGCCGCCGTCCGCGCCCGGGAGGGGCACGCCGGGGGGCTCGCGGCCCGCCAGCGGACCGGGCTCCACCCGATGTGGGGGACCTTGAGGTCGCCGGCCCGCAGCTCGCGCACCAGGCCGGGGACGAGACCGAGGCCCGGCGACCCGCCGTGCTCGGTCGAGGCGTCGAAGGCGAGCTGCATGCCGAGGCAGAGGCCGAGCGTCGGCACCCCGGCGGCGACCCGCTCGCGGATCAGCTCGTCGAGGCCGGAGGCGGCCAGGCGCGACATCGCCTCGGGGAAGGCGCCGACGCCGGGCACGATCAGCCCGTCGGCCCAGCGGAGCTCGTCCGGGTCGGCGGTCAGCCGCGGGTGGGCGCCGACGTGGTCGAGCGCCTTCTCGACCGAGCGGCGGTTGCCCATGCCGTAGTCGACGATCCCGATCCGGGCGCCGGTCACCTCAGAGTCCCCTTGGTGCTCGGGACGCCGGTCTCGGTCGGGTCGATCGCCGCGGCGGCGCGCAGCGCGCGGGCGAAGGCCTTGAAGGACGCCTCGATCATGTGATGGGCGTTGGTGCCCGCCTCCACCTCGAGGTGCACGGTGAGCCGGGCGTTGGTGGCCAGGGCGCGGAAGAACTCCTCGACCAGCTCGTGGTCGAGGTCACCGGTCGCGCCCGGGGCGAGTTCGCGGGCGGCGTAGCGCAGATAGGGGCGGCCGCTGACGTCGATCGCGCACGTCGCCCGCGCCTCGTCCATCGGCACGATCGCGTGCCCGTAGCGGGTGATCCCGGCGCGGTCGCCGAGCGCCTCGTCGAGGGCCTGGCCGAGCACGATCCCGGTGTCCTCGACCGTGTGGTGGCCGCCGGTCTGGAGGTCGCCGGCCACTTTGACGTCGAGGTCGAGCCGGCCGTGCCGGGCGACCAGGTCGAGCATGTGGTCGAGGAACCCGACCCCTGTGGAGCGCGTCCCGGCGCCGGTGCCGTCGAGGGCGAGCGTCAGGTGGACGTCGGTCTCGCGGGTCGCCCGGCTGATCTCGGCGGTTCGGCTCATCGCGGGATTCTCGCAGTCGCCGCGGCTTTGGGTGCGGCGCGCGCCGCTCGGCCGGAGGCGATCCCGGGTCAGGACGCCGCGCGTGGTCCCGCGCGGCCGGCGCCCCGCGCGCCCCTGGGCCTTCTCGACGTACACCGCGGGCGCCCGAACAGGCCGTCCAGCTCCCGCCGATGTTGTGGACGTTCGGCGTCGACATCGTCCTCTCGACGGTCGGGCTGCGGATCGCCTCGGCCGCGACCAGGCAGCCGGGACTCGTCCTGCTGGCGCTGCCGCTGACCGGTCTGCTCGGCCTGTTCGCCCGAGAGCGCAACGAGCGCCTCAACCACGTGCTGACCCTGAGCTCGGCCTACCGGGGGACGGCGCTGCTCCTCGCCGACGTCGTCGAGGCCGACGACTATTACACGGGTGAGCACAGCCGCGAGGTGCTCGAGTTGGCGCTGGCGGTGGCCGACTCGCTCGAGCTCGACGCGTCGCACCGGCGGGTGGTCGAGTTCGCGGCGCTGCTCCACGACATCGGCAAGATCCGGGTGCCGAAGACGATCATCACCAAGCGCGGCCCCCTCGACGACGCGGAGTGGACGATCGTGCGGCGGCACACGATCGACGGCGAGGTGATGCTCTGCCGGGTCGGCGGGGCGCTGGTCGAGGTCGGGGGGATCGTCAGGGCCTCGCACGAGCGCTACGAACGAAGGCACCGGCTACCCGGACGGCCTGGCCGGCGAGGCGATCCCGCTCGGGGCGCGGATCGTCACCGCGTGTGACTCCTACAGCGCCATCACCACCGATCGGCCCTACCGACCGGCGCGCTCGGCGTCGGAGGCACTCGACGAGCTCAAGCGGTGCGCCGGCAGCCAGTTCGACCCGCGCCTGGTCGCCACGCTGGTCGAGCTGATCCAGGCCAAGGCCGAGCCGACGGTCGCGAGGAGCCCGGCGCGGGCCCAAGCCGCGGAGCCCGGGCCGCCCGGGCCCGGGCCCGGTCCCGGGCCGGTCCCGGTGGCGACGCCGACCGGCTGAGCCCGCACGGTCGGGCGACCGGGTCGGCCTCTCAGGCCTCGGGCGGCGGCGGGGCGGGGACGCGGGCGGTCATCGACTCGGCGTGGACGACGAAGCCCTCGGCCCGGGCGATCGGGGCCCCGGCCCCGGCGAGGGCGGGAACGGCAGCGGACGGGATGCGGACCTCGGCCATTCGCCGGCGGAAGTGGCGGGCCGACAGCCCGGAGGCGAAGCGAGCCGACCCGCCGGTCGGCAGGACGTGGTTGGAGCCGCTGACGTAGTCGCCGAAGGCCGTGGCCGACGGCCAGCCGACGAAGACGCAGCCGGCGCAGCGCACGGCCGCCGCCAGCGACTCGGCCCCCGCCCCGATCAGCTCGAGGTGCTCGGGGGCGTAGGCGTCGGAGAAGGCGAGGGCATCGGCCAGGCTCGGCGCCTCGACCAGCACGCAGGCGGCCGGCTCCCGGCCGGGGCGCAGGGCGGCGAACTGGTCGATCTCGGCGGCCAGGCGATCGAGCAGGCCGGCGTCGGGCGCCACGGCGATCACCAGGCTGTGCGGGCCGTGCTCGGCCTGGGCGATCAGGTCGAGGGCGATCAGGCGCAGCGACCCGAGGTCGTCGGCGTCGAAGATCACCAGCAGGTCGCTCGGCCCGGCGAAGCCGTCGATGCCGACGCGGTCGCAGACCAGGCGCTTGGCCTCCTGGACGTAGAGGTTGCCCGGACCGACGATCACGTCGACGGGGGCGACGGTGGCCGTGCCATGGGCGAGTGCGGCCACGGCGTGGGCGCCGCCCATCCGGTAGACGGTCGCCACGCCGCAGAGCCCGCAGGCGCCGATCAGCACGTCGGCCACCGGCGGCGGGGTGCAGACGACGACGTCCTCGACGCCGGCCGCCCGGGCGGTGACGACGCCCATCACCACCGTGCTCGGATAGGGAGCCTGGCCGCCGGGGACGTAGACGGCGGCGCTCCGCACCGGGAGCTCGCGCAGGCGGATGCGGTGGCCCTCGTCGAGGGCCACCTCGCGCTCCTCGTCGACTCCGGCGTCGGCGACCTCGGCGACGTTGGCGATCGCCAGCTCGAGCCCGGCGCGGACGTCGGCCGGGAGGGTGGCGGCCGCCCCGGCGAGCTCGGCGGCGCTCACGAGCAGTGGATGGCCGGGGGCGTCGAAGCGCTCGACGTACTCGATCAGCGCCTCGTCGCCTCGGTCGCGGACGTCGGCGACGATCGCCGCCACCGCCGGGGCGACGTCGGCGGCGGCCGGGACGAGGTCGCGGACCTCGCGCGCGAGCAGAGCCGGATCGCCGAGCCGGCGGCGCTCAATGCGCACGCAGGCGCTCCAGCACCTCGTCGATCGCCGCCGCCCTGAGCTTGTGGGCGACCGGGTTGGCGATCAGGCGGGCGGTGCAGACGACGAGCTCCTCGCGGATCACGAGGTTGTTCTCGCGGAGCGTCGTCCCGGTCGCGGTCAGGTCGACGATCGCCTCGGCGAGGCCGGTCAGCGGAGCCAGTTCGACCGAGCCCTTGACCTCGACGATCTCCGCCTGGCGGCCGGTCCGCTCGAAGTGGCGCAGGGCAATCCGCGGGTACTTGGTCGCCACCCGCATCACGCCGAGCCGCCGCAGCGCCTCGGCCGCCGGGTCGGGTCCGGCGGTGGTGGCGAGCACCATCGTGCAGCGGCCGTAGCCGAGGTCGAGCAGCTCGTAGACCTCGCGGCCGGCGCCGGGGCTCGCCGAGTCGGCCTGCTCCATGAGCACGTCCTTGCCGGTGATGCCCAGGTCGGCGGCCCCGGCGGCGACGTAGGTCGGGACGTCGGACGGGCGCATGGTGATCAGGCCGACATCCTCGAAGAGGAGCTTGCGGTCGTTGTTGCGGACCTCCTCGGTGTCGACGCCGAGCCGCTGGAGGCGGTCGAGCGTCTCGATGAACAGCGCGCCCCGGGGAACGGCGATCGTCAGCCCGTGGGTCGGGCGGCTCACCGGCTCCGCTCCCGGCCCTGGACCTCGACCGGGGACGCGCCGCGCTCCTCGCCGGCGAGCGCCATGTGGAGGCGGTCGACGGCGAGCGCGAAGCCGACCGCCGGCTGGGCGGCGCCGAAGCGCCCGAGCAGGTCGTCGTAGCGGCCGCCGCCGCCGATCGGCATGCCGACGGCCGGGTCGTAGACCTCGAAGATCGCGCCGGTGTAGTAGCCGATCGACCGAAGCGAGAGGCCGAGGTCGAAGATCACCCGCTCGGCGACCGCCGGCTCGAGCCGGGCGTGGACGTTGCGCAGGCCGGCCATCGCCTCGGCGACCGGGCCGGTCGGCCCGTGGAGGAGGTCGGGCCCCCCGCGCATCAGGGGCACGCGCTGGAGGAGCTCGAGGGCGTCGGGCGGGAGCTCGAGCGCGCGCAGCTCCTCCTCGAGGGAGACGAAGTCGCCGCGGGCGAGTTCGGCCAGCAGCCGGGTGCGGGCGTCCGGAGGGACGTCGAGGCTGTCGAGCAGCGACGGGTAGAGGTTGGCGTCGCCGAGGCCGACGCGGTAGCTGTCGAGGCCGACGGCGTCGAGCGCGGTGCAGATCACCGTCAGCACCTCGGCCGTGCCGCCGGGCGCGGGCGAGCCGATCAGCTCGATGCCGGCCTGGAGGAACTCCCGCGGGTGCCCGCGCTGGGGACGGACGCCGCGGTAGGAGTGGGCGAAGTAGCAGAAGCGCAGCGGCGGCTCGGCGTGCGGGTAGCGCGTGGCGGCGACCCGGGCGATCGGGACCGTCATGTCCGAGCGCAGGACGAGCACCTCGCCGTTCTCGTCGAATACCCGGTAGGCCGGGCGGGCGTCGGCCATGCCCCCGCGGGCGAGGACGGCCTCGTATTCGAGCGCCGGGGTGTAGACCTCGCCGTAGCCGGCCTGGGCGAAGACCTCGCGGAGGACCTCGGTGATCGCGCGGAGCTCGCGCATCTCGTCGGGGAGGACGTCTCGGGTGCCGCTGGGGATCGGGTGGATCACGGCTGGGACGGTACTTGAGTGAGGGCCGGACAGGCCGGGGACCGGCCGCGGGCGCCGCCCTGCCCCGCGGCACCGGCGGGGGGCGGCCGCCGGCGAGTCGACCTGACGCGACTGGCTGTCTGGTACCGGTCTGGAGGCGGTGATCCGGGACGCAGCCCAGTCGGTTAGACGGGCACTGCGGGCTCGGTGGGAACCCGCTCGATGCGGGCGCCGAGCTCGCGCAGCCGCTCGTCGATCCGCTCGTAGCCCCGATCGATCTGACGGACGTTGCCGATCTCGCTGCGACCCTCGGCGCAGAGGGCGGCGATCAGCATGGCCATCCCGGCGCGGATGTCGGGCGATTCGAGGCGCTCGCCGCGCATCCGCCGCGGGCCGGTGACGATCGCCCGGTGGGGGTCGCACACGACGATGTCGGCGCCCATCATGGTCAGCTTGTCGGTGAAGATCATCCGGTTCTCGAACATCCACTCGTGGATCAGCACAGACCCCTCGGCCTGGGTGGCCAGGGCCACGGCGATGCTCGTCAGGTCGGCCGGGAAGGCCGGCCAGGGGCCGTCCTGGACCTTGCGCTTGTAGTCGCCGGCGTCCGACTTGACGACCAGGCGCTGGCCGCCGGGGACGAGGATGTCGGTGCCGTGGATCTCGGTACAGAGGCCGAGCTGGTCGAAGACGAGGCGGATCATCCGCAGGTCGCCGGGAATCGTGTCCTTGATCAGCAGCTCGCCGCCGGTGACGCCGGCCAGGGCCATGAAGCTGCCGATCTCGATGTGGTCGGGGGCGATCACATGGTTGGCGCCGCGGAGCCGCTCGACGCCATTGACGGTCACGAGGTTGGAGCCGATCCCCTGGATGTCGGCGCCCATCTTGACGAGCATCCGGGCCAGGTCCTGGACGTGGGGCTCGCAGGCGGCGTTTCCGATCACGGTGGCCCCGGGCGTGAGCGCGGCGGCCATCAGGACGTTCTCGGTGGCCATGACCGACGGCTCGTCCATGAACACGTCGCCGGCGCGGAGGCCGTCGGGCGCGGTGAGCAGGATGTCGCGGCCGTGGACGGTCGTCGCCCCGAGGGCGCGGAAGCCGTCGAGGTGGGGGTCCAGGCGCCGGCGCCCGATCACGTCGCCGCCCGGCGGCGGCATCTCGGCCCGGCCGAAGCGGGCGAGGAGGGGGCCGGCGAGGAGAAAGGAGGCGCGGATCTGCTCCGACAGCGACCGCTCGATCGAGGTGGAGTGGACGCCGGCCGCGCAGAGCAGGACCTCGTGGTCGCCGGTCCACTGGACGCGGACGCCGATCCCGTCGAGGATCTCGAGCATGGCTTCGACGTCGCGGATGCGCGGGACGTTCGAGACGTGGACCTCGTCGGCGGTGAGCACCGACGCGGCGAGGATCGGAAGCGCGCTGTTCTTGTTGCCGGCCGGGACGACGGTGCCCGAGAGGGGGACGCCTCCGTGGATGACGAGCTTCTCCATGACGGGTTTGCGCACGCGCCAGATCCGCAGGCGGGGAGCAGCCGAGCGCTTGGGAAGCGTAACAGCCATCGTGGCGTGAACTTCGCCGCCGGCGCGACTTAGCCTGCCGCTCCCAGCCCGGGCCTCGCGCGGTCGCCGGGCGGCCGCGCGGGCCGCGTCGGCCCGCGCGGCCAAGACCCCTGATCCGGCTCGCCGGCCTGCGCTCCGTGCAACCTACCGTGCAGCGCATTCGGCTTGCCAGAGCGATATTCGTCCGATCCGGCGGCGCCGGACCGGTTCCGTCCGATCCGCCTCGTAGCTTACGAACGTATGTTCTGGCGTATGAAGCAGATCACCACCGAAAGCGCCGTCCATCGCGCGCTCCGCCTGGCCCGGGCCTTCTTTCTGCTCGAGGACGAACTCGACCCGCCCGAGCCCGCGGAGGTGCGCCGACCGACCGCGTCCCGCGCCCCGCCGCGCCGCCCTTCCCCTGGGAGGGGGGAGCCGGGGGCGGACGGGGTGCATCCCCATCGCTCGCCGCTGCGCCGCCCGGCGCAGTCGCGTCGCGGGGCGCCGCCGGCGCGTCCGCAGCACTGCATCTCACCCGTGGCTCGCTCGCGAGCCTGCCCGCCGGCATCGCCGGCGCTGGGAGGACGCGGATGATCCCCCGCCGATGACGGGGCAGCGAGCTGGGAGGCTCGGCCACAGGTCCGGCAGGTCGGAGGCCCGCGAAGCGCGCGGGCCCCGGCCGCCGGCCCGGTGAGACGCCCCGCTGGCGCGGGCGGATGAGAGGGCGCGAACCATCCGGCCAACCTTGGTGTCGGGGGCGGGGTCTCAGGGCCGCAAGCACACTTCCCGTCCGCTACAGAAGGGGGCGGGCAAGAGCTCGTCGGTACTGTTCGAGGGCGTCAAGGACGCGCTCACCGCCGCCGTCTCGGCGACGAGCGTCCCGGCGGGCCAGACGATCACGTTCACCGGAGCGGTCGCGCCCGACAAGACCGGGCATGTGATCTACCTCCAGCGCCAGAACGCGACCGGCGGTGACTTCCACACCGTGCAGGTCGCCCACGTCGGCGCGGGCTCGACCTACACCCTGACCCACCGGGTGTTCGAGCCGGGCACCAAGGTGTTCCGCGTCCTGATTCCAGGAGGACCGGAGAACCAGGGGGCCGCGAGCGCGCCGTTCACGATCACGGTCACCGCGGTGCCGGCGGCCAGCCTGCCGGCGGTCACCGGCGGCGACACGGTCGGGTCGACGACCGGCTGAGCGGGTCGCCCTCCGGTGGGCTGACCCGTCGGACTCCCAACCCGCCGAGGGGGCCGCCGATCTGGCGGCCCCCCTCCGCGTTGCGGTGAGGCGGCGTTCTGGTCTGGGGCGCCTCGGCCCATCGCCGCGTCGGCGCCGAGCACCGGTCAGCGGTGGCGGCGAACGCGCCGCGGCACGGCCCGCCCCGGACCGGGCGCGCGTCGCCTCGGGGCCGGGCTGTTCGCCGGGGCGCGCACCCGCCGCCTCGCCTTGAAACCGGAGACGGCCGGTCCGGCGGGCGTCTTGCGGGTGCGAACCGCGCCGGCCGGCGGCTTGGCGTTCCGCCGGACCCCGGGCACAGCGAGGCCGGCCGGTCCCCGATGCGGCTGCTCGTCGGCCACGAGCTTGGCGCCCGGCACGCCGCCGGCCGATGGGACCGCGGCAGAGCCGGTGGAGCCTTGGTCGCGGCGGTGCCGGTGGGTGAGCGTCGAGCCGGAGACCCGGCGCCCGGCGATCGCCGGCGCGGCCTTGGCGGCATGCTTGCGCTTGCCATGCCGCGGGCGCCCCCCCGGCCCGGCGGCTGCGGCTGCCCGGGCGGCGCGGCGCCCGGCGGGTATGGCCGCGGTGCCCCCTGCGATCCGCTGGGCGGCGCCCGGCCGATGGTGCTGGGTGGCGCGGGCCAGCCGGGCCGGATGTTGACCGGAGGCCGCCTTCGCCGGTTGGTGCCGGTGGGGTAGGGCGATGGCGCCCGCGGTCGCCACGCTGGCAACGGCGCCGCCGATCGCGAGCTTGGCGAGGATCCCGCCGCCCAGCGCGGCGCCGGTCGTCGTCGCGCCCGCCGCGGCGCCGGCCAGTGTGGCGCCGGTGGCGGTCGCCGCCGCCGTCGAGGCGGTGGCCGCCGTCCCGGCCGACGCGAGTGTCGATGCGGCCGCGGCCGTCCCCGCCGTCGCCGCCGTCGACGCACCCGCCGCGCCGACCGCCGTCGAGGCGGTCGCCGCGCTGCCCGCGGTCGCCGCCGTGGAGGCAGCAGTGGACGCCGCGGCGCCGGCGCCGGTGCCGGCGGCGCCGCCCCAGTCCGCTGTTCCGAGAGCCGCCGATGCGGCCGCCGGCGCGCACAGCGTCACTCCAGCCGAGACCGACGCGGCATGGGCGGCGGCGAGGTGGGCGACGACCTTGGCTCCGAGGCCGGCGCTGGCCGCGACCGGAAGGACGATGGCCAGCGAGTCCCGCTGGCCGACGACCGCCTGCTGAAACTCGCGGCAGCCTGGGCACATCCGCAGGTGGCGACGGAGCGGGCCCCGACGAAGCGCTCCGCCTCGGGCCACCGCGAGCTCCTCACGAATCTCCCGGCAGGCCGCCTCGCGGGCCGTCCGCTCGGCGAGCAGCGCCGAGCGCGCCTGGTAGACGAGCGCCTTGACCTTGGTCACCGGGCAGCCGAGGATGTCGGCGATCTCATCGTGGCGGAGGTCCTCGAGCTCGGCGAGCAGCAGCGCGCTCCGCTGCTCCTCCGGGAGGCGGTTGAGGTCGGCGACCAGCTCACGGAGATCCTCTCGTCGGGCGACCTCGTCGGCCAACCCGTCGAGCCCCGGCTCCTCGCCGTGGAGCTGTGCCTGCGGCCGACGGGCGGCCAGGGCGGTCCGGCAGCAGTTGCGGGCGATCGCGTAGAGCCATCGGCGCAGCTCGCGCGGCGGGTCGCCGGCCACGAGCGCTCGGTGGGCGCGAATGAAGGCCTGCTGGAGCGCGTCCTCGGCCTCGTCGAGGCTCCCGAGCATGTGCCGGCAGTAGGAGAGCAGCGGCTGATGATGGCGGTGGAAGATCGCCTCGTAGGCGCTCTCGTCGCCGGCGCGCATCTGGGCCACGAGCTCAGCGTCGGTGCTGGATGGGCGCACGGTCCGGCGGACCGGGCGCGTGGGTGGTGGGGCGAGGACCGGCATGGGCTGGGAGGAGCCCTCGGATGGCGGCGATCGACCATACCGAGAGGACACCCATCTAACCCGGCGGAGGTTGGCGAGTTGCGACGGAACCCTCGAGCCGCGAAGGGCCCGGCGCCTACCGCGGGCCTCCCCACCATGGCCGGCGACCGACCCCTGGGCTGGCGCTTACCGCAGCGAGCACGCCGTGCACAAGGCAAAACGCCGGCCGCCCCCGGACGGGGCGACCGGCGTGAGGCAAAAACCGGCGGCGACCTACTCTCCCAGGCCCTTGCGGGCCAAGTACCATCGGCGCTGAGGGGCTTAACTGCTCTGTTCGGAATGGGAAGAGGTGTTTCCCCCTCGCCATGGCCACCGGAAACTCGTGAGAGACCGACTCTCCGGTCCTTCAAAACTGCACAGCGCCACACGCGCGGGGTATCAAAAATCCGTCAAGCCCTCGGCCAATTAGTACCAGTCTCCTAAAGACGTTACCGTCTGTACAGATCTGGCCTATCAACCTGGTGGTCTACCAGGGGCCTTACTCCCTCATGGGGATGGGAGAACTCATCTCGAGGTCGGCTTCCCGCTTAGATGCTTTCAGCGGTTATCCGATCCAGACGTAGCTAATCTGCTATGCCGTTGGCACGACAACAGATACACCAGAGGTCCGTTCATCCCGGTCCTCTCGTACTAGGGACAAATCCTCTCAATTCTCCAACGCCCACGGCAGATAGGGACCGAACTGTCTCACGACGTTCTGAACCCAGCTCGCGTACCGCTTTAATGGGCGAACAGCCCAACCCTTGGGACCTACTTCAGCCCCAGGATGCGACGAGCCGACATCGAGGTGCCAAACCGGGCCGTCGATGTGAACTCTTGGGCCCGATAAGCCTGTTATCCCCGGAGTACCTTTTATCCGTTGAGCGACGGCACTTCCACTTGCTACCGCCGGATCACTAAGACCTGCTTTCGCACCTGCTCGACCTGTCAGTCTCGCAGTCAAGCTCCCTTGCTGCCTTTACACTCTACGCACGATTTCCAACCGTGCTGAGGGAACCTTTGTGCGCCTCCGTTACATTTTGGGAGGCGACCGCCCCAGTCAAACTACCCGCCTGGCACTGTTCACCGCCCGGATTCACGGCGCGGTGTTAGAAACCCAATACACCAAGGGTGGTATCTCAAAGGTGGCTCCACGCCAGCCGCAGCCGGCGCTTCAAAGCCTCCCACCTATCCTGAGCGAGATGCATCGAGTTCCAATACCAGGTTATAGTAAAGGTTCACGGGGTCTTTCCGTCTTGCCGCGGGTACTCGGCATCTTCACCGAGACTGCAATTTCACCGAGCCCATCGTTGAGACAGCGCTGAAGTCGTTACGCCATTCGTGCAGGTCGGAACTTACCCGACAAGGAATTTCGCTACCTTAGGACCGTTATAGTTACGGCCGCCGTTTACCGGGGCTTAGCTTCGGTGCTTCGGGTCAAGCCCTAACACCTCCACGTAACCTTCCGGCACCGGGCAGGCGTCAGCCCCTATACGTCGTCTTACGACTTAGCAGAGACCTGTGTTTTTGGTAAACAGTCGCTTCAGCCTATTCACTGCGGCCCCCTCGGGCTCAGGTCAGCAAGTGACCTTGACCCTACCGGGGCGCCCCTTATCCCGAAGTTACGGGGCAATTTTGCCGAGTTCCTTAACGATGGTTATCTCGATCACCTTAGTATTCTCTACTTGTCCACCTGTGTCGGTTTTGGTACGGGCACGCGCGTCCTCCCTAGAGGCTTTTCTTGGAGGCATGGCGTCAGGGACTCGCCGGCTTAGAGCCAGCTGGCATCGCGCCTCAGGTTATGCGGGCCCGGATTTTCCAAGGCCCACCCCTACACGCTTACCCCAGGACTACCATCGCCTGGGTTCCCTTAGCCTTCCTCGTCCCCCCATCGGTCAAACGGAAGCGACGTGGTACAGGAATATCAACCTGTTGGCCATCGACTACGCCTTTCGGCCTCGCCTTAGGTCCCGACTAACCCTGGGCAGACGAACTTTACCCAGGAATCCTTGGACAATCGGTGGAGGGGATTCTCACCCCTCTTTCGTTACTCATGCCGGCATTCTCACTTCCCACGCCTCCACGGCTGGTTTACACCGCCGCTTCACTGGCGTGGGAACGCTCTCCTACCGCGCGATCGGCCCGTAGGCTTCACGCACCCGCAGCTTCGGTGTCTAGCTTGAGCCCCGTTACATTATCCGCGCCCGAACACTTGACCAGTGAGCTGTTACGCACTCTTTCAAGGGTGGCTGCCTCTAAGCCAACCTCCTGGTTGTCTATGCAATCGGACATCGTTTACCACTTAGCTAGAACTTGGGGACCTTAGCTGGCGGTCTGGGCTGTTTCCCTTTTGACGCTGAAGTTTATCCCCCAGCAACTGACTCCCGGAGTAGACGTAATGGTCTTCGGAGTTTGCCTGAAGTCGGTAACCTGGTAGGGCCCCTAGTCCAAACAGTGCTCTACGGCCAATACGTAATTTATCCGAGGCTATACCTAAATATATTTCGGAGAGAACCAGATATCACTGAGCTTGATTAGCCTTTCACTCCGACCCACAGGTCATCCGCCCAGTTTTCAACCTAGGTCGGTTCGGCCCTCCACGAGGTCTTACCCCCGCTTCAGCCTGCCCATGGGTAGCTCGCTCAGTTTCGGGTCTACCGCCTACGACTGAATCGCCCTATTAGGACTCGCTTTCGCTACGGCTCCGCTCATCGCTTAACCTTGCCGCAGACGAGTAACTCGCCGGCTCGTTATGCAAAAAGCACGCGGTCACAGGACAAGCCTGCTCCCACCGCTTGTAGGCACGCGGTTTCAGGTACTATTTCACTCCCCTTCCGGGGTACTTTTCACCTTTCCCTCACGGTACTAGTCCGCTATCGGTCACTTAGGAGTACTTAGCCTTGGAGGGTGGTCCCCCCAGATTCAGTCCGCGTTTCACGGGAGCGGACCTACTCAGGAACGCCTGACGGAAGTTCATGCAGTTTCGTCTACGGGACGATTGCCCTCTTTGGTGCGCGGTTCCACACGCTTCGACTACCACATGAATTTGTAACTTCCGCCGAGCCGGCCACGGCTCGGAACAGACGCCCTACAACCCCCGACACGCAACGCATGGCCGCTTACACGTACTGGGTTTGGGCTGATCCCTTTTCGCTCGCCACTACTCAGGGAGTCTCGGTTGATTTACTTTCCTCGGGGTACTGAGATGTTTCACTTCCCCCGCTTGTCCTCCGCCGGCCTATGTGTTCAGCCGGGGATAACGCCGCATTACCAGCGTTGGGTTTCCCCATTCGGGCATCCGCGGGTCAAAGGCTGTTCAGCGCCTCACCGCGGCTTATCGCAGCCGTCCACGCCCTTCATCGACTCTAAGTGCCTAGGCATCCACCACGTGCCCTTACTATCTTGACGGTGATCGAACCATCTTGCAAATGGTTCGGTGATACCCGTTGTTGGCAACCGCGACCTCACATGGTCGCGATTGCTGTGGCTACTGTGCAGTTTTCAAGGACCGTGAAGAGGGCGGCGCGCCGGCTCATCTGGCGGTCTGGCCGCGTCGTCGCGGATCCACCGAGCGGGCGCCGGTCTCTCAAAACTCAACAGCATGCCTGCCGCCTTGCGGCGGCGGGACGGCCAGGCTCGGTCGACATGCTAGGCCCGTCAGGGGTGACCCGCCACCATGATTGCCGGCGAGCTTCCCGCCGGGGCACCGCTAGGTGCTCCCTAGAAAGGAGGTGATCCAGCCGCAGCTTCCGCTACGGCTACCTTGTTACGACTTCACCCCAGTCACGAGCCCCACCGTCGACGGCTCCCTCCCTTGCGGGTTAGGCCACCGGCTTCGGGTGTTGCTCACTCCCGTGGTGTGACGGGCGGTGTGTACAAGGCCCGGGAACGTATTCACCGCGGCAATGCTGATCCGCGATTACTAGCAACTCCGCCTTCATGCAGGCGAGTTTCAGCCTGCAATCCGAACCGAGACGCGCTTTAAGGGATTCGCTCCACCTCGCGGTATCGCAGCCCTCTGTACGCGCCAATGTAGCACGTGTGTAGCCCTGGACATAAGGGGCATGAGGACTTGACGTCATCCCCACCTTCCTCCGGTTTGTCACCGGCAGTCTCGTATGAGTCCCCAACTAAATGCTGGCAACATACGACGGGGGTTGCGCTCGTTGCGGGACTTAACCCAACATCTCACGACACGAGCTGACGACAGCCATGCACCACCTGTGAAAGTGCCCCGAAGGGAAACCGTGTTTCCACGGCGGTCACTCACATGTCAAGCCCAGGTAAGGTTCTTCGCGTTGCGTCGAATTAAACCACATGCTCCGCTGCTTGTGCGGGCCCCCGTCAATTCCTTTGAGTTTTAGCCTTGCGGCCGTACTCCCCAGGCGGGGCACTTAATGCGTTAGCTTCGGCACGGGGGGAGTCGACACCCCCCGCACCTAGTGCCCATCGTTTACAGCGTGGACTACCAGGGTATCTAATCCTGTTTGCTCCCCACGCTTTCGCGTCTCAGCGTCAGTATCGTCCCAGCGAGCTGCCTTCGCCATTGGTGTTCCTCCTGATATCTGCGCATTTCACCGCTACACCAGGAATTCCACTCGCCTCTTCCGTACTCTAGCCCGACAGTATCCACCGGCTTTCCAGGGTTGAGCCCTGGACTTTCACAGCGGACTGATCGAGCCGCCTACACGCTCTTTACGCCCAATGATTCCGGACAACGCTTGCACCCTACGTATTACCGCGGCTGCTGGCACGTAGTTAGCCGGTGCTTCTTGTGAAGGTACCGTCACTCCAACCGGCTATTAACCGGCGGAGCTTCGTCCCAACTGAAAGGGGTTTACAACCCGAAAGCCTTCTTCCCCCACGCGGCGTTGCTGCGTCACGCTTTCGCGCATTGCGCAAGATTCCCCACTGCTGCCTCCCGTAGGAGTCTGGGCCGTGTCTCAGTCCCAGTGTGGCTGATCGTCCTCTCAGACCAGCTACCCATCGTCGCCTTGGTAGGCCATTACCCCACCAACTAGCTAATGGGCCGCGGGCCCATCCCGATGCGGAGGCCGAAGCTTCCTTTCCTCAAGGCCATTACGGCCAGGAGCACATTTGGTATTAGCCCGAGTTTCCTCGGGTTGTCCCAATCATCGGGGCAGGTAACCCACGTGTTACTCACCCGTTCGCGGCTCTGCCCCAGGGCAAGCCCTGGTTCGTCGCTCCACTTGCATGTGTTAAGCACGCCGCCAGCGTTCGTCCTGAGCCAGGATCAAACTCTCCGTGAAGAGAGTGTCATGGATTGTCCGGGGCCCATACACAATGGCCCCGACCATGACGGGGTACTTCTATTCTTGACTCGTTTACCACGGCTCGGGCAGCACGAATGCACCCGACCGCGGGTCGAACCTGGACGCACACCGAAGCGGCCGGGTGGCCGGATCTCGGTGCGCATGCTGTTGAGTTTTCAAAGACCGTCGCGCCCCCGTCCCGGGGTCATCCCGGGCGAGTCGCGGGTCCGGGCACCAAGCAGGGCCCGGCGACCGGACGGGGAAGTATAGCGCCTCGGCGCACGTCCGTCGCCTCGCTGGCCGAAGAATCCCGGCGCCCCGTCCCGGCGCCCAAGGGCCCCCGCGCCCCGGCGTCAGGAGACCACCGAGACGAGCACCGAGCGCTCGCGCGGGCGCGTGTCGAAGTCGATCAGGACGATCTGCTGCCAGACCCCCAGGGCCAGGGCGCCGTCGAGCACCGGCACGGCCACCGACGCCCCGACGATCGCCGCCCGGACGTGGGCGTGCCCGTTGGTGTCGGCGTTCAGCCGGTTGTGCTCGGACTCGGCATCGGCTGGCATCAGCCGCTCGAGCGCCGCGCGCAGATCGATCACCGCGCCCGCCTCGAACTCCATCGTCGTGACCGCCGCCGTTGTCCCCTGGACGAAGACCGTCGCCACGCCAGCGGCGATCTCCGCCATCCGCACGACCGAGGCCACGCCGGCCGTCAGGTCGACGATCTCGCCGCCGCCGTCGGTGCTCAGGCGCAGCTTCCCGCTGTGCAGCGCCATCAGCGCCCGACCAGGCGGCGGAAGCGCCGCTTGCCGACCCGGAGCACCCGCCCGTCCAGGGCGGCCGAATCGAGGTCGATGTCCCCGACCACCTCGCCGTCGAGGTGGACGCCGCCCTGGGCGATCAGGCGCCGGGCGTCCGAGCGCGACAGCCCGAACGCTTCGGCGATCAGCCCGGGCAGGTGGACGACGCCGTCGCCGGCGGCGAACGACGCCGACTCGATCTCCTCGGGCTCGCCCCGGTCGACGTGGATCCGGTCGAACTCGGCCTCGGCCCGACCCGCCGCCTCCGGCGCGTGGAAGCGGGCGACGATCTCGCGCGCGAGCAGGCGCTTGGCATCCCGCGGCCCGAGCTGCTCCGGGGGCGGCCGGCCGAGCAGGAGGCGGAAGTACTCCTCGAGGGCTGTGTCCGGCACGCTCAGGACCTTGCCGTAGATCTCGCCCGGCCGCTCGTTCACGCCGATCTGGTTGCCCAGCGACTTCGACATCTTCTGCCGGCCGTCGGTCCCGACGAGGATCGGCATGGTCAGGATCACCTGCTCGGGCATGCCGTAGGCCCGCTGGATGTCGCGGCCGAGCAGGAGGTTGAACGTCTGGTCGGTGCCCCCGAGCTCGACGTCGGCGGCCACCGCCACCGAGTCGTACCCCTGCAGCAGCGGGTAGAGCAGCTCCAGCATCGAGATCGGCGCCGCGGCCGCCCGTCGCTTGGCGAAGTCGTCGCGCTCGAGCAGCGCGCCCACCGTCGTCGTCCGCAGGAGCGCGAAGAGGTCGGACATCGGCATGTCGAGCCACTCGCTGTTGCGCACGACCTCGACCCGCCCGGGATCGAGCACCTTGAACGCCTGCTCCTGAAACGTCCGCGCGTTCGCTTCGATCTGCTCGTCGCTCAGCTGCGGCCGCGTCGACGAGCGCCCGCTCGGATCGCCGACCCGCGCCGTGAAGTCGCCGATGATCAGGATGACGACGTGGCCCGCATCCTGGAAGGCCCGCAGCTTGTTGAGGACGACGGTGTGGCCGAGGTGGATGTCCGGCGCCGTCGGATCGATCCCGAGCTTCACGCGCAGCGGACGCCCGAGCGCGAGCTTGCCGGCAAGCTCGCCCGCCGGCAGGCAGTCGACCGCATCGCGCGCGAGTTGCTCGGCTTGGTCGGTGGCTCGGGCGATGGCGCGGATGCTAGAGTCTCCGCCCGGGGTGGGACGCATGCCGCCGTGTTCTTCACCCGCTTGCCAGGCCGCCGAGCGGCCCCGCACACCGGTCCCCTCAGGGACCCGACGCGCCTGCCGATGAGCGAGGACGACCGCCGCCACAGCTACGAACAAGCGCCGGTCGGCGGGGTGGATTCCGACGGCGAATCCGGGGTCGCGGCCTCCGCCAACGGCGACCGCCCGGCCAACGGCAGCCACGCCGAGGAACTCGCGCGCGAGCAGCTGCGACTGGCCGACTACCCGGCCGAAAACCTCCCGCCGCCGCCCGGGGCGCACCCCGCTGAGGGCGGGTGGGCTCCCCCCGACGACCCCGGTTACGAGCCCCCATTCCACACCGATGGCCCGTCGCTCCATGCCGATCTCGAGGTCGACGCGGGATGGTCCGAGGGCTCCGATGCCTACGCCGTGCCCGCGCCCCCGCTGGAGGAAGTCCCGTGGGAGGAGGCGGCCGGCGCCGCCGGCGGCGGGCCTCCGGACGGCGATCGGGTCCTCGCGCTGGGCGCGCCCCCCGGCGGCGGCGACGGCCGGCGGCGCAAGCCGCGCCTCAAGAAGCTCCGCCTGCTGATGGTGCTGCTCCCGCTCGTCCTGCTCGCCCTCGTCTCGGCCGTCTTCGGGATGATCATGGCGATCGCCTCAGACCTCCCGGCGCTCGAGAACCGATCCGAGTACAAGGCGGCCAAGAACTCGATCCTCCTCGACGTCAACGGCAACGCGATCGGGGTGCTCACCGGGCGCGACAACCGGATCCTCGTCCAGAGCGGCGACATCCCGACGACGATGAAGGAGGCGATGATCGCCGTCGAGGACAAGCGCTTCTACACCAACTCGGGGATCGACCTCAAGGGCATCGGCCGAGCCTTCGTCGCCGACGTCTTCAAGCAGCGCGCCGCCCAGGGCGCCTCGACGATCACCCAGCAGTTCGTCAAGAACGCGCTCCGGGCCCAGAACAAGCGCACGATCTTCGAGAAGGTCCGCGAGGCCGCCCTGGCCTACCACCTGACGCGCAAGTGGTCCAAGGACAAGATCCTCACCGAGTACCTCAACTCGATCTACTTCGGCAACGGCGCCTACGGGATCGAGTCGGCCGCCCGCACCTACTTCGGCCACGACCCGAGCTCCAACCAGAACAACTGCGGCACGACCGGCCAGCCGCTCTGCGTCCACGGCCTCCTGCGGCCCGAGGAGGCGGCCCTCCTCGCCGGCGTCGTCGCCTCGCCGAGCGCGTTCGACCCGGTCACCCACCAGGCGGCGGCCAAGAGGCGGCGCGACCTCGTGCTCAAGGACATGTACACCCAGGGCTTCCTCAACTCTGCCCAGTACCAGGCGGCGATCAGCCAGACCCTCCCCTTCAGCCGCTACATCATCCCGCCGCAGGAAAAGGTGATCGAGCCCGGGGTCGCCTACTTCACGACCTGGATCAAGCAGCAGCTCGTCGACCGCTACCACGTTCCCCAGGCCTTCGACGGCGGCCTCGTCGTCCACACCACGCTCGACCTCGAGCTCCAGCGCAAGGCCGAGGCGGCGATCAGCGGCTACCTCGCCGATCCGTCGGGTCCGTCGGCCGCGCTGGTCGCGATCGACAACGCGACCGGCGAGGTGCGCGCGCTCGTCGGCGGCCGCGACTTCAACCGGTCGCCGTTCAACCTCGCCACCCAGGGCCAGCGCCAGCCGGGCTCGGCGTTCAAGCCCTTCGTCCTCGCCCAGGCGCTCAAGGAGGGAATCTCGCCCGACTCGGTCTGGACCTCGCAGAAGAAGGTCTTCATCGTGCCCGGAAGCCGCGGCAAGGAGCATTTCACGGTCAACAACTACGAGGGGGCCTACGCCGGCTCGCGGACCCTGGCCGAGGCCACGACCGTCTCCGACAACTCCGTCTACGCCGAGGTCGGGATCAAGGCCGGGACCAAGGCCATCGCCAAGCTGGCCGCCTCGGCCGGCATCCGCACGCCCGTCTCGACGAACCCGGCGATCACCCTCGGCGGGCTCCGCCGCGGCGTCACCGTGCTCGACATGGCCCACGCCTACGAGACGATCGCCCACGACGGCCAGCGCGTCTACGGCACGCTCGGCGCCCCGATGCAAGGCCCGGTCGGCATCCACTCGGTGACCGTCCCCGGCCAGAGCCAGCCCGACCGCAACCGGATCCTCCTGCGGCGGGTCATTCCCTCCCCGGTCGACCAGACCGAGCAGAGCATCCTCAACACCGTCGTCACCTCCGGCACCGGCAAGGCCGCCGACATCGGCGTCTTTGCGGCCGGCAAGACGGGGACGACCGAGAACTACGGCGACGCCTGGTTCGTCGGGTTCACCCGCGGCGACGCGACCCATCCCGGACTGACGGTCGCCATTTGGGTCGGCTATCCCGATCGCCTGCGTTCGATGAGCACCGACTTCAACGGCTCGCCGGTCGCCGGCGGAACCTTCCCGGCGCTGATCTGGCACGACTTCATGCTCGGCGCCCAGTCGGTCTACAGCAGCCGTGCCGCGCAGAAGGCGGCCAAGGACGCCCAGCAGAACGGCACGTCGACCACGACTACGCCGACCGACACGACCGGCGGCTCTTCATCGGGGCCGCCGCCGGCCTCGAGCGGCGCCGGCGCCACCACGCCGCCGTCCGGCGGAGCCGGAAGCGGCCGGACGACCGCCACCGGCAATCAGACGCAGCAGCAGGGCGGCGGCGGGACGCCGGTCAACCCGACGCCGACGCCGGCCCCAAGCCAGCCGAACCCGGCACCGGCGACGCCGTCGCCCACCCCGGTCACCCCGCCGGCGGCGACCCCGGCGCCGACCGGGGCGCCGGCCAACCCAGGTGGTGCGGCCGGGGCCAGTGGGGGCGCGCAGGGCCCCAACGGGTGAGGGCGCCGCTGCCGAAGCGGAGCCGCCCCGGTTGCCGCCGGCCGCGCCGACCGGGCCGGGGCGGGCCGACTGGGCTCGGGCCTGTGCGTTTTGGTGCTCCGATGTGGCTGGGCTAGCTCGAGAGGAACTCGGATCGGCCGCGTTGGGGCTGCTGCGGCGGCTTGCCGGGCCGGGGGCTTCGTTTCGGGCCGGTCAGCTCGAGGCGATCACCGACCTGGTGGTCGGGCGGCGGCGGGTGTTGTGCGTCCAGGCGACCGGGTGGGGCAAGAGCGCGGTCTACTTCGTCGCGACGGCGCTGCTCCGCGAGCGGGGGGCGGGGCCGACGGTGCTGATCAGCCCGCTGCTCGCGCTGATGCGCAATCAGATCGACGCGGCCTCGCGGCTCGGGCTGCGGGCGGTCACGGTGAACTCGACCAATCGCGTCGCTTGGGAGGCGGTTCGGCGGGCGCTCGACAACGATGCGGTCGACCTCCTGCTGATCTCGCCCGAGCGGCTCAACAACCCGGAGTTTCGCGAGCGGACGCTGCCCGTGTTCATCGGGAGGGTCGGGTTGCTCGTGGTCGACGAGGCCCACTGCGTCTCGGACTGGGGGCACGACTTTCGGCCCGACTACCGGCGCATCCGCGACGTCCTGGCGGCGCTTTCCGACGACGTCGCCGTGCTCTGCACGACGGCCACCGCCAACGATCGGGTGGTCGCCGACGTCTCCGAACAGCTGCGGATCGGCTCCGACGACCAGCACCTGACCACCTACCGGGGGCCGCTGGGCCGGTCGAGCCTTCGGCTCGAGGTGGTCAAGCTGCCCAACCCGGCCCACCGGCTCGCCTGGCTCGCCACCTGGATCCCCCGGTTCACCGGCTCGGGGATCGTCTACTGTCTGACCAAGCGCGACACCGACACCGTCGCCGAGTGGCTCGCCACGGCCGCGATCAGCGCGGCCGCCTACAGCGGCGACGTCTCCGACGCCGAGCGCGTCGAGGCCGAGGCCCGGCTGCTGGCCAACGACGTCAAGGCAGTCGTCGCCACCAGCGCCCTCGGGATGGGCTACGACAAGCCCGACCTCGGGTTCGTGGTCCACTATCAGGCGCCGTCCTCGGCGATCGCCTACTACCAGCAGGTCGGCCGTGCCGGCCGCGGCCTGGCGCTCGCCGACGTCGTACTGCTCCGCGGCGCCGAGGACCGGGCGATCCAGGACTTCTTCATCGAGTCGGCGTTCCCGCCGCGCACTCTCGTCGACCAGGTGCTGGCGACCCTCACCGACGAACCCCTGAGCGTTCCCGCCCTCCAGGTCGAGGTCAACCTCGGACGCGGCCGGATCGAGGCCCTGCTCAAGGTCCTCGACGTCGAGGGCGCCGTCCGCCGGGTCGGCTCCGGCTGGGTGCGCACCGGCGCCGAGTGGACCTACGACGCGGCCCGCTACCAGCAGGTCACCGCCCTGCGCCGGGCCGAGCAACGCGCGATGTTCGCCCTCGGCGAGGACGGCCGCTGCCTGATGCAGGCGCTCCAAGTCGAGCTCGACGACCCGGCCGCCGCCCCGTGCGGCCGCTGCTCGGTGTGCACCGGCCCTCGTTTCGACCGTCCGCTCGACCCCGAGCTCGCGGCGCGGGCCCAGCGGCTGATCCGCTCCCAGCCGCTCGTCCTCCCCGTCCGCCGCCAGGTTCCCCGGACCGGTGACCGCCCCGGTCAGCGGCTCGGCGCCGAGCTCCTCCTCGGCGAGGGCCGGGCGCTGTCGCGGGTCGGCGACGGCGACTGGGACCGGCTGGTCGCCGCCGGCCGGCGCGCCGGTCGCTTCGACGACGAGCTGGTCACCGCCTGCCGCGAGCTGATCGGCCGCTGGGCGCCGTCGCCGCCGCCTCGCTGGGTCTGCTCAGTCCCGTCGAAGCGCTCCGGCGACCTCGTCCCCGACCTCGCCCGACGCCTGGCCGGCGCGCTGCGCCTGCCCCACCTCGACGTGCTGGCTCGGGTCGGCGACGGTCCACCCCAGCGGGACATGCGCAACGCCGCCCAGCAGGTGGCCAACGTGCGCCGGCAGTTCAAGGTCTCCGGGCCGTTGCCCGCCGAACCCGGGCTCCTGGTCGACGACGTCCGTTCCTCGGGCTGGACGCTCACCATGGTCGGCGCCCAGCTCCGCCAGGCCGGCGCCGGCGCGATCCACCCGTTCGTGCTCTCGCTCGACTGATCATCCCGAGCGCGGGGCCGGCCGCGAGACGCACGGGTGGCCGCGTACGCAGAAGCGCCACGGCAGCTCGACCGCCCGGGTGATGCCGACCCGCGGACTCGCGGTGACCGACGCCCCCCGCCACGAGGCCGGCGGCGGCTCGATCGTCACCGGCCCGATTTCGAGGTCGCCGCCGTTGCCCTCGAGGCCGATCCCGAGCGCCTGGGTCAGCTTGCCCGGACCCGAGCAGAGATCGCGCAACCGCTCGAGACCCCGCCGCTCGCGCATCAGGTCGATCCCCTCGAGCGGCTCGAGGCCCCGGATCAGCGCCGCCGCCCCGACCCCCTCCGGCTCGGCGACCGCGTTGAGGAGGGCGTGGATGCCGTACGAGCGGTAGACGTAGGCCCGGCCCGGCGGCCCGAACAACGTCGCCGTCCGCGGCGTCAACCCGGCGAACGCGTGGCAGGCCGGCTCCGAATCGTGATAGGCCTCGGTCTCGACGATCACGCCGGCGCACGGCCCGTGGCGCACCACGCAGCCGATCAGGCCGCGCGCCACCTCGAGCACCGGTCGATCGTAGAAGTCGCGTCTCACGCCCCGGCGGCGAGCGCCGTCCGCGCCGCGGCGAGCTGCTCGCGCACCCGCGCCAGGGCCGTCCCGCCGTCGGAGACCTTCGACTCGAGCCAGGAGCTCTCGGCCAGCACCTCGTAGTACTCCTCGTCGAGGAGCTCCGACCGCTCGGCCAGCTCGGGCCGGGTCAGCTCCGACAGCGTCCGGTTCGACTCCTCGGCGGCGCGGACGAGGCCCCCGACGATGCCGTGGGCCTCGCGGAAGGGCATCCCCCGGCGGACGAGGAGATCGGCCACGTCGACGGCGGCGATCATCTCGTCCGAGGCCGCCGCCGCCAGGCGGTCCCGGTCGAAGGCGACCCCGTCAAGCATTCCCCGCGCCGCCGACAGGCACAGCTCGAGCGTGTCGGCGGCGTCGAACAGGTGCTCCTTGTCCTCCTGGAGGTCCTTGTTGTAGGTCAGCGGCAGGCCGTGGAGCACGCCGTGCATCCCCAGCAGGTGCCCGGCGACCCGCGGCGCCTTGGCCCGCAGCAGCTCGGCCGCGTCGGGGTTGCGCTTCTGCGGCATGATCGAAGACCCCGAGCTCCAGGCGTCGGGCAGCGCGCAGAAGCCGAACTCCTGACTCGACCAGATCACCAGCTCGGCGCCCAGCCGCGAGAGATGGGTGGTCGCCGTCGCCGCCGCGGCGAGGAAGTCGAGGACGAAGTCACGGTTGGCCACCGCGTCGATCGAGTTCGGTGCGACCCCGCTGAAGCCGAGCTCCGCGGCGACCAGCGACCGGTCGGTCGCGAAGTTGACCCCGGCCAGCGCGCCCGCTCCCAGCGGTAGGAGCTCGCATGCCTCGATCACGTGGTCGAAGCGCCGGCGGTCGCGCTCGGCCATCCAGAAGTAGGCCAGCAGGTGATGTCCGAGGTAGACCGGCTGGGCCCGCTGCAGATGGGTGTAGCCGGGCATCGGCCAGTCGAGGTGGCGCTCGGCCGCCTCGATCAGCGCCTCCATCAGGCGACCGAGACCGATCCGGGCCAGGTCCGCCCGCTCGCGCGTGTAGAGGATCACATCGGTGGCCACCTGGTCGTTGCGCGACCGAGCCGTGTGGAGGCGCCCGCCGACCGGTCCCACCAGCTCGGTCAGGCGCCGCTCGATCGCCATGTGGATGTCCTCGTCGCCCGACTCGAACGGAAAGCTCCCGTCGGCCAGCTCGGTCTCGACGAGGTCGAGCCCGTGAAGCAGCTCGTCGCGATCGGGCTCGGCGATGATCCCGCTCGCCGCGAGCATCCGCGCGTGAGCCCGGGACTGGGCGACGTCGTGCGGCCAGAGCCGCCGGTCGAAGCCCAGCGACGTGTTCATCCGCTCGAAGTCCGGGTGCTGGGGGTGGCGGAAGCGGCTCATGGTGCCCGCCAGTCTAGGAGGTGACCGGCGCGACCCATGGGACCGCCACCCGGCGCGGTGCCGCGCTGTGAGCACATGTGCATCGGCATTCGTTGACAGGCGTGCAATGATCCGCTGCGTCGCGGGATGCCGGCTCAGGGCTGACACGTCCCCGCGGGGTCCAGCTAACAGAGGATTTCATCGTGCCGCCCCTTTCACGCGGCGCCCGTCGGGGCGTCGTCACGGTCGCCTGTGTGGCGACCGCCTCCCTCGTCGGCTTCGCCGGCCCCGCCTCGGCCGATCAGGTCATTCCCGCCTCGGGCATCTGACCGCCCACCTCGCCGGCTCCGCGAGCCAGCCGGCGCGACCGGCCGCGCGGGTCAACCATCCCTTCCTCGTGCGTGATCCCGCACGCTACGCCCAGGCCAAGACGGCCGCGAACCGCGCCTACGCCGGCTGGGCCGCGACCCACCCGGCCTCGCACGCGTTCGCTCGGACCCTGAGCGCCTCGATCACCGGCCTCGACCAGCCCGGCTTGGCCGGCGCCAACGGCACCGGCTCCTCGCCCCCGGACGCGACCGGCGCGATCGGCCCGAACCACTACATCGAGATGGTCAACGCCCAGGTCGCCGTCTACAGCCGCTCGACGCTTGCCTCGCCGCCGGTCGCCCAGGCCAACGAGGATGCCTTCTCGGCGAGCGCCGGGGTCTGCGACGGCCAGATCAAGTGGGACCAGGGAGCGCAGCGCTTCGAGTACTACAGCCTCGACTGCAGCGCCGGCGCCGGGACCCAGCGGTTCAACTACGGCTGGTCGAAGACCGCCGACCCCACCGACCTGGTCAACGGCTGGTGCAAGTACCACGTCGCGACGGGCAGCTTCTTCGACGACTACGGCAAGCTCGGCAACAACGACAACTTCATGATCGTCGGCGCCAACCAGTTCGATTCGGCCAGTCCGCCGGCGGCCACGGGCAACTCGCCGATCTTCGCGATCCCCAAGCCCGCCAACGGGTCGACCACCTGCCCGGCCGCCAACACGGTGACCGAGTTCCCGACCACCGACGCCTCACCGCCCGAGCCGGCCAACCTCTACGGGAGCTCCGCCACCGGGTACGTGGTCGCGGGCAGCAACAGCAACAACTCCCTCCTCCACCTTTACACCGTGACCGGGCTTCCGGGGGGGCCGGTCCTGACCGCCGAGCCCGACGTCACGGTGCCCACCGTCGCCGTCCCGGCCGGCGTGCCGCAACCGACGGGCTCGACCACCAACGTGCTCGACTCGAGCGACCTGCGGCTGACCCAGGCCAACGCCGCCTTCGATCCGGCGCTCAACGACATCGGCATCTGGACGCAGCACACCGTCGCCGGACCCGGCGGCGGTCCCTCGGTGGTGCGCTGGTACGAGCTCCAAGCCGGGGCCACCGCCCCGGTCCAGACCGGCACGGTGGCGGTTGCAGGGGAGTTCGCCTTCAACGGCGCGATCTCGCCCGACACCCAGGGCAGCGGCGCGGCGATCAATTACAGCGTCGGCGGCAGCGACCTCCTCGTCCAGATTCGAGCCCAGATCCACGCGCCGGGGTCGGCCCCGGGATTGATGAGCAGCGAGACGACGCTGGCCGCCAGCGCCGGAGTCGACGACGACTTTACCTGCCCGACCCGGAGCACCCCGGCCTCGACCTCGTGCCGCTGGGGCGACTACGCCGGCGCCAGCCCCGACCCCAACAGCTCGACAGCGGTCTGGGGAACCAACCAGGCCAACGCCGCCCCCGACGGGACTGGAATGTCCGCCCAGTGGCTGACCAACAACTTCAGCCTGCAGATCGGGGCGGATGAGCTGCCGACGGCGGCTTACACGCCGAGCACCTACACCCCGGCGATCGGCCAGACCGTGTCGTTCAACGGGACCGCCTCGAATGACCCCGACGGCACCATCGCCACCTACCGCTGGGCCTGGGGCGACGGCACCCCCGACGGCAGCGGCCCCACACCGACGCACGTCTTCACCACGACCGGCACCCACAGCGTCGGCCTCTACGTGACCGACAGCGACGGCAAGACCGCCGCCGTCGGACACGGCATCACCGTCGGCGATGAGCTGCCGACCGCCGCCTACACCCCGAGCACCTACACCCCGGCGATCGGCCAGACCGTGTCGTTCAACGGGACCGCCTCGAATGACCCCGACGGCACCATCGCCACCTACCGCTGGGCCTGGGGCGACGGCACCCCCGACGGCAGCGGCCCCACACCGACGCACGTCTTCACCACGACCGGCACCCACAGCGTCGGCCTCTACGTGACCGACAGCGACGGCAAGACCGCCGCCGTCGGACACGGCATCACCGTCGTTGGCGGCGCCCGCCGCTGACCCGGGCTAGGGGAGTGACTCGCCGCGCCCGATCGGGCGCGGCGAGGCGTGACAAGGTCTCCGGTGCGCGTGCGCCGTCGGGCGCTCACGTCCCCGGCTCCGCCTGGCTCCGGCGGCCGTGCCCCGCGGACCGCCGCCGCCCAGGCGCGAGCGCCGGGCGCGCCGCGCTCAGGGGCTGAGGTCGATCACCTCGACCACCGTCTCTAGCTCCTCCCCATCGCTCCGCAGGCTCGCCGCGCTCAGATCGAAATCAGGCGACGAGGACAGGCGCCGAGGATACTCCGCTCACGCCGGGTCCCGGACCACGCGCGGACCCTCGGCCACCGTCTCCGGGCCGACGAGGATCGCCCCTTCGCCGCTCGTGTAGGCCTCCTCGCCGTGCTGGACGATGTCCATCCCCAAGGCCTGGTCGCGCTCGGTGGCCCGGAGCGGCATGACCAGGCCGATCAGGCGCAGAATCGCGAAGGTGGCCCCGAAGGCGTAGATCGGCGCGGCCAGTACCGCCGCCGCCTGCCAGCCGAGCTGGGCGGGATGGCCGTAGAGGAGGCCGTCGGACACGCCGTTCCACGACCGCTGCGCGAAGAAGCCGATGAAGAGGATTCCCGTCATGCCGGCCAGGCCGTGGGCCGCGAGCACGTCGAGCGTCTCGTCGAGCCGGGTCCGCGGGCGCCAGACGATCAGCGCGTAGCTCGGCAACGCCGCCAGGGCGCCGAGCAGCATCGCCCAGGTCGGGCTGATGAAGCCGGCCGCCGGGGTGATCCCCACGCAACCGACGACGATCGCCGTCGCCGCGCCGATCGCCGTCGCCCGCCCCCCGCGCACGAGGTCGAGCCCGAACCACACGACGAGGGTGCACGCCGGCGCGAGCAGCGTGTTGGTGAAGGCGAGCACACTCGGATTGCCGGTCGAGTAGCCGCTTCCCCCGTTGAAGCCGAACCAGCCGAACCAGAGCAGCCCGGCGCCGAGCAGCGCGTAGATCGCGTTATGGGGCAGGAGAGCCTGGCGCCCGTAGTCGCGCCGCGTGCCGACGACCAGCGCCGCGGCCAGGGCGGAGAACCCCGAGCACATCTCGACCGGCACGCCGCCGGCGAAGTCGAGCGTCCCGTGCTGCACGAGCCAGCCGCCCCCCCACACCTGGTGGGCCAGCACCGGGTAGACGAGCACCGACCACAGGGCGATGAAGACGAGGAACGCCTCGAAGCGCATCCGCTCGACCACCGCCCCGGCCAGCAGCGCCGCCGTGATGATGCAGAAGCTCGCCTCGAAGGCCATGAAAAGCAGATGGGGGATCGCGGTCCCCGCCCGCGGCGCGAAGGTCACGTTCTGGAGGAGCACGTACTTGAAGCCGCCGACGAAGCCGTTGCCCTTGTCGAAGGCAAGCGAATAGCCGACCACCGCCCACGAGACGGTCACCACGCCGAGCGCGGCCAGCGTCATCATGAAAGTGTTCAGCGCGTTCTTGGCCCGGACCAGCCCCGCGTAGAACAGGCCGAGCGCCGGCGTCATCATCAGGACGAGCGCCGTGGCGACGAGCATCCACGCCGTGTCTCCGGCGTTGATCGCCGCAGCCGCCGATATGGGGATCATGCGTCCATCGGGGTCACCGCGTCGACGTCCGTCTCACCCGTCCGGATCCGCACCGCCCGCTCGAGCGGTACCACGAAGATCTTGCCGTCCCCCACCTCACCGGTCCGCCCCCCGTCGCACAGGGCATCGATCGTCGACTGGACGAAGTCGTCGGACACCGCGACCTCGAAGCGCATCTTCTCGGCGAGCGCCATCTTCACCGTCGTGCCCCGGTAGGTCTCGACCCGTTCGAGCTCGCCGCCGTGGCCCTGCACGCGGCTCATCGAGATCCCGCGCACGTCGGCCCGGTAGAGGGCCTCGAGCACGTCGTTGGTCTTCTCCGGCCGCACGATGCCGATCACAAGTTTCACTGCTCCCGCTCCTCCGCTAGACGAAAGGTCGTCCGCGAGCGGTCACCGCCACCGGCCTTCTCACCTGCGCCCCAACGGCTCCTCCCGCCAACCCGGCGCGAGCTTACCAGGGCTCGGTCGCCCCACCGGGCCGCGGTCAGCCGCCCGAGCGCCCGAGCGCCGAGGCCAGCGCACCGGCGACCCGCAGCACCTGGGCCTCGGTCATCTCCGGGAAGAAGGGCAGCGCCACCGACCGCGCGGCCACATCCTCGCAGACCGGGAACTCCCCCTCCCGATGGCCGAACGTCTCGCGGTAGTAGCTCATCAGGTGGATCGCCGGCAGGTAGGGCTTCGACTGAATCCCCCGGTCGCCGAGCGCGCGGATCGTCGCGGTCCGGTCGACCCCCGGCGGGAGCTGGACGACGAAGACGAACCACCCGCGCACCGACCCCCCGGCGTCCGGGCAGGGCAGCTCGAGCTCGTCGATCCCGGCCAGCGCCTCCCGGTAGTGCGCGGCGACGGCCGCGCGTCCCCGCAGCATCTCCTCGAGGCGGTCGAGCTGGGCCAGGCCGAGCGCGCAGGCGATGTCCGACAGGCGGTAGTTGAAGCCCAGGCGGTCGTGGTTGAGCCAGGCCATGTCCGGCGCCCGCCCCTGGTTGCGCTCGCTGTCGATCCGCACCTTGACCGCCGAGGAACCCGTCGTCACCATGCCGCCCTCGCCGGTCGTCAGCTGCTTGTTGGCGTAGAAGCCGAACACCGCCGAATGTCCCCGTGCGCCGACCGCGACGCCGTCCGGGTAGCGCGCCCCGAGGGCCTCGCAGGCGTCCTCGACGATGGGCAGCCCGAGCGCCTCGAGCGGCTCCATCGCGCACGGCCAGCCGAAGATGTGCACCGGCAGCACCGCCGTCGTGCGCTCGGTCACCGCCGCCGCCGCCGCCGCCGGGTCGAGTGTCAGGGTCACCGGGTCGATGTCGGCGAACACCGGCCGCGCCCGCTCGAAAACCACGGCGTTGGCCGAGGCCACGAAGGAGAACGGGCTCGTGACCACCTCATCGCCGTCGCTCACCCCCGCCGCCCGGACAGCCAGGTGAAGCCCGGCCGTGCCGCTCGACACCGCGCTCGCCTGCCGGGCGCCCACGCGGCGCGCGAACTGCTCCTCGAAGGCGCGCAGGCGCGGACCCAGCGACAGCTGCCCCGAGCGCAGCACCGCGAGCACCGCCTCCTCCTCGGCCCGACCGATCACCGGCCTGGCCAGCGGCAGCGCCGGCTCGTCAGCGCTCACGGGCGGCCGGCTCGATAGGTGCGCGGCCCGGCTGCATGCCGTACTCGATCGAATCGACCAGCGCGTCCCACGACGCCGCGATCAGGTTCTCAGACACCCCGATCGAGCCCCAGACATCATGACCGTCGGACGCGTCGATGAGCACCCGGGTCACCGCGTCGGTCCCCTTCGCCTCGTCGAGGATGCGGACCTTGTAGTTGACGAGCTTGATCTCGTGGAGATGCGGATGAACGTCGCCGAGCGCCGCCCGCAGCGCCCGGTCGAGCGCGTTGACCGGGCCGTCGCCTTCAGCGGTGCGCACGTAGCGCCTGCCGTCCGATCCCCAGATCTTGATCGTCGCCTCCGTGGCCACCTGGCCGTCGGCGTGCTTCTCGACGATCACCCGCCACGACTCGAGACGGAAGAGCGGCTCGTAGTCGCCCGATTCGCGTCGCATCAGCAGCTCGAGCGACGCGTCGGCCGCCTCGAATTGGAAGCCGCCGTGCTCGAGCGCCTTGACCCGCTCGAGCACCCGCGTCGCCCCGTCCCCGTCGATCTCGAGACCCGCGGCCTGCGCCTTCTCGACGACCGTCGTGCGGCCGGCGAGCTCCGACATCAGGAGATCGCGCCGGTTGCCTACGAGCGCCGGGTCGACGTGCTCGAAGGTCGCCGCATCCGTCTTGACCCCGGCCACGTGGAGCCCACCCTTGTGGGCGAAGGCGTTCTTGCCCACGTAGGGCTGGTTCGGGTTGGGGGTGAAGTTCAGCAGCTCGTCGACGAAGTGCGCCGTCTCGGTCAGGCGGCCGAGCTGCTCGTCGCTCAGGCACCGCAGGCCCAACTTGAGCTGGAGGTTGGCGATGATCGAGACGAGGTTGGCGTTGCCCGTCCGCTCCCCGCACCCGTTCATCGTCGCCTGGATCTGCGAGGCTCCGACCTCGACGGCGGCGATCGAGTTGGCCACCCCGCACTCGGCGTCGTTGTGGGCATGGATGCCGATCCGCAGGCTCCCGTCGAGGGTCCCCACGGCGTCGCGCGTGGCCACGGCGATCTGCGAAGGCAGCGACGACCCGTTGGTGTCGCACAGGACCACCGTCTCCGCCCCGGCCGCTGCCGCCGCCCGCAGGCACGCCCGGGCGTACACCGTGTCGGCCCGCCAGCCGTCGAAGAAGTGCTCGGCGTCGTAGATCACCCGTTTGCCCTGGGCGACGAGGAAGGCGATCGACTCGCCGATCATCCGCAGGTTCTCCTCGCGGTCGACCTTGACCACCTTGTCGAGATGGAGGCTCCAAGTCTTGCCGACCAGGGTGCACACCCTCGCCCCGCACTCGGCCAGGACCTGCAGGCCGAGGTCGTCCTCGGCACGCACGCCGCGACGGCGCGTCATCCCGAAGGCGGCGATCTCAGCCTGCTCGAAGGTCTCCCCGGCCAGCAGGTCGAACAGCTCGCGCTCCTTCGGATTGGACGCCGGGAAGCCGGCCTCGATCAGGTGGACGCCGAGCTCGTCGAGCTTGTGGGCCACGCGGAGCTTCTCCTGCACCGACAAGGACATGCCCTCGCCCTGCATTCCGTCCCGCAGGGTCGCGTCGTATAACTGGATCGTCTTCAAGGTGGTTCTCCGTGCTCGCGGATGGGATCGGCAAAGTCGGGCTGCGGCCGTAGCGCCGGAGCGCTCAGCCGGCCGCCCCGGTAATTCGCCCTCCCGGCCCGCCGGCCGGGCGCATCAGGCGCTCGCCGTCCGCATGTCGCCGCCCGTCCCCCGCGCCGACGGCGCCGCCGGCAGCTCGACGACGTCGAGCCATTCGCGGTAGCGCTCGCTCCGCCCGTGCAGCGCGTCCTCGAAGGCGCCCTGGAGGACCTTGGTGATCTCCCCCGGCTGACCGCTGCCGATCTCGTGGTCGTCGATCTCCCGCACCGGGACGAGCTCGGCGGCGGTGCCGCTCAGGAACACCTCGTCGGCCATGTAGAGCTCGGCCCGCGCCACGTCGCGCTCGACCACCTCGTAGCCGAGATCGCGGGCGATGACGATGATCGACTTGCGGTTGATGCCGTCGAGGATCGACGCCGTCTGCGGCGGTGTGAAGATCTGCCCGTCGCGGACGACGTAGATGTTCTCCCCCGAGCCCTCGCAGACGTGCCCGTGATCGTCGAGCAGGATCGCCTCGTCGTAGCCGGCCTTGACCGACTCCACCTTCGCCAGCACGCTGTTGAGGTACTGCCCCGACGCCTTCGCGTGGGGGATCAGCGACTCGGGGCTGATCCGCCGCCACGACGACACCTTGGCGCGGATCCCCGACAGCTTGCTCTCCTCGCCCAGATAGGCCCCCCACTCCCACAGCGCGATCGCCACCTCCACCGGGAGGTCGAGCGGGTTCAGGCCGAGCTGGCCGTAGCCCCGGTAGACGAGCGGTCGGATGTAGCAGGAGCGCAGGCCGTTGCGCCCGATCAGCTCGTGGGTAACCTGGCGCAGCTGCTCGGCCGAGTAGGGCATCGGCATGTAAAAGAGCTTGGCCGAGCGCTCGAGGCGGTCGAGATGGTCGCGGTGGCGGAACACCGCCGGCCCGTGCTCGGTCTCGTAGCAGCGGATGCCCTCGAAGACCCCGGTGCCGTAGTGGAGGCCGTGGGTCAGAACGTGGACCTTGGCGTCCTCCCAGGCGACGAACTCTCCGTTCAGCCAGATGAGGTCCGCTTGGTTCACGACGCTTGCCTTTCTAGAGGAGGGCGAGCACGGCCCGCGCTGCCTCATCGGTGGATGCCTCGCCGCCGAGGTCGCGGGTGCGCAGACCGGCCTGGAGCGCCCGGTCCACCGCCGATTCTACCGCCCCGGCCTCCGCTTCCAAGCCCAAGCCGTGGCGCAGGAGCATGGCGGCCGACAGGAACATGGCGAGGGGGTTGGCCACGCCCTGGCCCGCGATGTCGGGCGCCGACCCGTGGACCGGCTCGAAGAGGCCGGGCCCGTCGCCGCCGAGCGAGGCGCTCGGGAGCATGCCGATCGACCCGGTGATCATCGCCGCCTCGTCGCTGAGGATGTCGCCGAACATGTTCTCGGTGACGATCACGTCGAAGTGCCGCGGCGAGGCGATCAGCTGCATGGCGGCGTTGTCGACCAGCAGGTGCTCGAGCTCGATCTGCGGGAACTCCTCGCTGTGGATCCGGCCGACGACCTCCCGCCACAGGCGCGAGGTCTCGAGCACGTTGGCCTTGTCGACGCTCGAGACTCGCGAGCGCGCCGCGCCGAAGGCGACGCGCGCGATGCGCTCGATCTCGAACACGCTGTACTCGCACAGATCGCTCGCCCGGTCGGCGCTCCGCGTCTTCTCGCCGAAGTAGATCCCTCCGGTCAGCTCGCGCACCACGAGCAGGTCGGTCCCCTCGATCCGCTCCCGGCGCAGCGGACTCGCCTCGTAGAGCGCCGGGACCGGCTTGACCGGGCGCAGGTTGGCGAACAGCCCGAGCCCCTTGCGCAGCCCCAGCAGGCCCTGCTCGGGTCGCGGCGCCTGCGGGTCGGTGGTATCCCACCTCGGCCCACCGACCGCCGCGAGCAGGACCGCGTCGGAGGCCCGGCATGCGTCCCGCACCTCGTCGGTCAGCGCCGTCCCGTGGCTGTCGATCGAAGCGCCGCCGAAGACATGCTCCTCGAACTCGAAGTCGCCGACCGCCCGCAGCACTTCCTGCGCCGGGCCGATGATCTCCGGGCCGATGCCGTCGCCCGGCAGGGTGGCGATGTGGTGGCCCATGGGCGCGGACCCTACCGGTCTAGACGACCTCGCCCGCGTCGATCAGCGCCCGCAGCCGGCCGTCGCCGCGCCGCGACAGCTCCTCCCAGCCGCCCTGCTCGACGACCCGCCCGCCGTCGAGGACGACGATCGCGTCGGCGTGGCTGACGGTGGAGAGCCGGTGGGCGATCACGAGCATCGTCATCCGGCCACGCAGGCCGGCCAGCGCCCGGCGGATCGCGAGCTCGTGCTCGCTGTCGAGCGAGCTCGTCGCCTCGTCGAGGACGAGCAGCTGCGGCTCCCGCAGCAGGGCCCGGGCCAGCGCGATGCGCTGGCGCTCGCCGCCCGACAACCGTCCGCCGCGGTCCCCGACGACGGTGTCGAGGCCGTCGGGCAGGCCGGCCACCAGGCCGGCGGCCATCGCGAGCTCGAGCGCCGCCCACAGGTCGTCCTCGTTCGCCTCGCCGCGCGCCCACAGCAGGTTCGCCCGGATCGTGTCGTGGAAGAGGAACGGCTCCTGCGGCGCCAGGCCGACGGCGGCCCGCCATGCCCCGAGCGTCTCGCCGTCGAGCGGGCGGCCGTCGATTGCGACGATGCCGGCGCTCGGCGTCAGGAGCCCGGTGACGAGGTCGGCGACCGTCGTCTTGCCCGCCCCCGACGGCCCGACGAGCGCCGTCGTGCGTCGGCTCGTCAGCTCGATCGAGACGTCGTGGAGGATCTCGGGGCCGCCGGGATAGGCGAACGAGACCCGCTCGAGGCGCACGCCGGACCCGATCTCCCGGCGGCCGGCCGCCGCCCCAGGCGGATCCTCCGCCGCCGCCTCGCAGCTCTCAACCGTGGCCAGCAGCTCCTGCGCCGCCGGGAGGGCCTGCGCGGCGGTCTGGACGTTCTGCTGCGCCGCGGTGATCTGGGCGACCAGGCGGGTGAAGATGAAGGCCAGCACGAGGACATTGGCCAGCGGCAGGGCGATCGCCTCGACGGCGAAGTCGACGAGGACGGCAAGGACCACGGCGGTGACAATCAGCTGGATCGCGGTCGCCACCGCCCCGGCCGTCGCGAAGTCGATCTGCGAGCGGCGCGAGCGCCGGATCGTCTCGTCGAAGATCGCCACATGCCGCGGACCGAGGCCGTGCGCCTTGGCCAGCTTCAGCCCGTCGAGGAACCCCGTCACCGAGCCGAGGACGCGGCGATTGTCGGCGATCAAGGCCGCCCCCAGACGCCGGCTGCGCCGCACCAGCGGCCAGACCAGCGCCATCAGCGCCGCGCCCGTGGCCGCGGCCAGCCCGGTGATGACCGGCGAGATGCGCACGGCCACCGCGACCTGGACGGCGACGACGCACGCCGCCACCCCTAGGTTGAGGACGGCCAGCGTGCCCTGCCCGACCAGGCCGACGCTCACCGTGAGCACACTGAGGAGATCCGACTGGCGGACGCCGAGCAGGTGGCGCCAACTCGCGCCGGCCACCGCCGCGTAGAGCCGCGAGCGCAGGCCGTCGACGAAACGCAGCCGGTAGCGGGTGAGGAGGACGCTCTGGTAGGCGGCGAGGCCGGCCGCGACCGCCACCACCACGACGTAGACGACGAGCATCGCCCGCACGGTGAGCGGCACGCCCCCCGCCGCCAGCGCGTCGCGGGTCACCCCGACGAGGCCGCCCGAGGACCCCGAGCCGCTGACGCCGGCGACGACGAGGAGCGGCACGAGGAGGAGCAGCCCGAGGCCCTGACCGATCGCCGCGAGCACCGCGACCACCATCAGCCACCCGAGCCGCCGGGGATCCTCGGCGGCCAGCGCCGAGAGCAACGGCCGCAGGCGCCCCGGCGGCCCGCGCGACGCCCCCCGGCCGATCCTCATCGGAGTCCCGCCCGCGCCGCGCCCGGGCGCACGCCCGGCGCGCCGCCCACGAGCGGCCTCACGCCGCAGATCGCCGCGGACCGGGCGGCGCCCAGCCCCGGAAGCGCCCGCCGCAGGCCGAGGTTGCGCGCCGCCCCGGTGCTCAGGCGCGCCAAGGCCCGGACGAGCTCGACGCCGGCGGGGACGGTGATCGGCACCTCCGAGAGATTGTCCACGACGGTCACCTCAGCCGCCCTCGACGGCCCGAGGATGCCTGCCACGGCCTCGGCCAAGCCAGGGCCCCGCGCAGCCCCCAGCACGGGCACGACGACGGAGACCGGCGGCCGGCTGGCTTGAGCGGTGTGCATGAAGTAGCGCCGGCGGCTCGTCGCCGGCCGGCGCCCGCACCCTAGAGCGCGGTGGTCACCGGACCCGAACGCTCGCGCTCGGCCTCGAAGCGGGCGATCGCCTCGTCCTGGGCGAGGGTCAGCGCGATGTCGTCGAGCCCGTTGAGCAGGCGGTGGCGAAGCTCGGCCTCGATCTCGAAGGCGAGCACCCGCCCGGCGAAGCGGACCTCGCAGGCCTCGAGGTCGACCTCCGCGCTCCCGGCACGGCCGAGCGCGCGGACGTCGTCCTCGCCGAGGACGACCGGCAGCAGGCCCACCTTGGTCGAGTTCGAGTAGAAGATGTCCGCGAAGCTGGGCGCGACGACGGCTCGGAATCCGTAGTCCTCGAGCGCCCACGGCGCGTGCTCGCGCGAGGATCCGCAGCCGAAGTTGCGCCCCGCGGCGAGGATCGGGTTGCGCGGGAGATCCCAGCCCGGCTCCTTGGCCCAGTCGTGGAAGAGGAACTCCCCGAATCCGCTGCGCTCGACCCGCTTGAGGAACTGCTTGGGGATGATCTGGTCGGTATCGACGTCTGTGCGGTCGAGATGGCTGACACCACCGGCGATCACGGTAATCGGCTCCATCAGGCGTCTCCCTCGTCGGTGGGGGCGCTCGCGCCGCCGTCGGCGCGGGCCCGGGTGGTTGCGCGGCCCACGGTCAGGCCGCCCAGTCGCGGATGTCTACGAAATGCCCGGCGATCGCCGCCGCGGCGGCCATCTCCGGCGAGACGAGGTGCGTGCGCCCGCCCCGCCCCTGGCGGCCCTCGAAGTTGCGGTTCGAAGTCGAGGCGCACCGCTCGCCGGCGGCCAGGATGTCGGGGTTCATCCCCAGGCACATCGAGCACCCGGCGGTCCGCCAGTCGAAGCCGGCGGCCCGGAACACCTCGTCGAGTCCCTCGGCTTCGGCCTCGGCGCTGACCTGCCGGGAGCCGGGCACCACCATCGCGTTGACGTGGGAGGCCACGCGCCGGCCGGCGACGACCGCCGCCGCCGCCCGGAGGTCGCCGATCCGCGAGTTGGTGCACGAGCCGATGAACACCCGGTCGAGGACGATCTCCTCGATCGGCGTGCCCGGCTCGAGGGCCATGTAGCGGAGCGCCCGCTCGGTCGCCTCCCGATCGCCGGCAGCGGCGTACTCCTCGGGTGAGGGCACCCTCCCGGTCACCGAGACGACCATGGCCGGCGTCGTGCCCCACGACACCTGGGGCGAGAGCGCGGCCGCGTCGACGACCACCTCGCGGTCGAACACCGCCTCCCGGTCGCTGTGGAGCTCGCGCCAGCCGGCGATCGCCCGCTCGAGATCGTCCGGCGCCCCCGGGCGCCCGACGCGCTCGAACCAGTCGAAGGTGACCTCGTCGGGCGCGATCATCCCCGCCCGGCCGCCGGCCTCGATGGTCATGTTGCAGACGGTCAGCCGGCCCTCCATCGAGAGCGCCTCGATCGCCGGGCCGGCGTACTCGACCACGTGGCCGGCCGCGCCGGAGACGCCGATCTGGCCGATCGTTCCGAGGATCAAGTCCTTGGCCGTCACCCCGAAACCGAGGTCGCCCTCGTAGCGGATCCGCATCGACCGGGGCTTCGGCTGGGCCAGGCACTGGGTGGCCAGCACGTGCTCGACCTCGCTCGTCCCGATCCCGAAGGCGAGCGCACCGAAGGCTCCATGCGTCGCCGTGTGCGAGTCGCCGCAGACGATCGTCATGCCCGGCTGGGTGACGCCCAGCTCCGGCCCGATGACGTGGACGATGCCCTGGCGGTCGGAGCCCAGCGAGTAGACGGGCACGCCGAACTCGGCGCAGTTGCGCTCGAGGGTCTCGACCTGGACGCGCGAGAGCGAGTCGCGGATCCGCGCCGCCAGCGGGGTTCCGTCGGTCGGCACGTTGTGGTCGGCCGTGGCCAGGGTCCGGTCGGGGCGCCGGAGCCGGCGGCCGGCGAGCCGCAGCCCGTCGAAGGCCTGCGGGCTCGTCACCTCGTGCACGAGGTGGAGGTCGATGAAGAGCAGCCCCGCGGCCACCTCGTGGGCCGACCAGATCTTGTCCAGCAACGTCTCGGCCATCGTGTCTCCTCTCGTGGGACGGGGCATCAGCTGCGGCGCAGGCCGGCGGACAGGACCGCCAGCAGGCGGGCCTCACCCGGCCCCGCGTTCTCGAAGTGGTGGGGCAGGTCGGCATCGAAGGTCACGCAGTCGCCGAGCTCGAGGGCGTGCCGCTGGCCGTCGCAGACGAGCACCACCCGGCCCTGCTCGACGAGCGCGGTCTCCCGGCTGCCCGGCTCGTGCATCGGCGGATCCTCCGGGCCTCCGGTCGCCGCCCCCGGCGCCAGCGTGTGGCGCGAGAGCTCCGCCCGCTGACCGGGCAGAGGCGCGCTCAGGAGCTCGTAGCGGTGCCCGCGCCGGGCGTTCCCGCCCGGGCGCCGGTCGCCGGCTCGCACGACCGTCACGGCGCCGTCCTCGTCGAGGCGCAGCAGTTGGGAGAGGCGGAGCTCGAGCCCATGGGCGATCCGCGCGGCGACGTGGAGCGTCGGGCTGGTCTCCCCCCGCTCGACCTGCGAGAGCATCGGCGCGCTCACCCCGGAGCGGACGGCGAGCTCCCGCAGCGAGAGCCCCATGGCGTCGCGGAGCGCCCGCACACGCGGGCCGACGGTGCTCGCCTGCTGCAGGTCGGGGTCGGCCATAGCCATACAGATGTACGTTATCACGTACGTGATGCCGACGACGGCGCGCGGGATGCGGCGCCAAGCCCGAGGGGGCCCAGGTCTCGACTCGCGGTCTGATGACGCTGATCGCCTCGGCTGGCGTGGTAGCGCACGGCTACGACCTTGCGGGCGCCACCACCGCCGCCCTGATCGAGATCGGTGACCGGAACCTGAGCGGCAAGGGCTCCCGGAGCGCTTCTCTAGGCTCCGGGGGGCGTGTCCGGCCCTCCGCTCATCCGCCCCGACGTGCTCGTCCTCGGCGCCGGAGGGACGCTCGGCGAGGCGTGGATGACTGGCCTGCTGGCCGGCGTGGAGGCCTCGAGCGGGCTCGACCTGCGAGAGACCGAGAGCTTCGTCGGGACCTCAGCCGGGGCGATCATCGCCGCCCGCCTGGCCGCCGGGCGCCGCCCCCGCGGCCCGGCGCGGCGCCCGGCCGGGCGGCCGGATTCCCCGTCGGCCGGCCGACCCGACGATCCGCCCGATCCGCCCGACGTTGCGGCCGAGGAGGTCGGCGCTGGGCGCCTCGAGCGGCTCGCCACGCGACTGCTCGAGCCGGTCGGGCCGCAGGCGCTGCGCCTCGAACGCCTCCCCGGCGGCCTCGCCCGCCGCGGCGTGCTCGCCCTGCTGCCCGACGGCGTCCACTCGCTCGGCGGCCTCCACCGCTCGATCGAGCGGCTGCGGGCCCGCTTCGACGGCCGCCTGCGCGTCGTGGCCGTCGAGCGCGGCAGCGGGCGCCGCGTGGTCTTCGGCGCCCCGGGCGCCCCGACGGCCACGGTTGGGCAGGCGGTGACCGCCTCCTGCGCGATCCCCGGCCACTTCCGTCCGGTGCGCATCGGCGGCCGCGAGTACGTCGACGGGGCCGCCTGGAGCCTGGTCAACCTCGACGCCGCCCCAGCCGGCCGGCGCACGGAGCTGCTGTGCCTGAACCCGACCGCCGGCCTCCCGGCCGCCACCGGGTCGCCGCTCGGGCTGCTGCGCACCGCGGTGCGCAGCCGGCAGCTGCTCGAGGTGGCGGCTTTGCGTCGCCGCGGCGCCCGCCTGCGGACGATCGGCCCCGCCGCGCCGGCCGCCCGATTGATGGCGCCCGACCTGATGGACGCCGCCCGCCGGGACGCCGTCCTGCGCGCCGGCTACGCCCAAGGCCTCGCTCTCGGGTGAGACCGCCAAGGCGGCGGTGGCCCCCCCGCCCGTCACAGGAAGCAGATCCTCCCCGATCCACCGCCGGCCCCACCGGGACTCATCGGCCGGCGAGGAACGTCCCCGGACCGCCGCCCCCCGCCCCGGGCCCCGCCCCCGGCGCCGTCAGCGCCAGCGCCAGCGGGGCGAGCATCGCCGGCGTGACGAGCACCGGCGGTCCGGCGGCGCGGTAGCGCAGCACGCTGAACGTCGCGCCCCGATGGGCCTCGGGGGCCGAGAACCCGGCGAGCACCCGGGGGGGCGCCGGGACCGGCGGCGCCCGCAGCGGCGTCCCCACCCCCCGCGCGGCCAGGCCGATCACCTCGACCCACTCGACCGGGGCGCCCGCCACCGGCAGCGAGCGGATCGCCGGCCGGTAGTAGTCCAGCGGGACACCCGCCGTGCCCGGGGTAACCACGAGGGCCGCCACGCCACGCGGCAGTGATCGCGCCGCGCCCCGCCAGTCGTCGCGCTGATAGCGCGGGTCGCGCTCAACGCCCGCGGTGGCCACCAGGCCGACGGCGCAGAGCCCGGCGATCAGTGCCGGGCCGGCTCGGCCGCCGGAAAGTGCTCCCCCAGCCGAAAGCGCCAACGCGGCCGGGATCCATGCTCCGATGAGGTTGCGGGTGATCACGTAGTCGAGCCCGACCAGGGCGAGCACCACCGGGACGCCGAGCGCCGCGAGCGCCATCCCGGCGAGGGCGAGCGCTCTCCGCCGGGCCGGCACCTCGAGGCGCCGCAGCAGCAGCCCGGCGAGCGCGAGCACCATCAGCGCCGACGCGATCGTCAGGACGATCTGCCCGGGCGCGTCGTAGCCCGCGATCAGCTGCTTGGCCGCCTGGCCCAGGCGGGTCGCCCGCGGACTGGCGGCGATGAACGCGGCGTTTCCCTGGGCGCGCTGGTGGAGGGCCAGCGGCGCCAGCGCACAGCCGGCGAGCACGACCCCGGCCAACGCCGGCGCCGCCGCCCGCCCGCGCTCGCGGAGCAGCCACACGACCTCGGGGACGATCACGAACACGGCGAAGTAGTGGGTGGCCAGCGCGAGCGCACAGACCACCCCCCACGCCGCGAGCGGCCGCCGCCCGGCCCCCGGCTCGAGCGCCGCGGCGAGCGCCCACAGGCTCCCCGCGCACAGCCCGACCAGGAGGGCGTAGGCCCGCGCCTCCTGCGAGTACCAGATCAGCAGCGGGCTGGCCGCGGTCAGCGCGGCGGCGGCCAGCGCCGCCCGGCGCCCCAGCAGGCGCGCGGCCGCCGCATAGACGACGGCCACGGTGAGCGTCCCGATCAGCGCCGAGAGCGACCGCAGGCCCACCTCGCCGGTCCCGAAGACGCGCGTCCACAGCCAGGCGGTGACGTAGTAGAGCGGCGGGGTGGACTCGCGGTCGGGCAGCGCCCGCAGCAGGCCCCCCAGCCCCATCCGCACCAGCCGCCCCGTCGCGGCCTCGTCGTACCAGAAGCTCTGCCGCCCGAGCGTCGCGAAGCGGATCGCCGCCCCGGCCGCGCAGATCCCGAGCAGGGTCGCCCGCCCCGCGAGAACCCTGCCCAGCACCCGCCGACCGCTACGGCGTGCGCGCGAGCTCGACTCCCGCCGGCTCGGGCGGCGCCTCGGCGGCGAGCTGCGCCCGGCGCACCGCGGTCGAGACGGCGCGCACGTAGGCCCGGGCCGCGGCCTCGATGATGTCGGTGGCCACCCCCTGACCGGCGGCCGGTCGGCCGTCGAGCTCGATCACCACCGACACCTCGCCGAGGGCGTCCTGGCCGGCGGTCACCGCGTCGACACGGAACTCCCGCAGCCGGGCGTCCACCCCGGTCGCCGCGTTGATCGCCCGGAACACCGCGTCGACCGGCCCGTCGCCGGTGAACTCGCCGCGGACCGTCTCGCCCTCTGGCGTGCGGACCGAGACCCGCGCGACCGGCGGGCGCTCCGACGACGCCTCGACCTGGTAGGCGTCGAACGTGTAGCCGATCACCTCGCTGCGCAGCTCGTCGGTGACTAGCGCCTCGAGATCCATCGCCGTCACGTGCTTCTTGCGGTCGGCGATCTCCTTGAAGCGCTTGAACGCCGTGTTCAGCGCCGCCCCCGAGACCTCGAAGCCGAGCTCCTCGAGCGCCTGCTTGAGCGCGTGGCGGCCCGAGTGCTTGCCCAGCACGATCGAGTTGGCGTCGAGGCCGACCGTCGTCGCGTCCATGATCTCGTAGGTCGTGCGCTCCTTGAGGACGCCGTCCTGGTGGATGCCCGACTCGTGCGCAAAGGCGTTGCGCCCGACGATCGCCTTGTTCGGCTGGACCACGTAGCCGGTCAGGCGGGAGACGAGGCGGCTGGTGCGCGCGAGCTCGCGCGTGTTGACCGCGGTCGGCAGGCCGATCGCTGCGCTGCGCGTGTGGAGGAGCATGACGATCTCCTCGAGCGACGCGTTGCCCGCCCGCTCGCCGAGGCCGTTGATCGCGCACTCGACCTGCCGCGCCCCGGCCAGCACGCCGGCGAACGAGTTGGCCACGGCCAGTCCGAGGTCGTCGTGGCAGTGGACCGACAGCGTGATCTCCCGCATCGCCGGCACCAGCGCGTAGAGCTCACCGAGCCACGCGGTGAACTCGTGCGGCATCGTGTAGCCGACCGTGTCGGGGATGTTGATCGTCGTGGCCCCCTCCTCGATCGCCGCGGCGACGACCTCGCCGGCAAAGGCGACCTCCGACCGCGTGGCGTCCATCGGCGAGAACTCCACGTCGTCGGTGTAGCGGCGGGCGTGGGCCACCGCCGCCCGGGCCTGCCCGACCACGTCCTCGCGCGTGGTGCGCAGCTGGTGGACGATGTGGATGTCCGACGTCGAGATGAACGTATGGATCCGCGGCCGCTCGGAGTCGCAGACCGCGTTCCAGGCGGCGTCGATGTCGGCGAACTGCGTCCGCGCCAGCGCGCAGATCACCGGCCCCTCGACCGTCCGGGCGATCCCCTGGACCGCCTCGAAGTCGCCCGGGGAGCTGATCGGGAAGCCGGCCTCGATGATGTCGACGCCGAGCCGGGCCAGCTGCTGGGCGATCTCGAGCTTCTCGGTCGCGTTGAGCGAGATGCCCGGCGACTGCTCGCCGTCGCGCAGCGTCGTGTCGAAGATCAGTACTCGGTTCGGGTCCGTCGGGGTCATTGTTCCTCGCTGGTAAGTTCGTCCTTCGGGCTTCTTCTCGGCTGGGTTTGCGGCTACGCGGCCGCCACGCGCTATTCCCCCTTGCGGGGGAGGAGAAGAAGGGAAAGGAACTGCGAGAACGTCATCTGGGGCGGAGCCTAGCAGGGCCGGGCCGGTGGCTCAACCCGGGCCTGGTCGGGGAGGCGGTGCCCGGGCCGCCGGGCCGCGCAGGCGCCGAGCCGCCGCGCAACCGACCAGCCCCCGCCACCGGCCGCCAACCCCAAGGCCGCCGGGCCGGCCGACCGCCGGCGCCAGGACGGCCGCGCCGGCGGACGCCAACCGGCGGGCGAGGCGCATGCCCCCCGTCGTGGGTCGAGGATACTGATGGGCGCAAATGACCCCGTCGACCGACGACCGTCTCGCCCGCGAGCGGGCCGCCTGGGACGAGGCCCATCTCGACCTCGCCCAGGCGATTGCCGAGCTCGAGACCGAGCCCGACCCCAACACCCGCCTGATGCTCGACTCGATCGCGCCCCGGCCCGGCCTGCGCGTGCTCGACTTCGCCTGTGGCGTCGGCATCACCGCCTGCCGACTGGCCCAAGCCGGCGCCGTGGTGACCGCGATCGACCTGAGCCCGGTGGCGATCGAGACCGGACGGCGCCTCGCCGACCACGCCGGGGTCGCCGTGACCTTCCTGACCGGCGACGCCGCCGCTCTGGACATCGACGAGCCGTTCGACGCCATGGTCGGCCGGTACGCGCTCCACCATTTCGACGTGGTCGCGCTCGCCCCCAGAGTCGCCGGCTACATCCGCCCGGGCGGCCGCGCCGCCTTCCTCGAGACGATGGGACTGAGCGCGCCGCTGCGTCTGGCCCGGCTTCACCTGGTCGGCCGTCTCGGGGTACCCCGGTTCGGCACCCTCGACGAGAAGCCGCTCGAGCAGCCTGAGCTCGACGCGCTGCGTGCGGCCTTCGGCTCGCTGCGCCTCGACCAGGGGAGGTACGTGTTCCTGGCCATCCTCGACCGTCAGGTCTTCGCCTTCCGCTATCCCCGACTCAGCCGCCTCGCCTGCGCCGGCGACCGGATCCTCGCCCGGCTGAGGCCGACCGCGCGCTGGAGCTACCACCAGGTGATCACCCTCACGCGGACCTGACCGCCGGGGGCCCTCCCGGGCGGGCGGTCAGAGCCGGTTGGCTACCGCCCGGTTCAGCAGCAGCGTGAACAGACCCGCCTCGTCGGCGGCGGGGAACGGGTTGAGGATGCCGAGCGTGTTCAGCGCGACCTCCACCCGACCCACAATGAACCCGACGACATCGACGTAGAACGGGATCCTCACGCCCTTGATGGTGGCGGTGATCTTGAAGCGCAGAGCGAAGCTCCCGTCGGCGCCCGGCGCCTGCGGATGGCCCACGGTGACCTTGGCCGTGCCGAACTTGACCCCCTTGATCTTCATGCCGCGCAGAAGACCGTTGATGGCCGCGGTCACGCACCTGCGGCCGCGCTTGCTCTTGATGCTGCGGAGGTCCTTGGCGACCAGGCGCGCCGAGGGCAGGACGGTGACGTTCGAGCTGGCGTCCGCTTCGGCGATCCCGCCGGCGCTCATCACACTGAAGTCCTTGGAGTCCGAGTTGACGATCTCCCGTGCCGGGCCCGCGGCGCCGGCACAGTGGGCGACGCGCGCTCCGAGCCGCTTGTCGGCGGCGGTCGTCGGGGCGGCGGGCGCCGCGGTGAAGCCGGGAAGATCGGCGGCGACGAGGTTGATCGCCTTGGCCACGGCCCGGGCTCGCGCCTTGGTCGGGGCGGCCGCTGCGGCGGCGCCGGCGCCGCCACCTGATCCGACGAGAGCGATGACCACGGCGGCGAGGAGCGACGTGCGGCTGGTCGAGTGTCTCATGAGCCCCAGCCTACCGCTGGCCGAGGACACCCTCTATCCGGCCTATCGAGCTGATCGCTTCGACGCATCGGATGCGCAGGACCGTCACGATCGTCTGCACGTCGGCCTCGGCCTGAACGTGCCGTGTCCACGCCGGGCAGTTTTTCCGGGGGGCTTGGCTCGCGAGCGACGCGGAGCGCTACCGGGGCGACTGCGTCGCGCTGGTCGCGCAGCTCGTCTTCGGCGCGCGCTATCAGGTCGGCCGCGGTCTCCCCAGGCGTGAGCTGCGCGAAGCCGGTACGGGATCGCGCTGGCGTCCGCAGATGAGGCCAGGACCGCGGCGACGTCGCTGAAGCGCTCGCGGGCGTCGGGCAGCGTCCCCCCGGACGCGTCGTCGCGCTCGACCTCGTCGAACAGTCGGCTGGACAGCGCCGCCCGCTTCGGCGCCGACACGACGATCAACAACGGCCGCGAGGACGCCGTCGCCCGGATCATGGAGCTCACCGACGGCCTCGGCGCCGACGTCGCTTCGAGGCCGTCGGCGTGCCCGAGGCCTTCGAGCTGGCGACCGAGCTGATCCGCCCAGGCGGGCGGGTGGCGAACGTCGGCGTGCACGGTGGGCCCGCCACGCTCCACCTGGAGAAGCTGTGGATCCGCGGCGTCGTCTGGGCCCCGTTCCGGCCGCCATCCGTGTTGGCGGCAGCCCGGGCCGCCGTTTGGCGCCGTAGCTCAGGAGACCCCGGTGCCGGCGGCCGTCGTTGCCCGCCCAGGGCGTCTACAGCACGACGTTTCGCCCACTCACCCATCCGTCGGCGCCGAGGATCTCCTGGAGCACGGCGTCGGGGACCGGCTCGCGGGTGGTGACCACCATCGCCGCGAGGTCGTCGGGCAGCTCGGCGGTCTGGCCGGGCGGCTGGCGCCCGACGGCGGCCGAGTCGATGTTGATGCCGTGGGCGCCGAGCACCGTGCCGACGCGGCCGAGCATGCCCGGGAGGTCGCGGTAGCGGAAGACGGTGACGTGTGGCTCGAGCTCGATCGTGAAGCGCTGGCCCCAGACCTCGACGAGGTGGGGCGCCTGCTGCGGCCCCATGCCCGTCCCGGCGACGGCGACGCGCTCGCCGCCGGCGACGATCGTCACGCGGATCAGCTCGTTGAAGTCCTCGGCCTCCGAGACCGTCTTCTCCTCGACGACGACCCCCCGCTCGCTGGCCAGCGACGGTGCGTTGACGAAGTTGACCGGCTCCTCGGTGTGCCCGCGCAGCGCCCCCTGGAGGACGGCGCTGGTCAGCAGCCGAGTGTCGAACTCGGAGATCCGGCCGAAGAAGGCGGCCTCGACCCGCTCGAGCGAGCTTCCCTCGGCGAGGCCCATGGCCAGGCGCCCGAGCTGCGCGGCGAGCGGGAGGAAGGGGCGCAGGACCGCCATGTCCTCGGCGGCGATCGACGGGATGTTGACCGCGGTGGAGACGACCCCGCCGGTCAGGGCGGCGACGATCTGCTCGGCGCTCTGCACGCCGGCCCGGTCGGTCGCCTCGGCCGTCGAGGCGCCGAGGTGGGGCGTGACGACGACGTTCGGGTAGCCGGAGAACAGCGGGTAGTCGGTGATCGGCTCGCTCGGGAAGACGTCGAGCGCGGCCCCCCCGACCTTGCCCGAGTCGAGCGCCTCCTTGAGGGCCTGGTCGTCGATCAGCCCGCCGCGGGCGACGTTGATCACGCGAACGCCGTCCTTCATCGACGCGAACGCCCAGGCGTCGAGGAAGCCCCGCGTGTCGTCGGTCACCGGCAGGTGGATCGTGATGAAGTCGGCCCGGCCGTAGAGCTCGGTCGTGCTCGCGATCTTCTCGACGCCGACCTCGCGGAAGCGCTCGGTCGAGATGAACGGGTCGAAGGCGATCACATGCATGCCGAAGCCGCGCGCCCGGGCGGCCACGAGCTGGCCGATCCGGCCGAAGCCGACCACCCCGAGCGTCTTCTCGTAGAGCTCGACGCCCGAGAACTTCGACCGCTCCCAGCGCCCGGCGGTCAGCGAGGCGTGGGCCTGGGGGATGTTGCGGGCCAGGGCGAGGAGCAGGGCAACGGTGTGCTCGGCGGCGGTGACGACGTTCGACTGCGGGGCGTTGGCGACGACGATGCCTCGCTTGGTCGCCGCGTCGACGTCGACGTTGTCGACCCCGACCCCGGCCCGGCCGATGACCCGCAGCGACGTCCCCCGGGCGATCAGCTCGGCGGTCAGCACGGTTTGCGAGCGGATCAGGATGCCGTGAAAGGGGGCGAGCCGGTCGGCGAGCTCCTCGACCGTCCAGCCGAACCCGGTCTCGACGTCGAAGTGCTCGCGCAGCAGGGCCAGGCCCGATTCGCCGACGTCCTCGCGCACGAGGACCCGCAGCCGCTCGGCCATCAGCCCTGGGCCGCCCCGCGGTTCACGCCGCCGTCCGCTCGACGATCCAGTCGATGCAGGCGGTCAGCGCGTGGACGTCGGCCGTCTCGATCGACGGGAACATGCCGAAGCGCAGCTGGTTGCGCCCGACGCCCCGGTAGGGGTCGACGTCGACGATCCCGCTGGCGCGGAGCGTCGCCGCCAGGGCCCTGGCGTCGACGGCGGCGGCGTCGAACTCGACGGTGGCGACGACCGGCGAGCGCAGCGCCGGGTCGGCGACGAAGGGCGCGGCGTACGAGGCCGCCTCCGCCCAGCCGTAGAGGTGCTCGGCCGAGGCGCGCGAGCGACCGACGCACCAGTCGAGCCCGCCTCCGGCGAGCATCCACTCGAGCTGGTCGACGAGGAGGAAGAGCGTGGCCACCGCGGGCGTGTTGTTGGTCTCGTCCTTGGCGTTGCTGGCCAGGGCGGTGGCCAGCGAGAGCGAGCTCGGGATGTAGCGCTCGGAGGCGTCGAGCGCCGCGATCCGCTCTTGGGCGGCCGGGCTGAGCAGGGCGACCCAGAGCCCCCCGTCGGAGGCGAAGCACTTCTGCGGGGCGAAGTAGTAGGCGTCGGCGTCGGCCAGGTCGACGGGGAGGCCGCCCGCCCCGGAGGTGGCGTCGATCACCACGAGGGCGCCGTCCGCGTCGCCCGGCCGGCAGACCGGGACCCGCACCCCCGTGGAGGTCTCGTTGTGCGCCCAGGCGATGATGTCCGCCCCGGCGAGGGGGGCCCCCACCGGGTCGGGGGCGTCGCCGGCATCGGCGCGCAGGACGATCGAGTCGTCGAGGAACGGCGCTCCGTCGGTCGCCTCGGCGAACTTCTTGGAGAAGGCGCCGTAGGTGAGGTGGAGCGCGCGGCGCTCGACGAGCCCGAAGGCGGCGGCGTCCCAGAAGGTCGTGGCGCCGCCGTTTCCGAGGGCGACGGCGTAGCCGTCGGGCAGGGCGAAGAGCTCGGCCAGCCCGCTGCGGACGCGCCCGACCAGCGACTTGACCGGGCCCTGGCGGTGGGAGGTCCCCATCACCGATCGATCCGACGCGGCGAGGTTGGCGAGCTGCTCGGGGCGGACCTTCGACGGCCCGCAGCCGAACCGCCCGTCAACGGGAAGCAGCGATTCGGGCAGTTTCAGGCTGCTGGTCACGGCCGGCGGGCAGGCGGGGTCAGAAGCTGGGCTTGATCCAGTCCATGTGGGACCGGAGCTCCTGGCCGGTGCTCTCGACTTCGGTGCCGGCCTGCTCCTCGCGCATCCGGCGGAAGTTCTCCTGTCCGGCGCGGTTCTCGGCGATCCATTCACGCGCGAAGTCGCCCGACTGGATCTCGGCGAGGATCTTGCGCATGCTCTCCCGCGTGTCCTGCGTGATCACCCGCTTGCCGCGGGTGTAGTCGCCGTACTCGGCGGTGTTGGAGATCGAGTAGCGCATCCCGGCGAGGCCCTTCTCATACATCAGGTCGACGATCAGCTTGAGCTCGTGGAGGCACTCGAAATAGGCCATCTGCGGGTCGTAGCCGGCCTCGACGAGGGTCTCGAACCCCGCCTGGACGAGCTCGGAGGCGCCGCCGCAGAGGACGGCCTGCTCGCCGAAGAGGTCGGTCTCGGTCTCGTCCTTGAACGTCGTCTCGATGACGCCGCCGCGGGTGCAGCCGATGCCCTTGGCGTAGGCCAGCGCGAGCGCCTTGGCGTTGCCGGTCGCGTCCTGGGCGACGGCGACCAGGCCGGGCACGCCCGAGCCCTCGAGGAACTGGCGGCGAACCAGGTGCCCCGGCCCCTTGGGCGCGACGAGCGCCACGTCGACCCCCGGCGGCGGGGCGACCTCCTCGTAGTGGACGGAGAAACCGTGGCTGAAGAGCAGGAGGTTGCCCGGGGCGACGCCGTCGCGGACGTCGTGCTCCCAGACCTGGCGGTGGAGCTCGTCGGGGGCGAGGATCATCACGATGTCGCCGCGGCTGGCCGCATCGACGATCGGCAGCACCTCGAGCCCCTCCTCGCGGGCCTTCTCGACCGACGGCGACCCGTCGCGGAGGCCGACGACGACCGCGACGCCGGAATCCTTGAGGTTGAGGGCGTGGGCGTGGCCCTGCGAGCCGTAGCCGATGATCGCGAGGGTCTTCCCGTCGAGGAGGCCGAGATCGGCGTCGTCGTCGTAGTACATGGCGGGGAGGGTACTGAATGGCTATGGCCTCCGCCCGTTCGGGCTCCGGCGAGGGAGGCGTGGTCGGCTGCGACCGAGGGGGCGGCAGGGCGAACGTTTAGCTGAGTCTTCGCCCGCCGTTAGCTGGACGTGAGCGACCGGACCGATACTGGCGAAGCGATACATCGCCGGACAGCAGTTCCCCTCCCGCAGGACCCGCAGCTGACGCCCCGCGCCCCCGGGGCGTCAGCGCGTTAAGACCTCAGGCCGCCGCCGAGGCGACGAGCGTCCGGGCCGGCACGACCAGGGATCCGTCGGCGGCCGTGTACGGCGCGAGCGCGCTCCGCAGCTGGGCGGTGAGCGCCTCGAGCGTGCGAACGTCGGCCCCGGTCACGGCGACCCGGGCGAGGCTCGACATGGCCAGGTGCCCGGCCCACCAGGTCTCGAAGTCGGGATCCGGCCGCAGCATGTCGACGGCGTCGAGCTCGACCTCGGCGAAGCCGGCGTCCTCGAGGAGCCCGCGGACCCGGTCGGGATCCGACAGGGCGAAGGGGCCTGGCTCGTCGGGGGCGGGTGGATCACGCAGGCCGACATCGACCAGGGCAGCGGCCGGAATCGCCCACCACGGGTTGCGGTCGAGCCGATCCCAGACGGCCAGGGAGAGACGGCCGCCGGGGCGGAGCACGCGCCGCGTCTCGCGCACGGCGGCCGCCGGATCGGGCATCAGCATGTAGCCCCAGCGGCAGGTGACGGCGTCGACGCCGGCCAGCGGGAGGTCGATCCGCTCGCCATCGAGGAGCTTGAACTCGAGGTTCTCCAAGCCGAGCTCGCCGGCCCGGGCCCGGGCCCGGGTCAGCATCGGCCCCGACCGGTCCGAGCAGATCACCGTGCCGCCGGGGCCGACGCGCTCTGCGGCCATCAGGCTGACGTCACCGGCGCCGGCCGCCAGCTCGAGCACGCGCTGGCCGGGCCGGAGGTCGAGGGCGTCGAGCAGCCAGGCCGAGACCGGTGCGCTCGTCTCGGCCATCCAACGCTCCCGCCGCTCCCATCCGGCCGCCGCCGCGTCCCATTGCTCGCGGCTGCGGCGGCGATATTCCTCGGCATCCATCGCCGGCGACTGTAGCGCCGCCGGCTCGCCGAAGCCTCCCCTCTCGGCCCCGCTGCCGATCACAAACGCCGGAGCTCGCGCCGAGCAAGCTTCCCCGACCGGGTGCGGGGGAGCGCAGCGACGCAGACGAACTCCTTGGGCACCTTGAAGGCGGCCAGACGCTCCCGGCAATGGCGGCGGAGCTCGGCCTCCCCGGGAGGCGCCGAGCCGGGTCGCAGGACGATGAGCGCGCGGACCGCCTCGCCCCACTCGGGATCGGGGACGCCGACGGCCGCCGCCTCGGCCACCGCCGGATGCTCGACCAGGACCGCCTCGATCTCCGTCGGGGCGATGTTCTCGCCGCCGCTGACGATCGTGTCGCACAGGCGGCCGGTGACCCGCAGGCGCCCGTCGACGAGCTCGCCGAGGTCGCCGGTGGCCAGCCAGGCGCCCGCCGCCGGGGCGACGGTCGGCCCGGCTACCTGGATCTCGCCGTCGACGATCCGGACCCGTGTGCAGAACAGCGACGCGCCCGCGTCCGGCCGGCCGTCCCCCGGGATCTGCGTCGTCACCTGCGAGCACGTCTCGCTGAGGCCGTAGGTCTGGCTGACCGGGAGGCCGGCGCACAGCGCCCGGGCCAGGAGCGCCGGCGGCACCGGCGCCCCGCCGATCAGCGCACAGCGCAGGCTCGGCGGATCACGCAGGCCGGCGTCGAGCAGCCGGCTCAGCGTGGTCGGGACGAGCGAGACGACGGTGATCGCCTCGTGCATGAGCGCGGCGATCGCCGCGCCGGTGTCGAAGCGCTCGTGGACCACCGCCGTCGTCGCGTAGATCGCGCTCCGCACGAGGATCGACAGGCCGCCGACGTGGGCCAGGGGCAGCGCGCAGAGCCAGCGCTCCGCCGGGTCGAGCCCGATCGCCGTCGCCGAGCCGAGCGCGCTCCAGAGGAGGTTGCCGTAGGTCAGCACCACCGGTCGCGGCGGTCCGGTCGTCCCCGAGGTGTGGATGACGACCGCCGGGGCGTCGAGGTCGTGGCCGGCGGGCGCCGCCCGCCCGGGCCGGGAGCCGGTCGCGAGCGGACGATCGACGACCACGGCCGCCCCGGCGCAGACCAGGGCCCGCTCGCGCGGTCCGAGCCGCGCGTCGACCGGGACGGCGATGGCCCCGGCGAGCAGGCAGGCGTGGAGGGCGACCGCATAGTCGAGACCCGCCGGCAGGGCGATCGCCACCCGCTCGCCGGGCGGCAGGTCGGCCGCCGCGGCGGCCGACGCGAGCTCGGCGTAGGTCAGCGACCCCCCGGCCGTCTCGACGGCCGGGCGATCCGGATGGACGGCGGCCGCACGGCCGACCCAGGACGGAACCAGCATCGGGGGAACGGTAGCCTTGCGCCCCGACCAGCGAGCGAGAGGAGCGCGTAGCCGTGCCCGAAGCCTGGATCCCGGCCGGCGAGTATTCGGACATCCGCTACGAGACGGTCCCCGGGATCGCCAAGATCACGATCGACCGCCCGGAGGTGCGCAACGCCTTCCGCCCGAAGACGGTCATCGAGCTGTCCGACGCGTTCAACCGCGCCCGCGAGAACCTCGAGGTCGGCGTGATCATCCTCACCGGCGAGGGTCCCGACGCCTTCTGCTCGGGGGGCGACCAGCGCGTTCGCGGCGACACCGGCTACGTCGAGGAGGGCGCCGCCGTCGGCCGCTTCCACGTCACCGACCTCCACGTGCAGATCCGCCGCACGCCGAAGCCGGTCGTCGCCATGGTCGCCGGCTACGCGATCGGCGGCGGCCAGGTGCTCCACGTCGTCTGCGACCTGACGATCGCCGCCGAGAACGCCCGCTTCGGCCAGACCGGGCCGCGCGTCGGGTCCTTCGACGGCGGCTTCGGCGCCAGCCTCCTGGCCCGCCAGATCGGCCAGAAGCGCGCCAAGGAGGTCTGGTTCCTCTGCCGCCGGTACGACGCCCGGAGGGCCTACGAGATGGGGCTGGTCAACGCGGTCGTCCCGCTCGAGCGCCTCGAGGAGGAGACCGTCGCCTGGTGCCGGGAGATGCTCACCCTCTCGCCCTTCGCCCTGCGCCTGCTCAAGGCGAGCTTCAACGCCGAGGAGGACGGCCTGGCCGGCATCCAGCAGCTCGCCCACGACGCCAACCTCCTCTTCTACGCCAGCGAGGAGGCGCAGGAGGGCCGCGACGCCTACCGGGAGAAGCGGGTGCCGGACTTCGGCAAGTTCCCGCGCCGGCCCTAGTGCCTCCTCGAGCACCCGCCGGGATCCGTATCTGGATGATGGCGGCGCGCCCGCGGACGCTGCCGGCGGCGATCGCCCCGGTCGTCGTCGGCACGTCGCTCGCCGTCGAGCAGGGGACCTTTTACCCGCTGGCCTTCGTCGCCGCCCTCCTCGGGTCGATCTTCATCCAGATCGGAACCAACCTGGCCAACGACTACTCCGACGCCCGCCGGGGCACCGACACCGAGGATCGGCTCGGCCCGGTCCGCGTCACCGCCGGCGGCCTCGCGCCGCCGCGCCAGGTCCTCCTGGCCACCTACATCACCTTCGGCCTCGCCGTGCTCTGCGGGGTCTACCTGGTGGCGGTCGCCGGGCCCGAGCTGCTGCTCGTCGGCGTGGCCTCGATCCTCGCCGGCGTGACCTACACCGGCGGCCCGAAGCCCTACGGCTACGAGGGCCTCGGCGAGCTCTTCGTCTTCCTCTTCTTCGGCGTCGTCGCCGTCGTCGGCTCCTACTACGTCCAGATCCAGCGCCTCCCCGGGGAGGCGTTCGCCCTCTCGGTGCCGGTCGGCCTGCTCGCCGCGGCGATCCTCGTGGTCAACAACGTCCGCGATCTGGAGACCGACCGGCGCGCCGGGAAGCGAACGCTGGCCGTTCGCCTCGGGCGCGAGCGGACGCGCGTGCTCTACGCCGCGATGATCGCCGCCGCGTTCCTCAGCCCGCTCGTCCCCTGGCTCGCCGGGTCGCTCACCGCCTGGGTCCTGCTCACCTGGCTCGCCGTCCCGCTCGCGCTGCCGATCGTCAAGACCGTCTCGGAGCGGATCGACGGCCCCTCGCTCAACGGGGCGCTCGCTCGGACGGGGATGCTCCAGCTCGCCTTCTGCGTGCTGCTGGCGGCGGGCGTCCTGCTCAGCGGATGAACGTCGCCCTCGAGCGGGTCGAGCTCCGCTTCGCGGCGCCGGTCCACGCGTCGTGGGGCGTGCTCCACACCCGCGAGCTGCTCGAGTTGCGCCTGACCGGCGCCGACGGCCTCGTCGGGCGCGGCGAGGCGGCGCCGCTCGAGCGCTACGACGGGGTCTCCCTCGAGGACGTCCGCGCCGCCCTCGTCGCCTACCGGCCGGTGCTCGAGCGCTCCGCCGGCCCCGGGGCGGCCGGCGGCGAGCTCCTCGACGCCTGCCGCGAGCGGGTGGACCTCCCCCAGGCGCTCGCCGCCGTCGACCTCGCCCTCTGGGACCTCGCCGGCAAGCGGGCCGGGCTCCCCGTCTGCAAGCTCCTCTGCGCCGAGCCGGCGACGGCGATCGAGGTCAACGCGACGATCACCGCGGCCGACCGCCGCGGCGCGGCGAGCGCGGCGGGCGCCGCCGCCCGCGCCGGCTACCGCTGCGTGAAGCTCAAGGTCGCGATCGGCGACGACGTCGGCCGGGTCGCCGCGGTGCGAGCGGCGATCGGCCCGGAGGTCGCCCTGCGCCTCGACGCCAACGGCGCCTGGAGCGTCGAGGAGGCGCAGCGGATGATCGAGGCGCTGGCCCCGGCCGGGATCGAGCTCGTCGAGGAGCCGGTGCGTGGCCTCGGATCGACCCGCCTGCTCCGCGATCTGGTCGCCGTGCGGATCTCCCTCGACGAGAGCGCCGGCCTGGCCGGGGCCCTGAGCGGCGGCGCGGCCGACGCCGTCTGCCTGAAGATCGCCCGCTGCGGCGGAATCAGCGGCCTGCTCGCCGCGGCCGCGCTGGTCCGCGCCTCGGGCGCCGAGGCCTACATCGCCTCGACCTTCGACGGGCCGCTCGGGATCGCCGCGGCGCTGCACGCGGCCTCCGCCCTCGCGCCGCTGCCGGCCTGCGGCCTGGCCACGCTCGACCTCTTCGCCGACCTCGCCCACCCGTTCATGGTCAACGACGGCGCGATAGCCGTACCCGGCGAACCGGGGTTGCTCGGCGCGGCGGCCCGGTAGCCTGCGTCCGACCTGTCTCTCGCCCGGATCCGAACTCAGAGCAGCCGCCGCGCGGGCGACGGGCCTCGCCGGCTGCGGTGGCTGGGCATCCTCCCGGCGCTCCTCATGCTCGGCGGCGCCGCCGACCCGGCTTCGGGCCTGACCATCCAAGGCTCCGCCGCCAGCGCGGTCGAGGGGAGCCAGTTTATGGACAAGGTGGCGACGTTCACCGACCCCCTCACGTTGACGTGTCAGCCCTCGGCCTACACGGCCTCAGTCATGTGGGCCGATCACACGAGCTCCGCCGCGACCGTCGGCGTCGGAGCCGCCGAGATCCCCGGCTGCACTTTCCCGCTCACTGCGACCCACACCTTCGCCGAGGAGGGCTCGGAGCCGGCCACGGTGACCGTCACCCCGACCGGCGCCGCCCCGGTCTCCGCAGACGCCTCCGTCACCGTCGTCGACGCCCCCCTCACGAGCCCCGGCGGGTCGCAGGTCTCGGTCGCCGCCGGCGTCGCATTCACCGGCGCGGTGGCCAGTTTCGCCGATGCCGACCCCAACCGCGACCCCGCGGCGACCAGCTTCCAGACGACGATCAACTGGGGCGACGGCTCCTCGACGGGCAACCCGACGATCAGCGTCGACCCGGCCGGCGTCTACACGGTCGCCGCCGGGCACACCTATGCCGCCGCCGGCAGCTACGTCACGGAAACCTCGATCACCGATGACGGCGGCCAGACGGTGACGGCGACCGGCGCGGTCACCGTCACGACTCCGCCCCCGCCGTCACCGCCCGGGCCACCGGGTCCGGTCAACCCGACGACCTTGGGGGCGCCGCCGATCCTCGGACTCTCGGTCCCCCGCGTGGCCGGGCCGCGCACCCTCGCGCTGCGCCTGACCTGCCCGGCCACCGTGCTGCGCTGCCCGGGTGTCGCGCGGGTCATCGTCCTCCCGGGGCGCACGCAGCCGGCGCCGCTGACCGGCGGCGCGTCGCTCGGGTCGACGCTCTTCGTCCTCGCGCCGGGCGAATCGCGGACGGCGACGATCGGCGTGCCGATGCGCCTGCGCAAGGCGCTGCGCCACGCCCGCTTCGCCCACCTGGCCGGGGTGGCCATCGCCTTCGGCGCCAGCGGGCACAGCGTCGCGACGACCGGGCCAGCGGCCGTCGTCGTCACGACCGGCCTGCGTTAGGGCCGATCCCCGCCGTCGATCGCCCGCGCGACCGACCCCGGCGCCTCCCAGAGCAGCCCGTGCCCGGCGCCGGTGACCAGCTCGAGGCGCGCGGCGGGAAGCCCGCCGGCCAGGCGCCGGGCCAGCGCGACGAACTTCTCGTCGCGCTCGCCGGCGAGGACGACCGCCGGCATCGAGAGCTCGCCCAGGCGGTCCCAGACCGGCTCCATCACCCCCGTGCCCAGGCCGCGCAGCGCGCCGGCCAGCCCGGCCGGCGCGTTGCGCCGCTGGTCGGCGGACGCCGCCGCCCGCACCGCGTCGGGCTCGTCGGCGAACAGCGGCTGGGTCCGCCAGCGCTCGATGAACTCCTCCAGTGGCTCGCGGTCGAGGCGCCGGGCGAGATCCTCGTCCGACCGGCGCCGGGCGGTCCGCTCGGCGGCGTCGTCGAGCCCGGCGCTGGTCGAGATGAGCACGAGCCGGGCGACCCGCTCGGGGTGGGCGAGCGCGAGATGGAGGGCGATCCGTCCGCCGAGTGAATAGCCGCCGAGGACGAACCGGGGCGGCGCCAGGCGGCCGAGATCGGCCACGCAGCCGGCGAAGTCGATCGGCCGCCGGCCGCCGCTGGACCCGTGGCCCGGGAGGTCGGGGACCAGCGGCCGGTAGCGTTGCGCCGGCAGCGCGGCGATCACCGCGTCATAGGCCCGGTGCGTCCCGCTGAACCCGTGAAGCAGCAGCAGATCCTCGCTCACCGCCCCATCTTGACCGCTCCCGCCACCGACACCCATCAGCTGCTCGCGGCCTTCGTCGACGAGCTCGTCCGCTGCGGCATGACCGACGCCTGCACCTCGCCGGGCTCGCGCTGCACGCCGCTCGTCCTCGCCCTCGCCCGCGAACCCGGGCTGCGCGCCCACTCCCACATCGACGAGCGGTGCGCCGGGTTCTTCGCGCTCGGCCTGGCCAAGGCGAGCAACCGGCCGGTCGCGGTGACCTGTACGTCGGGCACCGCGGCCGCCAACCTCCTGCCCGCGGTGATCGAGGCGCACGAGGCGCGGGTCCCGCTGATCGTCCTGACCGCCGACCGCCCGCCCGAGCTCCGCGACGTCGGCGCCGGCCAGACGATCGACCAGGTCAAGCTCTACGGCGACGCCGTCCGCTGGTTCGTCGAGGTCGGCACCCACGCGGCCGACCCGGCCCGCCTGCGCTGGATGCGCGGCCTCGCCTGCCGCGCCTACTGGACCGCCACCGGCGAGCGACCCGGCCCGGTCCACCTCAACTGGCCGCTGCGCGAGCCGCTCCTGCCGCCGGCGCCGCCGCCACCCCCGCCGCCCGGCCGCCCGGGCGGGCGGCCGTGGATCGCGCGCTCGGGGGGCGGGCGTCCGGCGCCGGTGCTCGCGCTCCCGGCCGGCGTACGCGGGGTCGTCGTCGCCGGGCGGCGCGACCGGGGGCTGGGACCCGAGGTCCCGGACTTCGCCGCCCGCGCCGGCTACCCCCTGCTCGCCGACCCCCTGTCGGGCTCCCGGAGCGGCCCGGCGGCGATCGCCCACTACGACGCCCTCCTGCGCCAGGCCGGCTTCGACCCGGCGCCCGAGCTCGTCATCCGCGTCGGCGACCTCCCGACCTCCAAGGCCCTCCGCGCCTGGCTCGCCGGCCACGCCGGCGTCCACCAGATCGCGATCGCCGGCGAGGGCTCGTGGCAGGACCCCGACAACGTCGTGGCGGAGCTCGTGTCCGGCGATCCACGGGCCGTCCTCGCCGCGGCCGATCCGCTGCCGGCGCCCGCCGACTGGCTCGCCGGCTGGCGCCGCGCCGACGAGCGGGCCGGGCGCGCACTCGACGCCGTCCTCGGCGACGGGCTCAGCGAGCCGGCCGTGTCCCGCCTCCTCGGGCGCCAGCTCGGCCCCGGCGCCACGCTGTTCGTCGCCGCGTCGATGCCGATCCGCGACGTCGAGAGCTTCTGGCCCGCGCGTCCGGACGGGGCGCGCGTGCTGTCCAACCGGGGGGCGAACGGCATCGACGGTACGATCTCGAGCGCGTTCGGCGCCGCGGCGGCTGGTGACGGGCCGGTCGTCGCGCTGATCGGCGACGTCGCCCTCGCCCACGACATCGGCGGCCTGCTCGCCGCGACCCGCCTCGGCCTGTCGCTGACCGTCGTGCTCCTCGACAACGGCGGCGGCGGGATCTTCGACTTCCTCCCGGTGGCCGGCGAGCGAGACGTCTTCGAGGAGCACGTCGCCACCCCGACCGGGCTCGACTTCGCCCGGGCCGCCGCCCTCTATGGCCTCGCCCACGCGCGGGCGCGCTCGGTCGAGGAGCTGGGCGCGGCGCTCGAGCGGGCGCTCGCCGGGCCCGGGTCGGCGATCGTCGAGGTGCGCACCGACCGCGCCGAGAACGTCCGCCTCCACACCCGGGCCTGGGCCGCCGTCGGCCAGGCGCTCGCCGCCGGCAACAGCCGCTGACCGAGCCCGCTCAGCGCCGGGCCAGCGCACCCTCGCGCCGGCGCCGGCGCAGCGGCCGCCAGCCGAGCCAGGCCAGCCCGGCGAGCAGCGCGGTCGGGAGGAGCCCGGCAAGGGCGATCACCACGACGGAGAAGACGGTCTCGAGCACGGCGACCGCGTCGTCGAGGGCCGTCCCCGGCCCCCAGGCCGGCCCGGCGGCGGCGGCGTGCTGGTCCTCGTCGATGGTCAGGCTCACCTCGGCGAACTGGGCCTGGCTGACGAGCTTCGCGACGGCCGCCTGGTCTCGGGCGATCCGTCCCGCGAGGAGACCGAGGCGGGCGCGGATGCTCGCCACCTGGTTGGGGTTGGTCGCCCGGGCGAGCTGGCGCAGGAGGGCGTCGCGCTCGGCGCGGGACTCCTTGAGGCGGTCGCGGGCGGCGCCGGTTGCATCGGTGATGTCGAGGGCGTTCTGCGAGCGCGAGCTGACGTGGGCCAGGTCCGAGAGCGCGGCCAGCGTCCGGTCGAGGGCGCCGCCCGGCACCCGCAGCTGGAGGCTCGCCTGGCTTCCGCCGTGGTCGTCGACGGCCACGCTCGAGCTCTCGACGATGCCTCCGAGCCGGTCGGTCGCCGCGATCGCCCGGTCGGTCACCTGCTGGACCTGCCCGCGCGGGGCGAGCAGTCCGACGGCCGCGTCCCGCCGGACGGCCCGGGCACCGCCCAGCGTTGGAGCTACCGCCGGGGCGGGCGCCGGGAGCGACGGCGCCGGGCTCGACGCCCCGCCGCCCGGAGGCGCCACGCTCGGTGACGCGGCCTGGCCGGCCGCCGCGCTCTGGGGGGTGGGCGCCCCGGCGGGCGCTCCGGGCGCCTTGGATGCCGGGGCGAGCAGGGTGGGACGCGCGGAGGACGACGTGCCTCGCGGCCGCGTCACGCCGGCCACGACGATCGCCCCGGCGGCGAGCGTCGCGGCCACGCCGAGCCCGGCCAGCCAGTGGCGGGTCTGCGGGCGGCGGCGGGGCCGACGACCCGGCTCCCGGCCTGCGCCGCCCGCCCCGCCCGCGCCGCCTGCGCGGGCCGCGCGGCCCGCGCCACGAGGGAAGCCGGCGGCAATGCGGCCGTCGAGCTCCTCGGCGAAGGCCGGACGCAGCGGCGGGCGGTCGTCGCGCACGGCGACCACGAGGGCCGCCAGCGCCGCGTCCTCCGGGCCGGTCTCACCAGCCGCGCCGCCCTCGCCGGTGGGCCCGAGTCCGAGGGCGCGGTCGAGGGCCTCGAGCTCGCGGTTCTGCTCCGCGCTCGGTCGGTCCCGCTCAGGCCGCCACATCACAGACCTCCCGCAGCCGCTGGAGCGCCCGGCAGAGACGGGTGCCGGCGTTCGAAACGCTGCAGCCCAGCACCTTGGCCAGCTCGGCGTTCGAGAGCTGGCCGTGAAACTTCAGGAGAACCAGCTCCCGCTCGGGCGGATCGAGGAGCTCGAGGCCGGCGCGGACGGCGTCGCGCCGCATCCGCCGCTCCTCGTCCTCGAAGACCGGCTCCTCGGCCGGCAGGTCGCCGAGCAGCGCGGCCGTCCGCCGGCGCCGCCGCAGCTCGTCGAGGGCCGCGTTGCGGGCGATCGCGAACAGCCAGGCCCGGGCGCTCCCCCGGCCGGGGTTAAACACGGCCCGGCGCCGGTAGGCGCGCTCGAAGGCCAGCGCGGTGACATCCTCGGCGGCCGGCCGATCGCGCAGCAGCGAGGCGACGTAGGCGTGGACGTCGGCCGCGCTCGCGCGGTAGAGCTCCTCGAACCAGCCCACATCGACCGCCGCCGCCGTCCCCGGCATCATGTCGTCGTCGGAGATGGTCATCGCCCTGATCATCGGGCTCGGCCTTCGCAATTGAGCCTCACAACCAGACTACGACGCCGGAGGCAAACCATCACAGGCGGAACCTTCGCCGGGGCCGGCGCGCCCGGCCCCCGCTGCCGATGAGATCGCGCCTCAGCCGGAGAGGACCGGCAGCAGCGCCTGGAGCTTGACCTCGGTCTCGGCCAGCTCGGCCGCCGGGTCGGAATCGGCGACGACGCCGACCCCGGCGTAGCAGCGGGCCAGGCGGCCTTCGACCAGGGCACAGCGCAGCGCCACGCAGAACTCCCCGTCCTCGTTGGCGTCGGTCCAGCCGACCGGGCCGGCGTACCAGCCGCGGTCGATCCCCTCGAGCGCCGGGATCAGGCACGCCGCCACGGCGTGGGGCTCGCCGCCGACGGCCGGCGTCGGGTGGAGCAGCCCGGCGAGCGCGATCGCCCCGATCGGCCGGCGCAGCTGGGCGCGGACCGGGGTGGCCAGATGCTGGATGTTGGCGATCGCCACGACCACCGGCTCCGGGGCCATGGTCACCCAGACCGAGTGCGGCAGCAGGGCCGCCTCGATCCGGCGGCTGACGATCTCCTGCTCGGCCCGGTCCTTGGTCGAGTGGAGGAGCTGCTCGCCCAGGTGGTCGTCGACCGCGGGGTCGGCGCTCCGGCGGATCGAGCCGGCCAGGGCCAGCGTGCTCGCCCGCATTCCCTCGCGCCGGATCAGGAGCTCGGGGCTGGCGGCGACGAACGCGGCCTCGCCCCGGCCCGCGCAGAACACGAAGCACGCCCCGAACGCCTCGCGCAGGACGCCGAACACCGCCGCCACGTCGTGGGCCCGCGGAGCGTGTACGTCGACCTCACGCGCCAGCACCACCTTTTCGAGTTCTCCGGCACGGATCCGCTCGACGGCGCGGCCGACGGCCGATTCGTAGTGCTCTGGCGCCATCGCCCCGGCGACCCGAAACCGCCCAGTGGGATGAGGGTCGAGCAGCGGGAGCGGCTCCTCGCGGAGCTCGCCCAGGCGCCGCTCGACGCCGGCCAGGAGCTCGGTCGGGGTGTCGTCGGGGCCGACGAGCACGGCGACGGTGATCCGGACCTCTCCCCCGCTGCGCGAGATCGCCACCGCCGGCACGACGAGCGAGGCGGCCGCAAACGGAGACCAGTGCGGCGACGCGCCCCCCTCGGGGGCGAAGGCGAACCCGCCGCAGGCGATCAGCCCGCTCGCCGCCGTCCCGTCCGGCGGGTCGGCCACGGCCCCGGCGGCCAGCCCCCGCCACCGCGCCGCGACCCGCTCGAAGCGGCCCGCCCCGCGGTCCTCGAGCTCAACCGCGGCACCGATCGCGGCCAGCGCCCGCCGGTCGCGGTCGGGCTGCTCGAAGCAGAACCACGGCTCGCCGGGGCGGCGCGAGCAGATCCCGACCGCGGACGGGTCGACATCCGCCGGCAGGCGCCACGTCAGCCCGACCAGGCACTCGCCACCGGCGGCCTTCAGCGTGCGGCGGCGAGCGCGGCGAACGCCGCGGGCCAGGCGGTCGGCGAGCCGCGCCGGATCGGGCAGGGCGAAGCGGGGGGCGCGGTCGGTCAGCGTGCCGCGCACTGCTTCGCGGCTCAGCCGGCCCGGCCGCGCACTCAGGTCTCCCCGCGGCCGCGGGCGATGGCGATCTCGCCGGTGCGCATCATCTCGATCAGCCCGTACGGGCGGACCATCCGTTCGAAGGCGGCGATCTTGTCTGTCGTCCCGGTGATCTCGAGGATCACCGATCGCTTGGTGATGTCGACCACCCGCCCGCGGAAGATGTCGCAGAACTGCATCACCTCGCCGCGCTGTGAGCCGTCGACGGCGACCTTGAACAGCGCCAGCTCGCGCGTCACCGTCTCCGACGGCTCGAGATCGCGAATCTTCAGCACGTTGATCAACTTGTGCAGCTGCTTGGTGACCTGGTCGATCGGGTGCACCGCCCCGTCCACGGTCAGCGTGATCCGCGAGACCTGCTCGTTGTCGGTCGGGCCGACGGTCAGCGTCTCGATGTTGAAGCCCCGTCGCGCGAAAAGTCCGGCCACGCGGGTCAGGACACCCGGCTTGTTCTCGACGAGGATCGACAGGACATGCTTGCGCCCCGTCCGCAGCCCGCTGACCGCCTCGAGATCCTCGAGGCTGAGCAGCTGCTCCTTGGTTCCGGGATCGCCCATTCCCTCACCCCACCATGTTCCGCGCCGCCTGGCCGGGAGCGATCATCGGGTAGGTGTTCTCCTCGCGGGTCACACGGACGTCGACGACGACCGGTCCCGGGGTCTCGATCGCCCGGCGCATGTCCTCGACCAGGGTGTGCTTGCTCTCGAAGCGCATCCCCGTCGCCCCGTAGGCCTCGGCCAGCTTGACGAAGTCGGGGAAGGATCCCATGTCGACGTGGCTGTAGCGGCGCTCCCAGAAGAGCTCCTGCCACTGGCGGACCATCCCCAGGTAGCCGTTGTTCATGATGAACACCTTGACCGGGATCGCGTTCTCCGCACAGGTCGCCAGCTCCTGGGCGTTCATCTGGATCGACCCGTCGCCCGAGATGCAGCACACGAGCTGATCCGGGCAGCCGACCTGGGCGCCCATCGCCGCGGGCAGGCCGAAGCCCATCGTCCCCAGGCCGCCCGAGTTGATCCACCGGCGGGGCTTCTTGAAGTGGTAGTACTGCGCCGCCCACATCTGGTGCTGGCCGACGTCCGAGGTGATGATCGCGTCGCCGCCGGTCGCCTCGTACAGCGCCTGGACCATGTACTGGGGCTTGATCTCCCCATCGGTCGAGTCCTCGTAGCGGAGCGGGTGGAGCTCCTGCCAGCCGCCGATCCGTCGCCACCACTCCTCGAGGCGGCTCGGATCGGTCTCGAGCGCGCGGTACTCGTCGGCCAGGCGCCCGAGGATGTTCTTCGCGTCGCCCACGATCGGGATGTGGGCCGGCAGGTTCTTGGAGATCTCGGCCGGGTCGATGTCGATGTGGATGAACTTGGCTCGCGGCGCGAACTCCGACAGCTTCCCGGTGATCCGGTCGTCGAAGCGGGCGCCGACGGCGCAGATCAGGTCGGCCTCGTCCATCGCGTAGTTGGCCGACCGGGTCCCGTGCATCCCGAGCATGCCCAGCCACTGCGGGTGGCCGGCCGGGAAGCCGCCCAGGCCCATCAGCGTGCAGGTCACCGGGAAGCGGTCGGTTGTCGCGAAGTCGGTCAGCTCGGCGGCGGCGTTGGCGTTGATGACCCCACCGCCGGCGTAGATCACCGGCCGGCGCGAGCTGGCCAGCGCCTTGGCGGCCTGGCGGATCTGCTTCTGGTTGCCCTCGGTCGTCGGCTGGTAGCCGGGCAGGCGCACGTCGCTGACCGGCTCGTAGGGGATGTCGGCTCGCGAGAGGTCGGTCGGGATGTCGACCACGACCGGGCCGGGGCGGCCGGTCCGCGCGATGTGGAACGCCTCGTGGATCGCCCGCGGGATCTCCAGCGGGTGCTGGATCATGATCGAGTGCTTGACTGCCGGGATGGTGATGCCGATCGTGTCGGCCTCCTGGAAGCCATCGGTCCCGAGCAGGTCGGTCCGCACCTGGCCGGTGATGAAGACCACCGGAACCGAGTCCATCATCGCGTCCATGATCGGCGTGACGAGGTTGGTCGCCCCCGGGCCCGAGGTGCCGAGCGAGACGCCGACCCGGCCCGTCGCCTTGGCGTAGCCCTCGGCGGCGTGGCCTCCGCCCGCCTCGTGGCGGACGAGGACGTGCTTGATCCCGGCGTCGTAGAACGCGTCGTAGGTCGGGAGGTTGGCGCCGCCCGGGAGCCCGAATACGACGTCGACCCCCTCGGCCTTCAGGCACTCCATCAAGGCTTCGACTGCGCGCATCGTCGGGTTGTCTCCTTCGCCTCAGGCCCCGTCAAGGGCGGCTGGCGAGGCCAGCCGGACCGTCAGGATAGCGCCTGCGCCGACACGGCTTCGTCCGGCGGGGCTACAGGCGCGGCTGGACGCGGAGGGCCGGCGTCGGGGCGATGATCTCCGACGGCTCGGGAAACTCGAGCTCCTCGCCGCAGCGCGTGCAGATCACGTCGTAGACCCGGGTCGAGCGCGCACACCGCGGGCAGCGGCGCAACGGCTCCTCGGTCTCGTGGCGATAGACGAACGCCGTCACCAGGCCGATGAACGGGACCACCGCCGAGATCGCGAACCAGACGAGGAACGAGCTGCCCTTGTGGCGTCCGACGATCCCCCCGGCCAGGCCGAAGCAGAACGCGATGACCAGATAGGCCACAGCCGGGCTAGAAGAGGACGCGGTACGCCCAGATGAGGGCGACGATCGCGAGGATCACCACGAGCACGCTGGCGATCGCGATCGCGATGCCGATCAGGACGTGGAGTAGCACCCAGGCGGCGACGAGGAGCACGGCCACGGCGAGGACGCGGGTGCCGAGCGACGCGGTGGAGCGGGGGGCCTCGTGCATGTTCGAAAAAGCATAGTGGGTCGACTCGGCGGGCCGGCCAGCCCGCCGGGGCGACTCGACGCCGCGGTCAGTCGGGGACCGGCGCGGAGCCGGCGGCCCGGGGGCCGCGGCCGGCGCGGCGGTCTGGCCGAGCTCCGTCGCGCCCAGCTGGACCGAAGGTCGAGGCCGCCGCCGCGAGCGCCGGGCGCATCGCCGGGTCCAGGCGCCGGCGCACCCGCCAGCGAGCCCCGGCGAAGGCCAGGTTGGCCACCGTGGCAAAGCCGCGCTCGTCGGCCCGCAGCGCCAGGAGCAGGTGGGCCACCCGATCGCCGCTCGGCAGCTCGGGGTCGTTGACCTTGACGCAGTAGCAGAGGACCCGGCGCGCCCGGCTGCGCACCAGGAGCGCCCCGGCCTGGCCGACCAGCCAGACGCCGAGGCGTCCGCGTTCGAGGACGAGGCCGGTCTCGGCGAACAGGTCGCGGGCGCGGTGGTCGAGGAGATCGCCGAGGAGCCCCAGCGAGAGCGCCTCGGCCGACTCCGAGGACCGCGGGCGCGGGCGCACGACGTTGGCTCCGCGACGGGCGTAGAGCTCGGGGATGACCCAGGCGTGAGCCAGGGCCATCAGGGCGACGGGCGCCGACAGCGGCTGCAGCGCCATCAGCCCGCCGGCCGCCGCGACGAAGGGCACCGTGTGAGCGAACGTGGTCAGCGTCCACACTCGGCTCGATCGCTCGAGCGCGCGATCGTCGACCAGGCGCCGCCAGTGGACGCTCGCCAGCTCGGGCAGTAGCTCGCGCTCCGCCGCGTCCGGGAGCACCGCGCCGCGGCCGGGGGACGGGTCGGCGAAGGGGGCGGCGGGGCCGCCCGACTCGCTCGCGGCGCTAGCCACCTGCGATCGGCAGCCGGAGGATCACCAGATCGGCGTCGAGCGGAAGCTCGCGAACCTGCTCGGCGTGGCCCTCGCCGGTCGAGATCATGGCGAAGTAGCCCCGATCGAGCTCCTGGCGAAAGGCGGCGACCGCGTCCTGCACCGCCTCCGGGTCGGTCGACGTCCATTCCGCGAGCGTCGTGTGGCCGCTCTGATCCATGCGAACGAGTCTTGACACTGGAGACCTCCTGGAGTTGACGCCTGCCCCGATGGTACCGAGCCGGCATGGCCGGCGGCCGCGGCGACGTGAGGTGTCCTCGGCCGGACGCGCGGCGTGGGGCCCGTCTTACACGAGGCCGGCGGTCGCGGCTGCGGGGCGACCTCACGCGACGACCGGCGACCCGGCAGTATCACACTCGCGCCGGCGAGCGGCTCGACGACGACCGCGCGCCGTGCGCCTGGCCCCGGTGCAGCGCGGAGCGCCGGATGGCTCGCCGCGTCCAGGTTCGCGGCGAGCCGGCCGGTGGGATTCCACTGCTACGCGGAGGCTACTGCGGGTGCCGAGGGAAGCACCGCTGCGCATTTCGCTGACATGTGTCTCAGGCGCCGCCTGCTCAGAACGCCACAGGCCTGCTACCTGGTCAACGGCAGACACACAGCACACCGCGAGGGCGGTCGACGGATCTGGACGTTCGTACGAGGGGGATTGAGCGGTCCGGCCCGGGCGGCGGCGCGGGGTGGTGGGCTCAGAGGCCGAGTTGCTCGTGCACGAGGCGGGTGACCTCGCCGCCGTCGGCGCGGCCCTTGGTCTCGCGCATGACCTGCCCGATGATCGCGCCGATCGCCTTGGCGTTGCCGGCGCGGATCTTCGCCGCGGCGTCGGCGTTGGCCGCGATCGCACCGGCGACCACGCCGGCCAGCTGAGCGTCGTCGGCGAGCGCGCCGAGGCCCCGCTCGGCGACGATCGCCCGCGGCTCGCCGCCGCGGGCGACGAGCTCCTCGAGCACCTCCTTGGCCGCCTTCTGTGTGACCTCGCGGGCGACGACGAGCTCGACGAGCGCGGCCACCGCGAGCGGCGTCGCCGGCGAGTCGGTCGGATCGCGGTCGCCGAGATGACGCACCAGCTCCCCGGTGACCCAGTTGGCCAGCTGCTGGGCGTGGGCGGTGTGGGGGAGCGCCGACTCGTAGAAGTCGCCGAGGTCGGTGCGGAAGCCGAGCTGGTGGGCGCTCCCGGCGCTCAGGCCGCTGGCCTCGAGCCGCGCCGCCCGGGCGGCCGGGAGCTCGGGCATCGCCGCCCGGGCCTCCTCGAGCATCTCCGCGGTGATGGCGATCGGAATCAGGTCGGGCTCCGGGAAGTAGCGGTAGTCGTGGGCCTCCTCCTTGGAGCGCAGCGAGGTGATCCGGTCGGTCGTCGGGTCGTAGTGGAGGGTCTCCTGCTCGACGGCTCCGCCCGACTCGATGATCGCCCGCTGGCGGGAGATCTCGGCGTGGACGCCCCGCTCGAGGAAGCGGAAGGAGTTCATGTTCTTGAGCTCGGTCTTCGTCCCGAGCACGTCGCTGCCCGCCGGGCGCACCGATACGTTGGCGTCGCAGCGCAGCGAGCCCTCGTCCATGTTGACGTTGCTCACCCCGAGCCGGCGGAGCGTCGAGCGCAGCAGGTTCAGCCATTCGCGCGCCTGCTCGGGCGAGTGGACGTCCGGCTCGGTGACGATCTCCACCAGCGGCGTGCCGCCCCGGTTGAAGTCGACGACGCTCTGGGAGGACCCGTGGATTCGCCCGCCGCCGCCGGCGTGGATCAGCTTGGCGGCGTCCTCCTCGAGGTGGACCCGGTGGATCCGCACGCCGGCGAGCTCGCCCCCGCGGCACAGCGGCTCGTCGTACTGGGAGATCTGGTAGCCCTTGGGCAGGTCGGGATAGAAGTAGTTCTTGCGGTGGAAGATCGAGCGCGGGGCGAGCGTGCAGCCGAGCGCCATCCCGATCATCAGGCCGTAATGGATCGCCCGCTCGTTGATCGTCGGCAGCGTGCCCGGCAGACCGAGGCAGACCGGGCAGGTCCGTGTGTTGGGCGGATCGCCGAAGGAGAGCTTGCAGGCGCAGAACATCTTCGTCCTGGTCAGCAGCTGGACGTGGATCTCGAGCCCGATCACCGGCTCGAGAGCGGTCATCCGCGCACCCGGCTCGAGTCGAATCCGAGCACCCGCTCGAGGGCGTGGGCGGCCCCGAGGATCCGGTTCTCGCTGAACGCCGGGCCGGCGATCTGGAACCCGGTCGGCAGCGGCGGCCCACCGCCGGGCGGTCGGGCCAAGCCGTTGGGGATCGAGATCGCCGGGATACCGGCCAGTGACATCGGCACCGTGCAGAAGTCGTTGAGGTACATCGCGAGCGGGTCGTCGGTCTTGGCCCCGAGCTCGAAGGCGACCGACGGGCTGGTCGGGGTGACGATGAAGTCGAAGCGGTCGAAGGCGGCGCGGAAGTCCCCGGCGATCTTCGTGCGCACCCGCTGGGCGCGGCCGTAGTAGGCGTCGTAGTAGCCGCTGGAGAGGGCGTAGGTGCCGAGCATGATGCGGCGCTTGACCTCGTCGCCGAACCCCTCGGCGCGGGTCCGCGTGTACATCGCGACGAGATCGGTCGCGTCGGTCGCCCGATGCCCGTAGCGGACGCCGTCGTAGCGCGCGAGGTTCGACGAGCACTCGGCCGGGGCGAGGACGTAGTAGGCCGAGAGGCCATGACCGGCGTGGGGCAGCGTGCACCGCTCGATGTAGGCGCCGAGCTCGCGGGCGAGGTCGATCGTCGCCTCGAAGGCGGCGAGGACGCCCGACTCGATTCCCTCCCCGGCGAGCTCCTCGGGTACGCCGAGCCGGACCCCGTCGAGGCGGACCTGGTCGGGCAGGGCGATCTCCTCGGGGAAGCGCAGCGAGGTCGAGTCGCAGCCGTCACGCTCGCCGACCATGTGGCGCAGGAGCAGCGCCGCGTCGGTCACGTCGCGGGCGAACGGCCCGGCCTGATCGAGCGAGGAGGCGAAGGCGATCATGCCGTAGCGCGAGACCGCGCCGTAGGTCGGCTTCAGCCCGACGATGCCGCACAGGGCGGCCGGCTGGCGGATCGAGCCGCCGGTGTCGGTGCCGAGCGCCCAGGGCGCGAGGCCGGCGGCCACGGCGGCCGCGCTCCCGCCCGAGGATCCCCCCGGCACCCGGCCGCGGTCCCAGGGGTTGAGCACCGGGCCGTAGGCCGAGTTCTCGCAGGAGGAGCCCATGGCGAACTCGTCCTGGTTGGTCTTGCCCAGGAGCGGCGCCCCGGCCGCGGCGAGCCGGTCGACGACCGTCGCGGTGTACGGCGGCCGGTAGCCCTCGAGGATGCGCGAACCGGCCTGGCTCGGCACCCCCTCGGTGCAGAAGAGATCCTTGACGCCGAGCGGAACGCCCGCCAGCGGGCTCGCGGGCGGCACCTCCGGGGCCTCCTCGGCCACCCAGGTGAAGGCGTTGAGCTCGTCGGCGGCGGCCCGCTCGCGGTAGGCCTCAAACAGCGCGGCCGCGTCGATCTCCCCGGCGGCGAGCAGCCGCGTGGCCGCGAGGGCCGAGAGGTCGGTCAGCTCGGTCATGCCTGGGGGCTCGGGACGGCGAAGCCGCCGTCGACGACGGCCGGCGCGGCGGCGAGCACGCCTTCGCGGGGCAGCGACGGGCGCGGAACGTCGGGGCGCAGGGCGTTGCTGACCTCTACGACGTGTGAGGTCGGGGGGACCCCGTCGAGGTCGAGCTCGCCGATCTTCTCGATGTGGTCGAGGACCTTGCTGAGCTCACCGGTCATCCGCTCGACCTCCTGGTCGCTCAGCTCGAGCCGGGCCAGGCGCGCGACGTGGAGCACGGCTTCGCGGTCGATCATGGCTGGAGCTTGACCGAGACGCCCCGCGACGGCCGCTCGTCGCGCACCGACAGCCAGCCGGCCAGCGCGACGAGCAACGCACCGGCGAGGCCGAGCCAGGCGCCGGCGCAGATCTCGCCCGCGCCCGAGGGCACGACGAGCAGGCGCAGGCCGATGCAGATCGTGGCCAGCGCGCCGAGCAGCGTCGTCCAGACGCCGAGCGCCACCGGAAGCGCCGGCGAGCTCCGGGTGAGCGTCACCCAGGTCAGGGCCAGGGCGGCCAGGGCGGCGGGGGCGATCAGCCAGCAGACGACGCTGAACGAGCTCCAGGCGTCGAGCTTGCCCGAACCGAAGCGATACCAGGGGAGGAACAGCGCGACCCCGAGGAGCAGGCCGGCCGGCGCGGCGAGCAGCTCGCCGGCGCGCAGGCGGTGAAGGGCGGCGACCATCCGGCGGCGAAGCCTAACGAGGCAGGAGCGCCTGCTGCGCGCGGGCGGCGATCAGCGTGTTGCGCAGGAGGCAGGCGATCGTCATCGGGCCGACGCCGCCGGGGACCGGGGTGATCGCCCGCGCGACGGCGGCGACCTCGTCGAAGTCGACGTCGCCGGCGAGGCCCTCCTCGAGCCGGTTCATGCCGACGTCGATGACGACGGCCCCCGGCTTCACCCAGCCGCCGCGGACCATCCGGGGACGGCCGACGGCGGCGATCAGGACGTCGGCCCGGGCGCAGACGCGCGGCAGGTCTCGGGTGTGCGAGTGGCACGTGGTCACGGTGGCGTTGGCGGCGAGCAGGAGCTGGGCCATCGGCTTGCCGAACAGGTTGGAGCGCCCGATCACCACGGCCTCGGCTCCGTCGAGCTCGGTGTCGACGCTGGCCAGGAGGTCGAGCACGCCCGACGGTGTGCACGGCCGCAGCCCGGGCACGCCGAGCGCGAGGAGCCCGGCGTTGACCGGGGTCAGGCCGTCGACGTCCTTGACCGCATCGATCAGGCCGGTCAGCGCCGGCCCGTCGAGATGGGCGGGGACCGGCAGCTGGAGGAGGACGCCGCTGACCGCGGTGTCGGCGTTGCACTCGAGGAGCAGGGCGGCCAGCTCGTCGTGGGATACCTCGGCCGGCAAGCGGTGGTCAAAGGCGGCGATCGCGGCCTCGGCGCAGGCGCGCTGCTTGGCGGCGACGTAGACCGCCGAGCCGGGGTCGTCGCCGACGAGCACGGTGGCCAGGCCGGGCGGTCGCCCGAACTCGGCGGTGAAGTCGGCCACCTCGCGGGACACCTCCTCGCGCACGCCGGCGGCCACGGCGCGGCCGTCGATGACGATCGCGCTCACCGCTTGGCCACCGGCGCCTCGGCGATCAGCCGCTTCTCCTGGCCCGAGGCGAAGCGGACGAGGAAGGTGCCGCCGGCCGGGTCGGTCCCGGTGACGACGCCGTCGCCGAAGGCGGCGTGGACGACGTCGTCGCCGACGCGGAAGGCGAGCCGCGGCGCGGCCGGCGCCGTGCGGGTCGCCCGCGGCCAGGCTCCGCCGGAGCTGTCGGCGGCGGCCCAGGTCGTCTCGGCCAGCAGCGAGCCGCGGCGGGCGGCGGGCGCCTCCCGCTCGTCGGTGAGGGCTGCGGGAACCTCGTCAAGGAAGCGGCTGCGCAGCCCGTAGCCCTGGTTTCCGAACAGGGTGCGCCGGCGCGCGTAGGTCAGGTAGAGGTCGCGCATGGCGCGGGTGATGCCTACGTAGCAGAGGCGCCGCTCCTCCTCGAGCGAGCCCTCGTCGAGCGCGCGCGAGTGGGGGAACACCCCCTCCTCGCAGCCGATGATGAAGACGATCGGGTACTCGAGGCCCTTGGCGTTGTGGAGCGTCATCAGCGTGATCAGCCCCTCGTCGTCCTGGCGGGCGTCGCCGTCGGCGACGAGCGAGATCTGCTGGAGGAAGACGTCGAGCGTCGCCTCGCCGTCGCCGGCCGCGGCGGTCTCGAACTCCCGCGCGACGCCGACGAGCTCCTCGAGGTTCTCGAGCCGGCCCTGCGCCTCGAACGTCCGCTCGGCCTCGAGCGCCTCGACGTAGCCGCTCTGGTGGAGGGTCGCCTCGAGCAGGTCGCCGACCCCGGTGCCCCCCTCGGCGCGCAGGCGCAGCTCGACCATGGTGTCCATGAAGCGCCGCAGCGAGGTGATCGCCGCCTTGCCGAGTCCGGGCACCCGATCCGGCGCGACCGCCGCCTCCCAGATGCTGATCCCCTGGGTCTCGGCGTGGGAGAGCACCCGCGACAGCGAGGTCTGGCCGATCCCCCGGCGCGGGGAGTTGGCCACGCGCATGAAGCTGATCTGGTCGGAAGGGTTGGCCAGCAGCGACAGGTAGGCGACGGCGTCCTTGATCTCGGCGCGCTCGTAGAACTTCGTCCCACCGATCACCTGGTAGGGGACCTCGGCCCGCACCAACGTGTCCTCGAGCACCCGCGACTGGGCGTTGGTCCGGTAGAAGATCGCGATCTCCGAGCGGCTGGTGCCCTCGTCGACCATGCGCTCGATCTCGCCGAGCACGTAGCGCGCCTCGGCGTGCTCGTCGCCCAACACGCGCAGCCGGATCGGGTCGCCAACACCTCGGTCGGTCCACAGGGCCTTCTTCATCGCCCCGCGGTTGCCGGCGATCACGGCGTTGGCGGCGGAGAGGATCGTCTGGGTCGAGCGGTAGTTCTGCTCGAGCTTGACCACGCGGGCGTCGGGGAAGTCGTCGCAGAAGTCGAGGATGTTCCGGACATCGGCCCCGCGGAATCCGTAGATCGACTGCGAGTCGTCGCCGACCACCGCCAGGTTGTGGTGCCCGCTGGGCGAGCCCTCGGCCTCGCGGGCGCCGGCCCCGGCGAGCAGCGTCAGCCAGCGGTACTGGGCGTGGTTGGTGTCCTGGTACTCGTCGACGAGCACGTGGGCGAAGGCCGTTTGGTAGCGGTCGCGCACCTCCGCGAAGGTGGCGAGCAGATCGACGGCGCGAAACAGCAGGTCGTCGAAGTCCATCGCGTTGTAGCGCAGAAGCTGGCGCTCGTAGAGCTCGTAGGCGTCGGCGACCGTCTGCTCGAAGAGCGAGCCGACCATCTCCCGGTAGGCCGCCGCGGTGCGCAGGCGGTTCTTTGCGTCCGATATCTGGTTGTGGACGCCGGCCGGGGCGAACCGCTTGGGGTCGACGTCGAGGTCGTCGAGGCAGCGCTTGACCAGGCGGCGGGAGTCGGCCTGGTCGTAGATCGTGAACTGGCGCGTGTAGCCGAGGCGGTGGGCCTCGGACCGGAGCATCCGGCAGCAGGCGGCGTGGAAGGTCATGACCCACATCCCGCGGGTGCTGCGTCCGAGCAGGAACTCGACCCGCTCGCGCATCTCCTGGGCGGCCTTGTTGGTGAACGTGATGGCCAGGAGCTCGTCGGCCCGGGCCCGGCCGCTGTGGACGAGATAGGCGATCCGATGGGTCAGCACCCGCGTCTTGCCGCTCCCGGCCCCGGCAAGGATCAGCAGCGGCCCCTCACCGTGGGTGACCGCCTCGCGCTGGGGCGGGTTGAGACCGTCGAGCAGCGCCTCGATGCGCCCGTCCTGGACCGTATCCGCCATCCGACTGAGGATAGAGGCGCCCCCGGCGGCGCCCTAGGCTTTCGGGCATGAGCCTGTGCGACGACGTGCGCCGCCACTGCGCGGCGGTGGCCGGGCACGCGAGTTGGGTGACGATCGACCTGGACGCCCTCGCCCGCATCGACCCTCATTCGGAGCAGGGGTTGGAGCGCCCGCCGGCCGGCGGGGAGGGGACGCCCGGAGACTCGGCCGTGCTCGATCCGCGCTGCCACTACCTCGAGGGCGAGCCGGAGGCGGTGGCCGCGTTCATGCTCGCGCTCGACACGATCAACTTCGGCTCGGGCTGGTTTCCGACGCTGCGCAAGCGCGCGGGCTGCAGTGGCTACACGACGATCGCCTGGGCGCTGGCCGACCGCTTCCGGCTCGAGGGGCCGTGGACCAGCGAGGAGCTCCGTCGGATGGAGGCCGAGCGGCTCGGTCCGGTGCTGGGCCAGGCGGCCGATCACGAGCTGATCGCCCTCTACGCCGAGGCCCTCCGGGCGCTCGGGCGCTTCCTCGGCGAGCGCGGCCCGCTCGAGGTCGTGGCGGAGGCCGGGGGGAGCGCCGAGCGGCTGGCCGAGATGCTGGCGACGGGGATGGCGATGTTCGCCGACCGCGGCTTCTACAAGCGCGCCCAGATCGCCGCCAGCGACCTGGCGCTGGCCGGGGTGGCCGAGTTCGGAGACCTCGATCGGCTGACGATCTTCGCCGACAACCTGGTGCCCCACGTGCTGCGCTGCGAGGGGGTGCTGCGCTACGACCGGGACCTGGCCGCGCAGATCGACGCCGAGCGTCCGCTCGCCCCCGGGCCGCAGGAGCAGGAGATCAGGGCCGCGGCGGTGCATGCCTGCGAGCTCCTCTCCGCGCGGGTCGGGGTCGCTCCCCGGGTGCTCGACCGCTGGCTGTGGAATCGCGGGCAGGAGCCGGCCTACAAGGCCCTCCCGCGCCATCGCTGCCGGTGCGTCTGGTACTGAGAGCGGTCGCCCGCGAGGCTGCTGCCGGTCAGCCGCCGGCGGGGTTGCGCCCCTTGACCGGGCGCAGCGGGCGGACCTCGGCCGGGGTGCTCTGCTTGCGCGGCTCGCCGGCGACCTCGGCGAGGGCGCGCTCGAGCGAGCCGATCCGGCTGGCCAGGCCCTTGAACGCGTCGGCGACCGGGTCAGGCAGGTGGATCCAGTCGGCGTCGGGGCCCTCGGGGCGGCGGCCGTCGACCCGCACGGGGTGGCCGGGGTTGCCGACGACCGTCGAGTTGGGCGGGACGTCGTGCACGATGACGCTGTTGGCGCCGACCTTGGCGCCGTGGCCGACGGTGATCGGCCCGAGCAGCTTGGCGCCGGCGCCGATCGTCACGTTGTCCTCGACGGTGGGGTGACGCTTGCCGCAGGAGAACCCGGTGCCGCCGAGGGTCACCCCCTGGTAGAGGGTCACGTTGCGGCCGAGCTCGACCGTTTCGCCGATGACCACGCCGGCGCCGTGGTCGATGAAGATGCCCTCGCCCAGGCGCGCGGCCGGGTGGATCTCGATGCCGGTGGCCGCTCGGGAGATCATGGCGATCGCCCGGGGGGCAAGGGGGACGCCGGCGCCGTGGAGACCGTGGGCGACGCGGTGGGCGAGGATGGCCTGGATCCCCGGCCAGGTGGCCAGGAGCTCGACCTGGCCGACGCCGCGGGCGGCGGGATCGCGGTCGCGGGCGGCGGCGACGTCCCGGCGAAGCTCACCGGCGACGCGCGCGAGTGTTCCGAGTCCCAGCACTTCCCGAAGCGTACCGGGGCCGCGGTCCGGCCCGGGCGGCCGCCTACGGCGGGGCGAAGAAGGGCGTCGAGACGTAGCGCTCGCCGGAGTCGGCGAGGATCGTGACCAGGCGCTTGCCCCGCGAGGCCGGCCGGCGCGCGACCTCGAGCGCCGCCCAGAGGGCGGCCCCGGCCGAGATGCCGACGAGCAGGCCTTCGCGCCGGGCGGCTAGGCGCGCCGTGTCGAGGGCGTCCTCGTCGGTCACGGTGATCACCTCGTCGATCAGCTCGCGGCCGAGGACCGGTGGCACGAAGCCGGCGCCGATGCCCTGGATCTTGTGGGGGCCGGCCCGGCCGCCGCTGAGCACCGGGGACGAGGCCGGCTCGACGGCGATGATCCGGCACTTCGGCTTGGCGCGCCGGAGGGCCTGCCCGACCCCGGTGATCGTGCCGCCGGTGCCGACGCCGGCGACGAGGATGTCGGCGGCCCCGCCGAGGGCCTCGATGATCTCCGGGCCGGTGGTCAGCCGGTGGGCCTGGGGGTTGGCGGGGTTGGAGAACTGGTCGGGGAGGAAGAAGTTCGGCTGCTCGGCGAGGGCGCGGGCGGCGGCGACCGCCTCGTTCATCCCGCCGAGCGACTCGATCGTCTCGACGCGGGCGCCGTACATGCGCAGCAGCCCGGCGCGCTCCCGGGTCATCCCCTGGGGCAGGGTGAGGACGAGGTCGTAGCCCTTGGCGGCGCAGACGAAGGCCAGGGCGATCCCGGTGTTGCCGCTGGTAGCCTCGACGATCGTCGTGCGACCGGGCTGGATCCGGCCGCCGCGCTCGGCGGTCTCGATCATCGCGACGCCGATGCGGTCCTTGACGCTGCCGCCGGGATTGAACGATTCGATCTTCGCGAAGACCTTGGCGCCGTGCTCGGCGTCGACCATCCGCGTGATCTGGACCATCGGCGTCCGACCAACATGCTCGGCAATGTTGATCGGAATTCGGGCCATAGGCCCAATGTAGTGGAGAAGGCAAGCTCCGGCCGTCGGCGGCGGTCAGCGCCGGGGGTCAAGGTGCGAGTCAGGCGCGACCATCCGGTCGATCGCGCGGGCCGCCGCGGGCCCCGGCCTCCGTGACCCAGCGCAGGCCGCACGACCTGCGCGGCTCGGGCCGGCCCGCGCGTCCGACACGGCCAATGCGGCCCGGGCACGGCCTACGCGGCCTGGGCGCGCCCCCGGCCGCGGCGACAGGTCAGCGGTCGAGCGTGCCGGGCGGGCGCTCTTCCCCCGGCGGACTCGGGACCGGCGCCGGCCACCCCGCCCGGTCGGACGGCCGGCCCGACGGACCTCGGTGCCGCCCAGGATGGCCAGCAAACGCAAGCGGAGCACCGGACCGGCCGAATCGCCCGGCCCGCGGCCGAGGTCGACATCGTGGCCACCAGCAAGGCGAGCTTCGAGACCTCGACGTTGAGCGACTCGGGCACCGTGATCGAGGCGCCGCCCATCAGCGAGAACACGGTCCTGGTGACCTGCTCGCCCGCCAGCTCGACGTCGGTCAGGTCGAGGTCGCTGCTACCGATCACGCTGATCACGCGGCAGCGCTCGGCCAGGCGCCAGCGTCCGCGACGCTCGCTGCCCCCCATCACCGACACCACCCAGCTGGTCGCACTGCCGCCGGGGCGGACGGGGAGGCGAGCCGCAGCGGGCGCGAGCTCGGCGTCGGCTACTCCGTCCGGCAGGTCGGCGAGGAGCCGCTCGAGCTCCGGCCGCGTCCGGCGCGGTAGACGGCCTCGACGCGCCGTTCGAGCTCCTCGACGGTCAGGCGCCCCTCCCCCATCCCCAGCCGCAGGCGACCGGCGGCCGCCTCGCGGTCGGCGTCGGAGGCTCGGAGCGGGGTGTCCACTCAGCCGGCTCCGTCCTCGTAGCGCTGGCTCCAGAGGTCGAGGTCGCCCGAGGCAGCCGGGACCTTGATCTCGACGCCCTCCTCGAGGGCGAGGGCGGCGACCTCGGAGGCGCCGTGGACCATGCCCGCCTCGATCGCCTTGGTCAGCGCCGTGGTGATGGCCAGGCGGTCCTTGCCGCTGAGCTCACCCTCCATCCGGTCCCACAGCTCCTGGGCGACGGGCGCCATCAGATGGATCAGGCCCATCAGCAGGTCGCCGCTTCCCACGCCGGGCTGGCAGCAATCTCCGGGTTCTTGCATCTCGTCTCCTGGCCTCGGTCGTGGGCAGTCGTCAGAGGTAGCGTAAGGCCATAGCGACGCCGTTCGACGCGAGCGCCGACAGCGCTCCCACCGTGCTGCTGCGCACGGTCAACGCCGACCCGGCGCGAACGTCGACGTTCACGCTGTTCAGCAACCCGCGGTGAGCCGACGAGAGACCGCCCGCGCACTCAGATGTAGTACATCGCCGTGCCTGTGTCGCGGGTCTCGCGCTCGACGATGTCGGCGATCGTCGTGTCGGCGAGGAGCTGGCGGGCCGCCTGGGCGGCGTCGGCAAAGATGCCCTCGGCCCCGGCACCGAGGCCGCCGTCGAGGAGCTCGACGATCTCGAGGACGGTCACCGTCGACGGGTCACGGGCGAAGCTGTAGCCGCCCTTGACGCCGCGCTGGGAGCGCAGGATGCCGGCCCGGCGCAGGACGGCGAAGAGCTGCTCGAGGAACTGGACCGGGATGTCACGGCGTCGGGCGAGCTCGCCGAGCGACACCGGGGCCGCCGAGCCGCTGCGGCTCAGCTCGGTCAGCGCCTGCACCGCGTAGGGGGACTTGCTGGTGATCGAGATCACCCGCTGATCGTATCTCCACCCCAGGCGGCAGCCGCCCCCCGGCCGTCCGCTACAGCCAGCCCTTCTCGGTGGCGGTCAGGACCGCCTGGGCGCGATCGACGGCGCCGAGCTTGCCGTAGACGTTGTGAAGGTGGGTGCGCACGGTGCTCGTGGAGAGCTGGAGCTCGTGGGCGATCTGCTTGTAGACCTTGCCCTCGGCGAGGCGGCGCAGCACGTCCATCTCCCGGTTCGAGAGCGGGCACGGCTCGATCGCCCGCTTGCGGATCCCGGCGCCCTCGTTGGGCAGATCGAAGAGGACGGCCCGCAGCTGCCGCGGCCCGATCCCGAGGGTACGGGCCGTCTTCAGCATCTCGGCCGAGGAGACGGCGCCGTCGAGCGCGTAGTGGGCGAGCATGTCGGCGATCCGCACGAGGGCGGCCTCGCCGGTCGCGTCGTCGGCGTGGTGGCGCTCGATCGCCGAGGCGATCGCCTTGGGCAGGCTCCACCGGCGGGCCAGCACGCCGCCGACGAGGGCGTGGTCGACGCCGAGCTCGCGGCGCTCGGCCCGGATGCGCTCCTCCGGCGTGCGCGCCTCGCGCAGGACCTGCGTCGGGTAGCCGGCGTAGGCGTGCATCAGGACGAGCTTGCCGATGTCGTGGAGCAGCGCGGTCACCATCAGGCGCTCGCGCGGCTCGTAGCCGATCTCGCTGGCCAGCCGGTCGGCCGCGGCCCGCGTGGCCAGGCCGTGGAGACGGACACGCTCGGGCGCGCCCTCCCAGACGGCGGTCCGCTCGAAGAAGTCGAAGGTCCGCGCCCGCCGGGCAAGCTCGGAGACCGCCTCGGGCGAGAGGACGTTGACGGCGTCGACGATGCTCTCGACGCTCGCCCGCCGGCCCATGTTGTTGGCCACGCGGAGCACGGCGACAACGAGGGCGATATCGGATTCGACGGCCGCGACGACCTCGGCGACCTTGGGCCGCTCGCCGGACACGACACTGATCAGGCGGCTGCGCGACTCGGCCAGGGCGGGAAACTCCTCGAGCGCCTCGAAGGCCGCGGTCAGCCGACGTCCGTGCCCCTCGCCGGGGCGTTCGGAGCCGATGACGTGGGGACTGGTCATCCGCTGGTTGATGCTCCGTACCGATCTCGGCGGGGCCATTCCTGTATCTCACTCTCGTTTGTTGCTTGCTCCGGGCTGATCGCCCGACGGGCAGGCAGCGACACTCTGCCTCTGCTATCGGCAGATCGAGGCCTGAAACTTGAGCGATCCGCCGCCGCGCCCCGCTCAGCTGTCGCGGTCATGACCGGGGGGCGCCCAGGCGCCGGCGGCCAGCGCCCGATCGATCCGCGCGAGCACCTCCTCCCGTCCGAGCACGGCCACCGTCTCGAAGATCCCCGGCGAGACCGGGCGACCGGCCAGCGCGACGCGCAGCGGCTGGAAGACATCCTTCGGCTTGACCGACCGGCGGTCGACCACCGTCCGGAGCGCGAGCTCGATGCCGGCGACGTCGAAGGGCTCGACGCCGCAAAGCTCGGCGCGGACCTCGGCCAGCACCGCCCGCCCGCCGGGACCCAGCCAGCGCTCGCGGGCCGCCGGGTCATCGGCCGGCCCGTCGAAGATGAAGCCGGCCAGCGGCCAGAAGTCGGCGAGCGTCTGGAGCTTGTCCTGGCTGATCGCCACCGCCCCGGCCAGGCCGCTGCGCCCGGTGAAGCCCTCGAGGCGGCGCGTCAGCTCGGCCGGGTCGAGGGCGCGCAGGTAGCGCCCGTTCATCCAGCGGAGCTTCTGCTCGTCGAAACGAGCCGGGTTGCGCTGCACGCGGGTGATCTCGAACTGCTCGATCAACTGGCCGGTGTCGAGCAGGGTCTCGTCGTTCTCCGATCCCCAGCCGAGCAGGGCGATGTAGTTGCGCACCGCCTCGGGCAGATAGCCGGCGTCGCGCAGCTCCTGGACCGAGGCGGCCCCATGGCGCTTGGAGAGCTTCTTGCCGTCCGGCCCGTGGAGCAGCGGGACATGGGCGTAGCGCGGGGGCTCGGCGCCGAGCGCCGCGAAGACGAGCAGCTGCTTGGCGGTGTTGGTCAGGTGGTCGTTGCCCCGGACGACGTGGGTGATCCCGGAGTCGAGGTCGTCGACGGCGACCGCGAGGTTGTAGAGCGGCGTCCCGTCGGCCCGCGCGATGACCAGATCGTCGAGCGAGGCGTTGGGCGAGGACACCTCGCCGAGCACGAGGTCCTCGACCACGGTGGCCCCGACGTCGGGGACCCGCAGCCGCACCGCCCCCGTCGCCTGCGGCTCGCCGCGAAAGCCGCGGTCGTCGCCGTGGATGCGCTTGAAGTCCTGCACGTCCTCGCGCGTCGCCGCTGACCGGTAGGCCCGGCCCGAGGCGAGCAGCTCGTCGACGACCTCGCGGTGGCGCGCCGCCCGCTCCGACTGGAATATCGGCCCCTCGTCCCAGTCGAGCTCGAGCCAGCCCAGAGCATCGAGGATCTGCGCGACGTTCTCCGGCGTCGATCGCTCGGCGTCGGTATCTTCGATCCGCAGCACGAGGCACCCGTCGCCGCCGCGCGCGATCAGCCAGTTGAACAATGCCGTGCGGGCGCCGCCGATGTGGAGCGCCCCGGTCGGGGAAGGAGCGAAGCGAAGCCGCATGAGCGCGCCGGATGGTAGTGGCCCCCTGGTCGGCGCCCACGTCTCGCCGGCCGGCGGACTGTGGAAGGCGGTCGAGCGCGGAACCGCCCTTGGTGCCGAGGCGATCCAGATCTTCAACCAGTCGCCCCGGGCCTGGCGTCCGACCAACCACACCGACGAGGACTTCGCCCGGTTTCGCGAGGCGCTCGCCGCCAGCGAGATCCGCGCCGTGATGATCCACGCCGTCTACCTCCTCAACTGCGCCTCCGAGGATGCCGAGCTCACCGCGAAGTCGCAGGCCGCGCTGATCCACGCGCTTCGGGTCGGCGACGCGATCGGCGCCGACGCCGTCGTCCTCCACCCCGGCTCGGCCAAGCAGGGTGCGGTCGACACCGCGATCGAGCGGGCCGGCCGCGTCTTCGCCGCCGCGCTGGCCGAGTCCGACCACTGCCGGCTGGACCTGGAGAACACGGCCGGGACCGGGGGGACCCTCGGGCGCTCCTTCGACGAGCTGGCGGCCCTGCGCGCGGCCGCCGGAGACCACCCGCGGCTCGGGATCTGCCTCGACTCGTGCCATCTCCTGGCCTCCGGCTACGAGATCCGCGGAGCCGGCGCCCTGGCAGACGTCATCGACGACTGCGAGCGCGCCGTCGGGGCCGGGCTCATCGGGTCGCTTCACCTCAACGACTCGCAGACCCCGCTCGGCTCCAACCGCGACCGCCACGCCAACGTCGGCGCCGGAGAGCTGGGGATCGAAGGCTGCCGGACCTTCCTGCGCGAACCCCGCTTCGACGGCCTGCCGTGCGTGCTCGAGACGCCCGGGTCCGATCGCAAGGGACCGACGGCGGAAGAGGTCGCGCTGGCCATCTCGCTGCGCGACCGCTCGAGCTCGGCGAGGTGAGCCGGGGCCCGTCCTCCGGGCCGACCACCCGACGGCGGGTCGGCTCAGGCGCGCGGATGGAGGTCGTCGACCCAGCGCACCGGCTCCGGATCCTCCTCGACGTCGGCGAGCTCGAGGTTGACGACGACCGGTTCCTGTCCGCTGCGCACCACCACGCACGAGAGTGGCTCCCCGGGGTTCGCGTTGATCTCCTGGTGGGGCACGTAGGGCGGGACGTAGATGAAGTCGCCGGGCCCGGCCTCGGCGACGAACTCGAGCCGCTCGCCCCATCGCATCCGGGCCCGGCCGCTGACCACGTAGACCACGCTCTCCACCGGCCCGTGGTGGTGGGCTCCGGTCCTGGCGTTCGGGTCGATGATCACGGTCCCCGCCCACAGCTTCTCGGCCCCGCCGCGAGCGGCGGAGATGGCCGCCGCCCGGCTCATGCCCGGTGTCTGCGGCGTGTTGCTGTCGAGCTCGCCGGCGCGGACGACGCGCACCCCGTCGAGGCGCCAGTCCCGCCCTCCCCCGTCCGCGCCGCCGCTCATGCCACCAGGCGGGCCGGCCCGCCGAGCAGGTGCTCGAGCTCGGCGCGCAGTCCGGCGCTCGGCTCGACGCGGTAGTCGGCGCCCAGCCGCAGGCGGCGCTCAGCCGAGAGCTCGAGCACGACCTCCGACTCGCCGGGGAACGTCGAGAGCAAGTGGCGGAGGTCGATCAGCGCGTCGCTCGAGAGCCGCTGCGCCTCGACCTGGACGTGGAGCAGCCGGGGCAGGGCGTTGGCCAGCGCCGTCACCCGCGCCCGCTCGATCGCGCCGGCGTCGGGGCAAAAGGGCTCGATCGACTGCGCGACGACGCAGGTCTGGCCCTCCTTGTGGTCGACGCGGCCGCGGACGAGGACGATCGCGTCGACGGCCAGGTTCACCTCGAGCTTCTCGAGCGAGCCGCCGAAGACGAGCACCTCGACCGTCCCCTCGAGGTCGTCGAGGGTGGCGAACATCATGTCGGTGCCCGCCCGGGTGCGGATCTTCCGCGCCGCGGTGATGATCCCGCCGACCGTCACCCAGTCCTTGTCACGGCGCTCGCCGATCGCCGTCAGCGGGCAGTCGACGGCTAGGCAGAGCGCCTCGCGGACCCGCTTGAGGGGATGCTCGGATATGAACAGGCCGATCGCCTCCTTCTCGGCCGCGAGCAGCTCCGCCTGCTCGAACTCGACCGGGGAGATCGGCGGCCGCCCTGCCGTCCGGGCCCCGCCGCGCCCGGCGGACGGATCGCCGCCGAGGTCGAAGATCGACGCCTGCCCGATCTGCGCGTCCTGCTGTGCCTTCTGGCCCGCACCCTGCGCCTGCTCGAGCACCAGCAGCATCCCCCGCCGGGTGGCCCCGGTCGACCCGAAGGCCCCGCACTTGATCAACGACTCGATCGCCTTCTTGTTGACCGCCCGGCAGTCGACGCGCTCGCAGAAGTCCCACAGCGAGGTGAAGTTTCCGGCTTCCTCGCGCGCCCGCTTGATCGCCTCGACCGCCTGGTAGCCCACGCCCTTGACCGCGTCGAGGCCGAAGCGGATCTTCCGCCCGACGACGGTGAACTCGTGGTCTGAGAGGTTGACGTCGGGCGGGAGGATCTCCAACCCCATGTCTTCGCACCGAGCCACGAAGAACGGGACCTTGTCCTTGGTCGACATCACCGAGGAGATCAGCGCCGCCATGTACTCGGCGGGGTAGTTGGCCTTCAGCCAGGCCGTCCGGTAGGCGATCAGCCCGTAGCAGGCCGCGTGGGAGCGGTTGAAGCTGTAGTCGGCCGACTTCTCGTTGGTCGTCCAGAGGAACTCGATGACCTGCTCGCTGGTTCCGCTCGTCCGGCAGCCGGCGACGAACTCCGGCTTGAGCAGGGCCATCGCGGCGCGGTTCTTCTTGCCGATCGCCTTGCGCAGATCGTCGGCCTTGGCGCCCGAGAAGCCAGCGATCTCCTTGGCGATCCGCATCGACTGCTCCTGATAGAGGATCACACCCTTCGAGGACTCGAGGATCGGGATCAGGCGGTCGTCGACGTAGACCACCGATTCCGGGTTGCGCTTGCCTCGGGCGTAGGTCGGGATCTGGTCGATCGCCCCCGGCCGGTAGAGGGCGTTCAGGGCGACGAGGTCATCGAACTCGTCGGGGCGCACCTTCTTGAGCGCCTCGCGCATCCCCTCCGACTCGAACTGGAAGACGCCGATCGAGTCGCCCCGCGCGAGCATCTCGTAGGTCGTCACGTCGTCGAGCGGCAGGTTCGTCATGTCCGGCCGGTCCCCGGTCGAGCGCTCGATGATGTCGAGGGCGTCCTCGATCACGTCGAGGTTGCGCAGGCCGAGGAAGTCCATCTTCAGCAGGCCGAGCTCCTCGACCGGCTTCATCGAGAACTGGGTCACCGTCCGGTACTGGCGCTCCCCCTGGTCATCGGTCCCGCCGTCGGCGAGCTGAAGGGGGACGATGTCGGTCAGCGGGCGGTCGGCGATGACCACGGCCGCGGCGTGGATCGAGGAATTGCGGACGATCCCCTCGAGGCCGCGGGCGACGTCGATGATCTGGCGGGCGACGGCGTCGTCGTCGTACACGGAGCGCAGCGGCTGGCCCGCGGCCAGGCAGTCCTCGAAGGAGGGCGGGCGGCCCATGATCGGGTCGGGGATCAGCTTGGCCAGGCGGTCCCCGACCCCGTAGTCGTGGCCGAGGACGCGGGCGGCGTCGCGCGTGGCCGCCCGGGGGAACATCTTGCCGAAGGTGACGATCTGGGCCACCGACTCCTTGCCGTACTTGGCGATCACGTACTGCATGACCTTCTCGCGGCCGCGTACCGAGAAGTCGATGTCGATGTCCGGCATCGACACCCGCTCGGGGTTGAGGAAGCGCTCGAAGAGGAGGTCGTACTCGAGCGGGTCGACATCGGTGATCCGCAGGCTGTAGGAGACGATCGACCCGGCCGCCGACCCGCGCCCCGGTCCGACCGCCACGCCGTTGCTCTTGGCGTAGGCGACGAAGTCCCAGACGATCAGGAAGTAGGAGTTGAAGCCCATCCGATCGATCACCTCGAGCTCGAGTTCCATCCGCTCGAGCGCCGCCGCCGGGGGCGGGTCGCCGTAGCGCTGGCGCAGGCCGGCCTCGACGCGCTCGCGCAGGAACGACCGGTCGGTCTCGCCGTCGGCCACCGGGTAGCGTGGGATCAGGGCCCGCCCGAGCTCGATCTCGACCTCGCAGCGGGCGGCGATCTCGAGCGTCGACTCGAGCGCCTCGGGCCACGCGGAGAAGGCGCCCGTCATCTCCGCGTTGTCCTTGAGGTAGAACTCGTTGGTCTCGAAGGTCATCTTCGGCTCGGCGAGCGTGCTCTTGGTCTGCACGCAGAGCAGCGCCGCGTGGTTGTCGTAGTCCTCACGGCGCAGGTAGTGGACGTCGGCGGTCCCAGTCACCGGCCGGCCGAGCTCGCCGGCGATGCGGACGATCTCCTCGTTGCAGCGGTCCTGGATGGCCAGGCCGTTGCGCTGCACTTCGAAGAACACATTCTCCCTCCCGAACACGCCGAGCAGGTCCTCGGCGTGTGCGCGGGCTTCGGTCAGGCGGCCGTCGGCGATCCGCTGGCAGAAGCGCGAGGCCAGGCAGCCGGTCAGCGCGATGATGCCCTCGCCGTAGCGCTCGGCCTGCCGCAGATCGACGGTCGGCCGGCCCCGGTTGAGGCCCTCGAGGAAGCCGGCCGACGACAGCTTGACGAGGTTGCGGTAGCCCTCGTCGGTGCTGGCGAGCAGGGTCAGGTGGTTGCGCTCGACGCGGCCCCGCGTGGCCGCGTCGTGGTCGTCGACGAGATAGACCTCGCAGCCGACGATCGGCTTGATCCCGTGGCGGCGGCAGGCCTGGTAGAGCTCGACCGCGCCGTTCATCACCCCGTGGTCGGTCAGGCCGAGAGCCGGCTGATCGAAGGCGGCGGCCCGCTCAGCGAGGGCGTCGATCTTGCACGCCCCGTCCAGCAGCGAGTACTCGGAGTGGACGTGGAGGTGGGCGCAGGCGGGCGTGGACATCGCTCGCCAGGATCCTAGGTGGCGGCCCAGACAGGTTGGACCCGCCGATCCCGCTCGTTGCGCGGTGAGGCCGCTCAGGCGATCTTCGGGCCGAAGGCCCACTTGGGCATCGGCGAGAGGCCGCCCTTGGCGATCGCCAGCTCGGTGTCGCGCGACCGGCGCGTCATCGGGTACGGCGGCATCGCCCAGACCTGATAGCCGACCGTTCCGTAGTGGATGCGCAGGAAGGCGGTCAGGTCGCCGCGGTGCTCGTCGCACGCGTAGCGCCGCGGTCCGAGGGGGCCGCCGCCGTGCCAGACCAGCCACATGCCGGGCAGGGCGTCGAGGTACTCGGCGAAAACGAGCTCCCGCAACTGGCCCTCGAGGCTCACCTGGGTCTCCTCGTCGGGAACAGCGCTGCAGAACTGGCACTTGAAGCGAACGAAGACCGGCAAGGCGGAAAGTCCTCGGGTTCAGGGGGCCCCGGCGCGGGAGTGGACGGTCGCACTCGAAACAGTAGCGCGACCGGGCCCGGCCGTGAAGGGCCCGGCCCGGCGCCTGCGGGTAGGCTTCCCGGCCGATGCCCGACGCCCCGATCCGCACCGCCAGCTACGAGGCCGACCCTGAGCACGTCCACCGCGTGCTGCTCCTCTACTCCGGCGGTCTCGACACCAGCGTGATGCTGAAGTGGATCCAGGACGAATACGAAGCCGAGGTGGTCGCCCTGACCGTCAACCTCGGCCAGCCGGGCGAGGACTACGAGGTCGTCCGCGGCAAGGCGCTCCGGCTCGGCGCGATCGAGTGCCACGTCGTCGACGCCCGCGAGGAGTTCGCGCGCGACTTCGTGGCGCCGGCGATCAAGGCGAACGCGCTCTACGGCGGCGGATACCCGCTCTTCACCGCGCTCGGGCGCCCGCTGATCGCCAAGCTCGCCGTCGAATTCGCCCGCCGCTACGGTTGCGACACGATCGCCCACGGCTGCACCGGCAAGGGCAACGACCAGGTGCGGATCGACGCGACGGTGGCCACGCTGGCCCCCGAGCTGCGGGTGATCGCCCCGGTGCGCAGCTGGCGGATGGGACGCGAGGAGGAGATCGTCTACGCCCGCGAGCACGGGATCCCGGTCAAGGGCGGAACCGAGGGGGTGCCGTACTCGATCGACGACAACCTCTGGGGCCGCTCGTCGGAGGGCCGCTGGATCGAGGACCTCGACCACGCCCCGGAGGACGACGTCTTCCAGCTCGTCACCCGCCCCGAGGAGGCGCCCGACGAGGCCGAGGTGGTGACGATCGGCTTCGCGTGCGGGCTCCCCGTCGCCCTGAACGGCGAGCCCCTCGAGCTGGTCGAGCTGCTCGAGCGGGCGGCCGAGATCGCCGCCCGCCATGGCGTCGGCATCGTCGACCACATCGAGGACCGGATCATCGGCCTCAAGGTCCGCGACATCTACGAGGTTCCCGCCGCCGCGGTCGTGCTCCCGGCCCACCAGGAGCTCGAGAAGCTCGTCTGCACGATCCATCAGAACCAGTTCAAGGCCGGCCTCGACCGCCAGTGGGCCTACCTGGTCTACGGCGGCCTCTGGTGGGAGCCGCTGCGCGGCGATCTCGACGCCTACATGGAGTCGGTCAACGCCCAGGTGACCGGCACGATCGGCATGAAGCTCTACAAGGGGCACGCCCGCGTGGTGACCCGCGAGTCGCCGAACGCCGTCTACGACAAGGCGCTGGCCTCCTTCTCGGAATCCGGCGGCCTCTTCTCCCAGGCTGCCTCACCCGGCTTCATCGAGCTCTGGTCGCTCCAGTCGCGGATGGCCTGGCGCCTTCGCCACGCAGGCTGAGCCAGCGGGCCGGCCTCCTCGCGGGCGACGGCGCCCCGACGCGATGTCTCGGAGGCTAGTGCGAGCGGACCGCCCCCAGCTCGCGGTCGGCCGCCGGCGCCGTGCGGCAGTACGGGCACGGCTCCTCCCACACCGTCAGCTCCTCACCGTGCTGCTCGGTCACCCGGGCGGTCACGTAGTCCTTCTTGCACTCGGCGCAGCGGCGCAGCTCGGTCGGTACGAATCCGGTCATCTTGATCTTCGCTCCTGTGATCGTGAGGCTCTAGCTCTATCAGTCCGATCGGACGCCGCAGGCCCGTCCTGAACCCCCAGACGAGCCCGGCCGCAGGTCCAGGACGGAGGCTGCCGCCCTGCCGGGGTGTGCGCACGAGCCGTCCCCCCGGATGACTCCGAGCGCTCGGCGCCTCGCCTCCACCGGGTCAGGCGGCGGCGCGCAGGGGCTCGGGCACCACGCCCGAGAGCGCGGTCTCGGCGAGCAGCTGGCCGAGCAGCGGGGCGAACTTGAAGAGGTTGTTGCCGAAGCACACCGTGGCGTTGGGCAGCGCCCAGACGCCCAGCTCGTCGCCGCCGGCGAGCAGCGGCGTGCGCTGGAAGGTGCAGCGCAGCTCGGCCACCGCCTCCGGCTCGAGCTCCGGCATCCGCTCGGCGACGTGGGCGCGCAGGCGCAGATAGCTGAGATGCGAGGCCTCGTCGGCGCTGACCTGGTCGCAGGGATAGGAGGTCTCGCCCGAGAGCCCGATCGCGTAGCGGCCGCTCGAGCCGACGAGCAGCCCGTAGACGTGCTCGGCGCCGCCGTGGTCGATCAGGCAGGCGGGCCGCCGCGAGGGGTCGCGCAGCGGGAAGGCGAAACGGCTGTGGCGGTAGAACGTCGCCCGCATGTCGAGGCCGAGCTGGCCGGCCAGCGCCGGGGTTCCCTCGCCGGCGCACACCACGAGATGGTCGGTCGACCAGATCCCGTCCGGCGTGAGCAGGTCGAGCCCGCCGGGCCTCCGGTCGACCACCTCGACGCGGGTGATGGTGCGCTGCGGCTCGGTCGCGGCCGCGAGGTAGCTCATGATCGCCCCGGCACAGATGTTGCCGCCGGCGGGATCGTGGAGGGCCGGCTCGCCGGCCGCGATCGCCACCCCGGCGCGATCGCGCACCTGCGCCGGATCGAGCATCGAGGAGTCGAGCCCGGCCTGCTCGAGGTGGCCGCGCATGGCCAGCGCCCGGTCGCCGACGATCACGGCTCCGTGGTCGCCGATCAGCTCGCGGCCGACCGGCCCCTCCCACGCCGTCCAGCCGGCGCGGGCGCGTCTGGCCAGCTCGGTCAACGGCCGGCTGCAGTGCGCCATGCGGAAGATCCGCACCGGGCCCTTCGACTGGCCGCCGCCGGGCTCGCCCGCCTCGATGCAGACGACCTCGACGCCGCGCTCGCGCAGGGCGAGCGCCGTGGCCATGCCGATGATCCCCGAGCCGACCACCGTGACGGCGTTGGCGCCCATCCCCTCAGGCTACACCGACCAACCCGACCCCGGCGAGCCTATGATGGCGTCATGGCGACCGTCGTCCTCCGAGGACCCCTCCAGAAGCTGGCCGGCGAAGGCTCCGAGCTCAGCGTCGAGGGCTCGACGGTGGCCGAGCTCCTCGAGGCGCTCGAGAAGGCCCACGAGGCGCTCGAGGGCTGGATCCTCGACGAGCGCGGCGTCCTGCGCCGCCACATCAACGTGTTCGTCAACGGCGAGCGCGTCAAGCAGGATGCCGCGGTCGGCCCCGATGACCGCGTCGAGATCCTCCCCGCGATCTCCGGCGGCTGAACTCAGCGGCAGATGACGGAGCTGCTGGTCGGTACCCGCAAGGGTCTGTTCGTGCTCGACGGCCCGCCCGGTGGACCGTTCGCGGCCAGGACGAGGGCGTTCGTCGGCGAGCCGGTCGAATACGCGATGCGCGATCCGCGCAGCGGGCGGCTCTTCGCCGCGGTCACCTCGCCCTTCTGGGGGCCGAAGATCTGGTACACCGACGACCTTGGGGCCGACGACTGGCGGCCCGCAGCCGGTGTCGCGCTGCCCCGCGGCGGCGACCAGGCGCTCTCGCGCGTCTGGGTGATCACTCCGGCCGGCGACGACGGCCGCCGGCTGTATGCGGGTGGCGACCCCGGCGTGCTGTTCGAGAGCCGCGACGACGGCGCCACCTGGGAGCTCAACCGCCCGCTCTGGGAGCACCCGACGCGATCCGAGTGGCAGCGCGACTCCGGCGGGCTCTCGGTCCACTCGATCGCCCCCTGGCCCGGCGATCCCGACCGCCTCGCCCTGGCGATCTCCGCCGCCGGGGTCTGGCTGACCGAGGACGGCGGCGAGCGGTGGCGCCACGGCAACCGAGGCATCGTGGCCGATTACCTCCCCCCCGAGGCGCGAGCGGGCGCGATCAACCTCTGCGTCCACCAGCTCGAGCGCGCCGCCGGCCGGCCCGAGCGGCTCTTCATGCAGTTCCACGGCGGCGTCTACCGCTCAGACGACGCCGGCGAGTCGTGGATCGACATCGCCGGGGGGCTCCCGTCGAACTTCGGCTTCCCGATCGTCCTCGACCCGGCCGACCCCGACAGCGCCTTCGTTATCCCGGTGGCGACGGCCGACCGAGTCACCCCCGGCGGGCGCGTGCTCGTCTGGGAGACGCGCGACGCCGGGGAGACCTGGACGCCCCGGGGCGAAGGGCTGCCCCAGAAGGACGCCCACCTCCAGATCCTCCGCCAGGCGTTCGCTCGGGCCGGCGAGGGAGCAGGCCTCGAGCTCTACTTCGGCGCGACCTCGGGCGAGTTGTTCGGGTCTCACGACGCCGGGGCCAGCTGGTTCACGGTGGCCGCCCGCCTGCCCGCGATCAGCTCGGTGCGGGTGGGTCGGTGCTGAGTTGGAAGGTGAACATCTTCGCCGCCTCGATCCGCGCGTAGATCGGACCCGAGTCGAGGAAGACCTCCCACTCGGGGCCGTAGCGGGGCACGTAGATGCCCAGCAGGGTCTTCCGGAGCTCGGCGTGCTCGGGAGCCGCGACGTCGATCTCCATTGCCTGCCCGTGCACGGTGACCGCCAACTCCTCGCCCGGCAGGTGGGTAGCGCTGACCGCGGGCCGGCGGCGGATGTGGCGGAAGCGCACCGAGTCGGGCGAGGACCCGAAGTGGAAGGCCCCGCGGTAGAAGATCCCGTCGACCGGGCCGACGATCGGCCGGCCGTCGGCGGTGACAGTGGCGAGAGCGAGCAGGCACATTCCGGTCAGCCGATCGACCACCTCCTGGGCGCGCAGGCGCCGCTCCTCGGTGATGACGCTCCTCAGGTGGGGGCCGGCCGCCGCGTGGCTCGAGTCCAGGAGTCCCTGCAGGGCGGCGATGTCCTCGTCCGTCTCGCGCACGGGGGGAGTATCGCCCGCCGAGGAGGTCCGGCGGCCCGCGGCCGTCCAAGCGCCGCGCGTCGGCGTCGAGCAAATGGACCGGGGGGCCGCCGAAGCGGCCCCCCCAAGGTCCACGGCTCTCTCAGTGGCGCTGCGTCGCGATCATGGCCCGACGGTGATCGTGTGCGCCGCCTGGGCGGTGAGGCCGCTGCTGTCGGTCACCGTGAGCAGCGGATGGCGCACGCCCTGCGTGGCGAAGGCGTGCGTTGCCGTCGCCCCGCTCCCGTTGGGCGTCCCGTCGCCCCACACCCAGCTGTAGGAGCTGATCGTGCCGTCGGGGTCGCTCGACGCGGTTGCGTTGAACGTCACCGTCTGGCCTACGTGCGGCGCGTAGGTGCTCGGCGTGTACGTCGCGGTGGGCAGCTCGTCGCCGACGGTGATGCCGTGCCCGACCGCCGCCGTCTGCCCACCACTGTCGGTCACGTACAGACCGACGCTGTGCACGCCCTGGGTGGTGAAGACGTGCGTCGGCGCGACACCGCTCCCGTCCGGCGTCCCGTCGCCCCACACCCAGCGGTAGGTCGAGATCGTCCCGTCGGGATCGCTGGACGCGCTCCCGTTGAAGGAGACGGTCTGCCCGACCCTCGGCGTGTACGAGCTCGGCGTGTACGCCGCGGTGGGCAGCTCGTCGCCGACGGTGATGCCGTGCCCGACCGCCGCCGCCCGCCCACCGCTGTCGGTCACGTAGAGCCCGACGCTGCGTAGGCCCTGGGTGGTGAAGACGTGCGTCGGCGTGGCACCGCTCCCGTCCGGCGTCCCGTCGCCCCACACCCAGCGGTAGGTTGTGATCGTCCCGTCCGGATCGTTGGACGCGCTCCCGTTGAAGGAGACGGTCTGCCCGATCCTCGGCGTGTACGAGCTCGGCGTGTACGCCGCGGTGGGTGACTCGTCAGAGGCGGTCACAGTGATGCCGTGCCCCACCGCCGCCGTCCTGCCGGCACTGTCGGTGACGTAGAGCCCGACGCTGCGCGTCCCTTGCGTGGTGAATGCGTGGCTCGCCGTCGCGCCGCTCCCGTTGGGCGTTCCGTCGCCCCACACCCAGACGTAGCTGGCGATCGACCCGTCCGGATCGGCCGAGGCCGCGCCGTTGAACGTCACCGTCTGGCCGACCGCCGGCGTGTAGGTGCTCGGCGTGTACGCCGCAGTCGGGTTCTCGTCGACGTAGGTGAACACGTCGGACGGAGTGGCCGGGCTGACGTTGCCCGCAGTGATCACCTGAACGGCGACCGCGCCCGTGCCGGCCGGTGTCACGGCCGTGATGTCGCTGTTGTTGTTGACCGTGTAGCTGGTCGCCGGGGCGCCGTTGAAGTCGACCTCGGTCGCGCCGGTGAAGCCGGCCCCGGTGATATTGATCGTGGTGCCGCCGGCTTCAGGGCCCTGACTGGGAGTGACACCGGTGACGACCGGGATCCAGGTGAACGATCCGACGGTGATCGTCCCGTTCGCCGTGGCGAGGGTGATGCTGGCCGGGCCTCCGGCGCCAGCCGGGCTGAACGCCTGGATGTGGCCCGAGTCAATGAACGAGACGGCCGCCGGCGTGCCGCCGAAGCTCACCGATGTCCCGCCGTTGACGAGGTCGGCACCGAAGATGTCGACCGCCGTCCCGCCGGTCGCCGGACCGCTGGTCTGCGACGAAGAGCCGCTGGGACTGTCGAAGCTGAACTGCCCGATGCCGGTGGCCCAGTTGCCGCTGCTGCCGAGGGCGCCGAACTCCTGCGCGGTCCAGACGTTGCCGCAGTCGGCGGGGTCCTGCACCGTCGAGGAGTAATCGCCCCAGCGCCCGCCCGAGTAGGTCGTGTCGCCGGTTCCCGCCACGGCCCGAATGTAACCGCTCCCCGGCGTCGAGGTGCCAACCGCCTGCGCGCTCGGCAGGTTGCCGGAGTTGTTGGAGTAGGTGATCCCGAACACGAGGTCCCCGAGGCAGCTCACGGTCACCGACGGGAACGTCTCGTAGGCCCCGGCGTCGCCGATGTTCTGGTCGAGCGCCACGCTGAGGGCGCCCGCGTTCGACGTATCGACCTCATCGACCCGTGTGCAGTCGACCACCGGGCTTCCGCACCCGTCGGTCGAGACTGCCCACAGCCGGTTGTTGGACCACGCCACGGATTCGATGTAATTGCCCGAGACGTCAGGCATGCCGGTGGGGATGACCGTCCCCGTCATGCCGCCGATGCCCGGCGACTGCTGGTTGCTGTTGTTGACACCGCCCCCGAGCGGCGTGCCCGTGATCTGGTTCACGCCGATCGAGCCGAAGCCCTGCCACGCGACGAACTGGGTGGCGTTGCCCCCGAGGACCGGGGTCGGGATCGCCGGGATGCTGTCGAACGCGTACGGCGAAGTGAAGCCGGCGTAGTGGGCGCCGACGGCGCTGAGCAGATCGGATTTCTGAAAGACGATCACGTCCTCGCTCTTGAAGCAGCTTCCCGCGCCGCAGTGGCCGGTATAGACGTTGTCAGAGACGGTGACCTTGTCGTCGCTGAAGCCGAGCTTCGGCTGATCCTGGAGGTTTCCCTGATCGTTGAACGGTGTGCCGCTGTAGACATTCTGGTAGACGGTCCATCCTCCGAGCGGGTCGTTGGTCTGGGAGACGGCCAGGTCGACGCCCATCGTCGTCCAGCCGCTTCCGCCACAGCCGCCGTTCTGGCAGACCATCAGCGTGGCGAACCAGCGGTCCGAACCTGCGTCGTACATGACCTTGGGGTCGCTCCCGTTGCTGTTGGCGGCGCCGAGCGCCATCAGGCTCGTCAGGTCGAAGCTTCCGAGCTGGTTCCCGCCCCGGTCGTACACGAAGCCCGTGAGGTTGACCTCTTCGAGCTCGCGGTTGGAACTCACCGCGAGCTGCGTGTCCGGCGGCTCGCAGCAGCCGGTGCTGTTGAGCGTGGCCCCCGTGAAGGAATTGAGCGTCTCGAAGGCGGCGCCGGGGAAGACCGCGGAGAGTGGTCCGTCCGGGCCCTTGCGCTGCCGGCTCGCGGGTGACGCGCCGGGTGCCGGCGGCCCCGCCGCCTTGCGCAGCGCGGTGGGCCGGATACCCTGGAGCGGGCCCCGCTGCGCGCTGATCGCCACACCGGCGCGGGCCGCGAGGAGCGCCGGAGCCGGCGCCTGGGTATGGGGGACGCTGATCGGTCCGCGATGGAGCCGCGGCAGCGAGCTGGTCTGTACGGTGCCGGCCGGCGCAACGACGCTGGGCGCCGGCGTACCGAACGCCCGCTGTGGTGCTGAAGATCCGGCGAGGGCGGCGGCGGTCGCCGCTCCCGCGCCCAAGATCAGTAGCACGAAGATGCTGATCCATCCAACCTTGTGACCCCGCTTCATGGCGCCCCCTTTTGGTGACCCTATGCATTGGCCTCCGAAGGGGCCCGCGGTGAGCATCGCGCAAAAGCCGCTCGCATTCTGTGATCTACGTCACAGAACGCCTCAAGATAGGATCCGGATATGGTCAGGCCCCGACCCGCGACCGTAGGTCGGACGCGGCGAACTTCGCGCGGCGGCAGCGGGCCAAGCGGGCGAGCGGCTCGTCAGCGGTGCCTGGCTGCAGAGACAGTCGCGGCGCTCGGGTTGATCCTTTCACTGACCGGTTGCGGCGGCGGGACACCGCCGGCAAGCGCGGGGACCTCCAAGCCGCTTCCGGTAATTCCGAGCATCGCTCCGACCGGGTCCGCGCCGACGGGGAGCAATCCGGCAGAAATTTCGGGCGGTGCCGGCTCCTCGCAGGTCCCGGCCTGCACCCCGGCTCAGGTCAGGCTCACGGTGAAAGCGGCGCGCGCCACCTACTCGTCCGGTGATCCGGTAATCGTGAGGATCTCCATCCGGAATCGTGGGCGAACGCCGTGCGGCATCCCGAGAAGCACCTGCCTCCCTCAGGTGGTGATCACCGACCACTCAGGCGGGCGAATCTGGAACCGTGCCACAAGCAAGGTGCTCTGCGTGTTCGCAGCTACGCGCCGCCTGACTCCCGGAAAAGCGACAGTCCGATCGATCACCTGGGATGGCCGCCGCTGTGCCGGACGCGATCCCGTGGACTGCCCCGGCACCCCAGCGTCGCGAGGCACCTACCGGATCACTGCGACCTGGGGAGCCGCGACCGCAGCAACCACGTTCAGGATCGCGTAGCCGCGCCGGGAGGGCCGGCGCCGGCTAGGGCGCCGCGGGCTGCCGCCCGCGCCGCCGCTGACGGCGGAGCAGGGCGAGCGTCACCCGGATGCCCTCGATGCTGATCGAAAGGGTCATCTTCGACGCGCCGGCGACGCGGTCTGAGAACACGAACGGCACCTCCTCGATCCGCGCCCCGCCCAGGAAGGCGAGCTGGGTCGTCTCGACCTGGAAGGCGTACCCCGCGCTCAGCATCTCCTCGAGGTCGAGTGCGGCCAGGCAGCCGGCGCGCCAGAGCTTGAACCCGCCGCTCAGGTCGCTGAAGGGCAGGCCGAGCGCCAGCCGCGACGCCCGGCAGCCGATCCGGCTGAGCGCCAGCCGGATCGCGCTCCAACCGGCCGTGCCGCCGCCCGGCGCGTAGCGCGAGCCGAGCACGAGCCCGGCGTCCCGCTCGAGCAGGACGCTTCGCATCTCGGCGAGCTTCTCCGGCGGGTGCGACAGGTCGGCGTCCATCTGGCCGATCACCGCGTAGCCGCGCGCCAGGCACCAGCGGAAGCCCTCGCGATAGGCCGTGCCGAGGCCGGCCTTCCCGGGCCGGTGCAGCACGTGCATCCACCCTCGCTCCGCGGCGAGCGCGTCCGCCAGACGGCCGGTGCCGTCGGGTGAGCCGTCGTCGACGACGAGCAGGTCGAAGCCCGGCGCGGCCTCGCCAAAGCGCGCGACGAACAGGGGCAGCGCCTCGCGCTCGTCGTAGGTGGGCACGACGACGATCGCGCGCTCGCCGGCGGCCGCCCCCGGACCCGCCGGAGGGCTCGGGCCCGCCATGACCGCGACCGCGGTCGCCCCGCGGCGCGCGAGGACGAGCGCGGCGAGCTCGGCCGCCCCGGCGGCCGCGAGCTCGGCCGCGAACGACGCCACCCGGAGCCCGACGGCCAGCGCCGCCGCCCGCCCCGCCCCGATCACCGGCGCCAGCGCCAGCGTGAGCGCCGCGTCGCGCGGACCTAACCCGCCGGGGAGCAGGGGGACGAGCACGCCGACGACCCAGGCGAGCGCGAACGCTCCGAGCAGGATGAACACGCCCGGCGCGGCCCCCGCGCCGAGCAGGCCAGCGGCGAGGACCCAGGCGCCGAGCGCCGTCGCCGCCCACCCGCCGGCGTCGAGCGCCACCATCAGGGCGAGCGTCCGCCCCGGCAGCGGCCCGGCCACGGCGACGCCCCGCCGTGAGAGCCCGCGGGCGAGTCGGTCGCCGAGCAGGGACGGACGCAGCACGAAGGCCGCGCCGCCGAGCCCGGCGGCGAGTAGGCAGGCCAGCGCGGGCGGGCGGGCCCCGGCCACGAGGAACGCCGCCGGCGCCACGAGCGCGCCCGCCGTCACCGCCGCCAGCTGCTCGTAACCGCTCGCCGCGAGCACCTGCGGCGTCGTCGCCCCGAGGCGCTCGCGCTCGCGAACCCGGTAGACAAACCCGACCGTCCCCGTCGGCTCGTAGCGCAGGATGAAAGAGCGCGCCCAGACCCGCAGCATCCCGGCCACCGGCGCCGCGCCCGCGCCCAGCCGGACCAGCGCGATGCGCAGCGTCAGCGCCTGCGCGAGGGGGGCGACCGCGAGCAGTGCGACCGCCCCGCCGAGCGCCACCGGGTCGACCGACCAGGCGAGCGTCCCGAGCGCCGCGCGGTTGTCGGCGAGGGCGAGCCCGAGGCCGACGAGAAGCCCGATCCCGGCCAGCAGCCGGAAGCGCTCCCGCACACAGCGACCCGCCGAACTCCGCCCCTTTCGGCGACACGCCGCACCCCGCCCCAGCCGGCGACCCGCCGAACCCTTGCCCCTGTTCATCGCGGCACCTCCGTCGACTGCTTGTTGACCGTTGGTCGACAAGACACCGCGGTTGCCGTTCGGTTACGCATCATGCGCCCGATGCGCGCCGGCGGTCATCCTCCGGACGAGGTGGCGTCCTCCCCGATCAACCAGCGGCGACCGCGCCGGCTCCTGCGGACCGTAGGGATCCTCGCCGCCACGCTGGCCGCAGCGTCGTGCGGCGCCGCCGCCTCTGGACCGGCTCCCCGCGCCGCCGCCCGGCCGCAGCCCCGGCCGGCGAGCCCGCAGCCCCGGCCGGCGAGCCCGCAGCCCCGGCCGGCGAGCCCGCAGCCCCGGCCGGCGAGCCCGCAGCCCCGGCCGGTGAGCCCGCAGCCCCGATCAGGGAGGCCGCCCCCGCCGCGCCTGGTGGTCTGGCACGGCCCGGTCGAGCACCTCTTCTTCCACACCCTCGTGATCGTTCCCCGCCTGGCCTTCGCCCACGACCGGCCCGGCCAGGGCTTCCGCGACTACTTCGTCACCGTTGGCGAGTTCCGTGCCATCCTCGCCCAGCTCTACCGCCACCGGTGGACGCTCGTCGACATCCACCGGGCGGTCGCCGGGCGGGTTCGGGTCCCGCTCGGCCGCCGGCCGCTCGTGCTTTCCGAGGACGACGTCAACTACTACGACTACTCCCGCAACCGCGGCCTCGGCTGGCGCCTCGTGCTCGACCCCCACGGCGCGGTCAAGGTCGAGGAGCCGGTCGCCCACGGCGTCCGCGTGACCGGCAACGACCTCGTGCCCATCGTGGACGCCTTCGTCGCCCGCCATCCCGACTTCTCGGCCGGCGGCGCCAGGGGCGTGCTCGCGGTCACCGGCTACGAGGGGATCCTCGGCGAGCGCGTCGCCGACCCCAGGGCGCCCCGGATCGCCGTCCGGCGCGGGCGGGTCAGGGCGCTGGCGAGAAGGCTCAAGGCGACCGGCTGGACGTTTGCCAACCACAGCTACGGCCACGGCGACCTGACCCGGCTGACGGCCGAGGAGGTCCGCCGGGACAGCCTGCACTGGATCGCCGAAGCCGTCCCGCTGATCGGCCCCACCGACGTCTTCATCTACCCGTTCGGCGCCGCGCCCGGCGCCGGCTCCCCCCAGGCGCAGGCGCTGCGCGCCCTCGGCTTCACCATCCAGTGCGGCATCGACGTCCTCCCCGGCCTGGTCCGCGCCGACGGGGTGACCTTCATGAGCCGGCGCCACATCGACGGGATCGCCTTCGCCGACCAGCCAATGGCGCTGCGCCGCTTCTTCGACGTGGCCACCGTCGAGGACCGCGCCGCCCGGCGCTGACCCCGCCGGCTGGGTCAGCGCTCGCCGAGGAGCCCGGCGATCCGCCGCAGCGCCTCGTCGACCTCCTCGCGCGTGACGACGAGCGCCGGGAGCAGGCGGAGCGTGGCCGGTCCGGTCGCGTTGATCACCAGGCGCTCCTCGAGCAGCGCCCGACGGGCGATCCGCGGCGCTTCGACGTCGACGTCGAAGCCGACCATCAGCCCGCGGCCGCGGACGGCGACCACGTGGGGCATCGCGGCCAAAGCCTGGCGGATCAGCTCGCCGAGCTCCCGCCCCCGCTCCAGCAGAGCGTCGTCGAAGAGCACGTCGAGGGCGGCGAGGGCCGCCGCGCAAACCGTCGGGCCGCCGGCGAAGGTCGAGCCGTGGTCGCCGGGGGCGAACGTGTCGGCCAGCCGCTCGCCGGTGATCATCGCCCCGATCGGCAGCCCGCCGCCGAGCGCCTTGGCGCTGCACAGCAGGTCGGGGACGACGCCGGAGTGCTCGTAGGCCCAGCGCGTGCCGGTCCGCCCGAGGCCGGTCTGGATCTCGTCGAAGATCAGCGCCGCCTCGTGGCGGTCGCAGAGCTTGCGCGCGGCGAGCAGCAGCTCGTCGGCCAGCACGTGGACCCCGCTCTCGCCCTGGATCGGCTCGAGGATCACCGCCGCCGTGCGGTCGTCGACCGCCGCCGCCAGCGCCGCCGACGTCGGCGCGACGGCCGCGAAGCCGCCGACCAGAGGCGCGAACGGCGCCTGCTTGGACTCCTGCGGGGTGGCCGAGAGGGCGCCGTAGGTCCGCCCGTGGAAGGCGCCGTGGACGGAGACGATCGTCCCGCCCTGCTTGGCCTTGCGCGCGCACTTGAGCGCCGCCTCGACCGCCTCGGCCCCCGAGTTGGTGAAGAACACCCGCCCGCCGAGCGAGCTCTCGGCCAGCCGGCGGGCGAGGCGCGACATCGCGTCGGTGTAGTAGAGGTTGCCGACGTGGAGCAGGCACCCGGCCTGCTCGCGGATCGCCGCGACGACCGCCGGGTGGCAATGCCCGACCGAGGAGACCGAGATCCCGGTGAGGAAGTCGAGGTACTCGCGGCCGTCGGCGTCCCACAGCCGCGTCCCCGCGCCGCGGACGAACTCGACCGGGAAGCGGGCGTAGTTGGCGGTCAGGAAGTCGTCGGCCCAGTCGACGCTGCTCTCCGGAGCCTCGGGGATGCTCACGGCTCGGGCGAGACCCAGGTCCCGATGCCGGCGTCGGTGAACAGCTCGAGCAGCAGCGAGTGAGGCACCCGCCCGTCGACGATGTGGGCGGCGCTGACCCCGCCGCGCACCGCCGCCACGCAGGCCTCGAGCTTCGGGCGCATGCCGCCGGCGATCCCCGGGAGGGCGGCGTCGATCTGGTCGACCGTGGTCTGGGCGATCAGGCTTCCCGGGTCGGCCGGGTCGCGCAGCCAGCCGGCGACGTCGGTCAGGAAGATGACCTTGTGCGCCTTCATCGCCCGGGCCACCGCCGCGGCGGCCGGGTCGGCGTTGACGTTGTAGGACTGCCCCTCGGCGTCGGCGCCGACCGAGGCGACGACCGGGATGTAGTCCTGGGCGATGTGGCGGATCACGTCGACGTCGACCCGCTCGATCTCGCCGACGAAGCCGATGTCATGACCGCCGGGCGAGCTGCGGCGCCGCACGCGAAACAGCGACCCGTCGTCGCCGCACAGCCCGACCGCCGGCTGGCCGTGGCGGTTCAGGCGCAAGACGATGTCCTTGTTGAGCTTGCCGACGAGCACCATCTTGGCGATCTCGACGGTCGCCCGGTCAGACACCCGCAGCCCGTCGACGAACTCGACGGCCATCCCCAGGCGCTGCATGTAGGCGGTGATCTCCGGGCCGCCGCCGTGGACGACGATCGGGTTGATGCCGACGTACTTGAGCAGCACCACGTCGCGGGCGAACTCCTCGCAGAGGACCGGGTCCTCCATCGCCGCCCCGCCGTACTTGATCACGATCGTCCGCCCGTGGAAGTCGCGGATGTAGGGCAGGGCCTCGAGCAGCGTGCCTACGTCGCGCATGCCCACCCCGCCCCGGCGCTGCCCGCCGCCGTCACGTCGTGTACTCGGCGTTGATCTTCACGTAGTCGTAGGAGAGGTCGGAGAAGAAGACCTCGGTCTCCGCGCCCTCGCCGTCGAGGCGGATCTCGTACTCGACCTCCCGGCCGGACACCGCCCGCCCGAGCGCCTCGGCGTCGTAGGCGACGGCCCCGCCGCCGGCGCAGACGGCGATCCCCTCGATCGCGATGTCGAACTCCAGCGGGGCGGCCCCGGGCATGGCGCCGCCGATCGCCTGGGCGATCCGCCCCCAGTTGGGGTCGGCGCCGAACAGCGCGGTCTTCACCAGCGGCGAGTTGGCCACCGCCCGGGCGACCCGTTCGACGTCCTCGGCGTCGCCGCCGCGGGCGACCACCCGTCCGACGCGCCGGGCGCCCTCGCCGTCGGCGACGATCAGGAGGGCGAGCTGGCGCAGCAGCGCGTCGAGCGCCTCGCCGAAGCGGAGCTCGTCCTCGGTCTCGGCCTCGACCGACACCCCGCTGGCGCCGCTGGCCATGAGGATCACCGTGTCGTTCGTCGAGAGCTGGCCGTCGACCGAGATCCGGTCGAACGACCGCTTGACGGTGACCCCGAGCAGAAGGTCGGCGGTCTCGGCCGACAGGGCGGCGTCGGTCTCGACGAAGCAGAGCATGGTGGCAAAGCGCGGCGAGATCATCCCCGCCCCCTTGCACTGGCCGCTCAGCCGGACCGTGCCCGAGGGGAGCACGACCTCGAGCGCGGCGTGCTTGTCGAAGGCGTCGGTCGTCCGGATCGCCGCCGCGAAGTCGACGACGCCCTCGGGCCGCAGCTGGGCCTGCGCCTCGCGCAGGCCGCTGACGACGAGCTGGCCGGGCAGGACGACGCCGATCACCCCGGTCGAGGCCACCGCGACCTGGTCGGCCTCGACCCCGGCGACGATCGCCCCCGCCCCCTGGACCCGCGCCGCCTCGTCGAGGCCGCGCCGGCCGGTGGCGGCGTTGGCCCCGCCCGAGTTGGCCACCACGGCGCGCAGGGCGTCCAGGCGGCAGCGCGCCTGGCAGACGAGGACCGGCGCGGCGAGCACGCCCGAGTTGCAGAACCGGGCCGCGCTGACGGTGTCGGGCGCGTCGGAGACGAGCAGCCCGAGGTCGAGCCCCCCATCGGCCTTCAGCCCGCACGCGACCCCCGAGGCGCGGAAGCCGGCCGGGAGCGGCGCGGCCGGGTCGAGCTCGCGGACCCCGGCAGGCGGCTCCGACCAGCGCGACGCGAAGAACGGGCTCACAAGAGCCCCCGCGCCTCGTCGAGGCCGAACATCAGGTTGAGGTTCTGCACGGCCTGGCCCGAGGTTCCCTTCCAGAGGTTGTCGATCGCCGCGAAGGCGAACAGCTTGCCGGTCCGCTCATCGGCGTGGACGTTGATGCGGCACAGGTTGGTGTCCCTCACGTCGCGGACCCCGGGTGGCCGCCGCGCCAACTCGACGAACGGCTCGCCAGCGTAGCGCGCCGCGTAGAGCTCGACCAGCTCCTCCTGGCCGACCGGTCGCGTCGGCGCCACGTAGCAGGAGACGAGCTCGCCCTGGTCGAGGGGCACGAGGTGGGGGGTGAAGGCGGCGATCACCGGGGCCCCGAGGGCGGCGAGCTCCTGGTCGATCTCGGGCATGTGGCGATGGGCGCCGACCCCGTAGGGGCGGACGTTCTCGTTGGCCGAGACGAAGTGCGTCGTCTCGGTCGCCTCGCGCCCGGCCCCGGAGACGCCTGACTTCGCGTCGATGACCACATCGCCGAGCAGGCCGGCGCCGGCCAGGGGGGCGAGAGCGAGCAGGGCCGCCGTCGGGTAGCAGCCCGGGCAGGCGACGAGTGCGGCGCCCGGGATCTCCGCCCGGTGGAGCTCGGGCAGCCCGTAGACCGCCCGGTCCAGCAGCTCGGAGTGGGCGTGCTCCACGTACCAGCGCTCGTAGACGGCGCGGTCGCCCAGGCGGAAGTCGGCGCTCAGGTCGACGACGCGGACGCCGCGCTCGAGGAAGGCGGCGACCACGGGCGCCGAGGCGCCGTGCGGGTAGGCGATCACCGCGGCGTCGACCGTGGCGTGGACGTCGAGATCGAGCTCCTCGAGCACGAGCGGCACCCGATGGCGCGGGTAGACGTCGTCGAGGCGCCGCCCGACCTGCGACCGCGCGGTGACCGCGACGAGCTCGAAGTCGGGGTGGCGCCAGAGCAAACTGGCCGCCAGCGCGCCGGCGAACCCGGTGGCCCCGGCGACGAGGACCCTAGCCACGGAGCTCCCCCCCGAGCCGGTCGGCCAGGGCGGCGGTGATGGCTGAGTGCCAGGCGGCGACCTCGGCGTCGGTCAGCGTCCGCTCGGCGACGCGGAACTCGAGATGGAGGGTCATCGACGTCCGCCCGACCCCCACCTGCGCCCCGTGATAGACGTCGAAGACCGAGACGCCGGCGAGCGCCGGTCCGCCGCTCGAGCGCACCACGTCGAGCACCGCCTCGGCGGCGACGTCCTCGGAGACGATCACCGATAGGTCCTGGAGCACGGCTGGGAAGTCGCCGAACGGTCGGTAGGTGAGCACCCCCGCCGCCGCCGCGGCGACGACCTCGAGGTTGATCGTGAAGACCGCCGTCTGCGGCAGGTCCCAACCGGCGGCCACCAGCGGGTGGAGCTCGCCGACGAAGCCGACCCGCCGGTCCCCGACGAGGATCTCGGCCCCCCGCCCCGGGTGGAGGAAGGGCCAGGCCATGGCCGCCATCCTCCAGTCGACCCGCAGGCCGTCGAGCACCGCGGCGACGAGCGCCTTGGCCGCGAAGAAGTCGGCCGGCGCCGGCGCGCCCGAGCGCCACGACGACCGGCCGAGGGCGCCGGCGACGAGGCCGCCGAGGGCGTGGTGCTCGTCGGCCGGCGGAGCGCCCGGCCGCGGGTCGCGGCACCGCCGGTACACCGTCCCCGACTCGAAGATGGCGAGCTCGGCCGCGCCCCGGGCGAAGTTGTGGCGGGCGATGTCGAGCAGCGACCCGAGCATCGTCGGGCGCATCATCGACTGGGCCTCAGACAGCGGGTTCTCGATCGTCACCGTGTGGCGCATCGGGTGATCGGCCGGCAGGCGCAGGCGGTCGAGCAGTCCGGGGTCGGCGAAGCTCCAGCCGACGACCTCGTGGAGGCCGCGGCCGGCGAGGGTGTCCTCGGCGCGGCGGCGGGCGCGCTGGGCGCCGGTCAGGCGCCCGGCCGGCCGGCCGTCGGGCAGCGTGGCCGGCAGGCGATCGACGCCCTCGATCCGGGCAACCTCCTCGATCAGGTCGACCTCGCGCGTCACGTCGCTGCGGCGGAAGGCGGGCACGGCGACCTCCAGGACCCCTGGACCCGGACCCGGACCCGGCCCCGGCCCCGACCCCGGACCCGGCCCCGACGCCGGACCCGAGCCCGGACCCGACCCCGACCCCGGACCCGCCCCGGCCCCCGCGCCGACGCCGACCCCGACCACGAAGCCGAGCGACCGGAGGATCTCCGCCGAGCGCTCCGGCCCGATCGGGGCACCGAGCAGCCCGCGCAGCCGGTCGGGATCGAGCCCGATGACCTGCGGCGGCGGGCCGGGACCGCCGACGTCGATCGTCCCGGGCAGGATGCGCGCCGCCGCCAGCTCGGCCAGGAGGGCGCTGGCCAGCGCCAGCGCCTCGGCCGCGGCTTCGGGCTCGAGCCCCTTCTCGAAGCGCCCGGACGCCTCGCTGCGCAGCCCGAGCCGTCCCGAGCTGCGCTGGATGTTGGCGCCGATCCACGTGGCGGCCTCGAGCAGCACGCGCGTGGTCTCCGGCGCCACCTCCGAGCGGGCGCCGCCCATGATCCCGGCGATCGAGGTCGGGCCCGCGTCGTCGCAGATCACGACCATCTCGGCGTCGAGCCGGCGCTCCTGGCCGTCGAGCGTGCGGATCGTCTCGCCCTCGCTCGCCCTCCGCACGACGAGCCGCCGTCCGGCGACCCGGTCGAGGTCGAACGCGTGGAGCGGCTGGCCGGTGACGAGCATCACGTAATTGGTCACGTCGACCACGTTGCTGATCGGCCGCATCCCCGCGGCCAGGAGGTCGGCCCGCAGCCACGCCGGGGACGGCCCGATGGCGACCGACGCAAACGCGCGGGCCATGAACCGGGGGCAGAGGTCGGGGCACTCCACGTCGACGGCGGCGCCGCCGGCGTCGCCCTCGTACGTCCCCGGATCGGACGCCCAGGGCGGCGGCGCGAGCGGCGCCCCGGTCGACGCGTGGACCTCGCGGGCGATCCCGTAGACGCCGAGGCAGTCGGGCCGGTTGGGCGTGATCTCGAACTCGATCACGTCGGTGCCGAGCGGGAGGACCTCGTCCAGGCGGGAACCCGGCCGAGCCGGCGACTCCAGCTCCAAAATGCCGTCGCGGTCGACGCCGATCGCCAGTTCCAGCTCGGAGAGGATCATCCCCGCGCTCAACACCCCGCGGAGCTTGGCCGCCCGCAGCTTGACGCCGTCGGGGAGCACCGCCCCCGGCCGGGCGACGGCCACCGTCTGCCCGGCGGCGACGTTCGGGGCGCCGCAGACGATCGTCGACGGCTCGGCCTCGCCGATGTCGACCGTGCACACCCGCAGGCGGTCGGCGTTGGGGTGGGGCTCGACCTCGAGCACCCGCCCGACGACGAAGCCGGCCGGGTCGGCCACCCCGTGGTGGAAGATCCGCTCGTCCTTGGTGCCGGTCATCGTCAGCCGAGCGGCGAGCTGCTCGGTCGAGAGCGGTGGATCGCAGAACGTGCGCAGGAGGCGCAGGGGGACGAGCATGGTCAGAACTGCTCGAGGAAGCGCAGGTCGTTGTCGTAGAACAGGCGCAGGTCGGGCACCCCGTGCTTGAGCATGGCGATCCGCTCGATCCCCATCCCGAAGGCGAAGCCCTGCACCACCCGGGGGTCATACACGGCGTCGCCTCGGAGGCCGCCGACATGGGCGAACACGTTGGGGTCGACCATCCCGGCGCCGAGCACCTCGAGCCAGCCCGATCCCTTGCACAGCGAGCAGCGCGACCCATCGGGCCGCCAGCCGCCGTCGCAGGCAAAGCACGACACGTCGACCTCGACGCTCGGCTCGGTGAAGGGGAAGAAGTGCGGGCGCAGGAGCACCTCGCGCGCGTCGCCGAAGATCGCCTGGGCGAAGGCGAGCAGCGTCCCCTTGAGGTCGGCCAGGGTGATCCCCTCGTCGACAGCCAGGCCCTCGATCTGGTGGAACTGCGGCGTGTGGGTGGCGTCGTTGTCGGGGCGGTAGACCCGGCCGGGGACGATCACGTAGAGCGGCGGGGGCTCGCGCTCCATCACGCGGACCTGCATCGGCGAGGTGTGGGTGCGCAGGAGGACCTCGTCGGAGACGTAGAAGGTGTCGCTCCGCGCCCGCGCCGGGTGGGTCGCCGCGTGGTTGAGCGCGTCGAAGTTGTAGTGGACGAGCTCGATCTCCGGCCCCTCGACGACCCCGAACCCGAGCCCGACGAAGACGTCCTCGATCTCGCGCCGCGTCTGGGTGAGCAGGTGCAGGCGCCCGACCGGCTGGGGCGGGTCGCCGGGAAGCGTGACGTCGACGCGGTCGGCGACGAGCCGGCGGTCGAGCTCGGCACCCTCGAGCAGCGCCTCGCGCGCCTCGATCAGCCCCTCGAGCGCCTTGCGCGCCTCGTTGGCCTGACGCCCGACCGCCGCCCGCTCGGACGGCTCGAGCGCGGCCACCCCGCGCAGGAGCTGGGGCAGCTCGGCCTTGCGTCCGAGGTAGCGCACCCGGAGCTCGGCGATGGCGCCGGTGTCGGCGGCGCCGGCGATCGCCGCCTCGGCCTCGGCGCGCAGGGCGGCGATCCGCTCGGCCGCGCTCACCGCCCGGCCGCCCGGGCGATCTCGTACAGGCCGATCGTCGCCGCCATCGCCGCGTTCAGGCTGTGGCCGGCGGCCTGGCGGATCGCCATCACCCGATCGCAGGCGGCGAGCACCTCGCGGCCGAGGCCGTCGCGCTCGGCGCCGACGAGGAGCGTCGTCTGGGCGGCGAACGGCCCGGCGAGCCGGTCGGCCGCCGCCCCGTCGAGGGCGACGAGCTCGCCCGGCAGGTCGGCCGGGACGGCGCGGGCGACCGGCACCGAGAAGATCGCCCCCATGCTCGCGCGGACCGCCTTGGGGCCATAGGGGTCGGCGCAGCCGGGGCCGAGGGCGACCGACGAGGCCCCGAAGGCGTGGGCGGCGCGCAGGATGGTGCCGACGTTGCCGGGGTCGCCGACCCCGTGGAGGTAGACGCAGAGCGGCCCGACCGGAGCGGGCGCCCAGCGCTGCTCGAGGACGACGATCGCCCGCGACCCCGAACCGAGCGTCGAGGCGGCGGCGAGCAGCGCGGGGGCCACCTCGACCCAGTCGCCCCCCGGAGCGAGGCCGGCCGGGCAGAACTTGACCACCGGCTCCCAGCCGGCGGCGGCGGCCGCGGCGTGGAGATCCTCACCCTCGGCGACGAAGCGGCCGCTGCGGGCGCGCCCGGCGGGCCGGGCGAGCTGGCGCAGTTCCTTGAGATGCTGGTTGTCGGGTGAGGAGATCATTCAAAGAAAAGGGCGCCGTCCTCTGGAGGAAGCGGCGCCCGGGAGGTTCGTGTGTCGGCGGTGCGCTCAGGCAGCCGACGCCTCGCGGGCGGCATCGGCGAATCGGCGGAAAGTCTCGGGATCGCGCACGGCGATGTCAGCCAGGACCTTGCGATCGAGCTCGATGCCGGCGAGCGAGAGGCCGTGGATGAAGGTCGAGTAGCTCATGTCGTTCTGGCGGGCGGCGGCGTTGATGCGGGTGATCCACAGCCGGCGGAAGTCGCGCTTGCGGTTGCGGCGGTCACGGTAGGCGTAGGCGTCCGCCTTCAACAGCGCTTCCTTCGCGCGCTTGTAGTTCGAGTTCGCCTCGCCGCGAAAGCCCTTGGTCCGCTCGAGGGTGGCCCGCCGCTTCTTGCGCGCGCTGACCGAGCGCTTGACGCGGGTCACTTGCCCACCCCGAGCAGCTTCTTGACCCGCGGGGCGTCATCGGAGGAGACCATCGCCGGCTGGCCGAGCGTGCGCTTGCGCTTGGGCGACTTCTTGCCGAGGATGTGGCTGGTGTAGGCGTGACGGCCGCGGACCTTCCCGCCGGCGGTGACCTTGAAGCGCTTCTTGGCGCCGGAATGTGTCTTCATCTTGGGCATTGCGGCGTCCTAGGTTAGCGGGCGCGGCGGTCGGGCGCGCGGCCGGCGGGTGCTCAGCGCGACTTCGGCGTGGCGGCGAGCGCCGGCGCGTCGTCAGGCGCCTGGCGATCCTGGCGCGGCGGGAGCGCGGCCATCGCCTCGCTGATCGGCGGCGGCGACGGCTCGGAGACTTCTTCTTCGGGAGCGGCTTCCGGCGGCAGAGCCGGGGCGGGCCCGCCATTGGCGGACGCGCGCTCGGCCGCCGGCTCGGCGCCGGCGTCGGCGGTCTCGGCGACGGTCGCCTCGTCGGCGGTCGTCTCGTCGAGGTCGGCCTGAGTCACGTCGCCGCGCTTGCTGTCGTCGAACTGGCCGGCGAGCACGGCCTTCGAGGGGCCGAGCATCATCGTCATGTTGCGGCCGTCCTGGATCGGGCGCTGCTCGACGATGGCCAGCTCGGCCAGCTCCTCGGCCAGGCGGTCGAGGATCATCACGCCGCGCTCGGGGTGTGTCACCTCGCGGCCGCGGAACATGATCGTCACCTTGACCTTGTCCTTGTGCTTGAGGAACCGCTCGATGTGACCCTTCTTGGTGTCGTAGTCATGCTGAGCGATCTTCGGGCGGAACTTGATCTCACGGATCGTGATCTGCTGCTGGTGCTTCTTGGCCTGCTTGACCTTCTGGGCCTGCTCGTACTTGTACTTCGAGTAGTCGAGCACGCGGCAGACGGGGGGCTTGGCCTCCGGCGCCACCTCGACGAGGTCGAGGTCGCGGTTCTGGGCGTACTTGAGCGCGTCGTCGATCTTCAGCACCCCGATCTGGGCGCCGTCCTCGCCGATCAGGCGCACTTCGGGTACGCGGATGCGCTCGTTGATCCGGGTCGTGTCCCGCTCGGGCGGGCGACGATCGAACCTACGGGGAACCGGCACTAGGCTACGTCCCGCCCGTCCGTCTGCTCACGCGGGATCGCGGAGTGGGCCATCAATGAGGCCGCGAGCGCGTCAAGCCGTCTGGGCGCGCTGCGTGGATGACGTCGCTGGGGCCAAGATGGTCGAGTATAGCCGGGTTTCCCGCCCCCGGGGAATTTCTCGCAGCGTCTGGGTCAGGCGGCCGCGGTCGACCGGCGGGGCAGCGAGGCGGCGAACAGCTCCCGCGCCCTCCGGGTGAGCGGGCCCGGGGCGGCGAGGGCGCGGTCGTCGATCGCGGCGATCGGGACGACCTCGGCGCCGGTCCCGGTGAGGAAGGCCTCCTCCGCCGTCCAGGCGTCGGCCGGCACGAGCGTGGTCTCCTGCACCGGGACGCCGTCGGCGGCCAGCAGGGCGGCGACATGGTCGCGGGTGATCCCGCGCAGCGCGCCGGCGCTCGCCGGCGGGGTGCGGACGACGCCGCCGCTGACGAGGAAGAGGTTGTCCGCCGTGCACTCGGCGATCTCGCCGGCCGCGTTCAGCAGCAGGGCCTCGTGGGCCCCGCGCGCCCGCGCCTCGACGGCGGCCAGCACCGAGGTGAGGTAGTTGAGCGACTTGACCTGGGGCGGCAGCGCGTCCGGGGCGGCGCGGCGCAGGCTGGCGGTGACGACCCGGACGCCGTGCTCGTAGAGCTGGGCCGGGTAGAGGCGAAGCGGCGCGGCGATCAGGACGACGGTCGGGCGCTCGCAGGTATCCGGCGAGACGCCGAGCGCACCGCGGCCGCGGGTCACGATCAGGCGCAGGTAGCCGTCGGGGGCGCCGAAGCGGGCGATCGCCTCCCGGCACAGCTCGACGAGCGCGAGGTCGGTGAGCGGCACCTCGAGGGCCAGGCAGCGGGCCGAGGCGCGCAGCCGGCGGAGGTGGTCGTCGAGCAGGAACGGGGTCGCGGCGTAGAAGCGGATGCCCTCGAAGACGCCGTCGCCGTAGAGCAGACCGTGGTCGAGCACGGAGATCGTGGCGGTGGCTGCGTCCGCGTGCCATCGGCCGTCGACCCAGGCGATCGCCCGGGCGGGGGCGGAGGCGTCGGCCGCGGTCATGTCGGGTAACTTACTGAACGAACAGGTAGTTGTCATTTCCGGCCCACCGACATCCCCGGCGCCCGTGCGCCGCCGCAACGCCGTCGCCTCGCGCCGGGCGATCCTCGACGCCGCCGAGGAGCTGTTCGCCGCCGAGGGATTCGACCGGGCGAGCCTGCAGGCGATCGGACGCCGGGCCGCGGTCTCAACGGCCCTGCCGGCCTACTTCTTCGGCGGCAAGGAGGGGCTCTACCGGGCGGTGATGGCGCGCCTCCTGGCCGAGCGCGAGGCGCGCCTGGCCCCGGTGGCCGCCGCCGCCGGAGCCCGGCTCGACGCCGGCGGCGACCGGCGGGCGGCCCTCGAGATCCTCATCGACGGCTACGTCGACTTCCTCCTCGAGCGCCCCGCGCTCGTGCGCCTGATGGGCCGCGAGGCCCTCGACGGCGGGCGCCGGCTCGGCCCGGCGCCGCGCCACTCGATCGCCGTCGAGGCGGGCCTGACGCGGATCCTGCGCTCGCTGCCGGCCGGGCGGGCGGGCGCGATCGACGCCCGCCATCTGCTGATCACCACCGTGGCCCTGTGCTTCTTCCCGATCGAGCACAACGACACGATGCTCGCCGCGATCGGCCTCGACGCCACCGGCGCCGCCTTCGCCCGGGCGCGCAAGCGGCACGTCGTCGACGTGCTCGCGCGCGTCCTCGAGTCCGGTTAGGCCGGCGCCCGCAGGTCGGCGAGGTGGCGCGAGAGCCGGTCGAGCATCAGCCGGCGCGCTCGCGGGTCTGCGCCGCGATCCGCTCGACGAGCTCGGGCACCGGCACGCTGCCGATGTCGCCGTGGTGGCGCTCGCGGACGGCGACCGTCCCGTCGGCCGCCTCGCTGTCGCCGACGACCAGCATGTAGGGGATCTTCCGCAGCTCGGCGTCGCGGATCTTGCGCCCGATCGACTCGGTGCGCTCGTCGAGCTCGCCGCGGACGCCGCCGTCGGTCAGCGCGGCGAGGACGCCGGCCGCCACGGGGGCCAGGCGGTCTGAGATCGGCAGGACGATGGCCTGGACCGGGGTCAGCCAGACCGGAAAGTCGCCGGCGTAGTGCTCGGTGATGATCCCGATGAAGCGCTCGAAGGTGCCCATGAGGGCCCGGTGGATGACCACCGGGCGGTGCTCGGCGTTGTCGGCGCCGGTATAGGTCATGTCGAAGCGCTCGGGGTTTCCGTAGTCGAGCTGCACGGTGCCGAGCTGCCAGGAGCGGCCGATCGCGTCGGTCACGTGGAGGTCGATCTTCGGGCCGTAGAAGGCGCCGTCGCCCGGGTTGATCTTGTAGTCGAGCCCGCGGCTCTCGAGCGCCCGGGCGAGCTGGGCCTCGGCGCGGTCCCACAGCGCGTCGTCGCCGACGCGCTTCTCGGGGCGGGTCGAGAGCTCGAGCTCGGGGGTCAGGCCGAACAGCCGCAACACCTCGAAGGCCATCTCCAGGCACCCGGTCACCTCGTCCTGGACCTGGTCCTCGGTGCACATGATGTGGGCGTCGTCCTGGGTGAAGTGGCGCACCCGCAGCAGCCCATGGAGGGTGCCCGACGCCTCGTTGCGATGGAGCAGCCCGGGCTCGGCGTAGCGCACCGGGAGGTCGCGGTAGGAGTGGCGCTGGGACTTGTAGAGGAGGAAGTGCCCGGGGCAGTTCATCGGCTTGAGCGCCATCTGGCGATCCTCGGACTCGGTGATGAACATGTTCTCCCGGTACTTGTCCCAGTGGCCGGAGACCCGCCACAGCTCGGCGTCGTAGAGCTGCGGGGTCTTGACCTCCTCGTAGCCGTGCTTGGCGGTCAGCTCGCGCGAGACCCCGACCATGGTGTTCCACAGGGTCGTCCCGCGGGGCAGCCAGAAGGCCGACCCGGGCGAGAGGTCGTTGAAGTGGAAGAGCCCGAGCTCGCGCCCGAGCTTGCGATGGTCGCGCGCGCGGGCCTGCTCGAGCCGCTCGAGGTGCTCGGCGAGATCCTCCTTGGAGAAGAACGCCGTCCCGTAGACCCGGGTCAGCATCGTCCGGTCGGAATCGCCGCGCCAGTAGGCCCCGGCGACCGATTGCAGCTTGAACGCCTTGACCGTCTTGGTGCTCGGCGCGTGCGGGCCGCGGCACAGGTCGGTGAACGGCCCGTTGGTGTAGAGCGAGACCGTTTCGAGCGGCGCGGCCTCGTCGGCCGCCGCCACGAGGTCGTCGATCAGCTCGACCTTGTAAGTCTGTCCGGCGGCCGCGAAGCGGGACCGCGCCTCGGCGACGGGCACGTCCTCGCGGACGAAGGTCTCCGCCGCCCTGACGTGCTCCTGCATGCGCTTCTCGATCGCCGGGAACTCGGCCTCCGAGAGGGCGACGCCGTCGGGGAACTCGAAGTCGTAGTAGAAGCCCTGCTCGATCGGCGGGCCGATCGAGATCTTCACCCCGGGATAGAGCTCGGTGACCGCCGCGGCCAGGACGTGGGCCGCGTCGTGGCGGATCAACTGGAGCGCCGCCGTCCCGCTCGAGCGGGTGACGATCGCGATCTCCTCGCCTCCGGCCAGCGGCCGCCCGAGGTCGCGCAGCTCGCCGTCGACGACGGCGGCCAGCGCCGCCCGGGCGAGCCCCGGTCCGATCGCCGCCGCGGCGTCGGCCGCGGTCGCCCCGTCGGGGAGCACGAGCGCCTTGCCGTCGGGGAGGTTCACGCTGATAGCCATGCGGCGATGGTATCGGGGCGGTTTGGAGGAGCGCCCGATCGGCAATAACCGCGTGGTGGGGGCCTGTCAACACACCGCGAGCGTGGCCCGGCGGCGGGCCTGAGACGATGGGCAAGACCGAGATCCGCTGGCTCGAGGAGCCCGCCGAGAAGGACTACGCCGCGGCGGCGAGCTTCCTCAGCATGCTCGTGCGCCCGACCTCGCTCGCTGCCGTCCTCGCCGAGCTTCGCCGGGCGACGCCGGGACACTGGGCGGCCAAGGACGTCCTGCGCGCCGCCGGCCTGCCGCCGCTGAAGCCCAAGCAGAGCGCCGAGGCAGCGCGGGCGCTGCGGAGCATCAAGGATGAGCGGCCGATCTCCCCCGTCCTCCTCGTCGCCGGGCTGCGCGAGTACCTGGTCATCGCCGACGGCTACCATCGCGTCTCGGCGGCCCGGCGGATCGACGAGGATGCACCGGTCCCGGGCAGGCTGCTCTGGCTGACCTGACGCCCCCGGCGGCGCCCGGCGGGCTCGCCGGCAGCCACCGGGAGCGCGAGGAGCTCTGGGCCAGCCGCTTCGAGGACACCTCGCTCGAGGGGCGGCGGCTCCTCTCGGAGACCCTCGGCACCTTCCTGCTGGTGCTCGCCGGGGCCGGCGGCGCCGTGGTCGACGCGGTCAGCCACGGCCGGATCGGCCGTGTCGCCGCGGTGACCGCGCCGGGCCTCACTGTGCTCGCGGTGATCCTCTTCATGGGCGCCGTGTCCGGCGCCCACCTCAACCCCGCGGTCAGCGTCGCCTTTGCCGCGCGCGGCGACTTCCCCTGGCGGCGCGTTCCCGGCTACGTGGTCGCCCAACTCCTCGGGGCGACGCTCGCCGTCCTCTTCCTGCTCGCCGTGTTCGGCCGCGTCGGCCGGCTCGGAGCCACGGTGCCCGGCGCCGGGATCGACGACGTCCAGGCCATGGTCGTCGAGCTCGTCCTCACCGCCGGGCTGGTCTCGACCATCCTCGGGACGGCGTCGCGGGCGCAGAACCTCGGGCCGATCTCGGCGATCGGGGTCGCCGGCTACATCATCCTCGCCGGCCTCTGGTCGAGCCCGGTGTCGGGCGCCTCGATGAACCCGGCGCGCTCGCTGGCTCCGGCCGCCGTCCTCGGCGAGCCGGCGCATGTCTGGGTCTACCTCGTCGGGCCGCTGGCCGGAGCGCTGGTCGCGGTCGCCATCGCCCGCCTCCTGCGCGGCCCGGGCGGGCAGGACCCGCAGGCGCGGCGAGCCGCCGAGGGCTCCAGCTGAGGCCAGGCGGCCGGGCTCCGGGCCGGCGGCGAGGTCGACCCGGGGGGCGTCGGGCGCGGTGCGGCTCTCTCCCGTGCGATCGTCCAGCCCGCCGCCGGACTCCGGCCGACCCCGCCGGCCGGCCCGGTCGGAGCCGATCGCAGGCGGGCGATTGGCGGAGGCCGAGATCGGGAAGGCCCCGAGGATCCGCCGGCCGACGGCCGGGGTCATACGTCCGAGGAACCGGAGCCGCGTGTCGCGCAACCGCTGTCGCATCGACGTTCCGCCGCGGCGGGTCTTCGCCGTGCTCGCCGACCCGGCGACCTACGCCTACTGGGTCCTCGGTTCGCGGAAGATCCGCGACGCCGACCCCGACTGGCCGGCCGAGGGGAGCGCCTTCCACCACGCCGTCGGGGTCGGGCCGCTGCACATCAAGGACCACACCAAGGTCTGCGAGGTCGACCCGCCGCGCCTCCTGGTCATCAAGGCCAAGGCGCGCCCGCTGGGGACCGCTCTCGTCACCCTCGAGCTCCGGCGCCGGGGGCGGGGGACCGAGGTGACGATGACCGAGGTGGCGGGCGACCGGCTGTCGCGCCTGGCCATCAACCCGGTCACCGATCTCCTGGTGAGCCGGCGCAACCGACGCTCGCTCGCGCGGCTGAAGGAACTGGCCGAGGGGACGGTGGCGATGGAGGACACCGACCAGCCGTCGCGCTGGGACGTCAGGCGGCGCCGGCCGGCCGCCGACGGCGCCCGGTGAGTTCCGCCGGGGCCGCCGCCGCCGCGCACCGGGGGCCCGGCCGATGAGCATCGACGCCATCGTCGTCGGCTCGGGCCCGAACGGCCTGGTCGCCGCCAACGTGCTGGCCGACGCCGGCTGGGAGGTCCTGGTGCTCGAGGCCGGTCCGGGGCCCGGGGGGAGCGTGCGGTCGGCCGAGCTCGTCGAACCGGGCTTCGTCAACGACGTGTTCTCCTCCTTCTACCCGCTCGCCGCGGCCTCGCCCCACATTCGCGGGCTCGGGCTCGAGGAGCACGGGCTCGAGTGGGTTCGCAGCGACACCGTGCTCGCCCATCCGAGCCGGGCCGGCGACTGCCCGATCCTCTCGACCGACATCGAGCAGACCGCCGCCTCGCTCGAGCGGTTCGCACCCGGCGACGGCGACGCCTGGCGCGAGCTCTACCGGCTCTGGGAGCGGGTCGGCGAACACCTGCTCGGGACCCTGTTCGATCCCTTCCCCCCGATCGGGTCCGGTCTGCGCCTCGCCGGCCGCCTGGGGCCGCGGGCGCTCGTGGACTTCATCCGCTTCTCGCTGCTCACCGTCCGGCGCATGGGCGAGGAGTGCTTCCGCGGCGAGGGCGGCCGCCGGCTGCTCGCCGGGAGCGCCCTCCACGCCGACCTCGCCCCCGACACCCCGCCGAGCGGGACCTACGGCTGGGTCCTCACGGCGCTCGGCCAGGAGCGGGGCTTTCCGGTCCCCCAGGGGGGCGCCGGGCAGCTCACGGCGGCAATGGTCGAGCGCCTGGTCGCCCGCGGCGGGCGGATCCTCTTCGACGCGGAGGTCTCGTCGATCGTCATGCGCCGGGGCCGGGCGGTCGGCGTGAGGACCGCCGGCGGTGAGGACCACGCCGCCCGCCGGGCGGTGCTGGCCGACGTCGGCGCACCCCAGCTCTACCAGCGCCTGGTCGGCGAGGAGCACCTCCCGGCGCGGATCCTCGCCGACCTCGAGCGCTTCGAGTACGACAGCGCGACGGTCAAGGTCGACTGGGCGCTCGAGCGGCCGATCCCCTGGGCGGCCGAGCCGGCCCGCGCCGCCGGGACCCTCCACGTCGGCGACGACGTCGACGCCCTGGCCAAGCACTCGAGCGAGCTGGCGCGGTCGCTGGTGCCCGAGCGCCCGTACCTCGTCATGGGCCAGTACGCCCACTTCGACCCCACGCGCCAGCCGCCCGGGACCGACACCGCCTGGGCCTACACCCACGTCCCCCAGAACATCAAGGGCGACGCCGGGCGGGGGATCACCGGCCGCTGGGACGCCTCGGACACCGAGCGGATCGCCGAGCGGATCGAGGCCGAGGTCGAGGAGCTGGCGCCCGGCTTCCGTGAGCTGATCCGCGGCCGGCACGTGCTCACGCCGCCGACCATGCAGGCGACCAACGCGAACCTGATCAACGGCGCGATCAACGGCGGAACCTCCCAGCTGCACCAGCAGTTCGTCTTCCGTCCGACGCCGGCGATGGCCGGCCCCCACACCCCGGTGCGCCGGCTCTTTCTCGCCTCGGCCTCGGCCCACCCGGGCGGCGGCGTCCACGGGACGTGCGGGGCCAACGCGGCGCGGGCCGCGCTCGGCCTGCGCCACGGGCAGCTCAAGCTGCCGCTCTTCGGGCTCCTCGCCCGCGCCGAGCAACGCCGCTAGCCCCCCGCGGGGCGCCGGCGACGATCCGGCGGCGCCGTCGCCGGGCGGCGAGCTCGAGCGCGATCAGCGCGAGGGCGATCGGCACCGTCGCCGGGAGCTCGGGGACGAGGAGGAAGACGAGGTCGAAGGCGAGCGCGAAGACGGCGCTCAGCAGCGCCGCCCGCCGCCGGAGGGGCGCCTCGGCGGCGAGCACGGCGCCGAGCGCGGCCGCGATGAAGAGGTCGCCGTAGCCCATCTGGGCCGAGCCGAAGAGGACGCTCTGGAGCCGCGGGAGCCCGGCGGCGGGGGCCGCCGCGTTGAGCGTCTGGTTGGGCGCCTGGAGGAGGTCGGCGGCGACGAGGGCGGCATCGACGACGGCCATGGCGACGATGCCGAACTTGAGCCAGCGGGGCGGTGCCACCGCGGCGAGCAGGCCGCCGAGGGTCACGCAGCTGAGCGCCGTGAGGACGAGGCCGGCCGTCTCGCCGCCGAGCGACGCGCGGTCGGCCCAGGCGAGCGCGAACAGCGGGACGACTGCAAGCGCGAGGACGGCGCGCCCCGTGCGGGCCAGGGCGGTCGCGGCGAGCACGGGGACGCCGACCAGCGCGAGATAGGCGAGCGCCTGGGCGGTCTGCCCGCTGGCGCTGATCGCGGCGACCACGGCGGCCACCGACACCGCGGGGACGAGCGCCCACCAGCGGTTGCGCAGGCGGTGAAGCAGCGGGAACGGGCGGGCTCGGGGGAGCAGGACGATCGCCCCCTGGACGAGTGAGAGAGCGGCGATCGACACCCAGAACGGCGGCACGGCGGCGACGGCCGGGGCGAGGACTCAGGCCACGGCGGCGTGGGCGCCGGCGGTTGCCCGCGCCTCGGTCGGCGCCGCGGCGGGCCGACGCGCGCGCCAGAGGGCGTCGTCGCCGAGGGCGATCCGCGTGACCGTGCCGGCGCAGGCCAGCTCGACCAGCGCCTGCTCGGCCGCCCGGCGATCGGGCGCCTGGAGCCCGCCGGCCATCACCGCCGCCACCTCCTCGGTGGTCAGCCCGTCCGCGAAGCGCTCGAGGGCCGGCAGCGGATCGGCGGGCGGGGGCGTGCGCTCGAGCGTGGTGTCGAGGTTGGCCATGACCACGTCGTAGGCCTCGATCGTCTGAAAGCCGCCGGCCTCAAGGCGCCGGCCGTCCTGCTCGAAGATCAACGAGGGCGCCGTGTAGCGGACGGCGCCGTCGGTCTCGGCCGCCTTGCCCTGGAACTCGGTCGGGCTCCCGGCGGCGGTTCTCGCCTCCGCCCGGTCGCGCTCGTAGGCCTCGGTGACCTCGGACGAGTCGAGCGCGGCCACCACGGCGGCGGCGTCGAGGCCCTCGACGCGCGCGAGGGCGCGCCGCAGGTCGTCGTCGTCGTCGAAGACGACCGAGTCGGTGAAGTTGCCGAACTGGAGCGCCCGGAAGGCCGCGTATTCGAGCTCGGGCGCGGCGAGGCGGGTGGCCACGATCGCCCGGCAGGCGCGCCCGGTGGCCGAGATCCGCGCCCGGGGCACGGTCGAGAACGGCATCCCGAAGCGGTCGCGAAACATCATGTAGCCGTGAAGCTGGCGGAGCGGGGTGTAGCCGCGGTCGAGGTACTGGCGGGCGTCCTCGGTCAGGCCGATGGTCACCAGGCGCCAGTCGAGCTGATCGCCGTAGCGCCACTGCAGGGCGGCGAGCGCCGGGCTCGCCGAGTAGGCCCACGGGCAGCCCGGGTCGGTGAAGTGGGTGGTCGCGATGGCCACTCCCTGAGGGTAGCGCGTGGCCGCTGCGCGGCCGCTGCTTTTCGCACTACCGTGTTAGAGGTGGACTCGCTCCGCGGCAAGCTGCTGATCGCGTCACCGACGCTCGCCGATCCGAACTTCAGCCGCGCGGTGGTGCTGATCGCCGCCCACGACCAGGAGGGGGCGCTCGGGCTCGTGCTCAACCGGCCGTCCGAGCTGCTCGTGGCCGAGACCGTCGAGCGGCTGGCGGCGGCCTGCGCCGACTTCGACCGCGTCTACGTCGGAGGACCGGTCGAGCCGGGCGCGGTGGTCGTGCTCGCCGAGTTCGCGGACCGCTCGCTGGCCGCTCTCCTGATCGACGGCGACGTCGGCCTGCCCAACATGGAGACGAGCCTCGAGGGGCTGGCCGACGGTGTCCGGCGGGCTCGCTGCTTCGCCGGCCACTCGGGCTGGGGGCCGGGTCAGCTCGACGCCGAGCTGGCCCAGGAGGCGTGGATCCTCGAGCCGATGGCGGCCGAGGATCTGTGGATCGAGGCGGGGCCCGAGCTGTGGGCCGGGGTGCTCGCGCGCAAGGGCGGCGAGTACGCGCTGCTGGCGCGGATGCCGCTCGATCCCTCCGTCAACTGACGGCTAGGCGAGGAGCTCGCCGACCGTCTCGAGCGTCAGGTCGGCCGCGCGGACCACGGCGGCCTCGACCGTCTTGCTGAGACCCATGTCCATCTCGTCGACGTGCTCGACGACCAGCTCCGGCTCGCAGGCGATCACCACGACGCGCCCGGGGAGCGAGCCGCTGACCTGCTTGACGAAGCGGAGCACCGACGTCGGATCCATCCCGTGGAGATCGAGCGTCGCCCCGGCGGCGATCTGGCGGTCGATCTCGGCCTCGTCCGGCTCGATGGTGTAGAGCGTGCCCGGCTCGTGGCCCTGGCGGGTGATGTCGATCAGGATCAGCGCGTCGTAGCCGGCCATGACCTCGTAGGCGAGGTTGAGGCCGCCGGTGCCGAAGTCGATCACCGTGACGCCCTTGGGCATGTCGCGCGCGAGCAGGAGCTTCGCCACGGCCGGGCCGAAGCCGTCGTCCTGGAGCCACTGGTTGCCGACGGCGGCGACGAGGATCCGCTTGTCCCCGGCGGGGAGCGGAGCTTGCGCGCCGGGGTCGGCCGCGACGGGTGTGGTGTCGGTCATTGAACCTCCAGCTGGTGGGCGAGAACAGGAAGGGTACGCGCGCCCGCCCCCGCCCGGGTGCTAAGGCTCCGAGGCCGGCGGCCCGGCGAGCGCGGCACCGAGCGGGCCGAGCCGGCGCATCAGGCGCAAGGCGCGCGCGCGGGCGAGGACCGCCGCCCGGTGGTCGGCCGGCAGGTCGGCGGCCAGCGGGACGAGCCGCTCCTTGAGCTCGGGCCCGAGCGCGGCCACCAGCCGCAGCCCGGCCGTCAGCAGGCCGCCGCCGACGACGTGGGCGACCAGGCCGCCGGCGAGGCCGTCGATCCCGCGGTCGAGCGCCCGGGCGGCCATCGCGTCGCGCCGCTCCTGCGCCAGGGCGGCGGCGGCGCCGACGATCTCCGCCCAGACGACGGCCTGGGCCGCGTCGGGGAGCAGGCTCGCCAGGGGCAGGAGGTCGAGCCAGAGGTCATCCTCGGCGGCGCCGGCGACGATCGCCGCGAGCACCTCGGGCGCGTGGAGCGAGGGCAGCCCGGCAAAACGGGCCCGGCCCGACGGGCTCATCTGCCGCGTGACCGGTAGCACCACGTCCCACAGCCCGTCGCGCTGGGCGGCGGCGACTATTCCGTCGAGCACCGTGTCGTCCTCGAGCGCGGCCAGGTCGGCCAGCGCGCCGGCCCGGGCGGGCGAGATGCGCGTCAGCAGGTCGAGCGCCTGGGGCCAGAGGTGCGCCGCCGTGGCGGCGCGGATGGCGCCGCGGACGCGGTCGTCGGTGAGCAGCCCGACCACGTGGTCGAGGCGGTCCTTGGCCTCGACGAAGTAGGAGATCCACAGGAGCGACGCGTCGTCGATCACGCCGAAGCAGGCGACGATCGCCGCGTCGGTCATGAAGCCGACGAAGCGGCCCATCGCGATGTACTCCTCGCGGGCGGTCAGCTCGGCGGCGACCTCGGCGATGCGCCGCGGCGCGAGCGCGGCGATCACCTCCCTGGCCCGTCGCGGGTCGAGCTCGACGGCGAGATTGGCGACGAACGGCGTCGGCAGCCGGTTGGCGATCTCGACGGCCAGGCGCGTGTCGAGCAGCCCGGCGACCCGGGCGCAGAGCAGCGGACCGAAGGCGTGCTGGGCGATGAAGGTCGTCAGCGCCACCGGCGGCAGCCGGCTGGCCAGGGCGACGCGGTGGAAGCGGTGGTCGTCGGCGGCGTAGAGCCAGTCGGTCGCCCGCTCGCGCACGAGGCGCACCTCGGCCGGACCCAGCGCCTCGAGATAGCCGAGCCGCTCGGGCGGCGTCCCGAGCAGGCGGGCCAGCTTCATCACCTCGGCGTGTCCCTCGAGGCTCATCCGAGAAGCACTCGGCGCACGACCCCGCGCAGCAGCCAGGGCAGGTAGCCGAGGGTCTGGTCGATCGACTCGTCGAGGGCGACCGCCTGGCGGCGGTGGGCCTCGACCAGGGCGTCGGCGAGATCGGCGAGATCGTCGTCCGGCAGCGACCACAGGCGCTCGGGCAGCGGCTCCTCGAGCCGGGCGCGGAGGGCCTCGCGCGGATCCTCGCGGCTCGCCATCGCCGTCCTCAGCCGCCGCGCGCGCCGCGGGCGTCACGGGCGTAACGGGCTTCGCGGGCGTCGCGGGCGTCGTGGGCGCCGGGGGCGCCGTGGGCGCCGCGGGCGTCACGGAAGCGGACACGCTGGCCGGGCCGCAGCTGCCCGGCGAGCGGGAGATCGGCGCTCGCCACGACCGCGATCACCGGATAGCCGCCGGTCGTCGGGTGATCGGCGAGGAGCAGGATCGGCTTCCCGTTCGGCGGCACCTGGAGCGCGCCGGCGGCCATCCCCTCGGACTTCAGCTCGCCGTCGCGGCGCCGGGCGAGCTCCGGGCCGCGCAGGCGGATGCCGACCCGATTGGACGTGTCGCTCACCTCGTAGGCCGAGCTGGTCAGGGCCGGGCGGGCGTCCTCGGTGAACCAGTCGTCGCGGGGGCCGAAGACCAGGCGCAGCGTCGGCTCGGTGGCGAGGGCCCGCGTCGGCGCCACGTCCACTGCCGGGAATGCCGACGGTGCCCGACCGACGGCGAGCTCCTCCCCCGCGCGAAGGGGTCGCGGACCGAGCCCGGTCAAGAGATCGGTGGAAGCGCTGCCGAGGGTCTTCGGGCAGGCGATGCCGCCCCGCACGGCGATGTAGGTCCGCAGGCCCCCGGTGGCCGCACCGACCTCGAGGACCGCCCCGGCGCGGAGGTAGACCGGCGCGTTCATCGGCAGGAGGCGCCCGCCGGCCCCGGCCTCGACCGGCGCCCCGGTGAGCGCGACCACCGCGTCGGCGGCGAAGCGCAGGCGGGGGCCGACGAGCGTGGTCTCGAGCGCCGGCGCGTCCTCGGGGTTGGCGAGCAGGCGGTTGGCCAGGCGCAGCGACCGGGTGTCGGCCGCGCCCGAGCGCGGCACCCCGATGTGGGCCCATCCCGGGCGGCCGAGATCCTGGATCGTGGTCAGCGCCCCCGGGTCGAGCACCTCGATCATGCCGGCTCGAAGACCACGCGCCCGCCCGCCTCGAGCAGGGCCGGCGGCTCGCGGTCGGGGTCGAAGAGGACGGCGTCGGTGTGACCGAGCAGGTGCCAGCCGCCCGGCGCGGTCGTCGGGTAGACGGCCGTGTAGGTGCTGGCGATGGCCACCGACCCGGCCGGGACCTTCGGGCGGGGCTCCTCGCGCCGCGCCAGGTGAAGCTCGGCCGCGACTCGCGTCATGTAGGCGAAGCCGGGCGCGAAGCCCATGAAGGCGACGACGTACTCCGCCCCGCTGTGGAGCTCGATCACCCGTTCGACCGGGGCGTCGATCGCCCGGGCCACCGCCTCCAGATCGGCGCCGTCGTAGCGCACCGGGATCGTGATCGGTCCGGCCTCGTTCTCGATTGCCGGGCGGAGCACGAGCGCGTTGACCTCGGCGGCGACCTCGGCCAGGGTCGGCGGCCGCTCGGCGAAGCAGAGCAGGAGCGTCTCCTCCCCCGGGACGACGTCCTCCACCCGCTGGGCGAAGCGGTCCCGGGCGGCCGCGGCGAGGAGGTGGACCCGGTGGTTCTCGCCGACCTCGACCAGGAAGCCGCGGTCGCCCGCCGGGCGGACCGCGAGCTCGTCGCTCACGCGAAGGCCCTGATCTCGATGCCGGCGCCCTCGAGCCGCCGGCGGAGCTCCCGGGCCAGCCCCGCCGCGCCCGGGGTGTCGCTGTGCAGACAGAGCGACCGCACCGCGACGGTGATCAGGCTCCCGTCGGCGGCCCGGACCTGCCCGGCACCGGCGATCCGCGCGGCCTGCTCGAGCGCCGCCGACGTCGCGAGGACGCTGCCCGGCTCGCTGCGCCGGACGAGCCGGCCGTCGGCGCGGTAGGCCCGATCGGCGAAGCCCTCGGACGCGCCGGCCAGGCCCCGGTCGGCGGCCGCGGCGAGCAGCTCCGAGCCCGGCGGCCCGAGGACCGCGAGCGGCGGGTCGGCGGCGGCGGCGGCGGCGGCGACCGCCGCGGCGGCGGCCGGGTCGGCGGCGCACCGCGCGTAGAGCGCCCCGTGGGGCTTGACGTAGACGACCTCGCCCCCGGTGGTCGCCGCGGCGCCGGCGAGCGCCGCGAGCTGCTGCGCGGTCTCCTCGCCCAGCCGGCCGGGCGCGACGTCGAGCTCGCGCCGCCCGAAGCCGGGGCGATCGGCGTAGGAGACGTGGGCGCCGATCCGCACTCCGCGGGCGACCGCCGCCGCGCAGACCGCGCGCATGGTCTCCGCGTCTCCGGCGTGGAACCCGCAGGCCACGTTGGCGCTGGTCACCGCGTCGAGGATCGCCGCGTCGTCGGCCAGCGCCTCCGGACCGGTACGTTCGCCGACGTCGGCGTTCAGGTCGATCACCCGCAACTAGGGCCGGCCGATCGTCGCGACCGCCCGCGACGCTGGGGCCAGCGTCAGGGGCCCACCCAGCACTCGATGCAGTCCTCGCACGCCCGCGGCCAGTTCTCCAGCGACCAGAGCGACCCGATCCGGGTGAGCCGGTGAAAGCCCGCGTGGCCGCAGTAGTAGCAGCGCGTCTGAGCGTCGGACAGCCCGCTCCCGGTGTGCGAGACGAGCAGCTCGTGGAGCGACCGCGGGACCTCGCGTTCGGCGATGTAGCGGTAGTCGTAGTCGTCGTACTCGCGCGGCGGTGCCCCGGCCGGGAGCTCGCCGAGCTTCCACGGCGGCGGGTCGTAGGCGGTGTAGGTCAGGTCGACGAGCTGGCCCTTGACGTCGAGCCCGATGCTCGCGAGCTTGACCGACTCCGGGTTGTCGGGGTCGTCGCCGGTGCCCACGCTCGCGACGCGCCAGCCCAGCGGTCCGTGGGGCACGATGGTCTCGGTCGTGCCCTTGCCGATCAGGCGCGAGCGCCGCTTGGTCTCGGGCTGGCCGAGCGGCGCGGCACCCGGGTTGCCGGCGGCGGCCATGCGGGGGATGAAGGTGGCGACGATCACGTTGATCTGATCGACCAGCTTGCGATAGAGCCGCTCCTCGTGGCCGAGGCGGTGGAGGCGCTCGAGCTCGCGGCAGCCGCTCGAGCAGACCCATCCGTTGCCCTGCATGACCCCGTGCTCGCGGCACAGGTAGCTGCCGCAGTCGTCGCAGCGGCCGACCGCGTAGATCCCGCAATGACAGGTGAAGGAAGCGAGCTCGGCGATCCACCGATCCTAGCGACCGACGCCGGCCCCTGCCAGGTGCATCTCCCGGGTCGTGGCCGCCGGCCGGGACGCGCCGTCCTCAGCCGCCCCGCAGGCGCCGGCGTCAGCCGCCGGAGAACCCCCAGAAGGCGATCCCGGTGATGATCGTCATGGCGATCCCCCCGAGGATGCAGCCGATCACGAAGGCGCTGAGGACAGTCAGCGGCGTCGTCGAGATGTCGAGCACGGCCCGGTCGGACTCGCGCCGCTCGGACGGGACCGGGCGGGCCGGCGGCGGGACCGGGCGCGACAGCCCGACGAGCTCGGGGTGCTCGCGCCGCCAGCGCTCGATCATGTCGCGCTGCTCGGCGGCCGGGGCGACCGGCGACGGATCGGGCGCGACCGCCAGGCGGGGGCGCGGCGCCCGCTTCGTCGACGGGCCGCCTCCGGACAGCATGTCGGGATGCTCGGCCTTCCAGCGCTCGATCATCTCCCATGATTCCTCGGTCCGGGTAGCCATGTCGTTTTCAGAGCTCCTTGGTCGGGCGGGGGAGCAGGAGGGACCGGTGTCGCATCGCCTGACAGCGTACCCGTCGCGTCGAGTCCGGCCTGTTAATGCTCGTTCGCGGCCTCGGTCAAACGATAAGGCCGACCGCGGCGGTCTGGCAACACGCGCGGCGCGGGCCCCGGAGTGGGCGATACTGGGCTCGAACCAGTGACCTCCGCCTTGTCGAGGCGGCGCTCTCCCAGCTGAGCTAATCGCCCTGGGAGACGCAAGCCTAGCAACGGCCGTCACGGCACGGTCGCTAGGCTTGCCCGGTCGTCGGCGACGTGGCGGAGTGGTTACGCAACGGCCTGCAAAGCCGTGTACATCGGTTCGATTCCGATCGTCGCCTCTCCGAAGGGCCCGCAAATCCCGCGGTTTTGGTCGGGGGCGGATTTGGGTTGGGAAGAACTTTGTCCCAACTTTGTCCGGTGAGGGCCGCTTCTTGCTTTGTCCCGGAAGGCGGTTGCGGCGGATGAGTCCGGCAGATGACCGGTCGCCGCAACCCGTTCGCTTCTCGGCGGAGGCCGAGCTCGACGCGATCTCACCGACCCGCGTCGCGGCACCCTCCCGGGCATGCGCCGGACGGGCGCCACGTTCGCCGATGCGGCGGCCCCTGCACTACATCGAGGAGGTGCGACAGCGCGAGGCCTCGACGGTGGGCGACCACCGGAGCGTGATCGACGGCTACCTGCTCGCGGCGTTTCGGGCCGCGGCGGGTCGAGTCGATCACCGTCGACGACGTCGACGCCTACAAGGAGCGTCTGCTCGCCGCGTCACCACGCCCCGGCGGCCCAGGACGTCTCGCTCCTCTCGGACTGCGCGAGGACCGCCTCGACGCGGACGCGCCGGTCAGCCCGCGAGGGCTACGCCCGTGTCGTCGTGACCCACGATTCCTCCACGGGCGGCTGGGCGAGCGCCTCGGCGGTTGCGACCTGGCGCTGCGTGTACCGGGCGACCGGCACCTGGAGGCCACCAGAGCCGTCGCGTCGACCCGAGAGCGACCGTCGTCGCGGTAATGTCGTCGCGTTCCTAGCGGCCTGAGCAACAAACGGCCCGAGGAGTGTGGAACATTTGCACCGGTGAGCACCCGCGTTCGCGACCTCCTGATGCGCAAGTTGGATGCGCTTCGTTTCGAGCCGGCCGAGAAGCGAATCCGGGCCGTACTAGCGAAACGCGGTCAGCTCGCGGAGCGGTCCGTGAGCTGGCGGTTGGTTCGCGACGCTCGCGGAGCAATCCGATCACAACGACCTGAAGAGTTCAGCCGTGCACCTTGGCGCTGAGGTCGCGTACGAGCGCTGCTACGCGAGCCTACTGGCGCCCCGAGCTGACGTTCAGCAGCAGCCGGGGCGGCCGGCACTAGCGTCGGCTGCCTTCACCATCTCGCGCCTCGCTCCGCTGACGGCACCTGCCCAGCTTGACCCATCACCCTTCGGCGCCGCGAGATCGCACGCGGGGGTTCGGGTCAGCAGTGGCCGCCACTCGTGGAGAAGGCGACCGCGTGGCCTGTACAGCTGACGCCGGCGTCAGTGGCGGTCGCGGTCCCGCCGAGGACTGCGAACGCGAAGGCACGGTTGCCATTGTTTGCGTTCGCGACGGCGGTGCTGCCATCGCCGAGTACGAGGGCGTTGGCGCGACCGCCGGTGTCCGCCGAGGATCGAGCTGAGCTGCCGCTACCCCCGAGGTTGTTGGCCGTTGCCCGTCCACCGTTGGAGGCCTGTGCTTCTGCTCCAAGGCCAGTGTTGTTGCTGCGGTTGCTCGCGGCGGCCATGCTGCCGTGATCTGCTTGCGCTCTGGCGCCCGTGCCGTTGTTGCTGCCGCTGTTAGACGCTCGCGCAGCACTGTCCACGGCGCTGAACGCGTAGGAGCCTACGACGTTGTTGCTCCCGCTGTTGCTCGCGTCGGCAGCGCTTCCGCCGGAGCTGAACGCCGCCGCACCGCTCCCGTTGTTGTTGCCGCTGTTACGGGCACGGGCACTGCTGTTCTCGACAGCGCCCGCAATAGCACCTGCGACGTTTCCGTCGCCGGTGTTCGTCGCCGAGGCCCTGCTGTTTGTGTCGGCATTTGCCCTGCTCGCCACGTAGTTGCTGTTGCCGCTATTCCGCGCTGATGCGGTGCTTCCGACGCTTGCGTACGCGTCGGCGCCCACGCCAAGTATGTTATTGCCGGTATTCGTTGCCCTGGCGGTCCCGCGGTCGAGCACCGTGGCTATCGCGCCGAAGCCCATGTGGTTGCCGACGCCGGAGTCGGTAGCCACGCACGTGCCGTCACCTGACGTCAGGCTCTGATTACCCGTGCACGTGAGCGCTTCGCTGGGCGCCGCAAAGGCGGCAGCTGACGAGGCACCCAGGGCCACAGCGGCGCATCGCACTAGCAGTCTGCGCTTCATTGCTCCATCTCTCTTTGGATCGCCCTCATTGGGGGCGTCGACTGCCTCGAATCCGAAGCAACGGACGCTAAGGAAGCCTCCAAACCATCGTACTCGCCCGGGCGGCGGCACGCAACAGCTTGATGCCAGCACATACATTCTCTGCTCCTGGGACCTGCTGCGATCGACTGATCGACGGGGCCCTTCGCTTGAGAGTGGCGCCGCCTGGCGCAGCGGCAATCGGTGAAAGGAGCTCTCAGCGCACGCCGTCCCACGATCGACCGGTTCCGAGAACCGATCGAACCGCCGCCCGGCAACGGCCGCCACGCCTCACCCCCAACCGCCAATCCGACCCGGTCGATAGCGGTAGTTCGACGCTCGACGCCGGACGACCCCGCGCCGATCACGACTTACGGTGCCGCAGACGACGAAGTCGCCACTCCGGAGGTCGCCCGACCATGCCGGTCGGTGGATTGAGGCTTAGCCGCCCACGCCGCTGGCGGAGGAATGGACACGAACATCATCCCGCAGGCTGCGAACCTGAACCGCGTCGGTCCGAGCCAGGCAAGGTCCGTCGGAAGATCAACCGGCAGACTCTGAACCATTCCGGTACGCCGCTGTTCGTGCAACCGAGCTACGCCGGCGAACCTGGATAGGGTCGACGATCAAGGCGGTTTTGCGTGACTCGGCGGCGACACGTCCTCGGTACTCTCAGGGCTTGTGCTTGCCTCATACCGGACAGGCGACGGCTACCTGCCGTGCTTTTTGAGCACGTGGTGAATTACCGCGCCACCTGCCACTGACTTCAGCACGGCGTGATGCGACCCGCGCTTCTTGAGCACGTGATGGATAATCAGCGCGCCCCCAACCGACTTGAGCACGCGATGGTGAGAGCCTGTTCCGCCACTCGAACCACACCCGGCGACGAGAACGGCGACCATGAGTGACATGGTGAGAATGACCGCCAAGACCCGATTCCGCATGAGAAGCCTCCCTTTCGCATGACTTGACCCAGCACCCCAACCCGACGCTCGCCGGCAGTCACGGCGTGGGTGCCCTCTCCATGCTACTCAAGAGATAGGTCTCACGCCCTCCGCTTATGAAGTTGACGCCGCCAAACCGCCGAGCTCCGATTTGCTGGCGCTGGGCGTCAACGTGTGGCGCAGGCGCCAGCCGTCGGACGGGCACCTGCCGGAATCCCTGGCTCCGCTGCTCGTAGAACCGGGCTTGGCCTCCCACTCGCCGCTCCCGCGGCGGCGGGCCGGCGAGCCGGCGGGCCTCGTTCTCGAGAACCTCCGACTCGGCCAGGAAGTCCTCCATCATTCGCCCCGCCGGCCGAGGGTCCGCGCGAGAAAGTCGCCGGTCAGCGCCCAGGCGGAGGCGGCCGCCTCCGGGCGGTGGAACATCGGCGCCGGGTTGTCGAACGCGTGCCCGGCCCCGGCATGGATGTGGCACGTCATCTCCGGCCGCGAGGCGGCCAGCGCGGCTACCCGGTCGATCTGCTCCCGCGGGATGTAGGGGTCCTCGGCGCCGAAGTGGAAGAGCACCGGGCAGGCGATGCCGGCCGCCGCCTCGATGGCGTCGCCGATGCCCGACCCGTAGTAGCAGACAGCCGCGTCGGGATCGTCGGCGGCCGCTACCGCGTAGGCGAGGGCCCCGCCCAGGCAGAAGCCGAGCACGCCGACCCGGCCGCTGACCTCCGACCGGCCGCGCAGGGCCCCGACGGCGGCGATCGCGTCGGCAACCGCCACCTCGCGGTCGAGCCGGCCGGTGGCCTCCATTCCCCGGGCGAGACTCTCCGCGTCGCGCTCGTCGAGGGCGAGCCCGGGATCGGTCCGCCAGAAAAGATCCGGGGCGAGGACGACATAGCCGAGCTCGGCCAGGCGCTCGGCCGCCCGCCGCACGTACCGGTTGACGCCGAAGATCTCCGGGAGCAACACCACCCCGGGGCCGGAACCCCGCGCAGGCAGGACGAGGGCGGCGTCCATGGCGCCGCCGGCGGTGGGCACGTGCACCCCCGGAACCTTATTCGCCCGGTCCTCAGCCAGCGTGATGATCGTCCCGACGTGGACGCCGCGAGCGCCCTGGCGAATGTTCCCTGGCGTGCGGGCCGTTGACGATGTGGATCTCCCGTCACGTGCTTGGCCGCGCCCATCAGCTCGCGCACGAGGCGTCGATCGTCAGCGTCGCGACGTCCATGGCCAGGAGCTCGGCCGCCTCGCCCGCCCGGGGGATCAGCTCGGCGCCGGCTCCCGCCGGGTCGTCGCTCGTGAACACCCCGTCCACGTCCTTGACGTAGATGACCAGGCCCACGAGCCGGGACCGCGTTCAAGAAGGCGCTCGCCGAGGCATGACCGACGTCCGTCGACCGGGCGTCGTCGTCGACACCACGGTCATCAGCTGGTTGTTCGCCGATCGGCTTGGCCGTCTCGCGCTCGCCCTAGCGCGAGCTCCTGGTCGGCGCGGGCGATCACGATCGGCTCGTGGGTGGCGCAGATCACCGTCTGGCCCGAGCGGGCGGCCAGCACGAGCGTCTCGGCGACCACCGCCGTCGAGGCCTCATCCAGGCGCGAGGTCGGCTCGTCGACGAGGAGCAGCCCCCGGGCGCACGCCAGCGCCCGGGCCAGCCCCACGCGCTGGCGCTCACCGGCCGAGAGGCGGCTGACGCGCTGATCGGCGCGGTCGGCCAGGCCCAGGCGCGCGAGCCAGTCGCACGCCCACCCGGGCCGGTCCGCGAAGCCGTGGAGCTGCTGGGCCAGCTCCACGTTCTCCCGCGCCGAGAGGAAGGCGGCGAGATGAACCTCCTGGCCGAGGAACCCCACGACCGAGCGGCGCCAGGCGGCCAGCGCCTCGGCGTCACGCCCGACCAACGACCTGCCGTCGAGCACGATGTCGCCACCATCGGGCTTCTCGATGCCGGCCAGCAGCCCCAGTAGCGTGCTCTTGCCCGATCCGGAGCGGCCGGTGACCACGGTCAGACCGGCGGGTGCGAAGGCGATCGACAAACCGGCGATCACCGGGCGCCGGGCGGCACCGCGCCCGTAGCCCTTCACCAGCGAACGGCATTCGAGCGCCGCCGGAGCCTGCTCTGCGGCGGGGGGTGGTTCCCGGACTTGGCCGCCCGTGTCGGCTCCGCCGCCACGGGCGGGGACGGGTGCCGCCCGCAGCGTCAGCCCGTCGCGACCGACGTGGGCCGTCGCCCGCCCGCTGATGCCGGCCGCGGCGAGCATGACCGGCGGCAGGCGCAGCCACCCTCCCCGGTCGAGGACGAGGGTCTCGGTCCCGGCCCGCTGCTCGTCGGCGATCCGGCCGTCGTGGAGTCGCAGTGTCCGGTCGGCCGCGGCGGCCATCGCCGGATCATGGGAGACGACGATCACCGTCGCCTCCTGCTCGCGGCCCAGGCCGGCGATCAGCTCCCTGACCGCGGCCGCGGTCAGGTCGTCGAGCTCGCCGGTCGGCTCGTCGGCCAGGAGCAGCGCCGGACGATGGGCGAGGGCGGCGCAAAGCGCGAGGACCTGACGCTCGCCGCCCGAGAGCTCCCCCGGGAGTGCGCGGGCGCGATCGGCAAGGGAGACCGCTTCGAGCAGCGCGTCGGCGCGGAGTCGGCGCTCGGCGCGCCCGACGCCGCGCAGGGCCAGAGCAAGGACGATCCCCTGGTGGACCGGGAGGTCAGGCGGCAGGTTGCGCTCGGCCCGCTGGTCGAGGAACCCGACGGCCCGGCGGCGCAGCGCCCCACGCGACCGGGCGGAGATCCTCCCCATGTCGCGGCCGAGCACGCGCGCAGCGCCCGCCGACGGCTCCTCCAGGCCGGCGATGACGCGGAGCAGGGTGCTCTTGCCAGCGCCGCTCGGCCCGAGGACGCACAGCTGCTCTCCGCGCGCGACGGTCAGGCTCACGCCCCGCAGCGCGGCCGCGTCACCCTCGGCGGTGCGGTGGACGCGGAAGACGTCGCGCAGGTCGATCACCACCGCATCGCCCGCGACCCGGTCGTGCTCCGGTTTCGTCTGCGCACTCACCGCGTCCGCACCCCTCGGCTCCGCGCGGTGGCCGCCCAGGCCGCCCCACCGAGCACGGCGGCGATGCCCAGCCCGAACAGCGCGAGCGCGAGCCACGGGACCACGGCGACCACGGGCGCCGACGGCGCCGCCTGCCCGACCGAGCCCCGCACGGCCGCCACCGCCAGGAAACCGAGCACGACGCCGGTGCCGAGCCCGGCGGCGGTTCCCAGGGCCGCGACAACTAGCATGCGCAGGCGCAGGTCGAGCCGCAGCCCTCGCGGCCCCATCCCCTGCGCCGCCAGGTCTCGCTCCACCTCGCGGTCGCGGGCGCTCCCCACGAGCGTCAACAGGCCGGCCACGGCCAGCAGCACGGCCACCAGGGCGGCGAGCTCCAAAGTGCGCGCCACGCCGCTCTGCACGGCGTCCGAGCGCAGTCCCCGCTCGATGTCGGCGCGGTAGGCCACATCCAGCGCGGCGAGGCCCGGGCTTCCGAGCGCCGCACGCGTGCTCGCGAGGTGGGGCGAGGAGAGCCAGAGCTCATCGGGGCGACCCTCGCCCGGAGCGTCGGCGTCGAGCCTCGAGGCGAGGGCCGCCACATCGGCGACGACGAAACCGCCGCCGTCGCCACCGACGGTCGGAAAGCGCCGGAGCCGGCCGACGACACGCGCGGTGACCGCGACGCCGTCGACCGTCAACGCGAGCCGACCGTCACGCCCGGCCTGTGCCGCGGTCGCCCGGTCGGCCAGGACCGGCAACGGCGTGACGTCCCCCGGCTGTGGCGGCCTCAGGATCCCCGCCTGCCCACCGGAGCTGAAGTCGACGGTCAGGCCCGGGCCCGCAGCCTGAGAATTCCCGGCCGCCCCGCGGGCGCGCCAGCTGGCGATCGGCAGCACGGTCCCGCCGCCGCCGATCGCCCGGACCGCGGCGATCGTCACGCTCGCCCGCAGGCCGGTCTCGGGAGCCGGGCCCTCGGCGTTCTGGTGGCCGCTCGTGGCGGCCAGCCCGGCCGGCTCGTCGAGTCGGAGCGCCGCGAGCTCGATCCCCCGGCTCGCGGGAAGCGCCGCGCGCAGAACGCGGGGTACGGCGGTCAGCGCACCCAGCGGGAGGGCGGTCACGGCGCCGTCGCCGTCGCGCAGGACGGCAGTCAGGCTCACGCCGATGTTGACCGCCGACGCGGTTATCTCGAGGCCCCTCGCCCCGAGCGGGAGCGCCGCCCCCGGAGCTCGCACCGGGCCGCTCGGGATCAGCTCTCGGGCCAGCCGGGCGCGCGTCGCCGAGCCGTCGGTGCTGCGCCAGCCGTGGAGCAGGGGCAGGCCGCCGGCGGGCAGCGCGACCAGCGGCACCGTCGAGGTCTCGGCGCCGCTCGAAAAGCTGGCCTGCGTGCGCCGGACCGGGAGCACCGGGCCGCCGGCGATCACCCGCCAGCGCGCCGGCGGAGCGATCTCCAGCGGCGGGGCAAACGACGGCCCGGTCGAGACGACCACGTCCAGCGGCACCTGGCTCGAGGCCTGGTCGAAGGCGCTGCGTTCGAGGGTCGCGCGGTAGGACAGCGCGAACGCCCCGAGCCCGATGCTGACGGCGAGGAACGCGGTTGCGCCACCGACCGCCGCCGGCATCCGCGCGAGGTTCACCAGGGCCAGGCGCAGCGGGAGCGGCGCGGTCCGGGACGCGTGCTCGCCCGCTCGCAGCGCGACACCGGTGAGTCCCAGGACGAGCGCCCCGGTCGCCAGGGAGCAGAGCGGAGCGAGCAGGACGGGCAGCGGATCCGAGCCGCCCGCCGAGCTGCCGCGGGCGAAGGCCAGAGCGAGCGCACCCACCGCGGCGAGGAATGGCAGCCCGGCAAATCCGGCGCGCGGACGCCGGCCCCCTTCGCCGCCGCTGAGCAGCACGCCGGCCAGCAGCAGCGTGATCGCCGACCAACCGCCGGCCAGGGCGAGCGCGGCGCCGGGCCTCCACAGGCTGTGGGTAAGGATGTCGGCCGGGGGCTCGGCGGCGCCGGCGGCCAGCGCCGACACCAACGCGATGCCGGCGACGGCGCCGAGGAGCACACCAACCGAGCTCACGCCGGCCGCCTCGACCCCCGCCAGGAGCACCCCCTGTGTTCCTGTGGCCCCGGCGCCCTGCAACCGGTGGAGCTCCCGTGACAGGTCTGCTCGGAGAGCGCCGGCAGCCAGCAGCGCGAAGGCGACCATGACCGCGGCGGCTCCGCCGGCGGCCAACAGCAACAGGCGCGGCGCGGCGTCCGCTCGCGCACGGGCCGCGTCGAGGGCGTCGAAGGGGGCGGCGAAGCTCAGGCCGGGGTCCCTGGCCAGGAGATCGGCCTGATCGAGGCGCAGGCGCGTCTCCAGACCGGCCAGCTGCCAGCTGTGGAGCCGACGGACCGCCAGCGGGGCGAGCCATGTCGTCGTGCGGTAGACGGCCCGCAGGCCGGGCAGGTTCTGGAGGCCGTCGGCGTCGCCGCTCAGCAGCAGCGGCGGAGGCGCATCCCTCCCCGGGGCGGCGGCGGGCGGACGGAAGCCGAGCGGTACCGCTGAGGTGAGCCGGACCTGTCCCGCCAGACGCAGCGGCGCACCGGCGACGGCCAGATCCATGCGCGGCGCGGCGTCGGCGACCAGGAGCAGCGGGCAGCCCGATGCGGTGCAGGGCGCGGCGGGCGGGGCTGACGCCTTCTGCGACCAGCGCTCGAGCGGCGTGATCGCCGCGAGCCGGACCACTCGCCCGCCCAGGCGCAGCGGCTGCAGGAGGATCACCTTGGTCGTCGGCCCGAACCCCGGACGGGCGAGTAGCGCCCTCATCCGCGCATCGGTGTCGCCGCCACGCTCCTGGGCGGAGACCCGCACGGCGGCGATCGTAGGGTCGAGGCCCGCCAGCATGTGGCGGGCGGCGCGGTCGCCGGCCACCGCGCCCTCCCCGGCGACCGCACAGGCGAAGGCGGTGGCGACGGCGATACCGAGCGCCGGCGGTAGCCAGCGCGCCGGACGGCGACGCAATCGCGCCACGGCGAGGACGGCGGGCGCGGCGGCGCGGCGCAGCAGCGGGCTCACGGAAGACCGGTCCGCCGGCGGTAGTAGGTTCGAGCCTTGGCCCGCCCCCCGCACACCGCCATCGAGCACCAACGTCCGGTCTGGTTGCGCGAGGCGTCGTAGAAGGCCCAGCCGCAGTCCTCACCCGGGCAGGCCTTCAGCCGGCGCCAGCCACCTTCGAGCATCGCCTGGGCCGTCCAGCCCAACAGCAGGCCGAGCGCCGCCGGGACGCCACCCGCGGCGTCGGCCACGAACCTCGGTCCCGCCGATCCCACGCGAATCTCGACCGGGGCCCCGGCGCAGGCCTCGTCGAGGGCGGCCAGCACCCCGGCCTCGGGTCGAGCGTCGTGGTTGGCCAGCGCGAGCGCGCGCAGCCCTTCGCGCACCCGCAGCGCTCGCCGCAGGTCCTCGTCGCCGACCGGCCGGCCCTTCTCCAGCAGGCGGTGGTCGGTCAGCCAGCTCGCGAGCGCACCGGGTTCGGAGAGCTGCTCGCCGCCGTCGCCGGCGAGGTCGTAGTGCGTGTTGATGAACGCCTGCACCCGACCCAACGGCTCAGGGGCCGGCGAGCGCCCGCCGGGCTGCGGTGAAGGCGGCCATGACGTTCTCTCACCAGACATCGGTTCTTCGCTGGTGAGAATACGCCCCGGCGGCGAGGAGTCGGCCGCAGGCTTGTCCAGGACGAAACGCGCCATCGCCCCCGGTTTTTGTCGGTTCCCCTTATCGCAGATGCTGCTCGAACCAGTCACCCGCGAGCTCGGCCACGCGCTCGAGCGCTCCGGGCTCGGCGAACAGATGGGTGGCGCCGGGCACCATCTGCAGGTCCTTTGCCGAGCGCAGGCGGCGCAACGCGTCCCGGTTCATCTCGATCACCGGCTCGTCGTCGCCGCCGACGATCAGCAGCGTCGGCGCCCTGACCTCGCCCAGCGCGTCGCCCGCGAGGTCCGGCCGGCCTCCGCGTGAGACGACGGCGGCGACCGCCTCGGGCCGGCCGGCCGCGGCGAGCAGGGCCGCCGCCGCGCCGGTGCTCGCGCCGAAGCAGCCCATCGTCACCCCGGCGAGGTCGGGTTGCTCACGCGCCCAGTCGAGAGCGGCGATGACCCGCGAGGCGAGCAGGCCGATGTCGAAGCGGAGCTTCGCGGTGCGCCGATCCCCGGCCTCCTCGTCGGCGCTCAGCAGATCGATCAGCAGGCTTCCGAGGCCGCGGTCATGGAGCGCCCCGGCCACGGCGTGGTTGCGCGGGCTGTGGCGGCTGCTGCCGCTCCCGTGGGCGAAGACGACCAGCCCATGGCCCCGCTCTGGCCGCACCAAGTCCCCGTCGAGCCAGGCCCCGGGGGCCGGAATCGACACCGCGCGCCGCGAGCCCCGGGCGCCGTCGCCGGTCATCGTCCTCGCTCAGCCGCCGCGCGCGCCGTCGCGGCAGATCACGTCGTGGAGCTCGCTGGTGAGCTGGGCGATCCCCTCGGTGAGCTTCGTGTCCTGGGCCAGCAGGGTGAGATGCTGCTCGGCCAGCGCCCGCTCACGGGCGAGCGTCTCGGTCTGGCGCTCCTCGTAGGCCTCGGCGCGCTTGACCTCGGCGTCGTGGTGGGCCTGGACGGCGACGTCGCGCCTCTTGTCGCGCTCTGCCTGGCGGGTCTGGGCGAGCAGGATCAGCGGCGCCGCGTAGGCCGCCTGCGTCGAGAAGGCCAGGTTGAGCAGGATGAACGGGTACGGATCCCAGCCGAAGCTGAACGCCGCGGCGTTGACGGCGATCCACAGGACGACGAGGACGGTCTGGGCGATGATGAAGCGCGGGGTGCCGAAGAAGCGGGCGAAGCGCTCGGCGAGGACGCCGAAGCGATCGCTCCCGAAGGCGCCGTGGTGGACCTGGTGGTCGGACGAGGCGGACGCCACGGCGACTCCTTTCGGGGCAGACCATCGCCCGGGTTCGGTGCACTCGCGAGCGCGCGATGTGCGATAGCGGAATTATGCAGGCCCCTCCCTGGTTGCTCCTCGGGCTGCGATGCTCGCCCCTCCCATGGACCTCGGCCTGATCGCGCTGACCTTCACCGCCGCCCTGCTCGGTCCGGCGCTGTCGCTGCTCGCCCGCGGCGCGGTGCCGGTCGTCGTCGGCCAGCTCCTCGCCGGCGTGATCCTCGGAAAGACCGGGCTGCGGATCCTCGATCCCGACAAGAGCGACCTGGCCCTCCTCTACAGCCTCGGCTTCGCCACGCTCATGTTCCTGGTCGGCATGAACATCCCGCTCCACGACGCCCGGCTGCGCTCGGCGCTCCGCAGCGGCCTGCTCGCCGTCGCCGCCGCCGTGCCGCTCTCGCTGGCCGCCGGCTTCGCCGCTCACGCCGCTGGCGGCGGGCCGTGGCTCGTCTACGCGGTGGTGATCGTCTCCTCCTCGGCCGCCGTCGCCCTCCCGATCATCAACGAGAGCCGTCTCAGCAGCCCGGCGGTCCTCTCGGCGATGGCGTGGATCACGATCGCCGACGTCCTCGCCACCGTGGCCATACCGCTGGCCATCGTCCCCGCGCGAGCGGCCCACGCGGCGCTCGGGGCGCTGATCATCGCCGCGCTCGTGGCAGTCGTGTTCCTCGTCGCCCATAAACTGCACCGCGCCCCGTGGGTGAAGCGGATCCGCAAGGAGGGCAAGCGCCGCCAGTGGGCGATCGACCTGCGCGTGGCGGTGATCGTCCTGTTCTCGCTCTCCTACGTCGCTCAGGAGGTCGGAGCCAGCCTGCTGATCGCCGGGTTCGGGACGGGTCTCGTCGCGGGCGCGCTCGGCGGTCCCAAGCGGCTCTCCCAAGAGGTCCTCGGCCTCAGCCAAGGCTTCCTCGTCCCGCTCTTCTTCGTCCTCCTCGGGGCCAAGCTCGACCTGCGCGCGCTCGCCGACAGCCACCAGGCGGTGATCCTGGCCTGCCTGCTCGCCGGGCTGACGATCCTCGTGCACGTCCTCGTCAGCGTGCTGATCCGCGCGCCCCCGTCCGTCGGGCTGCTGGCCAGCGCGCAGATGGGGGTTCCCGCCGCCGTCATCGCGCTGGGCCTGCCCGCGCACGCCCTCGACCAGGCGCAGGCCTCGGCGATCTTCTGCGCCGCGCTCGTGTCGATCGGAGCCTGCGCCGCGGGAGCGGCGATCCTGCGCCGCGCCGGCGCGGCCGCCGAGGCGACGGAACCGGCCACCGCCCCGCCCGCGGCGCGTATGCTCGCGCCGTGAGCGCTCCGGCCATCACCTGGCTGCCGATGCCCGAGCGGCACGACTACGACGCGGCCGAGGACTACCTGCGCCTCGTCCTCGGCCCCGACCACGCCCGCGAAGCCGCGCGCCGGCTGCGCCACGCCAAGCACACGCACGCCTGGAAGGCCAAGGACATCCTCCGGGCGGCCGGCCTCGACCCGCTGCCCGCCGAGAATGAGGGCGTCGCCGCCAAGGTAGCCAAGGTGGCCGCCGGAAAGCCGCTGTCGCCGGTCCTCCTCGTGGAGCGCGAGGGCGCCCCGCTGATCATCGCCGACGGCTATCACCGGGTCAGCGCCGCCCACCTCCAGGACGAGAGCGCGGAGGTCCCCGCCGTCGAGGCGAGCCTCCCCGCGGTCACCCCACCGTGAAGGCGAAGCGCCCGACCTCGACTCCGGGGTAGGGCGACGCGCAGCTGCGGCAGACCGGCCCGCTCTCGAGCCGGACGCGCCCGGCGTAGGCGCCCCGGCACCACCCGGCGCGGCCGGGGTGGAGGGCGAGGGTGAGCGGCATGCCGCCGCTGCCGCGTTCGACCGATGGAGGCGCCGCGGTGCCTCCGCACCCCGGCGCGAGCGGTCCCGGCCCCTGAAACCGCAGCGTCGCCCGGTAGCGTGTCGTGACGCCCTGGTGGGGCCCGAGCACGGCGTGCGGGATCAGCTTGACGACGAACACCGTTTGCGGGCCGCCCCGGACCGGCGCCACCGTCGGGCTGACCTGCGCGGAGGGCGGCCCCGTCGCCGGCGCCGCCGGCCGCGGAATCGGCAGCGACCCGGAGGCGCGGGCGCCACCCGCCGTCGTGAAGGTCCACGAGCGCAGCCCGCGCGCGACGTAGACGAGCGCGTTGCCGCTCACCCGCGCGGTCGCCGTGCCGCCGGGGGACCGGGTCAGGGTGACCGTCCTGACCCCGTCGGGGAGAAGTAGGGCGACCCGGTTGAGCTGATCGAAGGACGCGGCGACCGGTGCCGCCACGCCGGTGGAGCTCGCAGCCTGCGCCGACTGGCACCCGCCGCTGGCGCTGCCGGCCCCCTTCGGGGAGACGCGCGTGGCGTAGGACACACACAGCAACCCGTTGTCCAGATAGGCGTAGAGCATGCCGAGCGGGCCCGAGTAGGCCAGCCGGCTGAGCTTGGGGGCCACCCCGTGGGCGGCCTGGTCGGCCGGAATCTGATCCCCCCGGTGGGCCGGGCGGCGGAAGATCGAGAACGACCGCAGCGCGAGCGCCCTCGCGGTGGCCGAGACCGCCGGCGAGGTCGCCGGGCCCGGCGGGCTCGAACCGCAGCCGCAGAGCGCGAGCACGGCGAGGGTGGCGGCGGCCGACCGGCGCACCGGCTAGGAGATGCTCTGCTGGTAGACGGTGAAGCCGATCGCCGCGCAGATCGCCGCGACGATCCAGAAGCGCAGGATGATCGTCGTCTCAGACCACGCCAACAGCTCGAAGTGGTGGTGGATCGGAGCCATCAGGAGGACGCGCTTGCGGAAGGTCTGGAAGGAGAAGACCTGGATCGCCACCGACAGCGCCTCGACGACGAAGATGCCGCCGATCAGGACGAGGAGGAGCTCCGTCTTGGTCATGATCGCCAGGCCGGCGATCGCTCCCCCGAGGCCGAGTGACCCGGTGTCGCCCATGAAGATCGCCGCCGGGAAGGCGTTGAACCAGAGGAAGCCGACGCACGCGCCGACCAGGCAGCCGGCGAGCAGCGCGAGATCGCGCTGCCCGGTCGTGATGAACGTGATCCCGATATAGGCCAACAGGACGATCGCGGCGCAGCCGGCCGCGAGCCCGTCAAGCCCGTCGGTCAGGTTGACCCCGCTCGTCGTCCCGGCGACCACCAGGTAGATCAGGATCGGGTAGAAGATGCCCAGGTCGATCTGATAGTCGACGAAGCGCAGGCGCAGCGTGTCGGGCAGGTGCGCCTGGCGGGTGGCCACCCACCAGAGGCCGAGCGAGATGGCGATCTGGACGAGCAGCTTGGTCCGCGCGGTCAGGCCGAGCGAGCGGCGCTTGACGATCTTCGTGTAGTCGTCGGCGAAGCCGAGCAGCGCGCAGGCCACCGCCGCACCGAACACGCCGAGCGACCGCGGGTCGTAGTCGGAGAGGATCAGGAACGGCGCGGCGATCGCCAGGAACATGATGATCCCGCCCATCGTCGGCGTCCCCGCCTTCTCGTGGTGGCCCTGCGGCCCGTCCTCGCGAATGTGCTGGCCGAACTCGCGCAGCCGCAGGAAGGCGATGAACTTCGGGCTCAGGAAGATGCAGATCAGCAGGGCGCACGTACCGCCGATAAGGACGCGACCCATCAGGCGGACACGAGCGCGTCGGCCACGAGCTCGAGCCCGACGCCCCGGGAGGCCTTGATCAGCACCGTGTCGCCGGCGCGCACCAGGGCAGGCACGAGACGGGCGGCCTCGCTGGCGTCGCGGGCATGGCGATGCTCGGCGGCGAACCCCTCGCCCGCCAGCGCCGCCCGCGCGCCGACGGTGACCAGGAGGTCGACGCCGGCCGCGGCCGCCTGGGCACCGAGCTCGCGGTGAAAGCGCGGCTCCTCCGGCCCGAGCTCGAGCATGTCGCCGAGCACGGCAACCCGCCGGCCGGCGGCGGTCTGCCGGAGGTCCTCGAGGGCGGCGCGCATCGACATCGGGTTGGCGTTGTAGCAGTCATCGACGACGATCACTCCGCCGGGAAGCTCAATGCGCTCGCCGCGCCCCGCGGAGAACCTGACGGCCAAGGGCCCCGCCGGGTGCACCCCGAGCGCCCGGGCGGCGGCGACCGCGGCCAGCAGGTTCAGCAGCAGGTGCTGCGCCCGGAAGCCCGGCTCGAGCTCGACCGTCCGGCCGCCGGCGTCGATCTCGACGCCGGAGGCGTCGGCCCGCCGAAGCCTGACATCGCCGCCCGGGCCGAAGCGGACGATCTCGAGGTCGTCGCGCAGGTGGGGCTCGAGCAGCGGCTCGCCGGAGGGGATCACCAGAGTCGCCCCCGGGGCGAGCCCGATCAGGAGCTCGGCCTTGGCCGCGGCGATCGCCTCGAGTGAGCCCAGCCGCTCGAGGTGAGCCGGCCCGACGTTCACGATCACCCCGACGTCCGGGCGGCAGATGCCGGCGAGCAGGGCGATCTCGCCCGGCCCGCGCATGGCCAGCTCGAGGACGAGCGCCTCGGTGCCCGACGCGGCGGCGAGCACGCTCAGCGGCAGGCCGATCTCGGTGTTCCAGTTGTCGCGGCTGGCCACGGTCACGAGATCGCCGCCCAGCACGGCGGCGAGAATGTCCTTGGTCGACGTCTTCCCGGTCGATCCGGTGATGGCGACGACCCGCGCCCCGAGCTCGCGCCGCCACTCCGCAGCCAGCGCCTGGAGCGCGGCGAGCGGATCGGCGGCCACGAGGACCGCTCCCTCCCCCCCGTGCGGACCGGCGTGGTCGGGGCCGACGAGGACGCCCCAGGCGCCGGCGGCGAGGGCCGCCGCGGCGAACGCCCCGCCGTCGGCCCGGGCGCCGGTCAGGCCGACGAAGAGGTCGCCGGACCCGACCTCGCGCGAGTCGATCACCGTCCGCCGCGGAGCGCCCGCCGCGCTCCGCGCCAGCCGGGCGCCCGCCGCCGCCGCGATTCGCTCGGCATCCCAGCCGGTCATCGCCCGAGCGCCGTGGCCGGGGCGAGCCGCCGCCGGAGCGCCTCGCGAGCGACGTCGACGTCGTCGAAGGGGAGCTTGCGCCCGCCGGCGAACTCCTGGCCCTGCTCGTGCCCCTTGCCGGCGATCACCACGACGTCGCCCGGCCCGGCGCGCTCGACGCCCCGGGCAATGGCCGCGCGCCGGTCGACGACCGCCTCGACCTCGGCGGCGCCGGCGGCTCCCGCCCGCACCTCGGCCACGATCGCCTCCGGGTCCTCCGAGCGCGGGTTGTCGGAGGTGACCACCACCGCGTCGGCCAGCTCAGCCGCGATCCGCCCCATCTGCGGACGCTTGCCGCGATCGCGGTCGCCGCCGCAGCCGAAGATGCAGATCAGGCGCCCGGCGCTCAGCGATCGGGCGGCGCGCAGGACGTTCTCGAGCGAGTCGGGCGTGTGGGCGTAGTCGACGAGCACCGCGAACGGCTGGCCCTCGTCGACCGGCTGGAAGCGGCCGGGGACCGGCTCGATCCCGGGCAGGGCGGCGGCGACCACCTCCAGCGGCACCCCGAGTCGGTGCACGGCGGCCACCGCGCCGAGCACGTTGGCGACGTTGAAGGCGCCGGGCAGCGGCGAGCGCAGTGCGATCTCGCCCTCCGGCGAGCCCAGGACGAAGCGCGCGTCCGACAGCGTGAAGCTCGCCTCCCTCGCCGTGTAGTCGGCCTCGCCCTGGACGGCGAAGGTCACCGCGTCGGGGAGCTCGGCCGCCAGCCGCCGGCCGTAGGGATCGTCGAGGTTGAGCACGGCGATCTCAGGGCCGAGCTCGAAGAGCCGCCGCTTGGCGGCGAAGTAGGCGTCCATCGACGGGTGAAAATCGAGGTGGTCCTGGGTGAGGTTGGTGAAGATGGCCGCGGCGAAGTGGATCGCGTCGGCCCGGTGGAGCTCGAGGGCGTGCGAGGAGACCTCCATCGCGCAGGCCGCGTCGCCGGCCGCAGCCATCGCGGCGAAGGCCGCCTGGAGGTCGACGGCCTCGGGCGTGGTCCGGGCCACCGCGTGCTCGCGGCCGCCGATCACCGCCTTGACCGTCCCGAGCAGCGCGCACCGCTCGCCGGCCGCCTCGAGCAGGGCGCGCACAAGGAAGGCGGTCGTCGTCTTGCCGTTGGTGCCGGTCACCCCGATCACGCGCAGGCGGGAACTCGGGTCGCCGTAGAACCGCGCGGCCAGCGGCGCGATCGCCGCGCGGACGCTCGGCACGACGAGCTCGGGCACGCCGAGCCCGAGCGGACGCTCTACGACGAGGGCGACCGCCCCCGCGGCGACCGCCGGCGCGGCGAAGTCGTGGCCGTCGCGCTCGAACCCGCTGACGCAGAGAAACAGCGCGCCCGGCCGGACGCTCCGGCTGTCGTAGGCCAAGCTCGTCACATCGACGGCGCCGGCGTCCGTCCCCTCGCCGGTCAGCTCATCCAGGCGCATGCGTCCCCCAGTCTAAGACCGAGCTACCCGGGAGGGATCTTCAGGTAGGGGAGCGCGAAGGACATGATCTTGCCGAACGCCGGCGCCGCAACCTGCCCGCCGGAGTAGCTCCCGCCCTTGGGCTCGTCGACGACCACCGCGACGAGCACCTTCGGGTCGCTCGCCGGGGCGAAGCCGACGAACGAGGCGACATAACGCGTGTTCGAGTAGCCGCCGTTGATCGAGTCGACCTTGTTGGCCGTACCCGTCTTGCCGGCCAGCTGGTAACCGCGGATCGACACCTCGCTGGCCGTGCCGCCCGGAGCCAGCACGCCTTCGAGCATCCGGCGCACCTCGCCGGCGACCGCCGGATCGAGTACGCGTCGCCCGGCGGGCGTCGGCGTCGGCCGGCCGCCGACGGTCGCGACGATGTGCGGCGCCCGGAGCGTCCCGCCGTTGGCGATCGCCGCGTAGGCCGTCGCCAGCTGGAGGGCGGTCACCGACTCGCCCTGGCCGATCGGCAGGTTGCCCATCGATGCGCCCGAGTACTGGGACACCTTGGGCACGATCCCGCGCTCCTCGCCCGGAAGATCGGAGCCGGTCGGACTGCCGAAGCCGAAGTTCCGCACCCACGAGTCGAAGCGCCGGGCACCGAGCTTGAGGCCGATCTCGATCGCGCCGATGTTGCTCGACCGGGCGAGGATCTGCTGGGTGGTCAGGGTGACCGGGCCGCGAGCCTCCGCGTCGTGGATCGTGCGGTCGTAGAAGGTCAGCTGCGGCGGCAGGTAGAAGCTGGTGTCCGGCGTGACCAGGCCGTCCTGCAGCGCGCCGGCGACGGCGACGATCTTGAACGTCGAGCCGGGCTCGTAGTTCATCCCGATCGCGTTATTGGTGAAGGCGTCCGCGGGCGCGCTGCCGACATCGTTGGCGTCGACGCGCGGCCAGTTGGCCATGGCGAGGATGGCGTTGGTCCGCGGATCGATCACGATCGCGGTGGCGCGCTTGGGACTGAAGGCGGCGCCGACCTGGTGGAGCGTCTCCTCGACGCGGCTCTGGACGGCGGCGTCGAGCGTCAGCTGGATCGAGCGACCCGGCTGCGCCGGCTTGACGTCCCTGATCGAGATCGGAGCCCCGAGCGCGTCGTTGACCACATTGCGCAGGCCGTCGTGGCCGGACAGCGTCCGATCCTGGGAGTACTCGAGCCCGGCGAGCCCCTGGCCGTCGATGCCGACGGTGCCCAGCACCTGCGAGGCCAGTGCGCCGTTCGGGTAGTTGCGCAATCCGACCGGCTTGAGCGTGATCCCGGCGATGTGCAGCGCGGCGATGGCCTTGGCCTGGGCGTCGGGGAGCCGGCGGGCCAGGTAGACGAAGCCCCGTCCGCGCGCGCCGAGCTTGGCCTGCACGGCATCTTGTGTCAAGCCGAGCGGCGAGGCGAGCTGCGCCGCGACGCCTGCCGGATCGCGAACCAGGTGCGGGTCGGCCGAGACGTCGTCGGCCGGCTGGGACACGGCGAGCTCGAGGCCGGTCCGGTCGAGGATGCTGCCGCGAGGCGCAGGGACCCCGACCGCGCTGACGTGCTCTGAGAGGGCCACCCGGTGCAGCATCCCCGCCTTGAAGGCGCCGAGGTAGACGCTGCGCGCGGCGGCGACGACGAGCAGAAGGACGAAGAGCGCAAAGAGCCGGCCGATGCGACGCTGCATCGGGGCCATCACGACCTACGAGACTCGCGCCGGGCGCCCACTAGCCGGCCGCGCCGGCGAGGGCGCCGCCGGCGACCCCGGCGGTCGGCGCCGTGCTCGGGGCCGGGGGGGCGCCGGCGTCGACCGGAACCGCGCCGCCGCCGGCGCTCACGCCGCCCGTGGGCGGCGTCCCGCTGGCGGCGCTCGCGCCGCCGCTCCCCGAAGCCGATTGCGAGGACGCCGAGACCGGGCTGAGGCTCGTCGGCGGGGCGGCGCCGGCGGCGGTCGACGTGGCCGCCGTCTGGGTCGACGTTCCACCCGGGCCGCCCGGGCCGCCGGCGCCCGCCGCCGTCTGGCTGGTCGACGCCGACACCAGCGACCGCGGCGCCACCATCGACGCCGCCGCCTGGCCGGCGTCGCCCCGGCCCGCGGTGAGGTAGCGGACGTCGCCCGGCGGGGCGTAGATCATGCCTTGATGGGCCGGGCCGGCCTGGCGGAGTCCATCGGCTCGCATCGCCGATACCTGACCGGTGAGCAGGGAGTTCTCGCGCTGGAGGACGGCCGCCCGCTGAACCGAGCGGCCGATCGCGGCATTCAGCTTGAGCAGGGCGACCTGCATCGCGACGATGCCGATCAGCGCGAAGGCGATGATCCCGATCCACGTGCGGCCACGGATCAGCCGGTCGAGCAGCGGATGGTCGACCAGGCGGCGTAGCGGCGGCGTGACGGGCGGCGGCGCCGGCCGGCGCGCCGGCCCGGACACGCGCCGGGGGCCGACCGGGCGACGGGCCGGACCGGTCCTCTGCGGGATGGCGCCGGCGGCGCTCGGCCGCGTCATCGCCCGTCCTGCAAAAGCTTGCGCGCCACCCGCAGGCGGGCGCTCGCGGCCCGCGGGTTGGCGGCGACCTCGCCCGGCGACGGGGCGATCGCCCGTCGATGGAGCAGCTCGGCCTCGGCGACCCGGCCGCAGCCGCAGACAGGCATCTGCGGCGGGCAGATGCAGCCCTGAGCGCGAGCGACGAGAAAGCGCTTGACCCGGCGATCCTCGAGCGAGTGGAAGGAGATCCCGGCCAGGCGGCCGCCGGGCGCGAGCAGGCGCCAGGCGAGCGGGAGCGCCGCGTCGAGCTGGCCGAGCTCGTCGTTGACCGCGATCCGCAGCGCCTGGAAGCTCCGCTTGGCCGGGTGGCCGCCGGCGAAGCGCGCGGGCGCCGGCACCGCCGCCTTGATCACCTCGACGAGCTCCAGCGTGCTCGAGAGCGGCGCCCGGCGGCGCGCGGCGACGATCCGGCGGGCGATCTGACCGCTGTAGCGCTCCTCGCCGAACTCGCGCAGCGCGCGGGCGAGGCGCCGCTCGTCCCAGGTGTTGACGAGCTCCCGCGCCGTCAGCTCCTGGGTCGGGTCCATCCGCATGTCGAGCGGCGCGTCGTAGGAGTAGGAGAAGCCGCGCTCCCAGGTGTCGACCTGCATCGAGGACATCCCGAGGTCGAAGTAGACGTGGTCGGCCCGGGCGCCCTCGGCGACCAGCAGGTCGAGCCCGTCGACGAAGCTGGCGCGAATGAACCGGGTCGCGCACGAGACCTCGCGGGCCAGGGCGTCGAAGCGCTCCTCGGCCGCCGGGTCGCGGTCGATGCCGATCAGCGTGCCGGTCGGCCCGAGCCGGTCGGCGACGAGCCGGGCGTGGCCGCCGCCGCCGACGGTGCAGTCGACCGCCAGCTGGCCGGGAGCGGGATCGAGAAGCTCGATCAGCTCACCGGCGAGCACCGGAACGTGCGTGGTCGTCATGTCAAGCAGGATGGCCAAGTTGTGCGGTGATTCGTTTGACGGCCGCGGCCAGGGTGCCGTTGTGCTCGCCCCAGGCCGCGCGATCCCACACCTCGAGGCATTGGCCGGCGCCGGTGATGACGACCTCCTTGCCGAGGCCGGTCTGCTCGATGAGGTTGCCCGGGACGCCCGCCCGACCGGCGCTGTCAAGCTCGAGCTCATGGGAGTTCGAGTTGTAGAAGCGGTTGATCGTGGCGTACTCGTCCGAGAGCGGATGGAAGCTCGTGAGGATCGCGTCGATGTAGGTGTCGAACTCGTCGGGGCGCCAGACCGAGATGCAGCTGGCCGTGTCGTGGCGGAGGGCGAGCACGAGCCCGTCGGCGAAGGTCGCGCGGAACTTGGCTGGAATCGTCAGCCGGTTCTTTGCGTCGAGCGTGTAGTCGAAGGTTCCGCGGAAGGCCATGGTCCAAGAGTCCCGAACCGAGGTGGAGGAGTGGGAGGAGCCCCTCCACCCCGGTTCGGTGGGCGCGAAGCTACTCCACTTTCCTCCACCACGCAACTCTCTTTGCACACTTTTCCCCACCAACCTCCACCGGGCGCCCTCGCGGAGCCACGAGAGCCCGCCCTTGCGGCGGTTTTTGGCCCCCGGCCGCAGCGGGGCCCGCAGCGGCCGGCCGCACGCCGCCGTGCAGCGCGGACGACTGGGCCCTGCCTTGCAGGCGCTGAGGACGCGGCTGGGGGACCGGGCGCGAGCGCGCGCGGCTTCTTCAGGCCGGCGCCGGCCGGGCTAGCCGTGACGCTCGGCGCGGTCCTGCCGACGGCGCCGGAACCCGAACGGGCGCCGACGGCGGCTTCTGCGCGCCCGGCCCCGGACGCGGAGCCCGAAACGCCCGGCGCGCCGGCGCGCCGGCAGTCCTCCGCGGGCCGGAGCCGTTTCCGGCTCGCCCGCGGAGGGGGTCCGTCAGAAACCTCCCTAGCCCACGGGAACCCCGCGGGTGTCGGTGAACACGTCCTGATCGTTGGCGATCGGCGCGTTGCTCGCTGGGCCCGTGCAGACGGCCGGCGCGGTCGTCGGCGTTCCCGTCCCCGGACAGACGAACAGGTCGGGGTTGCGGACGTCGGGCCAGAGCGGATGAGCGGTGTCGAGGGCGGTGAGGCCGGTGTAGTCACCGAAGAAGACACCGCCGAACTCGGTCGGCGACGGCATCGAGGACCCGGTCACCCGCTGGCTGGCGAAGGTGGCGAGGTTCCGCGACCCGGACAGGCTGAAGTCCGAGTAGCCGGTCGTCTCGTCGTTGCCGTACTGGCGGTCGTAGTAGGAGACGGCGAGCGTCCCCGTCCGGGTGAAGTCGGCCCACTGGAACCACTGGTCGCTGGTCGCCTGAGCCGGGTCCTGGGTGACGCTGGTCAGCTTTCGGGGGTCGGTGTTCGTGCCGGTGAACGTCGCCCCTCCGTCGTTGGAGACGCTGATCAGGATGTCGTTGTTGCAGGCGCCGGGCGTCTTGACGCCCTGGTAGAGCGCGTCGCCCGGATAGACGAGGCCGGCCGGAACGCAGCCGTTGGCCTCGTTGGAGTGCGAGTTGATGTAGGAGCCGAAGGTCACCGCGACCTGGCGCGGGTTGCCCGGGTTGACCGCTCCCACCGGATAATTGGCCGCCCGGAAGATCGAGTTGGTGGTCGCGCCCTTCTCCGGCACGCACGCGCGTTGCGGATCCAGGCCCGCCTGGTAGGTCGGGCAGTCCGGCAGGTCGTAGTAGTCAGAGACCTTGACCGGCGCCGAGAAGGTGTTGCCGCCGTCCACCGACTTGACGAGAAGAATCTGGAAGTGGTTGTCGGCCGGCTTGACCGGCGCCTCCCCGCCCCCCTCGCCCGGGCTGATGGCCTGGCTGTTGAAGTTGGCGAAAGTGATGTAGAGCGTCCCGTCGCGCCCGGTGAAGGGCTGGGAGAACTGGTTCTCGTTGCACGGCCCGTTCGGCGACCCCTGCCCCTGGGTGTTGGTGCACAGCGGGCTGGTCTTGCTGACCAGGTGGCGCGGGCCGAAGGTCTGGCCGTAGTCGGCGGAGTACGCCTCCCAGATGTAGGCGCTGCCGTCGGCGGCGAACTCGGTCCAGCTCACGTAGACGCGGTCCTGGAAGGGGCTGCCCGGGTGGTTGTCGACGGTCAGCAGCTGCTTGTCCTCGAGCACCAGCCCGGAGCCGGCGACGTCGGTGAACTCGGTCACCGGCCGGCCGGGGAAGTTCCACGAGGCGCCGTGGTTCTGGGTCGAGCGGAAGACGTAGAACGCGCTCGAGGTGTCCGGGTTGGTCGAGGGGGGCGCCCCGCGCATGAAGACCTGGCAGGAGAGGTAGGCGTTGCCCTTGGTGTCCCAGGCGACCGAGGTGTCGCCCCCGGCCTGCCAGTACTGGCGGGCCGATCCGAAGGCCGTGCCCCGCGTGAAGCCGTTCGGTACCGTCGTGTCGCGCCACTGGTGGCCGCCGTCGATGCTGTAGGACGCGCCGCACGTCCCGTCGCCCCGGCGGTAGTCGTTGTAGCTGGCCACCAGGTGGGTCGGCTGCGAGGGATCCTGGGCGATCGAGGTCTCGTTCTGGGCCTGGGCGCGCCCCTGCAGGTCCGCGTCGGTCAGGTTCAGGCAGTTCTGGTTGACCTTGACGTTCGAGCCGAGCGTCTGAGAGCAGTCGCCGAGCCCGAGCGGGAAGTAGTTCGGGGCGTTGGGGTTGGGGCGCAGCAGGCCGGAGGCGGGAGTAGTGGTGAGGCTTCCGGTGCCCGTCAGCTCGCTTGTGGCGAAGCCCGAGAGGAGGTGGCGCTGGATCGGGCGCAGACGCCCGTAGTTGAGGGCTCCGGCGGTGGTCGCCGAGCCCGCCAGGGCCACGATCGCCCCGGCTACGAGGGCGCTCGCCAGCGCCGCGCCGATGACCCGCTTCTTCATTTCCCCGTCCTCCCGCACTAGTCCACGCGGACCGCCCACGATCTCCAAACGCGCCGGCCCCTACCTCGCGGAACCTACCAGAGCATCGCCGGCTGTCAATGGGCTGTGAACGCGCCGGATCGGCCGGTCACCGGGGGGCCGGGGAACTGAAAGAAAGCGTGCAGATCGAGGCGAGCGGCAGGAATCACGCTTATGATGCCGACGGCCCCCAGGGCCCCCTATGGATACTGCCCGACGCGGAAACTACAACTCTGGTGAGGACTTCGTGTTGGAGTACGGAGAGCTGCGCTTCACCTTCAACGAGCGCGACTTCCGCGAGCGCTGCGAGCAGGCGGCGCTGCGCCTCGGCTTCGTCGCCGGCCGGCTCGACGAGGCCGAGCGCGAGGACCTCGTCAACCTGGCGGTGAACGGCGAGATCCAGGACCCGACATCGGCGCTCGGCGAGCACGTCAACGACTGCTGGCCCGAGCTCGTCGGACCGGCTGAGCGCTCGCTCGTCCACTGGCTGCGTCGCCTGGTCTTCCGCGGGGCCTGGCTCGACCAGCGCGTGAACGAGGGCGAGCTCGAGGTCGCCTTCTGCGATGAGACCAACAACTTTGAGTACGTCCAGCCCGATCGGGGCCGCGAGCCGATCGAGCTGGCGCCCGAGCCCTCCTGGGGCCGGGTCGCCTACCGGCCCTGACCGGGCTGGCGGCGGTGAGCCGCCTACGCCCTGGATCGGGCCTTGGCGATCGCCTGGTAGCCGTCGAGGCCGACGAGCAGCTCGGCGCGGAGCGTGCCGCTGGCGATCGGATCGATCGCCGGGAGATGCCCGCGGGCGACGCGCTCGGCGTCGAAGACGACCACCGTCGTCTCGCCTCCGTAGGGCCGCTCGGCGGTCGCGATGACGGTCAGGGAGCCGCCGTCGCGGACGTTGCGCGCCGCCGCCAGCGCACGGCGGGCGACCGGCGAGTGCAGCCCGTCGAGGGTGTCGATCAGCAGCACGGCGTCGCCGCCCCGCGCCGCGACCCGCCGGCCGCGCTCAATCGCCTGCTCGACGGCGCTGGCCTGCGCGTCCGCCGGCGCGGCGAAGGTGAGACCGCTGACGGTGGCGATCGAGGACTCCTTCCACTCGCTCAGCTCCTCCGGCCTGATCCCGACAAGCAGCACCTCGAGCTCGATGGCCTCGATCCCGGCCAGGGCGCCCGCCAGGCGCTTGATCGCCTCGGTCTTGCCCGAGCGCGGTGGGCCGGCGAGGATCGCTCGCGAGCCGCGGCCGACAGGCGCGTAGAAGCCGATCGCGGCGAGCGTGGGATCCTCGTCGCCCAGGGGCAGCAGCCCGGTCGGGAAGTCGGCCTCGAGATCCTCGAGCCGGGTGCCGCGGACCGCCTCGTCCGCGGCCAGCCCGTTGATCGTCTCGACCCGGATCAGCGAGGGGTGGCGCTCGGAGCGCCGCGCCCGCCGCACCGGACCGGCGACGCGGTCCCCGGTGACGAGCTCGCAGCGCCGGGCCTGGGCGGCGGAGATGTAGACGTCGTCGTCGGAGGCGTCGGGCGGGGAGACGCGCAGGAACCCGGATCCGTTGGCGAGCAGCTCGAGGACGCCCTCGGCGACGTTCGCGTCCTCGGTGGCGATCACCGGCTCGTCGTCGGCGGGCGCCGGCGGTCGCTGCTCCTCGACTTCGCGGCGGGCGCGACTCGAGCGGCGGGCGCGCGGTGCGCGGGGCGCCGGCTCGTCGTCCTCCTCCGGCTCGCGCGCGGCGACCGGCTCGGCGGCCGGCGGAGCGTCCTCGGCGGCCTCGGCGCGAGCGGCGGCGCTGGTGCGGCGCCGGCGCGGCGCCCGGGCCGCCCGAACCGGCGCCTCGGCCGGCGTGTCGTCCGGCTCGCCGCCGCCACCTTGGCGCTCGAGGATGGCGTCGGCGAGATCGGCCTTGCGCAGGCGGCGAAAGCCGTCGATGCCGAGCGTCGAGGCCAGCGCATGAAGGTCGGCGAGCGGGCTGGCGTCGAGCGCGGAACGGGTGAGAACGGGCATGTGATTCCTCCTGAACGGGTGGAAGGCGTCCCGCGGCGTTGAGACAGCCGCCGGCACCCTGGTCGGCGCCGAGATCGGCGCGCGTGGACAACAAGCTTAGATGCTGCCGCGGCTGACTGGGGTGGCCGGGCTCTACCGTGAGTGCCATGGAGATCGACGCCCCCAACCCGCGGGCACCGCTCAGGCGGTCCTCCCTCGAGCTCGAGCGCGCCGTGCGCGACGGGCGCCGGATCGCCGAATCACTGCGCGCGCTCGACCAGGGGAGGCTGCGGGCCGAGGAGGATCGGCTGCTGGCGGCCGAGCTCGGCCGCTTTCTCGTGCGCCGCTGCGAGGGCAGCCACGCCGGCTGGAAGGTGCTTCGCCAGGTCCTGATCGACGGCGGCGCCGAGGTCCCCTGGGAGCGCTGTGCGCGCCTGGCCTATCCGGCGACCGCGGCTCGCGTACTGATCGACTGCGCCGGCCCGGGGCGGACGCCGCTGCTCCGCGTCCAACACGCCGCCGCCGAGGAGCGGGCGCGGGCCCTGGTCGGCCACGCCGATGCGGAGGGGATCCTCGAGCGGCTCGAGATTCCCACCGCGGGCGCGATTGGACCCGGGGCGTGGGAGCAGGCGCTGGTGGGCGCGGTGACCGCACGCTCGCGCGACCAGGCGATCGGGCTCCTGACCGCCGGGCTCGCCGGGGACTGAGGCCCGGCCGGTGAGGCCGTGTTCGACGCAGCCGGCCAGGCACCGGCGCAGCCCGATAGGCTCGTCCCGTGACCGAATCCGAGACTTTTCCGCCGCCGACCGCGATGCAGGAGGCGACGCTCGAGCTCGCCGGGCTCGTTCGCCGGCAGCTGCCGATGCGCTTCTACGCCGGCGAGACGTGGTGGGCGATCTTCGGGTCGGCATCGCTGGTTCGAATGTGCGACACCGCCGAGAGCCTGCTGGCCCAGCTCGAGGCGCGGCGCGACGCCGACGCCCAGGATCTCCTGCGCTCGCTGTATGAGCAGGTCGTCGCCTTCGGCTGGATCGCCATCAACCCGGACGAGCGCCATCAGCGCTGGATCGACGACGCTGGGGCCCAGATGCTCGAGCTCCATCGCCAGGGCGAGAGCTTCGGCGAGACCGTCCTGACCGAAGACGAGGTCGGCGTGGCCGAGCAGGCCGAGCGCCTGCCGCCCATGATCGAACGGGCGGGCGAGGTCGACGAGTACTGGGGCGGCCGAGCCCCGCGCCTCCACACCGGTGAGCTGCTCTCCTTCCGCCGCCTCTACCTCTCGATCTACCGGGTCGGCAGCGGCACGACGCTCGAGTCCTACATCACACCCAAGGAGCGGCGGATCGTCGTCGACCGCGCCCGCGAGCACACCCTGCGCTGGTACGCGCTCGCCGGACCCCTCCTCGGGATGGCGCTGCTCGTCGCCGCCCAGCGGTTCGTCTGGCTGGACTGGGACGAGCTCAATGCGATCATCGCGCGGGCCACGGCGCCCCCGAACGAGCAGCGATGACCTGCTTTCCGTGTGCGGTGGCCAAGCGCGAGGTCGAGCTGCGCCTGGCCGACGCCGGCGCACCGGTCGCCGTCATCGTGGCGCAGACGGCGGCCACGCTCTGCGTGATGTGCGCCCTCGAGCAGCAACAGGCCGGCCGCACCCCGCCCGGCGCCTGACCAACCGGAGGTTCGGGCACCCACGTATTCCAGCCTGGCCTGGTCTGCTCAGGACGCCGTGGCCAGGTAGCTGCGCCCGGCCCGGACCACGATGTTCTTGTGGAGGCGCTGGTCGGTGACGACCACCACCCCCCGCTGCACCGTGGTCAGAGTGCCGTCGCAGCGATCGGTGGTGGTCCACATCGTCCCGCGCACCGTCGCCGCGCTGTAGCGCCCGCGGGTGCGGAACTTCCCCTTGACGTTGGCCGCAAGCAAGGTGAGCACGGTCTTCGGGAGGGTGCGCTTGGCCGCGGTCCGAGCCCCGCCCGCGGTCTGAGCCTTGCCCGCGGTCGCGCACCGCTTGGCCGCCGCGCTCTGGACGACGAGCGCGAGCTCGGCCAGCCCGGCCTCCCGGCGATTCTGCAGGGCCCTGAAGAGCCCGCCGCCGAAGTTGCCGGCCTGGACCGTGCCCTTGGTCGCGGTGGCCGTGGTCAGGCGGGCCACGCCCCTGGTCGCGTCGAAGATCGTGCCCACCGGCAACTGGCGCGCCTCGGTCAGAGGGATGAAACCCACGCCCTTAGCTGCGCTGGCCCTGGCCCGGGCCTGGCCCTGGGCGTGCGCCTGGGCGACGTGACCGGTGCCCGGGAGCAGCACGTAGACGATGCCGCTCACCGGCACCGCGTTGACGCTCTTGGCCAGCACGGGCGGCGGCGGCGGCGGATCGGCCGCCGTCTTGAACGTCGCGTCTCGGCTCGGCGTCGACCCCGACGCATTGGCCGCCACCGCGCGAACGTGGTAGCGGCTGTTCGGGAGCAGGCCGGCGACCTTCGCGGTCACCGTATGGTCGGTGAAGTCCGATCCGACGACCTGCTCCGGCGTCTGCGCGTCGTAGGTGATCGCCGCCGCGCCCGCCCCGCCCGGCAGCTCCGCCGCGTACTCGAAGTGCATCGTCGTCGGCAAGCCCTCCGGGTTGATCACCGCGGTGAACTGGGCGCTCGAGCTGCTGATCACCTTCGGCGGCCCCGCTTGCAGGCTCGGCTGCCTCGGCCCTCCCGGTCCGCTCGGGCCACCGCCGCCTCCCGGGGTACCGCCACCACCCGGCGCCGCGGGCGAGGTGGGGCTCCCGCTCGGGCCGACCGGCGGCGGCGGCGGGGGCGGCGGCGCGACGTAGGTGTAGCGGTCTGCCGGAGTGGTCACGCTCGTTCCCCCCGGCGTGAGGACCGTGACGTCGACGGTGCCGCTCCCCGGCGGGGCCAGCACCGTGAGCTGGGTGCCCGCGGCGTTCGCCCCGAGGACCGTCGCCGTCGCTGCGCCGAAGTGGACCGCCGTGGCACCCGAGAGGTTGGTGCCGAAGATCAGGACGCCGGTCAGGCCCGAGCTCGGCCCCGTGGCCGGGCTCACCCCCGAGACGACCGGGGCGCTTGGAACGCCGCCGGCGGAGACGGTGACCGCTTCGGCGGGATCGGCGCAGGCGGACGAGACGGCCTGATAGTTGGCGTCGCCGCCGTAGCGCGCGATCACCCGGTAGATGCCCGGTCCGGTCGGCGTGAAGCTGCTCGAGGTGACCCTCGCGCCCGCCGGGTTCGACGACGTGGCCACCGGCGCCGCCGCGCAGGCGGTGTCGGTCGGACCGTAGACGTCGAAGGTGACCATGCCGCTCGGCGGCGCCGCTCCGCTCGGCACCGGCCCGAGCGTCGCGGTGTCGGAGAAGCTGGCGCCGACGACGATCGCCGCCGGGACGACCTGCGTCGAGATCGTCGTCGCCGCCGGCCCGACCGTCACCGCCTCGGCGAGATCGCCGCACAGCGACGTCGCGGCGCCGTAGCTCCGGTCTCCGCTGTAGGAGGCGACCACCCGGTAGTCCCCGGCGGCGGTGGGCGCGAAGTCGCCCGAGACGGCGGTGGTGCCGGAGGCGCCCAGCGGGTTCGTGGAGGTGAACGCCGGGGTGCCGGCGCACCCCGGGTTGGCCGGCCCGTACACGTTGAACGTCACGCTCCCTGTCGGCGCCGGGCCACCCGCCGGCGGCGGCCCCAGTGAGGCCGTGTCCCGGAAGGAGCCGCCCAGCGCGATCGCCGTCGGAGCGACCTGGGTGGCGATGGCCAAGCCCGCGGTGCCGACGACGACCGCCTCCGCCGGGTCCGAGCAGGCCGACGACGATGGGTTGGTGTTCCCGTCGCCGCTGTAGGCGGCGATCACCCGGTAGGTGCCGGCGGCGGTCGGCGTGAAAGTGTCGGAGACGGCGGCCGTCCCGGCGGGGCTGACGGGATTGGTCGAGCTGAAGGCCGGCGTCCCGGTGCAGGTCGCGACGCCGGGGCCGTAGACGTTGAAGGTCACGCTTCCCGTCGGCGGCGGCGCGCCCGTCGGCGGCGGCGCGAGGGTCGCCGTGTCGTGGAAGGAGCCGCCGAGCCCGATCGCGCTCGGGGCGACCTGCGTGGTGATCGTCGACGCCACCTTGGCGACCGTCACCGTCTCCGCCGAATCGCCACAGGACGTCGAGGACGAGTTGAAGTTGACGTCGCCGCCGTAGGTCGCGACCACGCGATAGGTGCCGGCGGCGGTCGGCGTGAACGTGCCCGAGACCGCCGCCCGACCCGCCGCGTCGAGCGGGTCGGTCGACGTGAAGGCCGGCGTCCCGGTGCATGTTGCGACCCCGGGCCCGTAGACGGCGAAGGTCACGCTTCCGGTCGGCGCCGGCGCCCCCGGCGGGGGCGAGCCGAGCGTCGCCGTGTCCGTGAAGGAGAAGCCGAGTCCGATCGCCGCAGGCGTTACCTGGGAGGTGATCGAGGACGCGAGCGGAGTGCCGATCCGGTAGGCCGCCGAGGCGACGGTCGGCGTGTCTGACGTCGTCGAGACCGAGGCCGTGTAGGACCCGCCCCCCGGGTTGGTCACGCCGACCACGACCACCGCGACGGCGTCGCCGGGAGCGATCGCCGCCCCGCCGAACAGCCCGCACGTGATCACCTGCCCGACCGGCGTCGCGCACGCCCCGACGTTCGCGCCCGTCGTGGTGTCCCGCACCGACGCCGAGGTCACGCTGCCCAGCCCCGTTCCCGTCGCGAACGTCAGCTTGATCTGACTCCCCGCTGCGTTCGACAAGCCACCCGTCGAGGAGGTCGTGAAGGCGACCGTGTAGGTGACCGCGGCGGCGCCCGGGTTGGCATTGCTCACGCCGACCGTCGGCTGCCCGACCTGGTGCCCACCGACCACCGTATACGGCGCCGAGGTCACCGGCGGCGTGTCCGACGTCGTCGACACCGAAAGCGAGTAGGACCCCGGCGTCAACGGGTTCGTCACGCCGTTCACCGTCACCGCCACCGCGTCACCCGCCGGGATCGCCGCCCCGCCGAACAGCCCGCAGGTGATCGTCAGCCCCACCGGCGAACTGCACGCCCCCACGATCGTCCCCGCCGTCGCGTCCCGCACCCCCGAGCTGAACACCGTCGACAGATCCGTCCCCCCCGGAAACGTCAACGTGATCTGACTCCCCGCCGCATTCGACAGCCCCCCCGTCGACGAAGTCGTAAACCCCACGACGTACACCGTCTTCGCCCCCACCGCCGCCGACGCCGGCGACACCGTCACCACCGGCTGGCTCACCTGATGCCCACCGACCACCGTATACGGCGCCGAGGTCACCGGCGTGGTGTCCGACGTCGTCGACACCGAAAGCGAGTAGGACCCCGGCGTCAACGGGTTCGTCACGCCGTTCACCGTCACCACCACCGCGTCACCCGCCCGGATCGCCGCCCCGCCGAACAGCCCGCAGGTGATCGTCAGCCCCACCGGCGAACTGCACGCCCCCACCATCGTCCCCGCCGTCGCGTCCCGCACCCCCGAGCTGAACACCGTCGACAGATCCGTCCCCCCCGGAAACGTCAACGTGATCTGACTCCCCGCCGCATTCGACAGCCCCCCCGTCGACGAAGTCGTAAACCCCACGACGTACACCGTCTTCGCCCCCACCGCCGCCGACGCCGGCGACACCGTCACCACCGGCTGGCTCACCTGATGCCCACCGACCACCGTATACGGCGCCGAGGTCACCGGCGTGGTGTCCGACGTCGTCGACACCGAAAGCGAGTAGGACCCCGGCGTCAACGGGTTCGTCACGCCGTTCACCGTCACCACCACCGCGTCACCCGCCCGGATCGCCGCCCCGCCGAACAGCCCGCAGGTGATCGTCAGCCCCACCGGCGAACTGCACGCCCCCACCATCGTCCCCGCCGTCGCGTCCCGCACCCCCGAGCTGAACACCGTCGACAGATCCGTCCCCCCCGGAAACGTCAACGTGATCTGACTCCCCGCCGCATTCGACAGCCCCCCCGTCGACGAAGTCGTAAACCCCACGACGTACACCGTCTTCGCCCCCACCGCCGCCGACGCCGGCGACACCGTCACCACCGGCTGGCTCACCTGGTGCCCACCGACCACCGTATACGGCGCCGAGGTCACCGGCGGCGTGTCCGACGTCGTCGACACCGAAAGCGAGTAGGACCCCGGCGTCAACGGGTTCGTCACGCCGTTCACCGTCACCGCCACCGCGTCACCCGCCCGGATCGCCGCCCCGCCGAACAGCCCGCAGGTGATCGTCAGCCCCACCGGCGAACTGCACGCCCCCACCATCGTCCCCGCCGTCGCGTCCCGCACCCCCGAGCTGAACACCGTCGACAGATCCGTCCCCCCCGGAAACGTCAACGTGATCTGACTCCCCGCCGCATTCGACAGCCCCCCCGTCGACGAAGTCGTAAACCCCACGACGTACACCGTCTTCGCCCCCACCGCCGCGGACGGCGGGGCATCGCTCACCGTCACGTTGGTCACCGACGTGGCGGCGGCGACCCCCGGGAAGCAGGCGAGCAGCGTAACCAGGGCGCCGCCGAGGACCGCCACCCGCCGGAGGCGCCTCACCCCGGTCGGCCCCCCCACGCCCGGTTGCCGTCCCTCAGCCTTCACGTCGCCAGCCCCCTGCTCGCGCGCCCTCTCGCCCGAGAACCTCTCTCGTGCGCCGCCTAGCGTACACCCGCCGATCGCCGAAGGGAAGCGGTCGTCATGACCGACCCGACGGCGGCTCCCAGCGCAGCGCGTCGGCCAGCACCGCGTCGGCGGCGAGCTCGAATTCGCCCCGCAGCGCCCTCCGGACCGCGATGAAGTCGGTGGCCGCGGCGATGTCGTGCATCCGGAAGATCTGCGCCCCGACGTCGAGCCCGTGGGCCAGCGCGGCCAGCGACCCGGCCAGGCGCCCGCCCGGCCGCCGCCCGGTCAGCGCGCCGACGAAGTCCTTGCGCGAGATCGCCATCAAGATCGGTCGGCCGAGCTCGTGCAGGCGCCGGGCGCCGCGCAGGAGCTCGACCGTCTGCGCCGGAGTCTTTGCGAAGTCGGGCCCGGGATCGAGGACCAGCTGCTCGAAGACGACCCCGCGCGACCGGGCCAGCTCGATCCGCTCGCCGAGGAAGGCGAGCACGTCGGCCAGGACATCGGGGTAGAGCGCCGGATCCTGGAGGCGCTGCCTGGGGGCGGCCCGGGTGTGCATGAGGACGAGACCGGCGCCGGTCGCCGCGCAGACGTCGGCGAGCTCGGGGTCGCGCAGGCCGCTGACGTCGTTGACGAGGCCGGCGCCGGCCGCGATCGCCGCCGCGGCGACCGCCGGCTTGTACGTCTCGATCGAGACGATCGCTCCGAGCTCGACGATACGCTCGATCAGCGGCACCACCCGGTCGATCTCCACCCCGACCTCGACGGGCGGCCGGTTGGTCGTGGCCGACTCGCCGCCGACGTCGATTATCCTCGCCCCGGCCGCGACGAGCTCGGCGGCCAGCGCGACGCGCGAGTCGAGCGTCGGGTAGCGCCCGGCGTCCGAGAACGAGTCCGGCGTCGCGTTGACGACCCCCATCAGCCATGCCGAGCGGCCGAGGAGTACGCGGCGTCCGCCGGCCCTCAGCGCGAGCTCCGCCACCGGGGGCTGCCGGTCGACCTCCATCAATCGGCCGCGACGACGATGCCCTCGGCCTGCGCCTCTTCACGGAAGCGGTCGACCTCCGCCGCCGCCCGCGCCGCGTCCCAGCCGAGCTCGGGGCGGAGCGCCGCGGCGACCCGCTCGGCCGGACCGTCGGCGAGCCCCCGCGCGGCGATCAGTCCGAGCCGGGTCCGCCGGAGCATGACGTCGCCGACGCTCGCCGCCTGCTCGCGGCGCGCGGCCTGGACGACCTCGGCCAGGAGGTCGGGCTGGCCGGCGACGATCGGCTCGGCCAGCTCGGCCCGGTCGGCGGCGATCCGCAGCACCTCGGTTGCCGCGTAGCCGTAGCGCCCGGCCAGGGCCGTGTAGGACTCGGCGGCGACGCCGGGGACCCGGGGCAGGTCGTCGGCGTCGATGGCCTGGCCGAGCGCGATCTCGTGGGTCCGGCAGGGCGCGTCGAGGACGTCGCGCAGGACGATCCGGTCGACCGTCATCTTCGCCATCCGCCGCCAGGTCGTGAGCTTGCCGCCGGTGATCGTGATCATCCCGCTCGAGGTCTCGTACAGCTCGGCCTTGCGCGAGATGTCGACCGACTTCTTGGCATCGCCGGTCGAGATCAGCGGGCGGACCCCGGCGTAGGCGCCGGTGATGTCGCCCGGGCGTAGCCCGGCGCCGAAGAACTCGTTGACCGCGGTGAGCAGGTAGTCGACGTCCTCGCCCGAGGGCGCGACCCGGTCGAGCGGGCCGTCGTAGTTGTTGTCGGTCGTCCCGATCAGGGCCCGGCCGAGCCACGGCAGCGCGAAGATCGTCCGCCCGCCGCCGGCTGGGACGATCGCCCCGGCGCGGAGCGGCAGATCGTCCTGGTCGAGAGTGATGTGGGTCCCCCGGCTCGGACGGATCCGGGGCAGCTCGGCCTCGTCGAGGAGCTCGCCCGGCCGCAGCTGGTCGGCCCACACTCCGGTGGCGTTGACGACATTGGGCGCGCGGACGACGATCTCCGCTCCGGTCTCGCCGTCCTCGGCCCGGACGCCGACCGCACGGCCGCCGTGCTCGACGAGCTCGATCACGCGCAGGCGGTTGGCGCAGACCGCGCCGAAGCGCTCGGCCTCGCCGAGGACGGTGAGGACGAGGCGGACGTCATCGGTCTGGCAGTCGTAGAACAGGTAGCCCGAGGTCGGGTCGCGCTCGGCCAGCGCCGGCACGAGCTCGACGACCTCGGCCCCGGTGATCATCCGGTGGCGCTCGGGGCTCCAGCTCGCGTCCACGCCGCCCTCCTCGTCGCCGCCCCGCGCCCGGCGCCCGCGCCGCCGGCGCCGCTCGACCGACATGACGTCGTAGAGGTTCAGCCCGACGCCGACCAGCCGGTCGGGATGGGCCCCCTCGAAGGCGGCGACCACGAGCGGGAGCGGGTGGACCAGGTGCGGCGCGAGCGCGACCAGGAGCTGCCGCTCGAGCAGCGCCTCGCGGACGAGCCCGAGATCGAAGTTCTGGAGGTAGCGAAGGCCGCCGTGGACGAGCTTGCTCGACCGGCTCGAGGTGCCCGAGGCGTAGTCGCGCTGCTCGAGCAGGGCCACGCTGTAGCCGCGGGTGGCCGCGTCGAGGGCCACCCCGGCGCCGGTGATGCCGCCGCCAACGACGACGACGTCGAAGCGCTCGCCGGCCAGAGCCTCGAGCGCCGCGGATCGGGCAATCACGCCCGCAGTCTTCCAGACCAGCGGTCCAGGGCAGCGCAGCTCCCCTTCAGCGACCGGGCCCCGCCGCCGATACGGTTCGCACGCCGGGAACCATCGCCCCCGCCACCGCCGGGCGCGATGCGCGGACCGTCCCCCGATGAAGCCCGACTCCCTTCCCATGCCCGGCCGGACCGGCCTGTTCTGCGCGATCCTCGCGGCGCTGGCCCTCGCCTTCGCCGGCGCCTTCTTCGTCGCCCTGTCCCCCCGCCCGGCGCGAGCCGCCGCCTCCGGCGCCTTCACCGCCCCCGACAACGCGAGCGTCCCCGGCCTCGTCGCGAGCCTCCGGGGCTGCCTGTCCAACCTCCCCGCCGCCGACCAGCGGACGCTCACCCTCCGCGCGGGTCTCGACGGCCACGCCCCACGACTGAGCACCGCGGTCGCCGCGGCGCTCGGCGTCTCCCCGTCGGCCGCCACGGCCGCCGAGATCACCGCCATCCGCAAGCTCGAGGCGCAGCGCCGCCACGGCGCCTGCCAGGCCCGGCCGGCGGCGTCCACCTCGGGCCATGCCCCGGCGGCGGCCGCCTCCACTCCGCCGGCCGGCGCCTCCACCCCAGCCTCGGCTAGCGCCACCCCGACCCCGACCCCGACCGCCAACTCGGCCTCGACCTCGACCCCGGCCACCGCGGCCGCCGCGCCGGCGACGAGTGCCCCGGTGACCGCCACGGCGTCGACCGGCGTCCTCGGCGTCCTCCTCCCCGGCCTCCTCGTGCTCGCCTTCGTCGGCGGCATCTCGCTCGAGCTCCACCGCCGCCCGGCGGTCTAGCCGCCAATCCAAGGGGCCCCGCCCCGGCCCCGAGAGCTCAGAGCTGGGTCAGCTCGGCGGTGATCTCCGCGACGCCGGACTTCGCGTCGGCGAAGAGCATCGACGTCTTCGGGTCGTAGTAGAGCTCGTTCTCGATCCCGGCGAACCCGGGGTTCATCGAGCGCTTGATCACGATCACCGACTGGGAATCGGAGACCTCGAGGATCGGCATGCCGTAGATCGGCGACGAGGCGGTGTTCTTCGCCGCCGGGTTGGTCACGTCGTTGGCCCCGATGACGAGCGACACGTCGGTCCGCGAGAACTCCGGGTTGATGTCGTCCATCTCCCGCAGCTGCTCGTAGGGGACGTCGGCCTCGGCGAGGAGGACGTTCATGTGGCCGGGCATCCGGCCGGCGACCGGGTGGATCGCGTACTTGACCTCGACCCCGCGCTTCTCGAGCTCCTTCGAGAGCTCGCGCACGGCGTGCTGGGCCTGGGCGACCGCCATGCCGTACCCGGGGACGATGACGACCTGGCGAGCGTAGTTGAGCTGGATCGCCGCGTCGGCGGCGCTCGTCGAGCGGACCGTCCCGGCGTGCTCGCCGGCCCCGGTCGCCCCCTCGACGACGCCGCCGCCGCCGAAGCCGCCGGCGACGATCCCGGGGATCGAGCGGTTCATCGCGGCGGCCATCAGGTTGGTGAGGATCGTGCCCGAGGCCCCGACGATCATCCCGGCGACGATCAGCGCCGTGTTGTTGAGCGCCACGCCGGTCGCCGCCGCCGAGAGCCCGGTCATCGCGTTGAGCAGCGAGATCACCACCGGCATGTCGGCGCCGCCGATCGGCAGCACCACGAAGTTGCCGAGCAGGGCGGCGAGGACCAGCATCAGCACGAAGAGCCCCTCCGCGTGTGAGCCGTTGGCGAGGATCACCGCGCAGGCGACGGCCCCGGCGGCGAGCAGCCCGTTGACCGGCTGCTGGAGGCGGCCGAGCGTGATCGGCCGGCCCGGGAGGAGCGCCTGGAGCTTGGCGAAGGCGATGTTCGAGCCCCAGAAGGAGACCGAGCCGATGATCGCCGCAAACAGCGAGAAGATCGCCACGTAGAGCGGGATCCCGCCCGAGAAGCCGTGGGAGTTGCGGAACTCCGACCAGGCGACGAGGGCGACCGCGCCGCCGCCGACCCCGTTGAACAGAGCCACCATCTGCGGCATCGCCGTCATCTTCACCTGCCGGGCCGCCGGCACGCCGATCGCCGTTCCGATCGCCACGCCGATCACGATCAGGCCCCAGTTGCCGGTCTGGGGGAAGAGCAGCGTCGCCACCACGGCGATCGCCATGCCGGCCGCGGCGATCCGGTTGCCGCGCACCGCCGTGGCCGGACCGGTGAGCCCGCTGAGCCCGTAGATGAAGAGGCCGAACGCGAGGATGTAGAGGACGGCGATCAGGTTCGCGTCGTGCAGGAAGCTCGTCGCGATCATCCCTCCGACCGCCGTTTCGGCTCCGGCGGCGCCGGAGCTTGCGGCTCGGCCGCCCCGTCGGGCGCCGGCTCGGCCGCCGTCGGAGCGTCCGTCGTCCCGGCTGCGGGCTCCTCCTCTGCCGGCGGAGCGGTGGCCGCCGCTGCCGAATCCTGCTCCGAAGAATCCACCGGCGCTGCCGGGGCCATCGTCGGCTCGGACACCGGTTTCGGCCCGGGCTTCTCCTCGACCGCCGCCACCGGTTCGGGCTTGCGCTTGAACATCCCGAGCATCCGGTCGGTGACGAGGAAGCCGCCGACCACGTTGATCGTGCCGAAGGCGATCGCGATGACGAGGATCACCTTGTTGAACAGGTCGTTGGCCGAGAGCCCGACGACGAGCAGTCCGGCGAGCACGACGATCCCGTGGATCGCGTTGGTGCCGCTCATCAGCGGGGTGTGCAGGGTGTTCGGGACCTTGGAGATCACCGCGAAGCCGACGAAGCCGGCGAGGACGAGGATCGCGAGGTTGGTGATCAGCATCAGGCGGCTGCCTCGACGACGGCGCGGGCCCGGTCGTGGACGATCTCGCCGTCGCGGACGATGCAGGCGCCGGCGATGATCGCGTCGTCCCAGTCGAGCGCGAGCTCGCCGTCCTCGCCGAGGAACAGCTCGATCAGCGACTGCACGTTGCGGGCGTAGAGCTGGGAGGCGTGCTCGGGCATCTCGGCCGGGAGGTTGAGCGGGCTGACGATGGTCACGTCGTGCTTGATCGTGGTCTCCCCCGGCTCGGTCAGCTCACAGTTGCCGCCGGACTCGCCGGCCAGGTCGACGATCACGCTGCCCGCCTTCATCCCCTCGACCGCCTCGGCGGTGACCAGGCGCGGCGCCGGGCGACCGGGGACGAGAGCGGTGGTGATGACGACGTCGAAGCCCTTGATCGCGTCGGTCAGCGCCTGCTGCTGCTGGGACTTCTCCTCGTCGGTCAGCTCCCGGGCGTAGCCGCCCTCGCCGGCGGCGTCGATGCCCAGATCGAGCCACTTGGCCCCGAGCGACTGGACCTGCTCGGCGACCTCGGGGCGTACGTCGTAGCCCGTCGTCTGCGCCCCGAGCCGGCGCGCGGTGGCCAGCGCCTGGAGGCCGGCGACGCCGGCGCCGAGGACGAGCACCTTGGCCGGGGGGATCGTCCCGGCGGCCGTCATCAGCATCGGGTAGAAGCGGCCCATCTTCTCGGCCCCGAGCAGCGCCGCCCGGTAGCCGGCGACGTTGCTCTGCGAGGAGAGGGCGTCCATCGACTGGGCGCGGGAGATCCGCGGGATGGCCTCCATCGCAAAGGCGGTCGCCCCGGCGTCGGCCAGCGCCCGGGTCGTGGCCGGGCTGGTCAGCGGCGCGAGGAAGCCGACCAGGAGACTGCCCTTGCCGAGCTGGGCGATCTCCTCGGCGCTCGGAGCGGCGACCTTGACGACCACGTCGGCTCCCCAGACCTCCGGCGCGCCGCCGATCGTCGCTCCGGCACCCTCGTAGAGCGCGTCGGGGATGATCGCCCGGGCCCCGGCCCCCGCCTCGACGACGACCTCGAGGCCGCGCCCGGTCAGCTTGCGGACCACCTCGGGGACGAGCGCGACCCGGCGCTCCCCGTCGGCGGTCTCCTTTGGGACGCCCACGCGCACGGCCGACAGCCTAGACAGTTGGCCACGGCGACCACCGGGCGGGAAGCCGTCGGCCCGCTCCCGGGCCGCGAGCGCCCGGATCGCTTCGAGCCGCAGGCGTCTTCCTGCCGGCCGGCGCGCGGGCGGCGGTGGTCACCCGCCGGGCCGGATCGGCAGCGGCCGGTGGGCGAGGGCGGCGACGGCCTGGCCGGTGACCCAGACCGGCGACTGGGCGCTCCCCGCCGAGTAGTGGACGGCCCCGGCGGCATCGGTCAGCGAACGCAGGAAGCCGTAGGCCGAGCCGTGGCGCAGATGCCCGGGATCGCGTCCGGCGGCCAGCATGCCCTGGATCGCGAAGGCGGTCGACTGGGCGTTCGACTCGCCGCCCGGCGTCAGCGGGAAGCCGCCGTCCGGGTTCTGGCGGGCGGCCAGGAAGGCGGCCGCGCGCTGGGCGGCGCGCCCGCCGCTGCGGGCCCCGCCGGCGACGAGACCTTCGAGCGCGCCGGCGGTGTCGTCGATCCCGCTGCTCGAGCCGCGTCCGGCGAAGTTGAAGCCGCCGTCGGCGTTCTGCTGCTGGGCCAGCCAGCCGAGGGCGTGGCGGATCTGACGCTCGCGCGCCGGCCGCCCGGCCGCCCGGAGCCCGAGGATCCCGAAGGCGGTCAGGTTGACCAGGTGGCCGAAGGACCCGTCGCGGGCCTGGGCGGCGGCCAGCCGGGCGAGCATCGACCGCGGCGGGGTGACCCCGGCGGCGCCGAGTGCGAGGAGCGTCCGCTCGACGTCCCCGGTCCCGGCCAGGCTCCGCGTGTTGGCCAGGATGTAGTCGACCGGCGAGCGTCCGGCGCGCGCCACCCGGCGGGGGTCGCGCCCGGCGGCGGCCAGGCCGAGCACGGTCCACGAGGTGTAGAGCTGGGTCGACGACTGCCCCGGCGCCCCGCCGAACCCGCCGTCGCCGTTCTGGGCCCGGGTCAGGTAGCCGACCTCGCGGGCGAGCGGCCCGGCGGCCAGGGCGAGCGGCGCGGCGAGGGCGAGGACGAGCAGCGCCCCGGCCAGCGGCACCCAGCGGATCTCCATACGAGCGCGAAAGCGCAGCAGGGCGCGGACGAAGGCCGGGCCGAAGGCGAGGCAGAAGGCGACGTTGCCGATCGCGTGGGCGAGATCGAAGGGCAGGGCCGAGCCGGAGATGACCAGATAGTGGTCGAAGGTCAGGTCGCCGGTGAAGGTGACCCAGGTCGAGAAGTTGAGGATCACCCCGAACACGAGCCCGGCGAGGCCGCAGGCGGCGGCGAGCGGCACGCGGCCGAGGCGCCGCCGGCTCAGCCGGCCGAGGCCGGCCCCGCCGAGCCCGATCAGCCCCCAGGCGAGCATCTGCCACGGCGTCCACCCGCCCTGGCCGAAGAAGAAGTTAGAGGTCAGCGCGCCGACCGCGCCGACCGCGAAGCCGGGGGCCCCGCCGAGCACGTAGCCGGCGAGGAGCACGATGTCGGTCGTCGGCTTGATGTCGGGGAGGGCGGCAAAGGCGACGCGGCCGAGCGCGGCCAGGCCGGCGAGCGTGGCCACCAGGGCGAGCACCCGGGAGGACGGTCGGGTCCGCTCGTACCAGACGAAGCCGGCGGTCAGGGCGAGCGCCAGAATGAGGAACGAGGCCAGCGGCCAGCCGATCATGCGAGCTCGGCCCCCCAGCGCGGGGCGCACTCGGTCAGCCGGCGGCGCAGGAGCGCGCCGCCGGCCTCGGGAAGCAGGGCGGCGTCCTCGCCGCCGAGGATCCGCGCGGTCTCGGTCGCGAAGTACCAGCCGCCGCTGAGGATCTCGCCGACCGGGCCGTCGGCGATCACCCGGCCGTCGGCCATGAGGACGACCCGCCGGGCGAAGGCGGCGGCGAACTCGGCGTCGTGGGTGGCCACGATCACCGCCGACCCGGCGGCGGCGACGCCGCCGAGCCGATCGGCAAGCGCGCCCTTGGCGGCGCGGTCCATCCCCCGGGTCGGCTCGTCGAGGCAGACGGCGGCCGGCGCCGGGTCGTCGCCGGCGACGATGGCCAGGGCGAGCCGCTGGCGCTCGCCGCCGCTGAGATCGCGGGGGTGGCGCTCGCCGAGCGCCTCGAGACCGGCGGCGGCGAGCGCCGGGGGGCCGAGCTCGTCGGCGACGCGCTCGGCCAGGAGATAGTCGCCGGGGTCCTGGAGCAGGAGGGCGACGCGCCCGGCGCGCTCGACCCGGCCGCGGGTCGGCCGGCTGAGGCCTTGGGCGTGGCGCAGGAGGGTCGACTTCCCGGCGCCGTTTCGCCCCATCAGCGCGACCGTCTCGCCGGGCGCGACGGCCAGGTCGACGCCGCGGAGGATCGCCGGCCCGTCGGCCAGCTCGTGCCAGACGCCGTCGAAGCAGAGCGCCGCTTCGGACTGGGCGCGCCGCCTGCTCTTGCGGTTTCTCTCGGGAGCAGCAGCGCCTGGCGGCGCCGTCGGGCGGGGCGCGGCCGGGCGGGGCTCGGCCAGCAGGCCGTGGGCGCGCAGGGTGGCCCGCGCCTCCTTGACTCCGGCCGGGGGCGGGCGCATCCCGGCGCACTGGAAGAGGCGGGCGCCCGGCGTCTGGAGGGCCGGCGCGGACTGGGCCGCCCATTCGAGGAAGGCGCCGGGCGGCGCGTCGCAGGCGACGGCGCCGTCGGCCAACACGAGCACCCGGTCGGCGGCCGACAGGCAGCGCTCCAGCCGGTGCTCGATCATCACCACCGCCGTGCCCCACTGCTCGTTGAGTCGGCGCAGCAGGGAGATCAGCTCGTCGCCGGCGACCGGGTCCAGCTGGGAGGTCGGCTCGTCGAGGAGGACGAGCTCGGGCCGGCCGGCGAGGGCGGCGGCGAGGGCGACGCGCTGGAGCTCGCCGCCGCTCAGCTCGCGCGTCGTGCGCTCGAGCAGCCGCTCGATGCCGAGGGCGAGAGCCGCCTCCTCCACCCCGCGGGCGACCGCCGTGGCGCCGTGGCCGCGATTCTCGAGCGGGAAAGCGAGCTCGGCCCGGACGGTGCCCATCAGGATCTGGGTCTCCGGGTCCTGGAACAGGGTTCCGGCCACGGCGGCGATCCCGCCCGGGCCGTGCTCGCGGGTGTCGAGCCCGCCGACGGTGACCCGCCCGGCGAACTCGCCGCCGTGGAAGTGGGGCACGAGGCCGCAGGCGGCGCGCAGGACGGTCGACTTGCCGCCGGCCGAGAGGCCGGCGACGACGCAGAACTCGCCGGCCTCGACGGCGAAGCTGACATCGCGCAGGGCGGGCCTGCCGGCCTCGGGGTAGGTGTAGCTGACCGCGTCGAAGACGAGCGCGCTCACGGGTCGATGCCTCGGCGGTTGGCGAAGGGGGCCAGGGCGGTGAGGACGAGCGCCGCGGCCAGGGCGAGCTCGCCGGGACCGGTGGCGATCCGGACGGTCGGGTCGGCGCTGAATGCGGCGAGGCCGGCGAGCTTGGCGCCGGCGGCGAGGGCGACGAGGCCCACGCCGGCGGCGGTGAAGGCGAGGTCGTGGCGGGAGAAGGGCCGGCGGTCGCGCGGCGGGCGGCCGCCGAGCGCGTAGCCGCGAACCTCGAGCGTGGCGGCGACGTCGAGGGCGCGGTCGAGGGCCCCGGTGGCCACGGCGCGGACGATCGCCACGCGGCCGCGGCGCAGCTCGGGCGGACGGCAGCGCTGGGCGTCGGCCAGCCGGCGGCCGTCGGCTGCAAGCAGCGGGACCAGGCGGGTGGCCAGGGCGGCGGTCAGCGCCGAGCGGAGCGAGAGGCGGCGGAAGCCGCGCAGGAGCTCGTCGGGGTTGACGGCGGCGGTGGCCAGCATGGCGACGAACACGGCGAGGAGCAGCTGGAGGCCGAGCACCGCCCCGTAGACGAGGGCCTCGAGGGTGATGTCGATCTGGCCGAACGGCGGCAGCTCGCCGAGCCGGGCGACGACGGTCAGGCCGTTGCGGCTGATCACGGCGTTGAGGGCGGCGATCGCGAGGACGAGGACGAGCATCGGCAGCACGGCTCGGCGGATCTCGGCGCCGACGCCGGCGAGGCGGGCGGCGGCGAGCACGGCGGCGAGCACGGCGAGCAGCTCGACGGGGTTGACGAGGACGAGCGCGCAGAGCACGAGCCCGACGCAGTAGACGCCGCCGGCGGCCGCGCGCGCCGCGTGGAGCGGGCTCGCCCGCCGCCGGTAGGCCAGGGTCAGCCCGCCGGTCATCGGCCGGCCACCGGGAGGGGCACGCCGACGTCCTGCGCCACGGCCAGGGCGAAGCGGTCGTGGAGGGCGCCGGGCTCGAAGGCCCGGGCCGCGGAGGCGACGCCGGCGTCGTCGGTCCCGGTGACGAGCCACACCGGCGGGGCGCCGCCGTAGCGGGTCGCCGCGACCAGGCCGCTCCCGGGTCCGAGGGTGCGGACGGCGCCGCCGCGGGCGTCGAGCAGTACGAGCGAGCGCCCGTCGGCCGCGATCCGGGCGAACACGCCGCTCGCCGCCGGCCCGGTCTCGAGCCGGCGGGCGGCGAGGTCGTCGCGCAGCCGGGGCCAGGTCCCGACCAGCACGCGCAGCGACTGATCCTTCTCGGCCAGGCCGAGCCCGCCCCGGGCGGCGGGGATGCCACGTGAGGTCAGCGCGTGGGATACGCGGCCGCAGGCGGAGCTCGCCGGGTCGATGCACTCGATCCGCACCGGGAGGCGCTTGCCGCCGCCGCCGTGGAGGAACGGCTCGGGGAAGGCGCCGACGACCGCCGGGACGGCCATCGCCGCCCCCCAGTCGTGGCGATCCCACCAGACGTGGTCGCCGTTGTGGAGGAGGGTCGCCGCCGCCCCGCGGGAGGCCTCGATCCCGTTGACGTAGTAGAACCAGTCGACCGGCCGGCCGGCCTCCCGGCCGCCGGCGAGGCCGTCGATCGAGGCGACGAAGCCGCCGCCGAAGGTCGTGTCGACCCGGGCGTTGCGCTCGAGCAGGCGCATCGCGGTGTCCTTGCCGTGGATCGCCGGGGCGCTGCGCTCGCTGAGGCTGGTGGCCCCGAAGTCGCGGGTGACCGTCAGCTCGACCCCGGACGGCGTCCCTCCGGGCCCGAGGCCGCAGCCGGCGAGCAGCAGGCCGGCGACCGCGGCCGCTGCCGCTGCCGCTGCCGCTGCGACAATGCGCGGGCGGACGCCGGCCTTCGCCGACCGGCGGCGCCGCCTGGTGGCCCGGGGTTGCACTGCTAGGCCACGCGGAAGACGATTTGGTTGCGCGCGGGGGCCGGGGCATCGTGGTTGCCGGCGGCGTCGATCGCCTCGACGTCGACCGTGTAGCGCCCGCGGGCGAGCGCCTGCGGCAGCAGGTAGGCGAAGCTCGCGCTCCTGCCGACCGAGAACGACGGGGCGTGGGACACCCCGCAGGCGGACTTCGCCCACTTGCGGTGGGTCGCGCTGTAGGCGTCGCAGCGGCGGTGGGTGACGACCCGGGTCAGGCGCAGGAGGACGTCGCGCAGGCCGGAGGCGTCGGCGTCGACGTGGCCGACGATCGTACGAGGGCCGTGGCCGTGGCTGAACCGGGTGCCTTCGGCGATCGAGAGGTGCCCGCGCGGCGGCGTGCGGTCGATCGTGCCGCAGAGGCCGTCGTCGCCGTGGTGGACGCACGGCGCGCTGGTGGAGGGGGTCGGCGACGGGGTGGTTCCGGCCGGGGCGGCGGTGCCGCAGGTGCCGTCGTTGCCGTCGTGGACGCAGACCGTGCGGGTCTCCGTCCGGACCGAATTCGGGGCGCTGGCCTGCACGGCGAAGCTGCCGACGTTCGGGAAGGTCAGCATCGCCTGTCCGTTGGCCGCGGTCGTAGCGGTGGATCCCCCGCCGGACACGGTCGCTCCGCTGACCGGGGAGCCCGGATCGGCCGCGAGGTCAGTGCCGTACGACGTCACGGTGAAGGTGACCGCCTCTCCCTTCTGGGCGACGGTCGCCGAGGCGGTGAGGCCGAGGACCCGGGGCGAGACGAAGCCGGCCGGGCAGTTGGCGAAGCAATCGGGGAAGAACAGGATCTGGTCGCCCGGGCTGAGCGGCTGGCCGCAGATCCCGGACCCGGCCTGCGCGTGGTCCCACCAGAAGCTCCAGTAGGTCCCGTCACCGTGGTGCTTCTCGCCACCGATCACGTTGACGAAGTAGTCGCCGAGGCCGGAGTCGAACGTTCCGTCCCATCCGCCGGTGGTGCCGGCGGCCAGGGGCAGGGTGGCCAGATCGAGCGCCTCGGCGGCGCTCGTACCGGGGCAGGCGGTGGACTTGCCGACCGGGGTGTAGCTACCGAGCACGGTGTAGACGTTGGTCAGCGGGAGGATCGTCGAGCTCGTTCCCTCGACCCGGACGCCCACGGGCCCGATGGTGGTCGCCGCCTGGACGATCCCGGGACCGGCGAGGAGGATGACGAAGATCGCTCCGAGAACGGAACGCGAGAGGACGGTAGGCATGAGCCACCCCTTTCCACGAGGGCTATTCGGCTGGTGGTCGGAGGCAGGTCTCCTGGCTCACGGAATGCCGGCCGCGGCCTTCCCGATCGTTCTCGATCAGTGACCGCGCGGGGCGCGTGCGGCTGGCAATGGCTTCCGTTCACAGTGGCGGGTCCGCGCCGGATTCGCACCGGGCTTCCCATGACCACCGACCGATATCGCGCTGCATCCTACGCGATCGGGCGGACGCGGGCCGGTCGCGCCGGGCGGAGGGCGGCGACCGCGGGCGAGCTGTGTCAGACTCGCGTCGTGACCGTCAACCTGACCCGGATCTACACGAAGCTCGGCGACGGTGGGGAGACCCACCTCGGCGACATGAGCCGGGTGCCGAAGACGCATCCGCGGATCGAGGCCTACGGAGCGGTCGACGAGCTGAACGCCCAGATCGGCGTCGCGCTGACCTGCCGGGACCTTCCGCCGCGGTACGCGGCGTGGCTGCGGACCGTGCAGAACGACCTCTTCGACGTCGGCGCCGACCTGGCAGTCCCGGCGGGCGGGGAGCGCGAGCGCCTGCGCGTGGCACCGGAGCAGGTCGCCTGGCTGGAGACGGCCTGCGACGAGGTCAACGACACGCTGGCTCCGCTGAAGTCGTTCATCCTCCCGGGCGGCACCGCGGCCGCCGCCCAGCTCCACGTCTGCCGGACGGTCTGCCGCCGGGCCGAGCGCCGGACGATCGGGCTGGGACGGGAGGCCGGTCCGGAGGTTGTGCGCTACCTCAACCGGCTGTCAGATCTCCTCTTCATCCTCGCCCGCGGCGCCAACGGCTCCGAGGAGCCGCTCTGGGAGCCGGGGCGCTCGCGCTCCTCCGGCTGAGACGCGCTCCTCCCGGCTGAGCCGCGCTCCCCCGGCTGAGGCGCGCCCCCCCCGGCTGAGGCGCGCCCCCCGGCTGAGGCGCGCCCCCCGGCTGAGGCGCGCCCCCCGGCTGAGGCGCGCCCCCCGGCTGAGACTCAGCGCCGGAGGGCGACTGCCATGCCGGTGGCCAGGAGCGCAGGAAGGGCGGCAATGGCCAGGGCGCCGGCGACGAAGGAGAGATGGGCGGCGCCGTAGGTCTCGACCAGGCGGCCGCGGACCGCGAGCACGGCGAGGGCGGCGCCGAAGGTCGCGGCGAGCAGCGCGGCCGGCGCGAAGAGCTCGCCGAAGCCGGTGGACGCGACGCGCTCGAGGACGCGCCGGGCCGTTCGCTCGGGCCAGCGCCGCTCGGCGGCCCAGAGACCGGCCAGGGCCAGCGACACCCAGGTGCTGGCGACGAGGAAGCCGCCGAGGACGTCGCTGGGGAAGTGCCAGCCGAGGACGAGGATCGAATAGCTGACGCCGACGGCGAGCCCGGTGCCGAGGAGAGCGGCGAGGGGGCGCAGGAAACGAGGGGCGACGAGGACGGCGCAGAGGGCGACCATCATCGCAGCGGTGGCGTGGCCGCTCGGCCAGGATGCGACGTTGATCTGCCCGCCGGCGCTCAGCCAGTCGGAGTTGCGGGGGTGGCCGACGAGCGGCTTGAGCAGCTCGGTGGTCGCGCTGGCGAGGAGCATGGTCGGCGGTACGACGACGGCGACCCGCGGCCGGCCACGGAGGAGGGCGACGGCGGCGAGGGCGAGCGCGAAGACGAAGTAGGCCACCGGGTCAACTGTGTGGGCGAGTTCGTTGGCCAGCGCGCTGATCCGGGCGTGACCACTGAGCGAGGTGAAGCCGGAGAGCGTTGCCGAGTCGTGGACCTGGGCGATCGGCACGATCAGCGCCACGACCCCGGTCATGATCAGCCCGCCGGTGCAGAGGAGGGCAGCCAGTAGGGCATTGACCGGGCGGTGGCGCATGGCGTCCAGCGTAGAGCCGAGGGGTTAAGCCGCGGCTAAGGCCTCGATCTCGGGCTCGGTCAGCTGGGAGCCGGCGACGATCAGCCGGCGCGCCTGGTCGAGGTCGGCCGGACGGCCGACGGTGAGGGCGGCGAGGACGCGGCGGTCGCGGAGGTAGAACATGGTGAAGTCGCCGGCCTCGAGCGACCCGCGGATGATCTCCTCATCCCAGGAGGGGGCCGGGCCGACGTACTCGAGCGAGACCCAGTCCGACAGGTCGGAGAAGAAGTAGGGCAGGGCGGTGTGGTGCGCCGGGCTGAGCCCGAGCATGTTGGCGGCGGCGGTCCGGCCCTGCTCGGCGGCCACGTCCTCGTGCTCGATGCGCATCACCCGACCGTGGACGACCGACTCGTACTCGCACATGTCGCCGGCAGCGTAGAGGTCGGGCATGCTCGTCTCGAGGCGGACGCTCGCCCGAACGCCGCCCAGGCTCCCGAGCTCGAGGCCGGACTTGCGGGCGAGCATCACGTCGGGGATGACGCCGACGCCGCAGATCACCGCATCGGCGGGCAGCTCGCGGCCGCCCTTGGTGATCACTCGCTGGACGCGTCCGTCGCCCTCGAAGCGCTCGACCTCGTCGGGGCCGACGACGTCGACGCCGTGCTCCTCGAGCACGCGCTGGAAGAAGCTGCCGGCGCGTCCGCCGAAATGGCGCTCGAGGGTGAGCGCCTCCTGCATGACGATCGTGCAGCGCTTGCCGAGCTCGGTCAGCGAGGCGGCGACTTCGCAGCCGATGTAGGAGCCGCCGATCAGAACGACGCGATCGGCATGCTCGACGTCGCGACGCACGGCGTCGGCGTTGGCCAGGGCCCGGAGGTAGTGGATCCCATCGAGCTCGGTCCCGGCTACGGCGAGCCGGCGCACCATGGCGCCGGTGGCGATCAGGCCGGTGGCGAACTCGATCGTCTCCTTGTTGGAGAGCTTGGCCGTCCGGGTGTCCTGGTCGATCTCCATGACGCTCGTCCGGGTAAGCAACTCGACGTCGTGCGCCTCCCACCAGTCGGCCGGATGGACGAGCGTCTGCTCCCGGGTCTCGCTCCCGCGGAGGTATCCCTTGGAGACGGGAGGGCGGTGATACGGGGCGTCGAGCTCGCGCCCGACGAGGAGTATCGACCCGCGGGCGCCGGCTTGGCGGAGCGTCGCGGCCGCGGTTGCACCGGCGATGCCGCCGCCGATCAGGAGATGCTCGACGCGGCGATCGGCCATCGGCAGGACCCTAGCTGGTCTCGCCGAGGCCGATGACCGTCCAGCCGGCCGGGCGGCGCCGGAGCTCGAGGGTCAGCTCGTACACGGCTGCCCCATCGTCGATCACGGCGACCGCGCCGGCACGGATCGGACCGGCCGGGAACACCCGGAGGCTGGCGAGCCGGGGATCGGCAGCGGCGCGGACGGCGGCGGGCGGGTCGGGGTGGACGGCGGCGGCCTGATGGCGGACGAAGGCGCTGGCCGAGGGCAGGCCGGCGGGGCCGAGGCGGCCGTAGAGGAAGGCGACGTAGGCGGCGACGAACACCCGGCTGACCTCGGCCGGGCCGGGTACGGACGCCGGGGCGGCGCCCGGCGCCCGACCGGCGGAGGTCGGCGGGCGCGGCGCCGCACCGACGACGACCACCGGCGGCCGCCCCGGCGGGACAGGCCTGGCTCGGCCGGAACCGCGGTCGAGGACGCCGGCCACCGAGACGGTCGCGGCGACCGACAGGGCCGCTGCGGCGGCGCGGGTCGGGGCGGCGACGCGGGTCGGGGCGGCGACACGGGCCGGCGGGGCGGCGCGGGCCGGCGGGGCGGCGCGGGCCGGCGGGGCGGCTCGGGCCGGCGCGGCGACGCGCGCCGGGGCGGCAGCGCGGGTCGGCGGGGCGGCGCGGGCCGGCGGGGCAGCGCGGGCCGGCGGGGCGGCTCGGGCCGGCGCGGCGACGCGCGCCGGGGCGGCAGCGCGGGTCGGCGGGGCGGCCCGGGCCGGCGGGGCGGCGACGCGCGCCGGGGCGGCAGCGCGGGTCGGCGGGGCGGCGCGGGCCGGCGGGGCGGCGCGGGTCGGCGCGGCGACGCGAGCCGCGGCAGCGCCGAGGCGCAAGGCGGCGAGGAGACGCGCGCCGGCCGTGAGGTCCCGGGTAGCGGGTGCGCCGAATCTCTTCCTGTTCGAGCCGGCGGTCACAGGCCGGGCGGGTGGCGGACGACGAACCCGGCCGTCGAGCGGCTGGCCGGACGCCAGCGCGGTCCTGGCTGGGTGTAGTGCCCGTCCCCGGCCTGGGGGCTGGTGTCGAGACGGATGCCGGCGACGTAGACGAAGGTGTGGCCGGGATCGGCGTAGATCGTGACCCAGAGGCCGGCGCCGGGGCGGCCGAACCCCTCGAGCGTCGTCGAGTCCTCGGGGGCGGTGAGGTAGCCGGCGCCGTGGAGGGCCCAGCTGACGCTGCTCGAGCAGTCGTATCCGGCGGCGAGGCCGAAGTCGGCATGTCCGCCGCCGTAGACGTAGGGCTTGCCGATCAACTGGTTGCCGGCGGCGATCATCGCCCGGACCGCAGGCGGAGCGCTAGCCGGGGCGGCCGCTCGCCCGTCAGGCTCGATCTGGGCCCGGTCGCCGGGGGCGAGGGGTACGGCGCCGGCGCCGGAGCACTGGTCAGACGGCAGGGCGGCGGCGGTCGCGGCGCCGGCGGCAGCGGTGCCGAGCAGCTGGATGTGGTCGGCCTCGGCGGCTCCGGGAAACGGGCGGGTCAGGCCGAACCGCTCGAGGGTGCTCTCCGGGATCGTCTCGGTCCCCGGCGTGTCTGACGCCGCTCCCCGGGTGTGGGGATCCTCGGCGAACCCGCCGACGGCGAGCGAATGGGCCGGGGTGCGGTATCCGGAGATCCCGATCAGGCGAAGGTGGAGGGCGCGGCCGAGGGCGTCGAGTCGCTGAGCGATCTGCGGCTCCTGCCCGACCGTGTAGACCGTGCCGGGGCCGGCGGTGAAGCCTCGGCCGCCGTGGGCGTCGGGGACGCCGGCCGGGTCATACGCGACGAGGGTGTCGGGCGCCTGCGCCGGATCGGGCGCCGGGCACGGCTGGCAGGGAGCGGCGGGTGTCGCCGGGGCGGGAGCCGCCGCGCCGGCAGCCGGAGACGACACGCCGAAAGCCGCCGGTGCGGCGGGCGCAGCGGGCGTGGGAGCGCCGCCGAGGTAGGCAGTCGCATAGGTGACGGCGCTCTGCCAGTAGCCGAGCGTCACCGGCGATCGGACGTTGCCAGGCCCGCCGTTGTAACCGCGGATCGCCGCCTGCCAGTCGCCGGGGGCGCCGAGAGACCGCAGGTACCGTGCGGCGGCGTCGATCGCGTCGGCCGGGTCGTAGGGGTCCTTCCGACCGTCGCCGTTACCGTCGACCCCGTACTGGCGCCAGGTGTCCGGCTCGAACTGCATCCAGCCGACGGCGCCGGCGCTGGAGGTCGAGAGATCGCGGCCGAAGTCGGTCTCGATGCGATTGACGGCGGCCAGCCAGGCCCAGCCGTCGGCCCCGAGCCCGAAGGCGGCGGCGGCCTGGCGGTAGACCGGGATGAGTCGGGCGGGGATCTCGCGCTGAGCGGTCGATGAGATCGGGGCGCCATCGGTCGCCGGGCTTCCACCACAGGTCGCCGCGGCCTGGTCGACGCCGGCGAGGACCTGCATGCCGACGGCGAGCAGTCCGAGCAGGAAGCAGCCGGCGAGCATGCCGGCGAGGATCGCGGCCGGGTAGAGGCGCGGGGTCATCGGCCACGGCGGTCGAGCTGACGGGCCTGGCGATCATCGTCGGCCGGCGGGAACTCGCGCCGCAGACGCGGCTCGGCGTCACCGTGCTGCGGACGCGGGGCATCGCCGTGAGCCGGTCGGCGGGTGAACTGCCGCTCGCGCGGACTTAGCGTCCGCCGAGCCGGCCGCGGATCGGCCTTCCCGTATTGCGGCGGTCGTCGCCTGAGACGATCGACGGGGTCACGCGGCGTCGGGCGATCGGGCGCCGGCTTCCATCCGCGCCGGTTCTCGAGCTCGAGGTCGATCGCGAGCTGCACCCGCCGACGCTCGGCGCCCGACAGGCTCAGGTAGTCCCGTGGGGCGAGATCGGCGAGACCGGCGAGCTCGGCATAGTTGCGGCTGCCACGCCGGGGGTCCTCAGGCCGGGCGAGGCGGGGACGGACCTCGGCCGCGCGGTCGAGCAGCTCGGCCCGCCGAGTGCGCTGGCTCTCGTCGTGGACGAGACCGGTCCGCCGCCGCCGCTCCTCGCCGGCCGCGACGGCGTCGCGGGCCTCGGCGAGCTCACGCTCGCCGGACTCGATCCGTCCGTCGATGTCACGCTCGCGCCGCTGCAACGAGACCGCGCGGCGGCGGTCGCCGCCAGCGACGGCCTGGTGCCGGGCGCCGCGCAGCCGGGCGCGCTGGGCGCGGAGCTCGCCGAGCTCGAGCTCGAGCGCCGGCGCGCGGGCCAGCGTGGCGACCGCCTGGGCATGGTCGCGCTCGAGCGTCCGTGCGACCTGCCCGGCGCGGGCGGCACCGTGAAGGACAGCCGCGCCGCGGCTCGGGATCTCGCGGGTGCGGTCGGAGAGGTGGCGGAGCCGCTCGGAGGTCCGCCGCTTGACGTTTGCGAGCATCCGCGCCGGTGGGGCGCCGAGCTTGATCGCCTGCCGAGTCGCGAAGAGCCGGTTGGCAAGCGATGCCTGCCGCGTCGACTCGCCCCGCTCGTGGATGACCGTCTCGAGGACGCGGTGGCGGTGGTTGAAGACGAGCCACCAGAAGACGGCGATCAGCAGCCATTGCGTCCACCAGCCGAGGGCGCCGAGGTCGGAGAGGATCTGGACAATCAGGAGGACGACGCCGAGGAAGACCGAGTAGACGAGCTTGGCGACGACGGCACCGAGCAGCCGAAGCGACCAGTGGCGGAAGGCGGTGCGGCCACCCTCGCCGAGCGCTGGGGCGAGCACGGCGACCGGGGCGATCAGGAGGTAGACGAGAGCGAGCAGCGCCGCGCCGAGGAGGCGGAGGCAGATGAAGCCGATCAGGGCGAACATGCCGGCGTCCCCGATCGCGATCAGGAGGAGTCCGCCGAGGCGGGCGGCCGTCCCCTTGCCGGTGCGGAACTCGGCCTGGGGCCCGGTGGCGGCCGAGCAGGATGTGGCGCTATCGGAGCCGCAGAGCACCCGCAGGAGTGACGGGTTGCTCGCGTCGGCATTGATCGAGTTGCGGCGGGGACCGTTGGCCGGAAGGGCGAGGAAGAGCTCGCCGTTGGTGCGGGCCCGACCGATCTCCGCCGCCTCAGCTGCCACGGCGCGCCGCTCGGTGGAGCTCGAGGCGGCCGCCCGATCGGCGGCCACGACCGCGCCCGCCGCCGACACCAGGCCCGGGTCTAGGCGCGACGGCTGCCGGCACCAGTCGACGTTGCCGAACTCGAGATAGCACCACGGGCCGGTCACCGAGGCGTCGAACAGCGTGCCGAGGGCGTCGTCGAGGCTGCGGAGCGGGTGACTCGGGTCGCCGGTGGCGGCAGCGCCGAGGGCGCCGAGGCTCGCCTCGTTGGCCAGCCGGCTGGCCGCGCCGACGCTGCCGCCCGGGTCGGCGATCACCCAGAGTCCGCCGATCATCATGGCCAGGAGGAGCGCAAGCTGGCCGAGGGTGTCGACCACCCGGCGCCGGACGATGCCGTTGTAGACGAGGGCGATCGCGGCGATCGCGAGGACCGGGGCGAGCCAAGGGGTGGTCAGCGCGCCGCGCATCGCCCGGAGCCCCCGGGCGACCGGCCCGAGCGTGCCGGAACCGAGCAGGTCGAGCGAGAAGCACCATTCGAGAGCGACGACGGCGACGTGGGTCAGCCACACGAGTGCCATCCAGGCCGGCTTGAGCAGCACGTCTTGGATCAGCGTCTCGGCGCTGGTCGCCAGCAGGCCGGTGTCGATGTGGACGTCGAACTGGTAGTTCTCGAGCGGCGCCGGCGCGACGGCGATCCCGGAGGCCGAGCAGTCGGCGCGGGCCGTCGGCGAGAGCTGGGCCGGGTCACGGCACGACGGACTGCCGAGGCCGTTGGCGACGAGCGGCCCCGGCCCGCTCAGCGAGGTGGCCTGAGCGTTGGGGTCGGGACCGAGAGGCGGAGCACCGGCGGCGCCCGGCGCCAGCGCCCCGTTTGGCGGCGGCGCGTTGCTGGGCGGTGGCGCGCCAGCCGGGGCGGCCGGTTGTCCGGCGATGCCCGGCCCCGCGGCGGCGCCCGGCGACGCGGCACGCGGGCGGGCGGACGACTGGGCCGGCGGCGCCGCGCCAACCCGAGGCGAGGCCGCCGGCACGGCGGCGCGGGCGGGCGCAGCCCCGGCCGCAAGAAGGGTCGCGGCGACCACGGCCGCGACCCGCTCACGGCGCGTCCGCATCGGCGCCTGAGCCCGGCGTCGTCGAGAGGGCACGCAACAGCCATGGGGCGACCACGTCGACCTGCACGGCCTCGACGCGGCCGCGATGATCACGCATGAGGCAGCGGCCGGCGTCAAAGTCGAGCAACCGCCGGCGCAGGCCCTCGTCCTCCGGGTCGAGATCGAGCAGGCAGAGCGCGCGGGCCGCCTCGCTCTCGCTACGCAGCCCGAAGACGAACGTCGCCCCGATCAGGTTCTCGAGCGAGTCGCGGCCGTCGAGCAGCGTGTCGCTGACCAGCTGGGTCGAGATGATCGGGACAGCCAACTCCGAGCGGCCCATCCGCTGGAGGGACGCGAGGAGCATCCGGCCGACCGGGTCGCCGAGCAGACGCCACCCCTCGTCGAAGCTGAACAGCTTGAGCCGGTTGCGCTCGGCCCCCATCAACTGCATCGCGAACATCGCGATCAGCCGGACGATCTGCTCGCCGACCCGCTCGGCCACCGAGTAGTCGCCGCGCGCGGTTCCCGGCTGGGGACCCGGGAGGTCGCGGATCGGGATGTAGGTCACCTGCCGGGCCCCGACCGCCGACACACGGACGTCGGGGTCGGCGAACCCGAGTTGGGTGAGCCCGGCTCGCGCGTAGACGGCGAGCGTCTTGGCCACCTGCCGGTCGACGTCGTCGCCGGCCGAGAGGGCGCGGACGACTTCGAAGCAGGTCGGCTCGGCCGCCGCACGGACTACGCCGTCGACCGCCTTGACCACCGCCGTCTCCCACGCGGCCTCCGAGCGCGCCGGGAGGAGGTCGCAGAGGAACGACACGGCCGCGTCCTGGCGCATATGGGCGGGGGCCACCCGGAGCGGGTCGAGCATCCCCCGCAGGGCGCGCTCCGGACGGAGCGTGATCGTCTCGACGTGTCCGGCCACGTCGTCGAGACGGTGGAGGCGGTGGTCTCCCTTCGGGTCGCAGTCGATGATCCGCGCGCCCAGCAGGAAGCCCTCGTACAGGAGCTTCTGGTCGAGCGTCGTCTTGCCCGAGCCGAGCGCGCCGAGGCTGAGGATCGCGGCGTTGCGATCGGTATCTGAGCCTTCGCGCAGGTTGAAGCGAACCGGCTGGCGTGAGCCGCTCAGCGTGTGGCCGAGATAGAACCCGTCGCGCGAGCCGACGGCGTGGGTGGCCAGCGGCATCATCGCCGCGACCTGCTCGGCGGTGAGGACGTCGTCGTAGCCGCGGACCCGGGTTCGCTGGCCCGGCAGGTGCTGGAGGAACAACTCGAGCTGGTCACCGACCGGGCGGTGGAGGCGAACCTCCCCGTAGGCGCGGCGGCACGTCTCGACCCGCCGCTCGAGCTCCGCCTCGCTCTCGGCGCCCACGGCGATCGCCAGGCTCGCCCGCAGCAGCGGCGGCCGGCTCGCCGACTGGAGGTAGGCGAGCAGGTCGCGCGCGTCCTGGGTTCGGTCGTATCCCCGATCGGAGATCCCCTGGTCGCCGTCGGCCTCGGCCCGGACGATCTGGTCGGCGTCCTGGACGCGGCGGCGGACAAGTCGCAAGGCGAGCTCGTTGGGGAGGAACCGCGCGGTCAGCGTCAGGTCGACTCCGAAGGGCAGCGACTCGGGCGGCGCGAACATCAGCTCGAGCCTTGCGCCCGGGAAATCGGCGCGCTCGGGGAGCGCCCCCGCGACGAGCTGGGCCTGCCAGCTGACGCCGGTCTCCGACTCGATCCGCAAACTCCGACCGCGGTTCTCGACGTAACCGTCGAGCCAGCGGAGGACGTCGGCCTCGAGCGGGGCCAGCAGCGCCGCGCCGTTGCGCTCGAAGATCAGTGCCTGCGGCTCGTGCAGGCCGTCGACCGCCGGTTCGGCGCAGCCCCGGCAGAACGCCCGGCGCATCAGCCATTGCACCTCCACCGTCCGCGCCGGCCGGGCGTCGATGAAGCCGGCGATCCGGGCGTGCGCCTCGTCGGCCCGGACGCGCAATCGCTCGAGCTCGGCGACGGCGAGGTGCCGGCGATCCTGCCACGCCATGGCTTCGCGCAGGGCGACGAGGAGCTCGCGCGGCGGCCGTTCGAAGAGACCCGAGACGTAGGCGCCGACGTCGCGCTCGGGCGCCTCGAGGCTGACGGCCAGGTACACGGCGGGGTTCGCCCGCCCGATGTCGGCGAGGCCGGCCCGATGCTCGGCGACGTAGCGCGCGTGGGGCGCCGGGTGCGGTCCAGCGTAGCCCCGGGCAAGCTCGTCCGCGTAGCGATCCAGCTCCCACGACCGGGCGACGCGGATCAGCTGCAGGTCGGCCTCGGCGGCCTCGATCGCGGCGAGCAGGCGGCCGAAGAGCTCCTGCTTGCGCTCGGTGGAGAGCGCCGCGTACGAGCAGGGAGTGAGTGCGAACAAGGCCCACGGCCCGCTGGCGCCGAGCAGGCAGTTGCCGTAGACGAATGAGATCGGCTGGCGCATCGGAGCCGGCCGGTCAGGGGGCCGGCCGGGTGCTGGTCTTGAGGACGACACCGGCCGCCATCTCGAGCGCGGCGTGTCGGGCCGGCCGTGTGCTGGTCTCGAGGACGGCGCCAGCCGCGATCTCGAGCGCCGCCGGTCGGCTGAGCGGCCGCGGGTCGTCGCCGGCGCCGGCGTGCAGCGTGATGCCCGCCGTGCGCCTGCTCGGCGCCAGCAGCGGACGCGACCACTCGGCCCGGTCGTGGGCGCAGCAGACGAGCACCGCCCCCGGGCCGCGGTAGCGCAGCCGGCGCAGCCTGGCGTCCGATCCGTCTGGGATCAGCACGACCGGCGGCGGTCGCCAGCGGGCGCCGGGCGCCGCGGCGCGGGCGAGCCGGCAGGTGTGGCGGGGACCGACCAGATGGGCCACGAGCGCCCGCGCCGCCATGTGGAACGGGCGGCCCTCGATTCGCACGATCGTGGCCAGCGCGGCCGCAAGGACGGGAAGGCCCAGGTAGCGCACGTACCACGGGAGCGGCGCGAGGATCAGCCGCACCGGGCCGAGACGCGACGCGAGCAGAGAGGCCAGGATCAGGACGACGGCGTAGGCGATCCCCCTCAGGGGCACGCCGGCCGGGTTGAGGCGAATCGTGTCGATTCGGTAGACCCGCCGTTCGAGTTCGAAGACGGCACGATACGAGCGGACGTCCATCAGCCGGCCTCAGGCGCCGCCGAACAGCATCGACACCGTGTCCTGGAGCACGGTCACCCCGGTCGGACTGGCGAGCAGGACGGCCACCAGACCGATGGCCAGAACACCGATCGCCTCCTTGAAGTCCCGCTTGAAGGCGAGGACGATAGCCGCTACGGCGAGCGCGAGGCCGATCAGGCTGAGCGCCACCTTACGCCCGGTGTCGCCGGCCCGGGTCGCGGCCGTCTCGAGCGATTGCCCGCTCTGGCCGGTCGCCGCGCCGCCGCCCGTCGATCCTCTGGCCACCGATCCCCCGGCCACCGAACCTCCGGCCGCCGAACCTCCGGCGGCACGTGCCGCAGTGGGCGTCAGGGCCAGCGCGAGGACCAGGCCGGAGACGAGGACGGCGCCGAGCGTCGCCCCTCGCCGGCGGCGCCGGGTGGTTGAGAATCGATCGGGCATCGCGGCTACCTCCTAGGTCCTCGGGTCTGATTCGATCGCGCCCACCAGCCAGCGGCCGCCGCTCCACTGCAGGTCGAGCTGGTAGGTCAGCGTGTAGGTCGCTCCCAGTGAGTCATGCGCCCCGACCGTGGCGAGCACGCCGCCGCCGCGCGCGGCCTGCAGCCGCTCGACCCGGTCGAGACCGAGGTGCTCGATCGGTGTCGCCACCAGCGACGCCGGGGCGAGGTCGGCCGCCAGGTTCTGCCCCGATCCGGCGAGGTAGTTGCGCAACGCGCGCTCGACCACCGTCGCCACCCCGGGATCGCTCACTGCCCCGGCGGCACCGGCGTCGAGCGCCTCTGCCGGCCGCGAGACCGGCGCGCCGATCAGCGCCGGATACCGCCCGAGCCGGAGCTCGCCGGCCGCGCCGCGGACCACATCCACCGACAGGTAGGTCGGGGGCCCGCCGCCGGTGTCGGCCGCCACCGTGTAGACGTGCTCGCCCGGCGCGGCCGTCCGGGCCTGGACGATCTCGACCCAGGCCACCCGCTGTGAGCCCCGGGACGGCGGCCCCATCCCCGCGTCGGGATCAATCGCCCCACCGACGAATCCGGCCAACCCCGACTGGTGGAGCGCGGGAGTCGTGGCATCCCAGGTCAGGTAGCGACGCGCAAAGAGCGTCGCGAACCCCTCCGCCGCCCGGTCGGCGACCACCGCCGGCACCGCCCGCAGCGCCGGCGGCCGCGGCGGCGCGATCGCGAAGCGCGCCGTGGTCGCCAGGCCAACGGCCGCGGTGACGTAGAGCACCCAACGGGTCAGCGAAGCCGAGAGCCGCAGCCGCCAGAGTGGTCGTGTATCGAGCCGAACCCCGGCCCGCGCCTCGTCGCTCATCGCTCGAACGCGAATTCCTGAGGTATCGAGGAGACCGGGGGCGCAACCGACAACGCAGCCGACAGCCGGTCCGGGGCTGGGGTCCGGACCGGGATGGAAGCCGGGCTCGGAGACGAAACCGCGAGTTGGGTCGGAGCCGGGACACGAGCCCGCGAAAGGGCCGGCGTCGGAACGGGCCGGGGATTGCCATTCCCAGCGGCCTCCGGCTTGCCGGGCCGCCACCCAGACCCCGCCTCGCGGGCCGCTTTCCCCGTAGGCGACGCGTCACCGGCAGTCCGGACAAGCAACCGCGGCAACACCGCGCGCGGCGCCGGCGACCGACCTACGGCGGCGGTCGTCACTGGGCGAGGTCGGATCAGTTCGGGGGGGCCGGCGACGGCGCTCGCCGACCCGACAGCAGGCGCCACCGGCGGCCGCTGGTCGGCGACGAGTCGACCGCCCCGGGCGGCGGCGCCCGCGCCGGACAGCAGCATGCCCGCGAGCCGCGTGACCACCACAACGAGGACGAGCGCCCCGGCGCAGGCGAGGGCTACCCGCCAACCGGCTCGTGGTCCGGCCACGGCGACGCCCGGCGGCTCGGCGCCTCCATGGCCGGGCCCGCTCTCTCCGATCTCGCCGTCATCACCCGTCCAGACCTCGACCGGCGGCGGCGCTCCGAAGGAGTCGAGGAAGTCCGTGCCCGAGAGGAGATCCTCCTCGTCGAGCACGCGGTAGACCACCGTCGGCCGCCGCCGGGGCCTCATCGGACGGCGACCTCGGCGGGGGAGAGGGATGCGCGGCCGCCCGGCCCGCACGTCGCGCGCGCGACGTCGCGATCCCGGCAGCGGCCGCGCAGACGGTCGCCTGTCCATCGAGCGATCCGGAGGGGACGGATCGCGCGCGCGCCGTCAGAGGCGCACCTTCGGTCGGGAGGGGGAGTGGTCATGGTGTGCCTCGTAGGCCCACTCCGACCGCCCCCGGCCGCCGGGACGGAGTGACGGCCGACTCAGCGCTCGAAACCGCCGAACTCGGCGCGCGCCTGGCTGGCCGCTCGGCCGGTGGCAGCGGGCGGCAGCGCGCCGGCAGGTCCACCCGACGGCGCCGGCGCGGCGCCAGGTTGGCTCGATGACGCCGGCGGAGCGGGTTGACGCGGGATCACCGCCGCGACCCGAGCCGTCGCCGGGCCGAACTCGCGATGCGCGACCGCGGACGCCGCCGCCCCAGTGACCGGCTGCGTCGACGCCTTAACCAACGGACGCGTCGAGCGGGCCGTCAGAGACGGCGCGAGCGCCGGCGCGGCCGGGGGCGCCGTGGCCACCCGGGCGACCTGAGTCGCGACGATCCGGCGGGCGTGGTGGTGGTGGGCCCGCGCCGGGCCGCCCGGCAAGACCGGCGCGCAGATTACGTATCCGCCGGCGGCGCCGGCCAGACACGCCGCGGCGACGCCGAGCTTCACCGCTCCGACGCCCGCCGCCGAGCCGCCGGCCACGCCGGCCGCCCCGGCTTCGGTTCCCGGGCGAGCGATCGCAGCGGCCACGCGGCGCGCGGCCAGCCCAAAGCCGCCGAGCTTGGCCAGGAGGCCGGCCTTGACGACCACCGGCGCCGGCAGCAGAGCGGCCACCTGACGGGAAGCGCGATCGAGGGCGCGCAGCTGGCTGGCGCAGGCCGTGCAGTTGGCCAGGTGCGCCGTGGCGCGCCGGGTCTGCTCGGGGTTCGCCGTCCGCGCCGAGTAGGCGAGCAGGTCGGGCTCGAGTCGGCGGCATCGCTCGCCGAGCTGGTACTCGGCGACCAGGGCTCGCAACCGCGCTCGCGCCCGCTGCGCCACCTTGCGGAACTTCTCGGCCGACCAGCCGAACCGCCGGCAGAACTCGGCGCAGTCCATGCCGAGGCTGATCTGGCACGCCAGCACCAGACGTTGATCGTCGGTCAGCTCGCACGCCACCTCGCGCAGCCGCCGCACCTCGATCCTGCCGGACACCTGGCGCACGACCTCGGCATTGCGATCCTCGAGCTCTCCGGCTCCGGCTTCGGGCGCATCGACCGGGAGCGCTGTGGCGATCGCCGCCTCGATCGGACTCCGCCCACCGATCGCCCGGCGCCGGTCGTCGATCCGCGAAGAGAACTTCTGCTCGAGCGCGTTGACGATGTGCTCCGGGCTGGCGAAGGGCGCCCGCTGAGCCCGAGCCACCAGCTCAAGCGTCGCCTGGCTGTAGCAGTCCTCGAGGTCCTCCCAGCGCAACCGCCGCCGGTTCACCCGCAGCAGCCGATCGCGCCGCGCCGCCGCCACCCGCGCCACCGCCTCGACCGGATCTCCCCTCCCGAGCGCCATCGACTCCCCGTCCGACGGGGGCGCGCAGATCGGGACAGATAGCTCAGAGAACGACATCGACCGCAGCCTTCGAGGTCGGCGATTCTATCCCGTCGCCGCGGCCGGCGGGCTCCGGGACCACCAGGTCGTAGACTCCTCTCAGGGTCGACACACCTCGCCCGATCGCCATGACCGGACCCCGCCCCGAGATCTCCGACCGCCCGCCGATCCCGTTCTCGGTCGCCGTCTCCGGCGGCGGGGACCGACCGCTGCTGGCCGCCGTGGCCGGCGACGTCGACATCGCCACGGCGAGCTCGCTGAGCGCCGCGGTCATCGGTGCGCTCGACGCTTCGCACGCATGCGGCGTGGTGCTCGACTTCACCCACGTCGGCTTCATGGACTCGAGCGGACTCCGCGCCGTCCTCGACATCGCCGGCCGCCTCGACGTGAAAGCCGCCGGGCTCGTGCTGCTGAGCCCGAACCGCCCGGTACGCAAGCTCCTCTCGCTCGCCGGCCTCGACGAGCGGATGCCGATCGCGACCTCGATCGGGCAAGCCGAGACGATCCTCGCGGAGGCCGCCGGCCCGAGCTAGCCGGCGACGAGGCTCAGCGGCGGCGGCTGGTGCGCCGCTTGCTGAAAGCGATACCCGCCAGCCGTCGGCCGAGCTGCGCCAGGCCCATGCCGCCGAGGAGCTTGCGCAACTCGGCCTGCTCGGCGGCGGACAGGTTCGCCGGGCGCAGGCGCGCCCGCATCACGAGCTCCGCCGTCCGTTCGCGGCGCGCCCGGGGAACCGACCTCCAGTGCTCGCGAACCGCCGTGAGGACCTGCCACAGCGTGACCACGGCCCCGAGCGACTCGAGCTTCCGCCTCACCCGCGGGCCTCCGGGCGCCACCGCGCGACTCGGATCGGTTCGCTGTCGACGACGTGCATGACAGGCCGAAGGTTATAGGAGGCAGCGGTCGGGTTCGGCGCTGCCGCCGCGAGCGGGGGACCGAGGAATCGAACCTCGAGCCAGGGTTTTGGAGACCCCGATGTTGCCGTTACACCAGTCCCCCCAGAGGTCCAAGATACCTTGCCCCCCGCCGTCACCCGCCTCCCCACCGCTCGCCGCCCGGTCCGTAGCACTCAGGCCGCGCGCCCACCTCGGCCCGCTGAACGCCGGCGGACCGTGCGCAGCGGCATCGTCTGACTGTCACCCAACCGGCGCAGCGCTCGGCTGGTAGAGCCGAGCGCGGTGTCGATCACCGCGCCGCGCCGATCGCGAGCCATCAGGTTGACCCCCATCACCGCGAGATCGGCTCCGCCCGGCTGGATGAGCAGGATCTCGGTGCCGTGCTCGCGCAGCTTGCGCGCCTCGCTCCCGACGCGGCGCCCGGTGCTCGAGCGCACGTTCGCGGCGAGCCGCTCGGCCGGCGTTCGGGCCTCGATGCGGACCCGCGCCGACATCGGATTGAGGCACACGACGAGATCGAGGTCGCATCCGATCAGGAGATCGAGGTTGGAGACCGAGTGGATCCCGCCGTCGACATAGCGCTGGCCGTCGATCTTCACCGGGCGGTAGAAGGCCGGAATCGCGCACGACGCCGCCACCGCCTCACCCACTCGGGCCTTTGGCGCACCCGGTCGCCCGAAGGCCACCCGGCGTCCGCTCGAGTAGTCGCAGCAGATCGCCCAGAAGCTCGGATGCTCCGGCCAGTCCCCGGGCACGAAGCGCTCGACGAGCTCGCGGATCGGGTCGGTCCGCACCACGCCGCGGGGCAGCCATCCGCTGAGGAGCGCTGCCGGCGAGTGGCTGCGGGGATGGAGCAGCGTCGCCACGCCCAGGCGCCAGGATCCTGGACCGAGCCGTGGCATGGTCAACCGGTAGTCCGCCCCAACCCACGGATCGGCGATCTCCTCGGCGAGACGCTCGACCTCGGCCACCGTCGCCGGGTCCTCACGCGTCTCGCCGCTCGCGTAACCGGCCATTACCCCCGGAGTGACCCCGGCGGCCGTCAACGCCCCGATCACCGAGCCGGCGGAGGTCCCGACGATCCGCTCGGCGGTCCGCGGAGACCAGCCCGTCTCCTCTTCGAGCGCCTGCAGCGCGCCGATCAGCCACGCCGCACCGACCACCCCCCCTGCTCCGAGAACCAGCCCGACCCGCATACGACCTGCCGCCTTTCCCGAATCGTGCTGCTCGACCGGCCGAGCCGCCGCCGGCACCCCCCGTCGGGCGCAGCCGTCGGTCCCAGCATATTGACGAGCGCTTCCCGGTCACCTGCAGCCCGCCGCAGGACCGACCGTCTCCGCGCGGCTCGGCTCTTACATTCGTCCTGCATCTGCGGCCCGCGCGGGGCCCGCGCGAGTAGAGTGCAGCGCGAGCGCGGGCCGCGTCGTCGCGCGAGCAAGCCGTGAGGCAAGACGAGGAGGCCGTGGCGCACCCGATCAGAGCGAGCACCCCCTGCCGGCCAGGGCGGCAAGTCGTCGCGCGCCGTTGCCCCCGCCACCCCGAGGCCACCGAACGGTGAGCATCAGCCCCGCTGATCTGCTCCGCGTCGGCGACGGGGATACGCTCGCGGTGATCGATGCGCCTGACTCGTTCGCGGCGCGCTCCCCGCTCCAGCTCTTCTGGCGGCGCCTGCGGCGCGACCGGGTCTCGATGGTCGCGCTCGGCCTGATCGGCCTGATCGCCCTCGTCGCCGTCTTCGCGGGGCCGATCGTCCAGATCCTCGGCCTCCCCGGACCCAATGTCGGGAATGGCAACCTCACCGACTCTTTCGGCGTTCCGTTCGGTCCCAGCTCGGCCCACCCGTTCGGCGTCGACGCACTCGGCCGCGACGTCTTCTCCCGGACGATCTACGGCGCGCGCGTCTCGCTCGAGGTCGGCATCCTCGCCACCGGCATCGCCGTGATCCTCGGGATCGTGGTCGGCCTGCTCGCCGGCTTCTACCGTGGCTGGGTCGACACGCTCCTCTCGCGCTTCATCGACATCCTTCTCTCCTTCCCGATCCTCCTCCTCGCGCTCGGCCTCGCCTCGGCCTGCCAGCTCGGGAACGGCTGCCTGGGTGGCACGATCAAGCCCGGGCTGACGACGGTGATCCTCGTCATCGCCCTCGTCAACTGGACCTACGTCGCCCGCATCGTCCGTGGCCAGGTGCTAACGCTGCGCGAGAAGGAGTTCGTCGAGGCGGCGCGCTCACTCGGCGCCTCCAACCGCCGGATTATCTTCCGGGAGATCCTGCCAAACCTCGTGGCGCCGATCATCGTGTACTCGAGCCTGCTGATCCCGCAGAACATTCTCTTCGAGTCGGCGCTCTCCTTCCTCGGGGTCGGCGTCAGCCCTCCGACGACGAGTTGGGGCTCGATGATCGCCGAGGCCAGCGGCAATTTCGATGTCGTCTGGTGGTACATGCTCTTCCCCGGCTTTGCCCTGCTGGTGACCGTGCTCGCCTTCAACCTCCTCGGCGACGGTCTCCAGGACGCTCTCAACCCGAAGGAGTCGCGATGAACCCGCAAGGAAAGGGAAAAACGATGGCAGGAACCCGGAGGACCGCGGTCGGCCTGGGGGTGGCGATAGCCCTGGCGGCGGTGCTCCCGGCCTGCGGATCGAGCAGGGCGACCTCCGGGCCCGCCACGGGCAACTCCAACCCGGCCAACGCCAACAACGGTGCCGGCGGCAAGCGCGGCGGCATCCTCAAGGTCCTGACCAACGAGGACATCTCCCATCTCGACCCGGGACTCGCCTACTTCGACCTCGACTACCAGTTCGTCTCCGCGACGCAGCGGCCGCTCTACTCCTACAAGCCCAACGATCCGACGACGCCGGTGCCCGACCTCGCCTCGAGCCCGCCGCAGATCTCGGCCGACAACAAGACGATCACGGTGCATATCCGGCCCGGCGTCCACTACAGCCCCCCGGTGAACCGCGAGGTCACCTCGGCTGACGTCGCCTACGCGGTCGAGCGCGCCTACAACCCCCACGTCGCCAATCCCTACGTCGGCGGCTACTACGGCAGCGTGCTCGGTGCCGACAAGGCTACGGGGGGACCGATCGCCGGAATCCAGACGCCCGACAAGTACACGGTGGTGTTCAAGCTCACCCAGCCCATCGCCGGCCTCGTCTCCGAGGCGTTCGTACTTCCCCTCACGGCCCCCGTCCCGCGGGAGTACGCGGCGAAGTTCGACGCCCACGCCCCCTCCGACTACGGCAACTACGAGGTCGCCACCGGGCCCTACATGCTCAAGGCGGACGCCAAGGGCACGGTGATCGGCATCGGCTACCAGCCCGGCAAGAAGCTCACGCTGGTCCGGAACCCGAATTGGTCGGCGACGACCGACTTCCGTCCCGCCTACCTCGACGGCGTCGACTGGTCGATCGGCATCACGCCCGAAGTGGGCGGCCGCCAAGCGCTGACCGGCAGCCACATCGTGCTCGGCGACACCCCTCCGGCCACCGTGGTGAAGTCGGCCTACCAGGAGTACCGCAGCCAAATCTTCTTCAGCCCCGGATCGGGCAACCGCTACGTCGCGCTGAACACCGCCGTCGCCCCCTTCAACGACGTCAACCTCCGCCGGGCGGTGTTCGCGGCCCTCAACCGCAAGGAGATGATCACGGTGCGCGGCGGGCCGCTCGTCTCGACCATCGCCACTCACTTCATCTATCCGGGAGTGCCGGGCTTCGCCGAGGCCGGGGGCCTCGCCGGGCCCGGGTATGACTTCACGACGTCGCCGAGCGGCAACATGGCCGTGGCCGCCTCGTACATGAAGAAGGCGGGCTACTCGAGCGGCAAGTACGCGGGAGGCAAGCCGGTGGTGGTCGTCGGTTCGACCGGCGCCCCCGCCGACCAGGATGCGCAGATCGTCAACCAGACGTTGCAGAGCCTCGGCTTCCAGACGAACTTCAAGCTCGTCGACCAGTCGATCATGTACTCCAAGTTCTGCGGTACCCCGAAGCTCGAGGTGAACGTCTGCCCGAACGTCGCCTGGGGGCGTGACTTCGCCGATCCACAGACGATTCTCCAGCCGACCTTCGAAGGCTCGAGCATCGCCCCGACCAACAACCAGAACTGGCCGCAGCTCAACGATCCGGCGATCAACGCGGCGATGGACAAGGCCAAGCTCGTGAACGGCCAAGCCGCCCGTGCCCAGGCGTGGGGCCAGATCGACGACATGGTCACCTCGACGGCGGCCGCGATCCCGTGGTCGTGGGACAACCAGCCGATCGTGTACTCGAAGGACACGATGTGCGTGAACGCGCTCTGGAACACCGGTGCGTGCGACTACGACTTCTCCTCGCTCAAGTAGAGGAGATTCCCCGAGTCCCGTCCACGTGGGCGGGGCTCCCGAGCGCCAAGGCGACTCCATGGTCCGCCCCCCCCTCCCCCGCCCGCCGGCGGCCGCCCTCGTGCCGGTGCTCGTCCCGTCGGCCGCGGGGCGGGCGGCGGCCCGTCGACCGGCGGCGGCTCGCCCGCGCCCCGTCCGGCCAACGCCGACAACGGCGCCGGCAGCCGGCACGGCGGGATCCACAAGGTCCTCAGCAGCAGCGACGTCTTCGGGCCTCGCCTATTCGACCCCCGACTACGAGTACACCTACGCCACCCAGCCGCAGCGCAACTCTGACACGCCCAACCCCCCGCGCGATCTGGCCGCGGGCGCACCGCAGCTGGCCGTCGACCACCGGACCGTCACCGTTCACCTGCGCCCGGGCGTGCGGTAGTCCTTCGAGCCATGGGTCGCTACATCATCCGCCGCCTGCTCTGGGCTCTGGTCCTCCTCGTGCTGGTGATCGCGCTGACCTTCGCGATCTTCTACCTCCTGCCCTCGGCCGACCCGGCGCTGCTGCGGGCCGGACGCAACGCGACCGCCCAGAACATCGCGCAGATCCGCCACAATCTCGGCCTCGACAAGCCGATCTACGTCCAGTTCTGGGACTACGTCAGGAACCTCGTCCTCCATTTCGACCTCGGCTACAGCTACCAGAGCGACGCCTCGGTCAAGAGCCTTATCATCGACCGGCTGCCCGCCACGATCTCCCTGACCGTCGGCGCCGTGGTCATCTGGATCCTGGTCGGGATCCCCGTCGGGATCCTCTCCGCCGTCAAGCGCCACACGCTGCTCGACCGGGTGGCGATGACCGTCGCCCTGATCGGCGTTTCGGTCCCGGTGTTCTGGCTCGGTCTCGTCGTGCTCTACCTCTTCGCGACCGACATCGGCAAGTTCCCCGTCTTCCCCGGCTCGAACACCTACGTCGGCATCACCACCGATCCGGTCCGTTGGCTGACCTCGCTGATCATGCCCTGGTTCGTCCTGGCCGTCAGCTCGGCGGCGATCTACGCCCGCCTGCTGCGCGGCAGCCTGATCGAGACGATGCAGGAGGACTACATTCGCACCGCCCGAGCCAAGGGCCTGCTCGAGCGCACCGTGGTCCTGCGGCACGGCGTCCGCTCGGCGCTCACGCCGCTCGTCACGGTGCTCGGCCTCGACATCGGCGTGCTGCTCGGCGGCGCGGTCCTCACCGAGACCGTATTCAACGTCCCGGGGATCGGGCGCCTCAACTACGAGGCAATCCTCCACAGCGACTACCCGATCATCCAGGGGACCGTCCTCGTCGCGGCGATCTTCATCATCCTCGCCAACATCGCCGTCGACATTGTCTACGCCCTCCTGGATCCCCGGGTGCGCTACTCGTGAGCTCACCGGCGCCGCTGCTCGAGATCGAGGATCTCCGCGTGGAGTTCGCCACCGAGGACGGCGGCGTCCACGCCGTCGACGGCGTCTCCTACCGCGTCGAGCGGGGGCGGACGCTCGGCATCGTGGGCGAGTCCGGATCGGGCAAGAGCGTCGCCGCCGGGACGATCCTCGGCCTGACCCGGGCGGCGAGCGCCACGATCTCGGGACGGATCCTCTTCGAGGGACGCGACCTCGTCGCCCTGCCCGCAGCGGAGATGCGCCGCATCCGCGGCAATGACATCGCGATGATCTTCCAGGACCCCCTCTCCTCGCTGCACCCCTTCTACCGCGTCGGCGCCCAGCTCGGCGAGGCGATCCGGGTGCATCGCGACGTCAGCCGGTCGGCGGCCCGCCAGCGCGTCCTCGAGCTGCTCGAGCTCGTCGGCATCCCCGATCCGCCGCGCCGCGTCGACGCCTACCCGCACGAGCTCTCAGGAGGGACGCGCCAGCGGGCGATGATCGCCATGGCCCTGGCCAACGAGCCGAAGCTGCTGATCGCCGACGAGCCGACGACGGCGCTCGATGTAACTGTCCAGGCGCAGATCCTCAACCTGATGGAGGGCCTCCAGCGCGAGCTCGGGATGGCGATCATCCTGATCACCCACGACCTCGGGGTGGTCGCCGAGATGGCCGACGATATCGCCGTGATGTACGCCGGACGGATCGTCGAGATCGCCCCGACGGCCGCGCTGTTCGCGGCGCCCCAGCATCCCTACACCTGGGGGCTGCTGAAGTCGATCCCGTCACTCGAGCGCGATCCCGGCGAGCTCCTGATCCCGATTCCCGGCCGCCCGCCCAGCTTGATCTCGCCCCCCTCGGGCTGCCACTTCCATCCGCGCTGCGCCTACGCTCAGCCCGAGCACGCTCGGATCGACCCGGTCCTCGTCGCGGTCGCCGGGGAGCCGGAGCATCGCGTGGCCTGCCTGCTCAGCCAGTTGGCCCGCGAGCGCGCGTGGGCGGCGGCCCGCGCCGGGTCCGTGCCCGAGGTGACGGCGATCAGCGCCGGGGCCGAGGATCCGGCATGAGCGCCGCCGGCGCCGCCGGCCCGCTGGTCGAGGCGCGCGACCTCGTCAAGCACTTCCCGATCACCCGCGGCATCGTCATCCAGCGGCAGGTCGGCGCCGTGCGGGCGGTGGACGGGGTCAGCTTCGAGGTCCGCCGCGGCGAGACACTCGGCATCGTGGGCGAGAGCGGCTGCGGAAAGAGCACGACCGCGCGCATGGTCACCCGCCTGCTCGAGCCGACGAGCGGTGAGGTGCACTTCGAGGGCCGGGACGTCACCCGGCTCAAAGGCCACGACCTCAAGGCGCTGCGCCGGGAGATGCAGATCATCTTCCAGGATCCCTACTCCTCGCTCAACCCGCGCAAGACGGTCGGTTCGATCGTCGCCGAGCCACTGGTCATCCACGGCCTCCTTCGCGGCCCGGGCGAGCGTACGCGACGCGTGCAGGAGCTGATGGAGACGGTCGGGCTCAACCCCGAGCACTACAACCGCTACGCCCACGAGTTCTCCGGCGGCCAGCGTCAGCGGATCGGTGTGGCCCGAGCGCTCGCGCTGTCCCCCAAGCTGATCATCGCCGACGAGCCGGTCTCGGCACTCGACGTGTCGATCCAGGCACAGATCCTCAACCTCCTGCGCGAGCTCCAGCGGGATCTCGACCTGACCCTCGTCCTGATCGCCCACGACCTTTCGGTGATCCGCCAGATGTGCAACCGGGTCGTCGTCATGTACCTCGGGAAGGTCGTCGAGCGGGCGCCCAACGCGTCGCTCTACGGATTTCCCCGGCATCCCTACACGGGAGCGCTGCTCGCGGCCGTGCCGGTCGCCGATCCCGCCAGCCGCCGCCCGCGCCAGCTGTTGACGGGCGACGTCCCGAGTCCGGCCAACCCGCCCGCGGCGTGCCGCTTCCACACGCGCTGTCCGAAGGTCCAGGACGTCTGCCGCGAACGGGAGCCGCCGCTCGAGGACAAGGGCAACGCAACCTGGGCGGCGTGCCACATCCCCCTGACACGCGAGGAGGCCGACCTGCGCCTCCCCCCCGGCCTCGCGTCGACCCGCGCTTCGGCGCGCTGAGCCCTCGCTCAGGCGGCCGGGGCTCCGCCGCGCTCGCGGATCGGCGGGCGCACCGCGACGGCGAGCTCGTCCACCGGCGGTTCCGGAGCCGCGTCGACCGGGCCCAGCTCGCTGAGGATCAGCTCGCTCAGGGTGGCGACCACGCCCGGGTCGAACTGGGTGCCCGCGCACCGCTTGAGCTCGGCCAGGGCCTCGGCCGCTGAGCGACCCGGGCGGTAGGCCCGGTCGGTGGTCATCGCGCTGTAGGAGTCGCATGCGGTGACGATCCGCGCCTCGAGCGGGATCTCCTCGCCGACCAGGCCGTCCGGGTAGCCGTCGCCGTCGTAGCGTTCGTGGGAGGCGCGGACGATCCGGCCGACCTCGACCAGCGCCCCGCCGACCTGACAGAGCATCGCCTCTCCGTCGATCGTGTGGCGGCGCACGATCGTCCACTCCTCGTCGCTGAGCGGACCCCGCTTGGTGATGATCGTTTTCGGCACGCGGATCTTTCCGACGTCGTGCAGCAGCGCCGCGAACTCGACCACCCGGCGGCGCGACGCATCGAGGCCGAGGGCGTCGGAGACCGCCAACGACAGCTCGAGCACGCCGCGGCTGTGCTCGCCCGTGTAGAAGTCGTCGGCCTCGACGACGTCGGCCAGGAGCAGCGCCGTACCCCGATAGGCCGAGCTGAGGGTCAGGACCTGGTCGAGGCGCTCGTGACGCTCGCGGGCGAACAGCCCGAGCAGACCGATCAGCGGCAGCGCCAGCAGGACCAGGCCCTCGCGGTCGACGGCAGCCGCCGCGATCAGGAGGCCGACTGTCGAGAGCGCGCAGTCGACGGCGAAGGACCAGACCAGCGGGAACTGAGCGCGTGGCGGGATCCGCTCGGCGAACCAGCAGCGCGAGACCGTCGAGACGGCGTCGAAGCTGAGCTGAGCGCCAAGCGCCGCGAGGTAGAGTGGCCAGCGCGACCAGGAGAAATGCGGCGACCCGGCGGCGACGAGAACGAGGGCTGGCCCGAGGGAATACCAGCAGTCGCCGAGCACGGCGACCAGTCGCGGCGGCGTGATGCGCCCGCGCACCGCGTCGGGGATCCGGGCCAGCAGCATCGCCGCCGCCACGGCCACCGGCACGAGCGGCGTAGGCAAGACGAAGAGCATCGGCACGAACACGAGCTGCGCGGGGTAGGCCCAGACACTTCCGACGGGGAAGGGGACGTTGACGGCGACGACATACAGAGCGATCGTCAGCGCGAGCGTCGCCACCGAGAGCGATCGGGCCCACGGAGCGATCAGCGCGAGCGCCCCCGCCGCGGCCACGAAGCCCGCGGAGGCGAGGCCATGCGTGAGAACCTCGTGCCCGATCGGCACCCGCCGGCTGCGACGAGTCAGGGCGGCGCGCAAGAGCTCCTCCGCCTCAGGACTCTCGTATGAATCGATGTCCATGTGGATCAGGCCAGGTCTAGGCCGATGATACCGCCGCCCTCCGACCCCGCGGGCCGGCCGCGGGCGCGCACGGCAAAGCGGGGCCGGCAGCGACTGCCCGGCCCCGCGAAGCGCAAGACGATGCCTCAATGCATCCGGAGCGGATCGACGTACACGTCGTCGATCTGGGAGCTACCGGCGAGCTCGGTGAAGCGCAGGAAAACGTCGGCGGTGCCACCGGAGAGGACGCCGGGCACCGCCGAGCCGGTAAGCATCGGCAGGGTCGGGTTCCAGGTCGTGTTGAGCGCGACCACCCCGACCGCCAGCGTCGTCGGGCCGAGCACGGTCCGGTAGACGACCGAGACGAGGAGCAGCGAGTTGGGGGTGTCGGTGCGAGCGAAGAAGCGGAAGCTCGGGTAGGCGGCGTTGACGCAGGTGGACGGTGACTGGGCAGACCCGCCGGCATCGAGCTCGAGCGAGGATGACCCGGCCGCTCCGGTGACCGCGGCCGGCTCGCTGCCCGTCACCTTGTCCGCCGGACCGTTCAGCGCCCAGCCCGCGAGCGTCCCCTCGAAGTCGCCGCCCGGGGCGAGCTTGTAGGAGTTGGAGTCGGCCCAGGGGGCGAACGGCTGGCTGAGCAGCGAGTTGTCGCACGCGCCAAGGCTGACCACGCTGGCCTGGGCTGGCGACGCCGAGAAGGCACCGAGCGCGAGCGCGCTCAGAGCGACCGAGGCGGCGAGACCGCGAACACGACGGACGGACACGCTCATTGCGAACTCCCTTAACTAGGACAGGACCGAGTGCCTGCCGCCAGTACGGACGCGCCCAAGCGCTCAGTCTGGGCAACCCCCGGATCTCTCCAGAAACAGCAGGCGTTCCTAACATCGTCAGTCCGTCTGAACACCTGAGCCCCTGGAGGCACATCCCAACAGATGTTCGAGGTTCGGTTTACCTCAGGCCGGTCCGCGGCGCGTGAGGCGCAGCGCCCCGGCGCCGGCCAAGGCGACGGCGAGGAGGGCGAGGAGCACGTAGGCGTCGGCGGCGAGGAGCTGCGCGGCGTCGAGATGGAGCTCGGCGTGGAGCGGCCCCGGGTGCGGGTGGGGGACCCAGTGGATCAACTGCGAATAGCCGATCACCGCCACCGCACCCGCCGCGGCCAGGGCCGCCGGCCGGCGCCACCGGTGGGCGCGCACGGCGAACAGCAGGAGCACCGGGATGGCCATCGTCCAGTGGTGAGACCAGGAAATCGGCGAGACCAAGAGGCCGGTGAGGGCGCAGAGCGAGAAGCCGCACGCCTCGTCGCCCCGGCGCCCGGCCCGCGCGGCCAGGAGGAGCCCGGCGCCGGCCACGACCAGCGCCGTCGCCAGCCACCACCTGTCGACGTTCAGCGTGTGCAGCAGGCGGGCGAAGGCGCCGCGCACGCTCTGGTTGGCCGCATTCTCGATCCGCCCGACCCGGGTCGGGTCGGCGAAGGCGCCGCCCCAAAAGTCGGACGCCTCGCGCGGTGCCAATGCGAAGCTCAGACCGACGGTCGCTCCGAAGGTGGCCAGCGAGACGGCCGCGGCCCGGTACCGCCGGGTCAGGAGGAGGTACACGACGAAGATCCCCGGGGTCAGCTTCAGGCCGCTCGCCAGGCCGACCAGCACCCCCTTGCAACGCGACCCGTCGGACTGGGTGAGGTCGCCGAGCACGAGCACGGCGACCAGGAGGTTGATCTGTCCGTACCCGAGCGTCGACCAGACCGGCTCGAGCCACACCGCGGCCGCGGCCCCGACCAGCGCGAGCCTCGTCGCCTGCTCGCCGGTCAACCAGCCCGATACCGGCGCCAGCCGCAGGGCGAGGCGGAGGATCAGCGGCAGAAGCGCGAGGTTGACGATCGTCACCAGCGGCTTCAGCACCGCGAGCGGGGCGAGCGTCAGCGGCGTGAAGGTCATCGCCGCGAAGGGTGGGTAGGTGAAGTCGAGGAAGCCGTGGAAGTGCAGTTGGTAGAGGCGTGCCCCGTCGAGGAAGGCCGCCCCGCCCCCCCGGTAGACCTCGAGGTCGACGAACGACCAACCCCAGGCGAGCGGGCTGCACAGGAACGCGGCGACCGAGCACACGAACAGCGCCGCCGCCAGCCGGCGGTCCGGGAGGCGGCGGAGGGGGTCGGTCGCCGCCCGTCCGCCGTGCGACGGAGCCGCCGTCGGTGCAGAGGCCGCAGTCACGATCGCCACGTCCGGTAGCCAAGCACAGGTGACGGCCTCTAGCCGGCGGCCGCGCGGGAGAGCGGCCGGGGATCGCACAGCTCGAGGAACCGGGTGAGCTGGCCCGGCAGGTCGAGGTCGTTCACGTGCCCGGAGTAGGCGACGAGATCCGCGGTCGCCTGACCGGGGCCGGCGGTTCGCAACCGCTGGATGTCGGAGGCGATCTGACCCGCGCCGGCGAGGGCGAGCTCACCGAGTTGGCGGCAGCCACCGACGAGCTCGGGGAGGGCGGCGAGGAGCTCCCGGCCGAGCAGCGCCGACTCGGCTAGGAACGGGGCGCCGACGCCCGACAGACAGGCCCGGCCCGAGGGCTCGCCGCGGAGCAGCGCTGGACCGCACGCCCGCAGTCCGCCCTCGGCTCGAGCGAGGTCGACCTGCCAAGTGGCGTCGGCCGCCAGCAGCCTCGCGGCCCGGCGGCGCGGAATCGGTATGAGGATTCCGGTCCTCCCGCCCGCGGTCCCATTCGGCCGCCTGCGCAGGACGATCCAGCCGTCTTCGTAGAAGGTCGCCTGATAGAGCGGCAGCCGACGCTCGACGTCCTGCTCGTAGTCGCGAAAGCTCGTGTGCTCCCCGAGGCTGCCCACCTGCTGCACGAGCCCGACGATTAGGAATCCGGGCGGATTCCCAACCTGGGGGCTGAGGTCATAGGCGGCCGCGCGGGCCGCGACGTGGGGGATCAGGAAGTCCGGCGCGACGACGGGCGCTTGCGCGGGGATGTGGTCGAGCGCGCGCTCGAGGGGGTCGGCGTAGGCGGGGGCCCGGTAGAAGGCCGGCTTCACCATCAGCCGCCACGGCGCTATCGGCACGGGCATCAGGACCCCGCCGACGAGCAGGCCGGAGACGACCATCGCCGCCGCCCCGGCGACCGCGACCCGCGGCCGCCAGCGGACGCCGCTGAGACGGGCGAGATTGGCCAGGCCGGCGGCGGCTCCCATGGCCAGGACGGGTGCGACGGCCAGCGAATAGTGGAATTCCGGCACCCAGAGCTGGGAGTTGGTCGACAGGAACCGCTCGGCGAGCAGCGGGAGGGTGAGCAGCGCGAGCCGCGAGCACAGCGTCAGCCCGAGGAACGGCAGGAACAGGTAGAGCATTGTGTCCGTCTTCTGGCTGTTGTCGAACGCAACGGTGAACGGCTTCCAGGGCGCCAGCAACACGTGTGCAAAGGCGTCGCCGAGGTTGCGCCCGAGCTCGGAGTAGGTCCAGTAGGAGAAGGGCACACCGTGGGCGAAGTGCGGGATGACCACCCTTGTGCTCAGCTCATACCAGGCCAGCCCGGCGATCAACGTGATCACCCCGCGCCGCGGCTCACGCAAGGTGAGCAGGTAGACGCCGAGAAAGCACACGAACAGCGACAGGTCCTCCTTGACGCAGAGCAGCAGGACGAGCACGACGAAGTAGGCGCGCCAGCGCCGCCGGTCGATGAAGCGGATGGCCAGCGCGACCAGGAGCGGCGCGAACGCCACCTCGTGGAACTCGTAGCCGGCACCGGCCCCGAGGCCCCAGAACGAGGCGTAGGCCAGCGCGAGCAGATGGGCCGCCAGACGACCGAGCCGGGGCCGGGCGAACAGGTACACGGGCACCGTCGAGGCGGCGATCAGGACGGCCTGGGCGATCAGCAGCGTCCGAGCGTCCGACCAGATCCAGAACAGAGGCGCGAGCAGCACGACGATCGGGTGGAAATGATCGCCGAGCAGGTTCGAGAAGCCGCGGATCGTGCTGGCCGGCGTCTGGAACAGGCTGTAGTGCCAGATCGCCTGGGTGAATATGCCGAGGTCGAAGCCGCTGCCGAAGTGATCGTGGCGGATCACCGCGTAGGCGGCGTAAACGAGTGCGGTTCCGAGGACGAGCAGGGCAATCCACGGCTCCGCCACCAGCCCGGCGGTCAGCCGTCCCCGACGCGGCCGGTCGCCGGCGTGGTCTCGCCCCATGGGCCGTCAAGCTAGCCGAAGCGGGGCGGCCGCCGGCGCCGAGGGCCGAACCAGCGCGGCGCGAGCGCGGGCCGCGGCGGACGCGCCGGCGCTCGTTGTGGGCAGGCCACCGGGCCGCTCGGCTTGCCCCCGCGCGCCCAGGCTCGTGGCCCGGCTGGGTCTGCGGGGCGGCGGCAGCGGGTACGGCGAGACGAGCGTCGACTCGAGGACAAGCTCAACGAGCTCGGCATCGCCGGGTCGCACGCCCGGCAGCGCCCAGGCGAGGAGGAGGTCTCGCAGCGACGAGGTCAGGCTTCTGCCGCGGCCGGCTCGCCGCCGGACGCCGCGACCTCGTGGGCGCTCACCATCGGTACGTTCGCCGGGAGCAGCAGACCTCCGAGCGTGGCCGCGGCGATGGCGAACAGTGCCCCGACGACGAATGCGGTCTGGTAGCCGCCGTCGAGCGCGGCGAGAGCGTCGTGCCCAGAAGCCGCGAGGTGGCTCGTTCGCGACGCGGCGATGCTCGCGAGGACGGCGAGCCCGAGGGCGCCGCCCATCATGAACGAGGTGTTGACGATCCCGGACGCGAGCCCGGAGTCGGTCTGCTCGACATCTCCCATCGCCGCGAGCAGCAGCGGGTTGAACGCCATTCCGGCGCCCACGCCGAGGAGGATCATGCTGGGCAGCACATCGACGAGGAAATGCCCGCCGACGGGGGCGCGAGCGAACACGCCGAGGCCCGCGGCAGCGAGCACCAGACCGGCGGTGAGGGGGGCTCGGATCCCAAAGCGCATCACGAGCTTGGCCGAGATGCCGAGCGAGAACGCGCCCATGATGAGGTTCGCGGGCAGGAACGCGAGTCCGACGTCCAGCGGGTCGTAGCCGAGCACGAGCTGCAGATAGAGGGCGGAGAGGAAGAACCACGCGAACATCGCCCCCGCCCACAGGACCCCGACGGCGTTCGCGGTGGCGAGGTTGCGCAGGCGGAAGAGGCCCAGCGGGATCAGCGGCGACCGGACTCGCGTTTCCACCGCGAGAAACGTCCCGACCAGAAGGGCGGCCGCCGTGAGCAGGCCGAGGGTCTGGGTGGACACCCAACCTGCCTGGTTGCCATTGACGATCGCGTAGACGGCGAGCATCAGCGCGCCGGTCACCGTGACCGCACCCGCGACGTCAACCCGTGCCCTGGTCCGCGCGCCGTGGCCGCCCGGCAGGAACTTGACGGCAAGCGCGCAGACGCCGGCACCGATCGGGACGTTGACGAGGAAGATCCAGTGCCAGTCCAGCAACTGGGTGAGGACGCCGCCCAGGAGGACCCCGAGCGTGCCTCCGCCAGCGGCGACGAACCCGAAAACGCCCATGGCCTTGGCGCGTTCGGCCGACTCGACGAACAGGGACATCGTCAGCGAGAGGGCGACGGCGGACACGACGGCCCCCCCGAAGCCCTGGACGACCCGGCCGGCGACCAGCGCTCCCTGAGAGCTCGCGGCCCCGCAGCCGAGTGAGGCCAGCGTGAACAGGACGATCCCCCCGAGAAAGAGTCGCCGATGGCCGAACAGGTCCCCGAGTCGTCCACCGAGCAGCAGGAAGCCGCCGAACGTGAGCAGATATCCGTTCACGACCCAGGCGAGGGAGGCCGGGGAGAACCCGAGGTCCTTCTTGATCGAAGGCAGCGCCACGTTCACGATCGTGCTGTCCAGCACGATCATCAGCGAGCCGAGGCAGAGGACGATCAGGGCGATCCAGCGTGAGCGACTTTCAGACGTGCTTGGCTTCATGGTGCTTTCTCACTTCAGGTTGCGGAGGGTCTTTTCAAATGCCTTGACCCGGCCGGCGGGCAGAACTCATCGCTGGTCCGGCGATGAGCCGGCAGCGGGCGGCGTACCGGCTCATCATCCAACCCTTCGGGCGGGCCGATCGTGGCGGCCTCGGGTCCGAAGCTCTCAACATAGCGGGCGTGGACGACGCTCCACCGGTTCGTGGCCTCGCGGGGATCCCTGACTCCCCCGAGGGCCGCTTCGAGCGCGTCCGGGCACGTGTGCCAGCCAGCCGCGTCGCGGGCCCCCTTGCCGCGGTCCTCGAGCGTGTCGAGCAAGGGCACGGGCTACGTCGCCCGCGACATCGCGCTCGTGCGTGAGCGACTCGCGGTGTCGGCGCGACCTACGCGGCCGCCACGCTGCGAGCCACTTCGAAGAGCGATTCGGGCATGGGCGTGTGGAGCCGCCATGTGAAAGCGACGGGGCGCTCGCCGCGGTGCTCGACGTAGGTAACGGGTCCGATACCAAGCTCGAACCGCTTGCACTCGCGGACGAAGAGCAGCACGCGCGAGCCCTCGGCGTGGTGGTTGATATACCGCTTCACGGTCGGCTGGGCGGGGGTCTGCCGCAACTGGGATTCCCAGTGGAAGAGCTCCCGGTTGATCGCGTAGTCGCGGTACATCGTCGTCGGCGAGTAGTCGCGCTCGGCCTTACGCCTCGACTTTCGCGCTTCATAGGCCACCGGCGGCCCAGGCGTGTTGAACGGCGGTGATTTGTGCTGGTGTGGGTGTCTGGGCGTGTCCTGGGTGAAATTGCGCGGCGATGATCACGCGCCGGAGCTTGGCGAGCATGTCGGCGAAGGATGGGTTGGTCTTCGTGAGGTACCAGGGCGCGCGGGCGCGGTGCTCGGCGACAACGTCGGGGTGGTGGCCGTGGCCGGCGTACCAGATGATCGTCAGGGTCATCGTGAGGAACTGGAAGGGCAGGGTGCGCTCAACGGCCTGGCGGGTGCGGTTGCGGGCATCGCCGACGCCGAACAGTTCCTTGCCTTCTTCGAAGCAAACCTCGATTGGCCAGCGGTCGGCGTAGCGCTCAACGATCTGCTCGGGTTGAGCGTGAAGGTCGGTGGTGATCAGCGCGATCTCGTAGCCGCTGGTCTTCGCGCGGTCTTGCACGAGGATCACGCGAACCTGGGTCTCAGCGCCGAGCGGCTGCCAGAGACAGTCGATCGTGTGGAGCATCAGCGTCTCGGTTTTGTTGTAGCGCCGGACGGTCGCCGCGGTCCACGGGGTCGCGGGGTCCTTGGCGATCTCGCTCAGGTCCGGCAGGCGGGCACCCCACGTGCGGGGGCGCCCCTTCTTGCCGGTTGGGGGTGGCGCGGGAGCGTAGATCGCGGCGTTGGCGCGCAGGCGGGAGGTCAGCGTGACGCGGCCGGGCAGCCCACGCGAGGCGCTGGTCGCGTAGGCGGCGTCCCCGACGGTGTGGATCGTCCGCGCGGGAAACCGCGCGGCGAGGAGATCGGTCAGCTCCCGCGCCAGCGCGGGCTTTGTCGGGCGCTGCGGGTCGCCCTGGCCCTTGGCGACCTCCTTGCGCCGGGGCCGCCAGAGGCGAAACAGGACGGGCAGGCACACGCTGCGCTCAAGGAACGGCAGGCGCACCACGAGACCAAGCACGACCCAGTTGTTGCCCCACGCGACCGCGGCCCGCTGGCTGTTGGCCGTCGCGTCGTGATGCCAATGCGCACCGTGAACCTTGCGCCCCCGGCGATGCGCCAACGTGTCGTCGATCGCGATCAACAGCGGCGCGCCCGGCGCGCACAGACGCTCCGCGATCAGGACCGCCACCCGCAACCCGAGCTCGTCAACCGACCAACTCGCATCGCTGAAGAAGCGGTGCGCTCGGGCGTGATGCCACACCCCGGAAAGCCGGGCGCCGACAAGCATCCCAGTGACCGTGCGCAAGCCGGTCTGCGAGATCTGGCCGAGAACCAACGCGCGGAACGTCTGCAACGAGGGTTGCGTGAAGACGCCGGCGAGCAGGGACAGCAGCTCGTCCAGCGAAGCGGGAACATGCAGGAGCATCGGCGGCGCCTCTCGTGGGAGCCGCGACCGGGCAGCAACCCGCCGCGGCAGCTCGACCTGACGCCCACGACTTCGAGGCGACCGCCGATGCACCTCCCGCGAACCGCCAGCCACGGCCCACGGTTCCGCCTGCTCAGGCGCTCCCACTCGGCCAGCAACAACCGGCCACCAGCGCCCCTCAGCTCACCAATTCACGCACGCAAAGTGCGAAACCCGAGTTACGCAGGTCGACGAAGAACACGCTAAGCGCCTGCGGGACCCAGAGGATGCCGCCTTGGGTGATCTTGGCCCTAACCCGCCGCGTGCAGTAAGCGTCTCGGAGTGGGCGCTGGCGGCGGCGGCGGGGTGATTGCGGCCTGGGTGATCGGTGTTGTGGATCGGGCGTCGGGGGCCGCGGGTTGTGTGGGTCGTCCGACTGCCGACCGATCGGTATTTCGGGGCGGCGACGATCGTGGCCGGTGGCCTGGGACCGCTGCTGGATGTGTGGGGGGCCGCTGGGCGGCGGGTCAGCCTGGTGGGTCTGCGATGGCTTCGAGTTTGGTGAACGCGGCGGCGAGGGCTGCGGCCCAGGGCCAGGTTGCTTGGAGGCGCAGTCGAGCTTGGCGGGCGTGCAGAGCGAGCCGGGCTGCGACGTGCAGCAGGCGGTAACGTAGGCGCTTGGGCTCTGCTTTGGCGAGGTCGCCGTGGAGGAGGAGGGTCTGGGTCCAGACGATCAGGTTGTGCGCGATCAGGACGAGTTCGAGCCAGACCTCGTTGAGCTTGTATTCGTGAAAGGGGAGCTTGCGCATCCCAGTGTCTTTGTCGTTGCGGATGTCGTCCTCGATGTGCGCGCGTTGGCGGTGGTGGCACTCGAGGACCTGGATGTCGGGGTCTTCCTGGTCGGTCAGGACGACTTGGAAGCGATGCCCGTCGAGGTCGGTGAAGGAAAGTTGCGCTCCTGGGTGCGCGCGCTCACGGCGGACGATCAACCGCGACCCAGTGGGCCAGGCCCTCAGGTCGACGTGGCCGGTCAGCTCGGCGACCTCACCGTTGCCGCGGGTCCAGCCCTCCCGGGTGATCGCCGGAAGCCAAGTGTTCTCGGGGATTTTCAGGATCGCGGCACAGACGGCGTCGGTCAGCTCGTAGCCCACCGAGTAGCGGATGTCGCCCTCACGGCACCAGTCGATCAGTCCGTGCACCGCCCCGGCGCTATCGGCGCGCAGCAACAGCTTGATCCCCGCGACATGCGCCGCCGGGATCTGCTCCAAGGCCCGCGCGGCGACCTCGATCTGGTCGGCGGCCGTGTTCGACCCGGCCCTGCCGGGGCGCAGAACCCCGGCGAGCGCCTCCCGATTCTCGTCGCCGTAGGCGAGTAGCGGGTGAAACCCGAAGCCGCCCTTGTAGTTCCCGGACGCGCGTTCCTTCTCGGAATGCGCGGTGATCAAGGTAGCGTCGATATCGATCGTCAACTCCTCGGGCGGCCCAGTCAGCTTCCAGACCCGCTCCCGCGCGCAGGCGTGCGCCGCCCGCAACCCATCCAGCAGCGCGGGATCACCGGCGATCTTGTCGATCATCCTGAACGCTGTCGAGTCCGAGGCGACCGGCCCGAACAACACGGCCTGGTCACGCACCGCGCCCAGATCGCAGACCGCGTCGCCGCCGTCGGCGAGCATCACCGCCAGATCGCGGATCACGCGGCCCGGATCGTGACCACGCCGCCGCTGCTTGATACCCGCCAAACCGTGGGAGAGCGCCCGCGTGAGGCCGACCTTGTCCGCGACTTGGCCGAGCAGCGCGCTGCCCGCGTGCGACACCAAACCGGCTCCGTCCGACGTGACGACTACCTTCAAATCGCGGCCATCGCGCTGCACCTTCAAGGTGATCCTCCTGAGCTCGGCGTCTGGGACTTCAGCAAGCCAAAGAATCCCTGCTCAGTCGGACGTTTCCGCGCCCCCACCCAGGGGGCGCGACTCGTTACTGCACGCGGCGGGCTAACGCACGCCTACCCGCCACCGAGGGCGGCCACCACCTCCGCGCGACAATCAGCAGAAAGTACGTGTCGCCAATCTCCTGGGCCGAGTCTTCACAGAAGCGCCGGGCTCCGGTGGACCAAAGGCTGCCATCGTCGCCACCATACATGCCCGCCCACGTCGCGCTGACCCCCGACGGCCAGCACTGGCTCCGCGATCACCACCGCGTCAGGCTGTGCGCCACCCCGTCAAACACGCGGCCTAATCTCCAACACCGCCACGACCACCGCGACGGGAACGCTGCAGTGGACCCGGTGAACGACATGCCGCATGCCGACCGAGTCGCGTGAGGGGCCGGGGTGCCGTTCCGACTTCGGCGGAGGGTCTTGTCTGGTCACCGAGGCCCACACGGGGGCATCACTCGGGTCCGCGACACCCTCCTGCCACGCGGCTACCGCGTCGAAGGGGAAGATCGGGGGCTAGTGTCCCGCTGGTTTAATGCGTTGGCAGCTAGGGTAGATCGTGCTCATGCCTATTCCTACTGCTGTTGCGATCGAGTTGAGTGATGAGGAGCGCGGCTTGCTGGAGAGCTGGACGCGTCGACGGACGAGTGCGCAGGCACTCGCGTTGCGGGCGCGGATCGTGCTGGCTGCTGCGGATGGTCTGAGCAACGTGGAGATCGCCGATCGGCTTGGCGTGTCGCGTCCGACGGCGGCGAAGTGGCGCGGGCGGTTCGCTGAGCGGCGGCTGGATGGGCTGAGCGACGAGCCCAGGCCGGGCCGGCCGCGGACGATCACTGATGAGCAGGTCGAGGCGGTCGTGATCAAGACGTTGGAGTCCACGCCGAGGAACGCGACGCATTGGTCGACGCGGTCGATGGCGGCCGAGATGGGGATGACACCGGACTCGATCATGCGCATCTGGCACGCGTTTGGGCTGCAGCCCCACCGCCAGGAGCGCTGGAAGCTCTCGAAGGATCCGCTGTTCGTGGACAAGGTCAAGGACATCTGCGGCTTGTACCTCAACCCGCCCGAGCGTGCCGTCGTGTTGTGCATCGATGAGAAGAGCCAGATCCAGGCGCTGGACCGGACCGCGCCGATCCTGCCGATGCTGCCCGGCACGCCCGAGCGCGCGACTCACGACTACGAGCGCAACGGCATCTCCAGCCTGTACGCCGCGTTGAACATCACGACCGGTGAGGTCCTCAGCTCGCTGCACCAGCGACATCGCGCGATCGAGTTCCACAAGTTCCTCAAGACAATCGACGCGGACGTCCCCCCGCACCTTGACGTGCATGTCGTGCTCGACAACGCATCCAGCCACAAGACACCGAAAATCAAGCGCTGGCTGGCCCAGCATCCGCGGTTCATCCTGCACTTCACGCCCACTAGCAGCTCGTGGATCAACCTCGTGGAACGCTGGTTTGCTGAGCTCACCACCAAGCTGCTGCGACGCGGAGCTCATCGCTCCGTCCGCGCGCTGAACGCTGACATCCGCCAATGGATCGAGACCTGGAACGAGAACCCGCGCCCCTACGTCTGGACCAAAACCGCTGACCAAATCCTCGAATCGATCGCCAAATACTGCCAACGAATCAATCAGACAGGACACTAGCCGAACCCCCCTGGGTGCTGGCCCCATTGCCAACGACCCGGGATGTCCTGCAGAATCGGCATCGACTCAAACGTATCGATCAGAATGAGGGTGCCGTGAACTCCATCGTCTTTGTCGCTGGTTTGCTGTTTGGGGGGCTGATCATCGGCGCGCTGGCGGCTGTCCTGCCGGAGAAAGGGAACGGCTACCCGACAAGCCAGCTCACCCACGCCAGGCGCGCCGTCTTGTTCGGCGTTTTCAGCTCGTTGTTCATCGGCTTGTTCTCGTCAGGTCCCATACGCTTGCCGGGTTGACGGGGTCGCTGATCGCCGCGGCTCTCTACGTCGCCGTGATTAATCGACGCGGATCACGCTCGAGCGGCTCCATGAGCGCATCCTGGCTCGCCGCAGGGAGCTCCGGCGACTGTGGCGGCGACTCCGGCGGCGGAGCAGCGGATGGCGACGGCGGTTGCTGACTAATTCGGTGTCCCATCGGTCGCGCGCAACACGATCCCAGCCCGCAGCGCCTGCTGCTGAACACCGAAGGCGTCCGCAGAACCGCCAGCGACTCGCGTTCCTCCTCCTCGGAGAGCTCAATCATCGGGGCCGGACGCGCCACAATCCACCGTACTCGGGTTTCGCACTTTGCGTGCGTGAATTGGTGAGCTGAGGGGCGCTGGTGGCCGGTTGTTGCTGGCCGAGTGGGAGCGCCTGAGCAGGCGGAACCGTGGGCCGTGGCTGGCGGTTCGCGGGAGGTGCATCGGCGGTCGCCTCGAAGTCGTGGGCGTCAGGTCGAGCTGCCGCGGCGGGTTGCTGCCCGGTCGCGGCTCCCACGAGAGGCGCCGCCGATGCTCCTGCATGTTCCCGCTTCGCTGGACGAGCTGCTGTCCCTGCTCGCCGGCGTCTTCACGCAACCCTCGTTGCAGACGTTCCGCGCGTTGGTTCTCGGCCAGATCTCGCAGACCGGCTTGCGCACGGTCACTGGGATGCTTGTCGGCGCCCGGCTTTCCGGGGTGTGGCATCACGCCCGAGCGCACCGCTTCTTCAGCGATGCGAGTTGGTCGGTTGACGAGCTCGGGTTGCGGGTGGCGGTCCTGATCGCGGAGCGTCTGTGCGCGCCGGGCGCGCCGCTGTTGATCGCGATCGACGACACGTTGGCGCATCGCCGGGGGCGCAAGGTTCACGGTGCGCATTGGCATCACGACGCGACGGCCAACAGCCAGCGGGCCGCGGTCGCGTGGGGCAACAACTGGGTCGTGCTTGGTCTCGTGGTGCGCCTGCCGTTCCTTGAGCGCAGCGTGTGCCTGCCCGTCCTGTTTCGCCTCTGGCGGCCCCGGCGCAAGGAGGTCGCCAAGGGCCAGGGCGACCCGCAGCGCCCGACAAAGCCCGCGCTGGCGCGGGAGCTGACCGATCTCCTCGCCGCGCGGTTTCCCGCGCGGACGATCCACACCGTCGGGGACGCCGCCTACGCGACCAGCGCCTCGCGTGGGCTGCCCGGCCGCGTCACGCTGACCTCCCGCCTGCGCGCCAACGCCGCGATCTACGCTCCCGCGCCACCCCCAACCGGCAAGAAGGGGCGCCCCCGCACGTGGGGTGCCCGCCTGCCGGACCTGAGCGAGATCGCCAAGGACCCCGCGACCCCGTGGACCGCGGCGACCGTCCGGCGCTACAACAAAACCGAGACGCTGATGCTCCACACGATCGACTGTCTCTGGCAGCCGCTCGGCGCTGAGACCCAGGTTCGCGTGATCCTCGTGCAAGACCGCGCGAAGACCAGCGGCTACGAGATCGCGCTGATCACCACCGACCTTCACGCTCAACCCGAGCAGATCGTTGAGCGCTACGCCGACCGCTGGCCAATCGAGGTTTGCTTCGAAGAAGGCAAGGAACTGTTCGGCGTCGGCGATGCCCGCAACCGCACCCGCCAGGCCGTTGAGCGCACCCTGCCCTTCCAGTTCCTCACGATGACCCTGACGATCATCTGGTACGCCGGCCACGGCCACCACCCCGACGTTGTCGCCGAGCACCGCGCCCGCGCGCCCTGGTACCTCACGAAGACCAACCCATCCTTCGCCGACATGCTCGCCAAGCTCCGGCGCGTGATCATCGCCGCGCAATTTCACCCAGGACACGCTGAGCCAGGCCGACTTTCACGGAGGCTCTGATCCGAGGATTCTGTCCTCGGCGAAGGAGATGCTCCGTCGATGTCGAGACCGAAGAAGTTTCCTGATGAGTTGGTCCAGCGCGGCGTTCGGCTTGCGCTTGGGTCTGGTCGGCCGATCGCGCAGGTCGCTCGCGATCTGGGGATGAGCGCCGAGACGTTGCGCAGGGCGGTGCGCCGGGCGGAGGCCGATGGCGGCGTGCGCCCGGATTTGCCGACGAGCGTGGAGCGGGATGAGATCAAGGCGTTGCGGCGCGAGAACTTCGAGCTGCGTCGAACGAATGAGATCTTGAAGTCCGCCTCGGTGTTTTTTGCGAAGGCGCTCGACCCAGACCGTCCGTCGTGAGCCGCTATGTCGATGAGCATCGCGGCCGCTTCGGTGTCGAGCCGATCTGCAGGGTCCTGGACGTGTCGGCGTCCGCCTACTACCAGCGCGCCGCCGGGGAGCCGTCGGCGAGGGCGCTCGAGGACGAGCGGCTGCTTGAGCGGATCAGGGAGGTCCACGCCGCGAACTACTACGCCTATGGGTACCGGCGGATGTGGAAGGCGCTCGGTCGCGCCGGCGAACCGGTGGCCAGATGCACCGTGCAGCGGCTGATGCGCGCCAACGCGATCCAGGGCACCAAGCGTCGCGGGAAGCCGTGGCGCACCACGATCGCCGATCCCGCTGCGGCTCGCCGGCCGGATCTCGTGAACCGCGACTTCACCGCCACGAGCCCGAATCGGCTGTGGGTAGCCGATTTCTCCTACCTGCGCTGCTGGGAGGGCCTCGTGTTCTTCGCGTTCGTCATCGACGTCTACAGCCGGCGCATCGTCGGCTGGCAGTTCGCGGGGCACATGCGCACCGACCTCGTCCTCGACGCCCTGCGCATGGCGCTCGGCACCCGCGGTCCCGGCGCTTGGGTGGAGCTCGTTCACCACAGCGACCGCGGCAGCCAACTTGGGTTCAAGGGGTCCTCGCAACACCCTGAGCGAAAGGGAGTGGCGATGGGACGACGACGGAGGTCTGATTTGGCGGGGCGGGCGGCGATGCGTTCGCCTGGTCGGCCGCCGGTTTGGCGGCGTGAGCACAGGCAGCTGTTCTGGGATGCGATCGCGTGTGGGCTCTCGAGCGAGGACGCCGGCGTGCTGGCTGGCGTGTCGGGGGCGGTCGGCAGCCGGTGGTTTCGTGAGAGTGGCGGGATGCGAACAGTCACGAAGGGCCCGGTGTCCGGGCGGTATCTTGGGTTCACTGAGCGGGAGGAGATCGCGATCTTGCGTGCCGGTGGCTGCTGTGTGCGGGAGATCGCGCGTCGCGTGGGCCGGTCGCCGTCGACGATCTCGCGGGAGCTACGCCGCAACGCGGCGACGCGTTCGGGGTCGTTGGATTATCGCGCGACGACCGCGCAGTGGCACGCGGACCGGCGCGCGCTGCGGCCGAAGGTCGCGAAGCTCGCCGCGAACGACGAGCTGCGGCGCTACGTGCAGGATCGCCTCGCCGGCGTGATCGCCACCCCCGCGGGGACGCTGGTGCCGGGCCCCGAGGTGCGCTGGATCGGTCGGCGTCACGGCCCCAGGAAGGACCGGCGTTGGGCGACGTCGTGGAGTCCTGAGCAGATCGCGAACCGGCTTCCGGTCGACTTCCCCGATGATCTGTTGATGCGCGTCTCGCACGAGGCGATCTACCAAGCGCTCTACGTCCAAGGGCGTGGCGCGCTGCGCCGCGAGCTCGTCGCGTGTCTGCGGACCGGCAGGGCGCTGCGGGTGCCCCGCGCCCGGACCCGCGGGCGCGGCAAGAACTTCGTCTCGCCGGAAATCATGATCAGCGAGCGGCCCCCGGAGGCCGAGGACCGGGCGGTGCCCGGCCACTGGGAAGGCGACCTGATCCTTGGGCTGGACAGCTCGGCGATCGGGACGCTCGTCGAGCGCACCACCCGGTTCACGATGCTGCTGCACCTGCCGCGCATGGATGGCCACGGTCAGCCCAGGGTGAAGAACGGGCCGGCTCTGGCCGGGCACGGCGCCGAAGCCGTCCGTGACGCGATCGCCTCGCAGATCGTGAGCCTCCCTGATCAGCTGCGGCGGTCCTTGACGTGGGACCAAGGCGCTGAGATGGCCCAGCACGCTCGGCTACGCATCGACACTGGCCTGCCCATCTATTTCTGTGACCCACACAGTCCGTGGCAGCGCGGCACGAACGAGAACACCAACGGCCTGTTACGCCAGTACTTCCCAAGAGGCACCGACCTCAGTAGACACACAAGTGACGACCTCGACGCGGTCGCTGCGGCCCTCAACGGCCGCCCGCGCAAGACCCTCGGCTGGCGAACTCCCGCCGAGGCCCTCAACGATCATCTATACTTACTAGAAACACGTGGTGTTGCGACGACCAGTTGAATCCGCCCAATACACCTCGACCGACTACACCCAGACCCTCGACGACCACCGGGTCCTTGCCTCGGTCGGTTCCGTCGGGGATGCCTATGACAACGCCCTGGCCGAGAGCTTCGTCGACAGCTTCAAGACCGAGCTGATCACCGACCGCGTCTGGACCAGCCGCAACCAGCTCGAGCTTGCCGTCGTCGAGTACGTCGGCTGGTTCAACCACGACCGCCTCCACGAGAGCCTCGGCGACATCCCGCCCGCCGAGTTCGAAGCGCTGAACGCCCCGAAACAGCTCAACCAGGGCGACCGATCACCCACGGCACCCGAGCCGAGAGGCGCAGAACGCCTCCCAGCGCCTCGATTCTCCGTGGTTGAAGGCGACCGGCACCTCAACGGCGTCCAAAACGGCGATCAAGGTCCGATCCAGCCCGTCGACGAGCCGCAGCACCAGGGCCACCCAGCCCGGTCGAGTCGTCCGCGCAGGCAGCCCAACTACGCTTCACCGTGAACTCCCCAAACCACAAAACCCGGTCTCCGTGGAACCCGGTCTGGCTCACGCCCAGACACCCACACCAGCACAAATCACCGCCGTTCAACACGCCTGGGCCGCCGGTGGCCTATGAAGCGCGAAAGTCGAGCACCGTACCGAAAGTCCGTTATATGCACGCGACTAATGGAACGCTGCACTAGCTACTTCCCCCGGATAGACGGGGCGGGTGGTTGAACGAGGAACGGTCGCGCTCGGGCGGAGACGCGGCCGTCCTGGTGGTGCCTCGGGCGGAGCCACCGTGCGGGGGATGTTGTCAGGTGGCCCGGATGGCGAGGGTGTCGAGGTTGTAGGCGAGGATCGCCCAGGCGGCTGTGGTGCGGGCGGCGTGGTGGCCTTTGAGGGCCCCTCGCTGAATCGTGTGGGTAGCGGAGTCCTCGGCTCACGGCCAAGCCATGACGATCAGACCCTGGGGTTCTCGTCTGGCCTCGTCACGGTGCATGACAACGGAACCCGGGGAGGACGGGCACCGAGGGCGGTTCGGTACGCGGTCCACGCGTCTACACACAGTGCGAGGATGCTCGAGCAGGTGACCGACGCATCAGTCGCGAGCTCTGGCTGCTGCGGTAGCGCGCGGCGACTCGACCGCGGTGACTGGTTGATGTTGATAGATTGGGGCGGTAACTCGACCATCACCGAAACGACGCCCACCGGGATCCCGGTTTTCGGTCTTACGTTCGCGGGAGCCGTGTTCTCCTACCGGGCCGCGCCCGTGCCCGACGGGATCGTCGCCCCAGGCGCGTTCCGCTCGGCGATGGATGCCCAATTCCCGCGCGGTGTCGGGGAACCGTCAGAAGGTGGCGCGTCAGGTTGCGGCGACTGTGCTGGATGAGGCGGAGTGTGGCCGTGTACATCGGGAGACTCGCCGCGTGTGATCCAGCCGTGAATCGAGCATTTCTCGTCGAAACACGAGCGGACCGCGACGTCGTCGCGGTTGCCACATGTCTTGCGGGAGGCGCGACCCAGGCGGAGAGCGGACCGGCCTAAAATCAAGGTTATGAGCTAAGCTTGATTTCAGGCCAGAGGTAGTCAAGGCTCGCTGGGTCCCGCTCGCCGGCTCGGGGCTACCCAGGAGTGCGCGGCTGGATGCGACGAGGCCTACATCCCGGACCGTCTTGCCGACCGAGCCTTCGCGCTCGACGGCGAGACAGCGGCCGAAATCGCCGACGCGGAGCGGGCGGTCGAGCGCCTCCAGCACGAGGCGCGATCGCTGGCCGACTCGGAGGCGGTAGCGAGACTGTTGCTCCGTGCCGAGGCCGTAGCATCGTCGCGAATCGAGGGCCTCGAGGTCGGTGGCCGCCGACTGCTCAGGGCCCAGCTCGCCGTCCGACTCGGTGCTGACCCAGGCGACGTGACGGCCGTCGAGGTCCTCAACAACGTCGACGCGATGCGATGGGCCGTCGACTCGGTCGCCGCCGAGGATGCGATCACTCCGGCCCACGTTCTCGAGATCCACCAACGACTCCTTGTAGGTACGCGGCTGGAGCGATTCGCCGGCGTGGTTCGCCGCGAACAGAACTGGATCGGCGGCAGCTCGTACAGCCCGTGCTCGGCGACGTTCGTCCCGCCCCCCGCCGCGTACGTCGACGACCTCCTCGTCGACCTCTGCGAGTTCTGCAGCGGCGACGCGCTGCCGGCGGTGGCCCAGGCGGCGATTGCCCACGCACAATTTCGAGACGTCCACCCGTTCATCGACGGCAACGGCCGCAGGGGACGAGCATTGATCCATGTGATCCTCAAGCGGCGGGGCCTGGTCCGCGCAGCCCTGCCGCCGGTCTCGCTCGTACTGGCGACTTGGTCCGTCGACTACGTAGCCGGTCTCACCGCGACTCGCTACAGCTGCGAGTCCGGCGACGACGCGGCGATCGCCGGCATCAACCGCTGGATCGCGCTCTTCGCGGCCGCGGTGACCAGGGCGGTCGAGGACGCTCGAACGTACGAACTCGGAGTGCGCGAGGTCCAGGCCCGATGCTGGGCCGAGGATCTCGCCGACCTGCGCACCGACGAGCCCGAGGACCCATGGGCCCGATAAGGGGACTCCTCGACACCTCGGTCATCGTCAGAGGATCCCGGCCGCCGCTCGACGAGGCCGCGATCTCCGCCATGACCCTCGCTGAGCTGGACTACGGCGTCCTGCGCGCCCGCACCGACACCCAGCGACCGCTACGCCTCCACCGCTTGGGGCTCGTCGAAAGCGAATTCGACCCGCTGCCGATCGACGGCGACGTCGCCCGCGCCTACGGCGCGATCACCGCCGGCGCCCGCGCCACCGGCAAACGCCCACGCACAGCAGAGGCCCTCATCGCAGCAACCGCCGCCGCCCACGGCCTCACCCTCTACACCCACGACACCGACTTCCACAACCTCCCCGGCGTCAACGTCGTCGTCCTGACCTAACCCACCACTCGCCGGGATCACAGGCCCATGTCGCGGCTGGGATGATCGTCGAGTAGCACGGTTCCCCCCGGCGAAGCGGTCCGCCTCGGAGCGCCGCGCGGCCCCTCCCCCTCGAGCCGACAATGACTTGCCGGGTGGCCGGGGGCATCTCAGCCCCCGGCTCCCTCGGATCCCGGCGTCACAGTCTCCCGTCACCGGGCTCTTCTTATCAGCGAGCCGATTGCCCGCCGGCCCAGCGCCATTGAGCGAACAGGGCGGGCGCTCGTTCGAGCAGCCCCGTCCACCATCGTTTGAACCGCTTGTAGCCCTTCAGTCGCCGGTATTCACGCGCGCCTCGATACCGCCGCCACGGCTCTCACACGAGCCTAGAGAGAGCGCGCAGCTTTTGGGCTTTGCGGAGTTTCTTCAACGATCGGTGCTCGATCTGGCGGACGCGGCCACGCGTGACCTTGAACATGAGTCCGACCTCATCGAGGGTGCGCGGGCGCTCGCCGCCGAGTCCGTAGCACAGCTCGAGCACGCGCCGCTCGGCGAAGCTGAGATCCTTGAGCGCGTCGAGCAGGGCTTCATGGGCGAGGACCCCTACGGCCCGCTCGTAGGGACACTCGGCGTGAACGTCGGCGATGAACTGACCTAACTCGGCCCCCTCGTCGTCGCCGACCGGCAGCTCGAGCGAGATCGGGATCCGTGCGGTCAATTTGACGCGATCGGCGGCGCTGGGTACGATCCCGGTCAGCGCGGCGACCTCCGGGGGGTCGGCTCGCGGCCGAGCTCCGCGCTCAGGCTCCGCTCAGCCCGGCCGATCTTGTTCAGCTGCTCGACGACGTTGACCGGGATGCGGATCGTTCGTGCCTTGTCAGCCACCGCGCGGGCGACGGCCTGGCGGATCCACCAGGTGGCGTAGGTGGAGAACTTGAAGCCCTTGCGATAGTCGAACTTCTCCGCCGCCCGCACGAGACCGATCGTGCCCTCCTGGATCAGATCGAAAAACGGCAGCCCCCGGTTGCGATATTTCTTGGCGATCGAGACCACCAGCCGCAGGTTCGACTCCACCATGATCTGCTTCGCGGGCCAAGTCGCCACGCCAGATCCGCTTGGCGAGAGCAACCTCCTCCGCGCCGCTCAATAGCCGCACCTGTCCGATCGCCGCGAGGAACAGTCCGAGGGCGTCGGTGGTCCCGTCCGCCTCGAGATCCGCTGGGACGGTCGAGCCCGCGGGCTTCTCGAGCGAGCCCTCAACCTGCGGGCTCACCCGCGTGGCCGCGTCAATCGCCTCAACCAACTCGATTCCAGAGCCCTCGAGGAACCCGTACAACTCGGCCAAGTCGCAGTCGTCGAGGCTGACCTCAGCCGTGGCGAGCGCGATCTCGGCGTAGGACAGCACCCCGACCCGCCGACCGCGGGTGAACAGACCCCGAACCTCTCCAAGCTCCTGAAGCTCGGCTATCAACACCTCATCGGCTGTCGCACTCATCTCACGTAACTCCGAAATCGACGGGCGGCCGGCGGACGAGCCGGCGCCAGCCGTCAGTTCGCGGTGAGCGTGTCCCTCAGTCGCGCGAGCGGGCCGTCGCTCGGGCTGGGCAGCAACTCAACCACGGCGGCGACGTCACGCGCCATCTGCTCGATCGGGCGGCGCATCGCATGAACCTCCTGCTCCACAGCCAGCATGCGCGTGTTGAGATCCTCCCGCATCGCGTCCATCCCAAGGGTCACGGCCGCTTCGAGGCTCGCCAGCTCGGCGACCTTGCGATCGACCCGGCCCAGCGGCGCGCGCAGCGCGCCGACGGCGGTCACCAAAGCCCCGGCACGCTCGTCAACGGAGGTCAGGCGATCGCGCGCGTCGCGCTGCAGCGCGAGCACCGCCGAGGCAATCGTCGCGATATCCGCAACGACACGCTGCGGTGCGAGCAGCGGCGCGACCAGCACGCCGAAGATTCCCGGAGGCCTTGCGCGCTCAATCGTCCGGTCTGCTGTCTTGGCGTCATCGGGAGCGCGCACCGGCGCGGCGGTAACCCGGTGCGCTCGCGAGCGCACCGGTTTGACTGCGGAGGTGCTCTTCATAACCAACATCCTTCCTCACCGTCCCGACCGGCGATCGGGCCGCGGTCCGGCTGCTCTATAGGGACAGCTCTTCCGTCGCGGGGACGAAACAGTCCGTGAAGGTCGCCGTGCGGGGCTTGGCCGACGGTGCGCTGCGCGAAGTCGCTTCGCAGAAGCGATGAAATCGCCTGCGCACCCAGTCTACTCGACTTTCGCGCTTCATAGGCCACCGGCGGCCCAGGCGTGTTGAACGGCGGTGATTTGTGCTGGTGTGGGTGTCTGGGCGTGTCCTGGGTGAAATTGCGCGGCGATGATCACGCGCCGGAGCTTGGCGAGCATGTCGGCGAAGGATGGGTTGGTCTTCGTGAGGTACCAGGGCGCGCGGGCGCGGTGCTCGGCGACAACGTCGGGGTGGTGGCCGTGGCCGGCGTACCAGATGATCGTCAGGGTCATCGTGAGGAACTGGAAGGGCAGGGTGCGCTCAACGGCCTGGCGGGTGCGGTTGCGGGCATCGCCGACGCCGAACAGTTCCTTGCCTTCTTCGAAGCAAACCTCGATTGGCCAGCGGTCGGCGTAGCGCTCAACGATCTGCTCGGGTTGAGCGTGAAGGTCGGTGGTGATCAGCGCGATCTCGTAGCCGCTGGTCTTCGCGCGGTCTTGCACGAGGATCACGCGAACCTGGGTCTCAGCGCCGAGCGGCTGCCAGAGACAGTCGATCGTGTGGAGCATCAGCGTCTCGGTTTTGTTGTAGCGCCGGACGGTCGCCGCGGTCCACGGGGTCGCGGGGTCCTTGGCGATCTCGCTCAGGTCCGGCAGGCGGGCACCCCACGTGCGGGGGCGCCCCTTCTTGCCGGTTGGGGGTGGCGCGGGAGCGTAGATCGCGGCGTTGGCGCGCAGGCGGGAGGTCAGCGTGACGCGGCCGGGCAGCCCACGCGAGGCGCTGGTCGCGTAGGCGGCGTCCCCGACGGTGTGGATCGTCCGCGCGGGAAACCGCGCGGCGAGGAGATCGGTCAGCTCCCGCGCCAGCGCGGGCTTTGTCGGGCGCTGCGGGTCGCCCTGGCCCTTGGCGACCTCCTTGCGCCGGGGCCGCCAGAGGCGAAACAGGACGGGCAGGCACACGCTGCGCTCAAGGAACGGCAGGCGCACCACGAGACCAAGCACGACCCAGTTGTTGCCCCACGCGACCGCGGCCCGCTGGCTGTTGGCCGTCGCGTCGTGATGCCAATGCGCACCGTGAACCTTGCGCCCCCGGCGATGCGCCAACGTGTCGTCGATCGCGATCAACAGCGGCGCGCCCGGCGCGCACAGACGCTCCGCGATCAGGACCGCCACCCGCAACCCGAGCTCGTCAACCGACCAACTCGCATCGCTGAAGAAGCGGTGCGCTCGGGCGTGATGCCACACCCCGGAAAGCCGGGCGCCGACAAGCATCCCAGTGACCGTGCGCAAGCCGGTCTGCGAGATCTGGCCGAGAACCAACGCGCGGAACGTCTGCAACGAGGGTTGCGTGAAGACGCCGGCGAGCAGGGACAGCAGCTCGTCCAGCGAAGCGGGAACATGCAGGAGCATCGGCGGCGCCTCTCGTGGGAGCCGCGACCGGGCAGCAACCCGCCGCGGCAGCTCGACCTGACGCCCACGACTTCGAGGCGACCGCCGATGCACCTCCCGCGAACCGCCAGCCACGGCCCACGGTTCCGCCTGCTCAGGCGCTCCCACTCGGCCAGCAACAACCGGCCACCAGCGCCCCTCAGCTCACCAATTCACGCACGCAAAGTGCGAAACCCGAGCAGTCTACTCACCGGTCCTAATCCGGCTAGCCCCGTTTTCCGCGGTTGGCGAGGGCAAGGTCTGGCTGTGAGGGCCAGGGCGCCTGGATCTGCAGGAGATCGAGGATGCGTTGTTGGGTGTCAGTGAGCGGGTCGAGTTGGATGCCGTGGCGGGTGTAGGTCAAGCCGAGGCCTTGGAAGGCGCTGAGGATGTTGCGGCCGGTGGGTCGGGCGGCGCGGCCCTCTGGGAGGAGGCCGGGGAGTTGTTGCTGCTCGCCCAGGGCGGCTCGGGTTTGCGCTTCGATGAGGCCGAAGATCAGCAGCGAGATCCCGACGATGCTTAGTAGGGCGTGGACGCGGTCGTCGTTGTGCAGGAAGATCGGGCGGACTTTCAGGGTCTCTTTCATGTCGCGGTGGCGGCGCTCAACGATCTGTTGGTCCTTGTAGAGGCGCAGGATCTGGCCGGCGGTGATGCGGCCGGGCAGATTGGTCGCCAGCGCGTAGATCCCGTCGAAGCTGGCGCTCGTGTCGATCGCTTGCTGGTTGCGCTGCCAAACCAGGGTGAGTTTGCCCTGGCGGGTAGTCAGGGTCACGTCGATCAGGCCGGTGATGTTCACCCCGAGGATCTGCCCGATCCGTCGCTGGACTTGCTCGCGAGTCTTGTAGTAGCGGCCGCCCAGACCGTTGCGCATCCGGGTCAGTTCCTCCTCGGCTTTGGTCAGTGCGCGGTCGCGGGCGTCGGCGACCTGGGTGGCTTCTTCGGAGGAGTGGATGTAGGCCACCCGCAGTTTCAGGGGTAGCTGATCGGCGTTGGCGGGGATCTCCCAGTCACGTAGAGC
>CAVXPW010000005.1:0-147822 GCA_963763785.1 uncultured Solirubrobacterales bacterium | reverse complement strand
TAGGAATGGCAGCTTGATCTGGCCCCAGAGCGGCGGTCTCAAGTGGCCCCACCTCCGTCCGATCGGCTCGCGACGGTCGTGCTCATGGGAGCTCGAGCGGGAGGCGGCGGAAGGAATGGGATCCGGATGGAGCTGTTCGAGCAGATCAGGCGCGACAGGGACGCGAGGGCTTGTCGATCAGGGCGGTGGGCGGAGCGTCATGGGGTGAATCGGCGGGCGGTGAGGGCGGCGTTGCAGTCGCCGTTGCCGCCGGTGAAGCGGCGGCCGGTGGGCAGGCCCGCGCCGAAGCTTGGGCCGTATCGGGAGTTGATCGACTCGTGGCTTGACGCGGATCTCGTTGCGCCGCGCAAGTTCGTAAGCGGTGGGAGACGAGCATGACACGGCGCCGGCCTGCTCGCAGACCCGCTGACCTCCGGCGACTTCATAACCTGGAGCGCTGCCAGACCGGGAACCTGGGACACGATCTACGCGAACGCCGGCCACGTGTACATGGTTGTCGCCGGGCTGCGCTTCGATACGACCGTCAGCGCGGCGCCGGGACCCCGCTGGCAGGCCACTATGCGCTCCGGCGCCGGCCTGCCGTACGCCACCCGGACGGGCCGTGAGCGACGCGGCTCGGTCGCGACGCTTCGCAGGGCAAAATGCTCGCGGGCGCCGCCGCCGTGATTGCGTTTTGGCGATCGCGGCGGTGGCGTCTACCGGCCGGGGGGTTTGGCCCGCGTTAGACCGATGTCGGCGCCTGGGCCGGCCAGCACGGGGAGCGGGTGGGGGGAGGGCCGCGCGAACGGTCGCCGCCGCGCTGCCCGGGTTCGCGCGGGCCCTGGTGGCCGATCCGAAGCGGCGCAGAGCACTCCTCTGCCAGCCGGGCTGCGGGCCACGGTGCGGCGATCACCCCCGCTCAAGCGGCACTCGCCACTAGCGCAGGCCGTCGACAGTCATGAACATCTGCCCGGCGTTGGTGTACACGGTCAGGTGGCGGCCCGCGGCCGGGTGCGCCCCACGGCTCAGAGTCGCCGGAGGTCAGGGCCCGCCGACCAAGCCGGCGGCAGCGAGCGTGTAAAGGCTCAGGCGGCGCGTCCGCCGGTCATGATCGTCGGTCTGCCGCGACACCGAGATCGTCGGTTAGGTGTCGGCGGCTGGGTGGAGCGGGACTGTCTCGCTTGCAACGCTCGCTCGACTTGCCATGCGGTCGGCCGAGAGGTTCGTGCAGGTACGTAGGGCCCTCCAGCGCCGGATCGCTGCGGTCGCGTCCGGGCCGGTCTCGGCGGTCGGGCGCCCTGCTCCGATAAGCGCCGGGCGCCAGTGAAAGCCGTCGATGCGCCGGCCGGTCACGGTGACGAGCAGTGCGCCACTGTAGTTCGCAGGTGACGTCTCGACGTAAAACGCCAAGTTGCCGAGTCCGTAGTCGACCAGTGCCGACCCGAGGAACCCGGTCCCGAGTTGGACGTGGGCGTGGGCCCCGACAACGATGTCGGCTCCGGCCAGGACCAGCGCGGCCGCGAGCGGAGGCTGCTGGGCGTTAGGGCAGAGCTGTTTCTCCGTCCCCCAATGGAGGTAGATGACGACCGTGTCCGCCGTCCGTCTTGCCGCCCTAACAGCTTCCAGCAAAGCGATCTCGTTGTAGGCCGACGCGAGCCCGGCCTGCGTATCGGTGGCAGTCCAAGCGGTCTGGAGGTTCGCATCGAGCACCTGCGTCGCCGCGAGGATCACGATCCGTTGCCCGTTGATCAGCGCCCGGTACGGCGCGAACGCTTGCGCGGCGTCCAATCCGATGCCGATGATCGGATAGTGCCGGGCCTTTGCGATGGCCAACGACTCGTGCAGCCCGCGACGGCCGCAGTCCTCGCCGTGGTTGTTGGCCTCGGTGACGAGCGTGACGTGCGCCGCCTGCAATGCGGTGATCGCCGCTGGCGAAGTGTGGAACACGTACGCCTTCGGCTGCGGGCGCGGACAGCCGCCCCCGGTCAGCGCCGTCTCGAAGTTGGCCATTGACAAGTCGGAGCCGGCGAAAAGCCTGGCCACCGATCCTCCGAGCGCTGTCCGCGGATCAGCTGACAGCCGGGCGCCGATCGCGCCCTCGAAGTGCACGTCCCCGCCGAACGCGAGTGTGACCGGGCGACCGGACCCGCGCCACGTTGGAAGCAGGGTTGGTGTCGGTGACCCCGGCGTGCTCTGACCGCTACGCGGCCACGCCGCCACGGCGACGAGGACCACGCCGACGAGTGTCGCGATGCCGACGACCATCCTGCGCCGAAATCCGGGCGCACGCACCTGCTGCGACGGTCCCCGCCACGATCGGGGCTCCCCGCCCGTACGCCGCACAGGGTCAGCAAACACGACCGCCGGTGCCCTGTCAAGGGCTCAGATACTTGTCAGCTCAGCCTCATGTGAAATCAAGCTGGCGCTACAAATTGCGCGGTAGCTGACGCAAAGCTGGCCGCCGGGCTTGCGGCACCCCGGCGTCGGCGGCGCTGGCGTAGCGACCTGCGAATGACTCCAATACGGCGTATTGGAAGCTGGCCTTCAGCTCGCCCGACGGTAGCGGATGTGCGTGGCCAGCGGCGAATGCAGCACCTCGATGGGTTCCAACTCGAGAGATTCGACGCCGTCGAACATCCGCTCGCCGGACCCGAGCAGGACTGGGGCGATGTCGAGCGTGAGCTCGTCGACGACCCCGGCGATGAGCGCCTGCCGAACGGTGGAGGCGCCGCCCGCGATGTCTACGCCGTCGTCGCCGGCCGTCTCGCGCGCCTGCGCGTAGGCGACGTCGAAGCCGTCGGTGACGAAATAGAAGGTCGTCCCGCCCTTCATCTCGACCGGCTCGCGGGCGTGATGGGTGAGCACGAACACCGGTGCGTGGTAAGGCGGCTCGGGCCCCCACCAGCCGCGCCAGTCCTCCTCCCACTCGCCGCGGATCGGCCCGAACATGTTGCGGCCCATGAGGTAGGCGCCGCGCGGACGCATGAGCCAGCCGGTCGCGGTCTCGTCGGCCTCGTTGGCGCGCTCGTCGCCGAGGTGCCAGCTGTGGAGCTCCCTTCCGCGCTTCCCGAGCGGGTGCTCGCGACTCTGGTCCGGCCCGGCGACGAAACCGTCGAGGGAGATCGACATGTGGCAGGTGGTGTCCGGCATCCGCGGCCCCTTTCGAGGGTGATTGCGATTTGCAAGTAGTAGCCGCAATCTACCCGAAGTGATGGCAAACTGAAAGTACTATCCGTGGCATGGCGACACGCACCGCCAGCGACCCGCGCTCGGGCTGCCCCATCAATGCGGCGGTGGAGGTGATCGGCGACCGCTGGTCGCTGCTCGTTCTGCGCGACGTCATGTTGGGCAACCGGCGGCACTTCCGCGTCCTCGAGGAGAGCTCGGAGGAAGGAATCGCCTCGAACATTCTCGCCGACCGCCTGCGACGGCTCGTGTCGGCCGGGCTGCTCACGCGGGCGGACGTCGGCCGCGGTCGGCGCGCGACCTACAGCCTCACCGAGGTGGCGATCGAACTGGTCCCGCTGCTGGCCCTGCTCGGCGAGTGGGGCCTGCGCAACCGACCGACGACCCCAATGCTCCGCGGGCGAGCCCAACTACTCATCGACGGCGGCCCCGCGCTGTGGAAGGACTTCATGGCCGAACTGCGCAGCGAGCACCTAGGGACGTCACTGCCGCCGCGCGGCGACCCGACCGCGAGCGAGCGCCTAGCCGCCGCCTACGCCGAGGCCCCCGCTGCCGAGACAGGCTGAGGTGACGCCCGGGCCAGCGCGTCCCGACCGAACGTTGCGGCCGCCGATGCCCGAGTTGCAAGACCGCACTTCCGACCCCACGCGGTGCGGTACTCGCCGGCCGCCCCAAGCGACGTCAGCGACACTCGCCTGCTGACCTCCCGGCGCAGCGAGCCCCGAGGCCCGAGAGGCTCGCGGGCGACGATCAAGTTCCGAACCTGGACGGTCCCGTCCGCACAGGCCATTTCCGTACCACAGGGGATCCTCGGCGGACGCGGCCTCTCCCGTGGGGTGTCGCCGCTATCGGCTCAAGGCGGCAACTGCGACTTCGCCGGAATCCGGCGGCGATCCGCGAATACTCCTCGGCCGAGAATCTCGTAGACGGCCAGTCCGGCGGGTAGCGGGCGACGAAGCATGCGCCCAAACCAGTCGCGACCGATGTCGTTGAGACGCGGAGTTCGGACCTTCTTGGACGGCCCGTGGGTCAACTACCACCATCGGTTGGCGACTCGACGGGGCAGTGCCACCGGCTGTCGTTCCAGTGCCAACCGTGTCGCGGGACATCGCGATCATCGCCGACGCGGATTCTCAGGACATGGTTCGTCGTCTAGCGACGATTTGCTCCCCGTGGCCGTGGGACGGCTCCGCTACAGCTTGCCGTCGAGCCGCGCCGCAGCGCCGGCGGCCGCGGCGCGCGCATCCTGCGCGAGCCGCCGGACGATTTCGCCGGCGGGACGCGCCTGCGCCAGCGTATGGGCCTGACCCGCCCAGAGATTGATCTGCCCGGCGTCGCCGCGGGCTCTGGCGTCCCGCCGCAGCGGCGCAGTGACATAGTGCACCTCGGGATAGGCGATCGGCGCCGCCGCGCTGTGCTCGTCCATGAACTGGTTGTGGATCCCGCGAGCCAGACGCCCGGTGAAGGCCCGCGTCAGCGCGGTCGGCGCCTGCGTTCCCAAGAGGTCGCGGTGGGCGGGACTCGTCGCGGCCTCCGGGCAGCGCATGAACGCGGTGCCGATCTGAGCCGCGGTGGCCCCCGCGCACAGCACGGCGGCCACCGCCTGGCCGGTCGCGATTCCGCCGCACGCCACGAGCGGCGTCGGGACGGCCGCGGCGACGGTCTGCAGGAGCGCGAGCAGCCCGATCACCGGCACGTCGTCGCGGTCGATGAACGACCCGCGGTGCCCGCCGGCCTCGGCGCCCTGAACAACGAGCGCGTCGGCGCCGGCCGCGACCGCCTCCCGAGCCTCCTGCGGGCTCGTCACCGTGACCCAGCACTCGGTGCCGGCTGCCTTCAGGCGCTCGAGAACCGCTGGCGGCGGGCAGCCGAAGGTGAACGAGACCACCGCCACCGGGTCGACCGCGAGCAGGTCAAGCTTCTCCCTCCACCCATCATCAGCGAAAAGCGGCTCGCCGAGCTTCGCACCCGTTCGCAGCGCCCAGTCGCGGAGCCGCTCGACGTACAGCGCGTAGCTGTCGGGGTGCGAGGGCCCGGCACCCGGCACGAACAGGTTGACCCCGAGTGGGCGGTCCGTCAAAGCCCTCGCTGCAGCCACGGCGCCCTCGGTCTGCTCGACCGTCAGATAGCCGGAGGCGAGGAATCCGAGCCCGCCAGCCGCGGAGACCGCGGCCGCCAGCTGCGGTGTTGACGGGCCGCCGGCCAGCGGGGCGAGAACGACAGGCACCTCCAAGCGGCCCAGCATCACGACTCAATCCGCCGCCCGCACGGTCCGCGTGCCCATGTCGGGCGTGCCTTGAACGCCCAATGCCGCGGCCAAGACGCCGCGGTGGTGGACCCGAGACCCATCGTGGCTCGTCATCCCCATCACTTCATTCTGCCCGCCGATCCCCCAACCAGCGCGGACTTGATCCCGAACCATTGCCGTCACCCCGGCCGCGGGCGCGGCGCTCCGCACCGAAACGTCTTACGGCCAGAGGTGCCGGCGCGATAGTTCGAGCGCTTGACGTGAAGTCCGGCGGGAGCACGATGACAGCGAGCGTCTCGCCAGCCGGACCTTCACGAGCGCCGCGAGCTCGGAGCGCCGCAGGCGTCTGCAGATCCGTGACCGGCATTCAGCGCATCGTCAGTGCTTGGCTAGCTTGCGCGCCGAGGCCGTGAGGTCGTCGAGCAGGAGCTTAAGGTTGGCGTACGGTTGACGGTCCGCCGGCACGCTGATCTTTGGCCGCGAGCCGACCTTGGTGACGTGGAGGTTCCCGTCGATCCGCAGGCCCGTGATCCCGCCGAGGAGCCTGCGGTCGGCCGGGGACGGCTTGAGCTGGATCCCAGCCCTGGCTTGGCGCACGACGTGATCAGCTGAGCCGATGTACAGGTCGCCGGTCGACGCCGTCACCGACCGGACGAGCGCGGCGCGGATTGCCGGCGTGAGGTCCTCGGGCAACCGCGCCAGCCCCGTCGCGTGCAACGCCTTCAGGACCATCGCGAACCTGGCGGCGCCGCCGAAGAAGTGATTGACGTTGATCCGATCGGTCAGGTGGACGACGGTGGTCCCGTCGACGGTCTCGTCGCCGACGATCCGCGGCCGCGTGCCCCAGCGCTGGGGCGCCAGGCCAAACACGCCGAGCACCGCCGTCAGCGCGTTGCGCGCACCGACCAGCGGTGCCCGGACGGGGGCCGCGAGATTGGCCGGCAGGCGAAAGGCGGCCGTTCCCAGGACGAACAGGACCTCGTTGCCGGTGAGGATCAGGTCACCGCCGATGATTCCCTGCGGAACCGTGAGCCCGAGCGAGAGATGCGCCTCGGGTGCCGCTCCATCGCTCGGCTGGCCGAACGGTCCGCTGAAGCTCATCGTGACCGGCTCGGCGGCGAAACGCCGGATGCCGGTGACCCGGACGTCGATCGTCCCGTCGATTACGCCCGAGTTGGCGGCGCTATTCGGGCCGAACGCCCGCTTGATCAGCTTCTGCGCGGCCGCGGTGCCGGCCGGCGTCGATGTCGAGCTCGTCCCGCTGCGCTGCATGGCCGATCCGCCGCCGCACCCGGCGAGCGCCAGCACCGCCGCGCCGGCTGCAATCCTCGTGGACACTCGTTCTCCTCGGTCGATCGGATTTTACGTCGACTCGGCGTGTCGGGCCGCGACCACGGCGAGATCCTCGAGATCGAGCTCGGCCAACCAGGCTAACTCGACGGTGGCGCGGCAAGCGCATCAGAGGGTAGCGACGCCCGGGGAGCCGCTGCTCGACCCCGCAAAGCTCGAGCGACCGCCGAGGCCCATCGCTCGACCGCCGACCGCTCTTCTCCCGCCGAATAGCGCCAGCTTTTCCCCGGGTTCTTCTCGCCGGCGCGGTGTAGCGCGACGAGATGCCCCTCGGCTGGATCCGGATCACCCCGGGCACCGCGACCCCCGTCCCCCCGTCGCTCGGAGCCAGCCGATACGAGCTGCGACGCTCATCGAGCTGGCGTATCCTTGTGCCGGAGCTCGCCCGCTGGGGAACGTGCGGGTACGCTGTCTGACGGGTGCTCCCAAGCTGCAGAGTTCGCCGACCTTGGACCGCGCTGCCCCATTGATTGCTGTGGCGAAATACAGTCGACGCCGTCGAGCCGGCCGGCGGTGAGGCCGTGGCCGTCGCGACGGGGGGCGACTGGGGTGGGGGAGGGACCGTGGGGACCGGCGGGCACCGGGTGAAGCGCGGCACCTGGCCGGACCGATAATGGCGGGGGCAACCACCTTCACTTCTCTTGCCTCGCGGCGCCCGGCCCGGCGGGGCTTGACCGGCGCTCGGGGGAATAGTCGACCGGGATCGTCGATGAGGGCCACGTGGCCGGCGGTGAGTTGGGCGTTGAGGGCGCTGCCCCGCGAGGATGCGGTAGCGCGTCCCGATCCCTTGTCCCACGTGGCGTCGACGACGCGAGCAGCAGCAGGGGCGCTCAGGTAGGCGCCGGCCCGTCGTCGCGATCTGACCCGGCGCTCGGCAACGTTGTTGAGCCTCGGCCTTTTGGGATTCGGCGGTTCGGTCGAGGATGGCGGAGGATGGGCTGAGCGCGAAGCCCAGCGCGATCGTCAGCGGCGGCGGCGTCGTTCACGGCTCCGCTGGCAGTACGCCGGGTCAGAATGACGGCTGGCGGCCGATCACCGCCGGCGGCGAAGATCGAGGCGCACTGTGGCGATCGTCGACATGCTCGCTCGCCGGTACAATCGGCCGGTCACGACGCGAATTGCTCACGAACTCCGGACGCGGCTTCGCGTTCGTTTCGCGACTACTTGACTATGGCGGTCCCCAGGGGCCGTCCAGGAGCCCTCCGTCCTGGAGCCTCCTCCAGTCGATGTGGCGAAGCGCGAGCATGAAGAGCGGGAGGATCGTCGCTTGGCCCCAGTTCCACCATTGCGACCCGCCGCCCAGCAAGTAACCGGCGGGCCCGATCGGCGCGACGAGGTCGCCAGGGCCCACTACAGCTGGAGCCGAAGACGACGGTGAAGCCAGACAAGAGCGGCGATCACGACCGGCAGCATCAGCAGCGTGCTGACCTGGTAGGACCCGACATCGGGCGTCAGCACGTACCAGATCGCGCCGCCGGGAGCGGACAGAAGAAGAGCGGCAACGATCGTGCGCCACACGCGGGGGTGACCATGAGTCCACTCGTTGGAGTCGTCCCGAAGCGAGTCGGGGGCTGCCGCAGGATCGACGGCGTACCGCTTGACGATCCAGTCGCCGTCGCGCCGGAACATTGCCCACGTCGCTGCTTCAGTTTCAATCCGCGGGCGGCGGGCGAGTTCCTCGCGCACTGCTCGCTGATCCAGACAGACGATCTGGTCGTGGCTCGATTCCTGCGATGACCGCGGGTCCGTCATCGCCGCGTCAACGTCGCACGCACCAAGGCGACCTCGCTCATGCGAGTCAGGCTACGCCAAACCGCCTGTCGAAGAGCTCGAGCGGGGACTGCGGATCATGCCCACCGATCGGGTGCGCGAGCGGATCCGCAACGTCTGCCAGCGCATCGTCGCCGAGCGCGGCGAGGCGTTTCAGATCCTCGCCGACCACGACCCCGGCAGCGAGCGCGCCGTGCCGTAGCCAGCCGCGGTGAACGAGGAGACGGCCGAGGGGTGGCCAATCGAGCTCGTCAACGCGCTCGAGCTGTACGCCGCGAGCGTAGGCATCACGGCCACCTAGGCGGCCGATCAGCGGCCGCGATCTGGCTCAGATCCGGCTCGCGGCTGTAGAGCTCGTCCCATAGCTCGGCCTAGCGGCGAGCGATGTCGGGGTCGGCTTTGCGAGGCCATGCCGGTGACGGCGGTCCCTACGGTGGACAGACAAGACAGCCCAGGGATTTGCTGCATTTTGATAATTATGCGGCAAATCGGGGGCACGGGTGCCTGTGGCCGGAGCGCCGTATGCTGCGGATATCCCGATTGCGGCCCTGACTTCCGCGGAAATCTCGCTGCCGAGCGGGCCCGACGCGTCGCGGGTGCGGGACCGGATCGCCGCGCTGGCGGACACCGTCGATCTGGTCGGCCTCACCGACAACCACGCCGGGCAGCCGCGGATGTCACCGCTGGCGGCCGTCGCTCTCGCGCGCGAACAGGGCGTCGCGACCGTCGTGCACATCTCCTGCCGTGATCGCAACCGACTAGCCCTTCAGTCCCAGGTCGTCGGGGCTGCCGCGCTGGGATCCGAAGGCGTGTTGTGCCTGTACGGAGACCCGGTGCCGGGCGTTCCGCGCGTCAAGGACCTGACCGCCACCGCGTTGATCGCCGAGGCCAAAGCGTGGGCGGCACCCCGTGATCTTGCCGTGGGCGCCGTTGTCAACCCCTTCGCCGCTGACATCGAGCGCGAAATCCGGCTGCTCGAGAAAAAGGTGGCGTCCGGGGCGGACTTTCTCCAGACGCAGATGATCTTCGACGTGGGTGCATTTCGGAAATTTCTCGAGCGCGCCGCCGACCTGCTGGCGGGGGTTCGCTTGTACGCGGGAGTGGCGCTGCTCCGCAACGAGCGAATGGCTGATCACGCTCGAACGCTGCCGGGGTGCCTGCTGCCAGATGCCGCGCACCGACAGATCAGCTTGGGCGCAGGCGTGGAACTCGCGACCGACCTGGCGAGCGAACTCGCGTCGATCCCAGGAGTCGACGCGCTGCACATCTTTCCGCTCGGCGGCGAGTCTGAGACACGCGGGGTCGCAGCCGCATTCCGCGCCACCCGCGGCGTCCCAGCCCGGCGCCGCTGAACAGACGCCGCTCGCTTCGCTCGCGCTGTCTGGACAAACGATCCCCAGCCGGTCGCCGACTTCGCCCTGAGCCGCCGGCCGGCGGCGGCGCCGGGGTCCTCCCAGAATCGAACGACAATCGGGACGGGCTTCGCGGCTAAGCCGCGACGTGGTCCGTGGCGAGCGGGCTGAGCCGTTCGATGTCCGCGTGGCGATCGTCAGGCCCTGCCCGGTGCGATGGTCGAGCGCGCGTTCGGAGTAGATCAGGGTGTAGATCGAGTTCACGCGCCCGCGGATGTCCGCAGGACCGGAAAACTAAGGTCCGGTCGTCGGCCTGTCGATGGACGGCGAGATGTCGGCCAGCGAGGCAATTGCCGTTGACGGAGCCCGAGCCCTCCCCCGGCGCAAGCCACTCGGCAGCCCTGACGGCGGCCAGGCCGACATCGAGGTCGCGGCGCTGATCGCCGCGATCAGCGAAGGCGACGCCGATGCCCCGGAGGTCTACCTGCCGGGCGAGTTCTGGGACGGGCTCGCGGCGAGGCGCGCGTTGCGGGTGCGGGCGCTGTTGCCGCGCTCGCGCTCGAGGTGATCGAGGACGCGCCGATTAGCGGCGCGTCGAGATCGCCGATGTCCAGATCACCTGGCGCTTGGCGGCGTCGATCGGCGGCGAAGCGAAGGAACAGTCGCATCGTGTCGCGGTAGGCGGCGATCGTGTGCTCGCTGGCGTGGCGCTGGTTGATCAGGCGGTCGGCGACGAACGCCAGCAGAGCCGGAGCCAGCGCGCTCACGAGAGTTCTCCGGTGTGGCGCTCCAGTCGCTCAGCCGCGAGCTGCATCAACTCCGGGGCGCCCGATAGATACCAATACGTGGAGGCGGGGTCGCTGTGACCGAGGTAGGTCGCCAGGAGCGCCAGCCGGCGGCCGACGTCCAGGTCTTGGTGGTAGCCGTCGAGGATCGTCGCGACCGCGAAGCTGTGGCGCAGATCGTGTAAGCGCGGGGGCCTCGAGGAGGCGGAGCGTGCTTCGATCCCGGCGCGGCTGGTCAGTGTTCTGAAGGTGCGCTGGGCATCGCCGATGCCCAGCCGAGTGCCGACCATGGTGATCAGCAGCGCCTGGGTTCCCGGCGCCGGCTGGGGGCGATCAGCTCGGCGCAGGTAGCGGCGCAGCGCCGCCGTGGTGGTGGGATGCAGCGCCAGTTCGCGCGACTTGCCGAACTTCGCGCCGCGCACGATCAGACAGCCGTTGCTGGCGTCGAAGTCGTCGCAGTCAAGGCCGACGGCCTCGCCGATGCGCATCCCGGTGACCGCGAGCAAGCCGAGCAGCGTCCGGAAGGTCGCGACGCGATGCGGTGTGCGTAGCGTTCCGGCGACGGTGATCAGGGCCGTGATCTCCTGCTGGCTATAGAGGAACGGCGTCGGACGATGCGACGCCGCGCGCAGAAGATCCGCCGGGGGAACCTCGGTCGCGGGATCGATCGTGTGCATGTAGGTGGCGAAGCCGCGGACCATTCGCAGTCGGCTTGACCACCACGCCGCGCTGGCCGCCGGCAGCGTCGCCCAGGCCAGCGCCGCCGCGATGGTCAGGTGCTGCTCGCCGCGTTCCTCGACGAAGTCCACGAACTGCGGCAGCAGCATCCCTTCTCGCTCCAACTTGAACCCCAGAGCCCGGCGCGTCGCGAGGTAGTCAGCGATTGCTCGACGCAGCGGACTCATGCCCGTCCTCCAGGCCACGCGCGGGCGATTTCTCGCAGCGACTCGCGGTCGGCCTTGGCGTAGATCGCCGTCGTCGCCACATAGCGATGGCGCAACAACTCGCCGATCTCCGGCAACGACGCGCCGGCCCGCAGCAGCCACGGCGGCGAAGCGAAGGAACAGTCGCATCGTGTCGCGGTAGGCGGCGATCGTGTGCTCGCTGGCGTGGCGCTGGTTGATCAGGCGGTCGGCGACGAACGCCAGCAGAGCCGGAGCCAGCGCGCTCACGAGAGTTCTCCGGTGCGGCGCTCCAGTCGCTCAGCCGCGAGCTGCATCAACTCCGGGGCGCCCGATAGATACCAATACGTGGAGGCGGGGTCGCTGTGACCGAGGTAGGTCGCCAGGAGCGCCAGCCGGCGGCCGACGTCCAGATCGTGGTGGTAGCCGTCGAGCATCGTCGCGACCGCGAAGCTGTGGCGCAGATCGTGTAAGCGCGGGGGCCTCGAGGAGGCGGAGCGCGCTTCGATCCCGGCGCGGCTGGTTAGCCTTCTGAAGGTGCGCTGGGCATCGCCGATGCCTAGCCGAGTGCCGACCATGGTGCAGCAGCGCCTGGGTGCCCGGCGCGGGCTGGGGGCGATCAGCTCGGCGCAGGTAGCGGCGCAGCGCCGCCGTGGTGGTGGGGTGCAGCGCGAGCTCGCGGGATTTGCCGAACTTCGCGCCGTGCACGATCAGACAGCCGTTGCTGGCGTCGAAGTCGTCGCGGTCAAGGCCGACGGCCTCGCCGATGCGCATCCCGGTGACCACGAGCAAGCCGAGCAGTGTCCGGAAGGTCGCGACGCGATGTGTGGTGCGAAGCGTTCTGGCGACGTCGACTAGGGCCGTGATCTCCTGCTGGCTGTAGAGGAACGGCGTCGGACGATGCGACGCCGCGCGCAGCAGATCCGCCGGGGGAACCTCGGTCGCGGGATCGATCGTGTGCATGTAGGTGGCAAAACCGCGGACCATTCGCAGTCGGCTTGACCACCACGCCGCGCTGGCCGCCGGCAGCGTCGCCCAAGCCACGCCGCCGCGATGGTCAGGCGTTGCTCGCCGCGTTCCTCGACAAAGTCCACGAACTGCGGCAGCAGCATCCCTTCTCGCTCCAGCGTGAAGCCCAGAGCCCGGCGCATTGTCGAGGTAGTCAGCGGATTTGCTCGACGTAGCGGACTCATGCTCGTCCTCCGGGCCACGCGCGGGCGATTTCTCGAAGCGACTCGCGGTCGGCCTTGGCGTAGATCGCCGTCGTCGCCGCATAGCGATGGCGCAACAACTGACCGATCTCCGGCAACGACGCGCCGGCCCGCAGCAGCCCGATGGCCGCGGTGTGCCGCAGGCGGTGCGCGCCAGCGTCGCCACCCCGCGACAGACGGGGCCGCCGCGGTCAATGGCCGCCCGATCTCGCCTTCCACATGCAAATACACCAGCAGCGAACGCAGCGCCGTGACGGTGTGCTTGGCCGCAGCACGCGACTGTGCCGGACATCGCGCCACCACGAACCCGGTCACGTGCGAGGCGCCCAGGCCGCCCCGATCGAGGCCCAAGCCATCCAGCCGGGCCCGGCCGGCACGGAACGGCCGGACCGCGTCGACATACACGCGGGCCGTGACGACATTCAGGCCACGCTCGATCAAGAGGTACTCCCGATAGGCGGGTCCGAACGCGCCGGGAGTGGCGATCGCGAGGAACTTCGCGGGGACGGTGCCGCGGTTCGCAAACCCATGGATCGAACCTCGCTGGGACGTACACCGCTTCGCCGGGGATTGATCTCATGCGTCCACGTAGTCTCGCCCTCGAGCTGGTAGATCGTCTCCTCGAACCCGTCGTGGCTGTGCGGCGCCGACATGACCGCGTTCGGCGGGACGTCGCACTCGAAGACACCGACGCTGCCATCGGAATCCCTGCCATCAACCACGAACCGGGGCCCTGCCGGTCAGCCGAGCAGGCCCACGGGCTCCACCCGTAGGACCTCGACGCGGTTTCGAACCATGATCTTCACCCACCCGGTCGCCCGCGAGTTCCATCCCGTGCACCAACCCGTCGTACATCGCCTTCTGCGAGGAGGTCCTTTCGCCTCAAAGCAGCATCGCCGGTTTGGCACAGCGAACAACCGCCCATATGCTTCGGGGATATGGCGCTTCAGCGGATGGACAACGTTCTCATCGTTGTCGAAGACCTCGAGGCTGCCAAAGCGTTCTTCGCCGAACTTGGTATGGAGTTGGAAGGCGAGACGCAGGTCGAGGGGGGCTGGGCGGACCGCGTCGTCGGGCTCGACGACGTCCGCGCCGACATCGCCATGATGCGGACCCCGGACGGCCACAGCCGGGTTGAGCTGACGAAGTTTCACACGCCGTCGGCGGTCAGAGCCGAGCCGGAAAACGCCCCGGCGAACGCGCTGGGCATTCGCCGCATCATGTTCGCTGTCGACGGCATCGACGACGTCGTTGCCCGCCTGCGCAGGCACGGTGCCGAACTCGTCGGCGAGATCGCGCAGTACAAGGACATCTACCGGCTCTGCTTCCTGCGTGGCCCTGAGGGCATCATCATCGGACTGGCCGAGCAGCTCAGCTGAACCTCCAGCGGCCGGGGGCGTCCCCGGACAGCGCTCCCTGTTGAGCGATCGTGTGTGCCCCCACCTCCCCGCCTGAGTACCGCACGGCTACTCCCTTCGCTTGGGATAGGGGCGACCAGCGACGAGGTCGACGATTCGCGTTCCCAGCGGGTCGTCCCGCGGGTTGACATCACGCTTTGCTCGTGCTCCCAGGTTCTAGTACCGCGGCCGGCCGTTTCCGCCCGGTTGCACAGTCGACCCCCAAGGCCGACCCGGCTGGGGCCGTCCGGGGTCCGCATCATGGCGATGTCGGCGACCGCGTCGTCGGGCTCGCCGACCGCTGGGAGGCACGAGCTGTCGTGACGGCGCGGCGATTCCCCGCCTCATCACCGGTCAGCTCCCGCGCCCTGAGGGCGACCGGTATCGCGAGGTGCCGCTCACCGGCCGGCCCGCGACGCACTCGAGGCGCGGCTGAAGATCCGCTCGATCCGCATCGCCGACGGCGAACCGGCGCTGTTCGTCGGCCCCAGGGGCGGCGGCTCTCCCCGCGCGGTCGACTTGGTGATTCGCGCGGGGGATATTGTCCTCGCAGACGTGCTTCCGAGCGGCACGGGAGTCAGTCAGACGCCCCCCCACCCCGGTAGGCTCCAACTGGTCGCTGCGAGCCCCACGCGTGGATAACGCGGGGCGAACGTCTCCGCGGCCTCATGCTCACCGAGTTCGGCGGATCTCGCCCGCGCACGGGACGTGGCCCGCCGTATCGACATCCATCGAGGAGGACACGGATGAGGAAGACCATCGCAGTGCTGCTGGCCGGCGGGATGCTTGCGACGCCTGCCGCGGCGCTCGTGGTTGGCCACTCCCACCTGCGGAACGTAGCGCGCCCGCGGTGCACCGCCGCGCGAGGCAAGGGCGCGGTGGTAAAGCTGCGAAACGCGCTGGCCGTGGTGTGGAAGCACGGCAGATCCGGCGGGTTCGACCGCCTCTACAGCTGCGTCTACCGCGTCGGGCGGGTCCGTCGCCTGCCCGCCCAGGAAGGCACCTACAAGCTCGGCGGGACCTGGCTTGCCTACGTCTACGCCGGCAGCGCGATCGGCGACGAGAGTGACAAGATCGGCGAGCTGAGCCTGGTCACCTACCGCCACCGGATCATCGCCCATCTCTCGCCGGGCACGGAGGGGTTCCTGTCGGAGACCGACAACGGCGGCCGCATACCCAACTACGCGGTCGCGGCGAACGGCAACATCGTGTGGCTCACCACGAACTCGAGATTCGATCCGATGCCGCTCGAGCTCCGCGCCGGCGACGGCAGGCCGCCCCGAGAGCGAATCGTCGATGCCGGCGCGATCGATCCGACAACACTGCGCCTCCGGGCCGACGGACGCAGGGTGAGCTACACCAAGGGCGGCCAGCGCACGAGCACGCGGCTGCGCTGACGGGTCGCGCCCGGCGCCCGGACCGCGACCAGGTCGTGGGTCCGATCGCGGTGGAGCAAGGATCCCTGGGTTTCCCGCATTTGGATTGAGGTCTCAAGGGGATCACCATCGCCGAGACTCTCACGCGCCTACCCCGCGCTCGCGCTCGCCCCTGCAAACTCGGTGAATTCGCAGGCGATCGCCCAGGCTCGGCGGCTCATCGACGCGCGACATACGTGCGCGACAGCGACCGGGGACCTCGACGAGAAGAGCGCCCGAACCCGGTGGGCACCGGTGGGGATCTCGACGGCCGGGGTCCCCGGCGGCCCTCGCGGCTTGTCTTATATACCCCCATAGGGTATAGTGCGCGACTATGCCCACCAACACGACGCCGGCGCGCGGCTACAGCCCAACCAAGGATCAACTGCAGAACCGCCTGCGACGCCTCGAGGGACAGGTCCGCGGCGTCGAGAAGATGGTTGCCGAGGACCGCTGGTGTCCGGACATCCTCGTGCAGATCGCCGCCATTCGCGCGGCCCTCGACAAGGTCGCCCTCGGCCTCGTCGAGGGCCACGTGCAGACGTGCATGACCGCGGGCGCCGGCGATGAGAAGCGTCGCGCCGAGATGACCGCCGAGCTGATGAGCGCCCTCGGACGCCTGGTGGGCTGACCATGACCGCCGTGCTCGACACCATCGGCAACGGCTTCAAGGACGCGTTCCTGATGGCCTGGGAAGTCTGGTGGGCGCTTGTCTTCGGCTTCGCCATCTCAGCCGTCGTGCAGGCGTGGGTCCCGCGCGAGCGCATCCAGGCTGCCCTCGCCGGCAACGGCCTCAGGCCCCTCGCCAAGGCGACCAGCCTCGGCGCCGCCTCGAGCTCGTGCTCCTACGCGGCGATCGCGATCGCCAAGAGCCTCTTCCAGAAGGGTGCCTCGGCCGCCTCCGCCCTGGCTTTCCAGTTCGCCTCGACCAATCTCGTCTGGGAGCTCGGGCTCGTGCTCTGGGTCCTGCTCGGCTGGCAGTTCGCCCTGGCTGAGTACATCGGAGGCCTGGTGATGATCGCTCTGATGGCGGTGCTGCTCCGGCTCTTCGCCTCGCGCCGGCTCGAGGCCCAGGCCCGCGAGCACGCCCGGGCGGCCGACACCGGACACCAGCACCACACCGCATCTGAGACGATGACCTGGCACGTGCGACTGCGCTCGTTCCGGGCCTGGTCGGATGTCGCCCACAACTTCCGCGGCGACTGGCAGATGCTCTGGAAGGAGATCGCGATCGGCTTCGTCCTCGCCGGCTTCGTCGCCCAGCTCGGCGACGGCTTCTTCAACGGCCTCTTCCTCAAAGACTCCCCCGCCCTGGTCCAGACCGTATGGGGCGCGATCATCGGACCGGTCATCGCCGTACTGAGCTTCGTCTGCTCGGTCGGAAACGTGCCCCTCGCCGCCGTGCTCTGGTCGGGCGGGATCAGCTTCGCCGGGGTGATGGCGTTCATCTTCGCCGACCTGATCGTCCTGCCGATCATCGCGATCTACCGCAAGTACTACGGGACCCGCTTCGCCCTGCGGATCACCGCGCTGATGTTCGTGACGATGGTCGCGGCCGCGCTCGTCATAGACGGCCTGTTCAGCGGCCTGGGCATCATCCCCCACGGACCGCGGCCGACCCGCGCCGACATCTTCAGCTCGATCCAGGTCGACTACAAGCTCGCGCTGAACGTCCTCGGCCTCGCCGTCTTCGCCGGCCTACTCTCGATCACCGCCCGGCGCGGCGCCACCGACCCGATCTGCGGGATGAAGGTCGACCGCGACAAGGCCGTGCAGAAGGACCTCGCCGGCGAGACCTTCTACTTCTGCACCGAGCACTGCCTCCACGCCTTCGAAGCCGACCCCGCCCACCACGATGACGCTGGCCGCCCCGAACCCGAGACCCTCCATGCCCATTGAGACCCGAGGCCGGCCACGCGCCTGCTGAACCCAGCGCGACGCTGGGCGCTTCGCGAGCTGAAGATCCGCCCCGGCCACAGCGTCCTCCTCGCCGGGGCGCCGATGACCTGGACGGTCGACCTCGTCCGCGAGCTCGTCACCGACACCGGGACGGTCGTCGTCATCGAAGGCAACGCGCAACACGCCGAGCGGATCACCCGGCGGACGATCGGGCAAGGCTGGACCAACGTGCCCACGACGACGGCCGGGGCGATCGGCGACCGCGCCGACCGGGCGTTCCTCGACGACCCGGAGCTCCTCGCGCACGACGACGCGCTCGCTCGGATCCTCGAGCCGCTGGAACCCGCCTCCCGGATCGCCGCCGCCTGCACCCCGAGCACACAGGACGCACTCAGCCGAGCCCTCGAGGGCCGCGTGCATGACGTCCGTCGCGAGCGCTTCTACCTCGGCGCCGCGTTCGCCCTATGGGGGCAGATCCCCTGAGCGGCGACTCCCTCCCCCCGCGGCCACCGCCGCGAAGGCGTCAGCCGTCTCGCATCCGTAGCGTGGCGGCGATGACCATCCGCGACTACTTCCCCACCGTCGACGATCTCGTCGCCGTGGCCCGGACCTGGCCGCGCGTCTTCGCGCAGAATCCGACCGACACCCAGCCGATCGCGCTCGCCGAGAGCCGCCTCACCGTCCTCTGCGTCGGCGAGGAGGCCCTCGTCATGATCGGTGAGAACGCCGACCAGATCGTGCGCCTGCTCAACCGCCTCCTCGACGGCGACGTCCGCGTCAGCGGCCTCGAGACGATCGAGGCGACCCGCGCCGAGCTCTACCTCGCCCGCGACCTGCTCGCGCTCAAGTCCTGGCTCGTCGACTACGACGTCGGCATCTGACTCCGGCGATCACCGCAGGAGCGCTCAGCGTTTCAGGGATACCGAGTAGGATCACGCGGTGTCCTTGAGCCCCGGAACGGCAGTCAGCGTCAACATCGAGGGCATGGATGTCGGCGGAATCCCCTGTGGCCTCGGGACGTCGACCGCCGGATCGATCGTCAGCGTCGAAGGCGACGTGTACACCGTCGAGCTCGCGGAGCCCTTCGGCGGGCAGAGCGTGGTCACCGTCGGCGGCGAGCGCCTCAAGCGCAGATACGGGGACTGAGCACCGCACCGGGGCCGACCGCCGGAAGACCGGCGGCGCCGCCACGCAGCTTCGTCCGGCCCCCGGCGGCTGCCCGCCGGAGCCTTCGGGCCATCGCCTAGGTCGGCCCTGCCGCCAGCGCCACCCGCAGCGGAGGCCCGGCTCACACCAGCCGGGGGTTCGCCGCGTCCGAGCCTGTCACCTTCGTGACACCCATGCCCCGGGCGGCGGGTTCGGTCTTGTCAGCCGACGTCCTTGTCGCTATCGTTGCAAGCCTCTGCCGACCCACACCGCGCACGCGGTCCGAGCCGCAAGGCCCGGCCCCCGCCGAGCGCGAACGGGAAAGCAGACGGAGCGCCCCGGCGACCCCACGGAACCCGGGGCGTTCCGATTTCGACCCGCGACCGGCCGCGGGTGGCCGGATCGCGGCCCCGCCCGCCCGGCCGACTCAGCGCCGCCCGGCCCCGGCCGACTTAAGCGCCGCCCGGCCCGGCCGACTCAAGCGCCGCCCGGCCCGGCCGACTCAGCGCCGCGAGGACGCCGCGCCGCCGCCGGTCGTGAAGGAGATGTCCTGGTAGCGGGTCCAGGCGCCGTCGACCTTCGTCCAGATCCGTGCGTAGACCGTCTGCCCCGCCGGCAGCGCCGAGATGTCGTATGAGGAGGTGGCGTTCGAGAGGTGCGTGCTGGCGAGATCGGCGGAGGCCCGCGTCGTGCCCACCCAGACCCCGTACTGGTCGGCGCCGGAGACCGTGCTCCAGCTCAGCCGCGTCGTGCCCGCCCCCTGCCCCCCGGTCGGGCTCGTGAAGACCGCGCCCTGTCCGTCGGTCGTGAAGGAGACATCCTGGTAGCCGGCCCAGGCGCCGTTGAGCTTGGTCCGCAGCCGGGCGTAGAGCGTGCGCCCCGTCGGGAGCAGCGAGACGTCGAACGAAGCAGCAGTGGCCGGCAGGGCGATGTTCGCGAGGTCGCGGCCGCCCGGGTAGGTCGCGACCGTCAGGGCGTACTGCTCGGCTCCGCTGACCGGCGTCCAGCTGAACGGCCGGGTCTTGTCGAGAACCTGGCCGTTGGTCGGGTTGGTGAACAGCGCCTGCCCGACGGCCACCGAGGCGTTCTGGTCGAGGCAGGCGGTCGGTCCCACGCCGTAGTTGTTCGCGTCGCCGTCGTAGCGGACCCGGACCGTGTAGCGGCCGGGAAGCGTCGGCCGGAACGCGCCGGAGTCGTAGGTGCCGGGTCCGGTCACCGGCACGGTCGCCGTGTAGACGGGGGCGCCCGAGCACCAGGTGTCGTCCGGCCCGGTGATGATGAAGGTCGCCTGGCCACCGGGCGAGAATCCGCCGTTGATGGCCAGCGTGCCGTGGACGACGCCGGCGGCCTGGCTGGCCGCGACGGTCGCCCCGACGTACTGCTTGGAGACGGTCACCGACTGGCGCGGATCACCGCAGACCGTGCTCACCGGGTTGTTGTTCTGGTCGCCGCTGTAGGCGGCGATCCACTGGTAGGTCCCGGCGCCCGGCGTAGTGAACCGTTCCGAATCGTCGGATCCAGAGCCCGAGACCGCGACGGTGGAGGTGAAGATCGGGGTCGCGCAGGCCGAGTCGCCGGGCCCGTAGAGCGCGAAGCTCAGCGTCCCGGTCGGCGCGGCGCCGCCGGCCAAGTTCGTGTGGTCGAAGACCTGAAGCCCGACCTGCGTGCTCGGCGACGCGTTCGTCATCAACTGCGCGGTGGAAGGCGCCGCCGCCGCCGCCTGGACGCCCAGCCCGAGCATCAGGCCGACGACGGCTGCCGCCAACGCGAGTCCCCTCCGCCAGAGCGAGAGGCCGGATGAACGAGCTGGTGACGAGCCGGTAGGGAGCATGTGAAGGTCATCGCCCCGCTCAGCCCGGCCCCCCCAACCGCGCTCCCAGGCCTCGACGAATGGACGAGTCGCCGTCGGCCGCCACCGCCCGGCTGAACGAGATGTCCTCGAACCGGGCCCAAACGCCGTTGATCTCTGTCCAGATCCGCGCGTAGAGCCGCACGCCGATCGGCAGCTTCGATCCGTCGTAGGACAGCGTCGAGCTGGAGAGGTGGAGGCTCACCAGGTCCGCCTTCGCCGGCCCGGTTCCGATCCACAGCCCGTACTCGGCGGCGCCGGCGACGCCCGTCCAGTTCAGCCGCGTCGCCGTCGTCGTCTGACCGTCGAGCGGACCGGTGAACACCGCGCCGTCCGTCGTGAAGGCCACGTCGTCGTAGCCGACCCAGGCGCCGTTTATCATCGTCGACAAGCGGGCGTAGATCGTCCGGCCGGTCGGCAGCATCGAGACGGCGAAGGACGACGTCGTGCTCGAGAGGCCGATGTTGACGAGGTCGCGACCGCCCCTGGAGGTCCCCATCGTGAGCCCGTACTGCTGGGCCCCGGATACCGGACTCCAGCTCAGCGGCGTCGTGGTATCGAGCGTCTGACCCTCGGTCGGGTGGACGAAGAGCGCCTGCGCGACGGCGACGGAGGCGGTCGAGTCGAGGCAGGCGCTCGGCCCGGCGCCGTAGTTGTTCGGGTCGCCGTCGTAGCGCAGGCGGACCGTGTACTGGCCCGGCCGCCTCGCCTCGAAGGCGCCCGAGTCGTAGCGGCCCGGCCCCTTCACCGCCACAGTCGAGACGAAGGCCGCGGGCCCTGAGCAGAACTGGTCGTCGGGGCCGGTCACCGTGAACGTCGCCGTCCCCCCCGGCGCGAACCCGCCCCAGAGCGCCAGGGTGGCGTGGATCACACCCCCGGCCTGACTGATCGACAGGGCTGTGCCGACATACTGCTTGCTGACGGCCACCGACTGGCCGGCGTCGCCGCAGAGCGTGGCCGTCGGGTTGTTGTTCTGGTCCCCGCTGTAGGACGCGATCCACTGGTAGGTCCCCGCCGCCGGCGTCGCGTACTTCGTCGAGTCGTCAGAGCCCGTACCCGAGACCGGGACGGTCGAGGCGAAGATCGGCGACGCGCAACCGGCGTCGGCCGGGGCGAACAGCGCAAAGGAGATCCTGCCGGTGGGCCCGGCCCCACCGGTCAGGTTGGTGTGGTCGAAGACCTGGAGTCCGACCATGGTACTCGGCGAGGCGTTCGTGTAGAGATGGGGCGAGGACCTCGCCCAGGCCGATGCGGCCCCCAGGACCATGGTCCACGCGACCGCCGCCAGCGAGATTCGCCACCCCCACCCGCCGCCGGAGCGCCGGCGCCGGTCGCTCAGGCCGCGACGCCTCCGCCACCCGCCGTCGGGCCCGGTCTGAGCCGGCGCCCCCTCCCCGCCCGCGTGGTGTACGCACACGTCGGCATGACGCCGTGCGGCGTCCACGCAACCCCTGCTGCTCATGCTGCTCCTTCGTTTCCGGCGCGGACGCCCTCGCGCCGCGCGGCTCATATGGCGGAGCGGTGCGCGGAATCCCTCCTCGCACCGCCCCCGTACTGCGCGGGCGCCCGGGCGCTCAGCCCGTGCGCCCGCACCTGCGCCGGGCGCGAACGCACCCGGTCAAAGCGGACATTGCGTACTCGTCAGGCGCCGGTCAACGCATGACCCGCGGCGCCTGCCGCGACACCATCACATCCCGGGCCACGAAACGTGTTGATCGTGTTGCGCCGTTCGGCGGCCGGATCTGCCGGTCGCACATGCGGTGACCGCCGATGCGGCGGTCACCTCTGGTCCGATCGCTACCGCGGCCGCGCTTGTCTTCTTGCGGGAGCAGACGGAGTCACAGACCCAGGACACACCGCCAGGCTACCTGGCCGGGCACGTATCGGCAACCGACAATGTGTCCTTTGTCGCTCAATGCGGTCCAACCCGACGCGCGTACGCACACCGGTACGCACCGCTTGGTCCGGGCGTGGCCGCTGTGCGTACGAGTAGGCACACCGTCCCCGCCCGGCGCCAGAGCGCGTGCACACGAGTAGGCACACACGCTCCGACGATGCCGGCGGCGACCTTCGCCGCCGCGCAAAACCGCCTCAGCCCCAGGCCGCGAGCAGCTCCAGCGAACCTTCGTAGCTCCCGTCGGCGCAGCCCTGGCCCGCGCCGGCGTCAGACGGCGGGAACGCGCACGCCGGACTCGGCTCCGGCGGGCCGCCGGGGGCAGAGCGCCGGGGTCGGGCGGGGTCCGGGTCGGCGACATATCGGTCAGCGTCTGTTCTCATCTCGTCCTTTTGGTGGAGGATCTGAATCGACGCGGCGGAAGCCGCTCCGTGGCCCCGGTGCTGCTCCGGGCCGGCGCGCGATGCCCCCGGAGGGTAGGGGCCGCCCCCCTTTCTCGCCAAGCCCCGCCGGACCTCTGTCTCGGGCCCGTAATGACTCGCCGAGCCGCGGCTAACTAACCGACCGCGAGTTCGCTCAGCGCGGTGATCCCGGGGACGAAGAGGTAGTGCCCGCCGCGCGTCGTCACGAAGCGCCGCCCCGGGGTGAGGAAGCGCGGCGGGTCGCCCTGGATCGTCATCTTGGCCTCTGGGTCGTCGCCGCCGAGCAGGAAGTCGTGGTCGCCGCCGAGACCGAACGCGGCCCCGTCCCCGAGCCAGGCGCCCTGCACGAACTCGAACTGGCGGGCGATGCTGGCGTTCATGCAGACGAAGACGAGACCCCGCTCGCCCACGCCGCCGTCCCCGCCGTAGGCCATGCCCCGGCGGACGATCCGGTGACGCTTGGTCCGCTCGGTGCGCCAGCCGAGCCCGTCGCGCGGGTTCGCTCGGCGGACGTGGGCCCCGAGCGGGCAGCGCCGGCCGTGGGGGTCGTCGTCGTAGCCGAACTCGTTGTCCGGCGTCGGGGCGCCGGGTCCGTCCGGCGGCGGGCGCATCAGCGAGGTCCCGTCCCGGCGGCGCCCGACGATCTGCCAGGCGATCCGCTCGGCCGCGTCCGCGTCCGCGCCGGCCACCTCGCGCAGCCACCGGTCGAAGCGCGGGACGTCCTGAGCGAGCTTGCGCCAGACCATGTAGGTCCCGTTGTGGAGGATGGCGGTCGCCTCGCCGGCAACGACGCCGTCCTCGTCGAGGTGTCCGAGGACGAACTCGCCGAGGCGGACCGGCCGCCAGCCGAGGCGCCCCCGCACGCCCTCGCCACGGGGCGGGCGCCCCGACCCCTCGACGGCGGGCTGGGAGAACCCGTCGCGGAAGCCGAAGTGCTCGCGCGAGTCGGCCAGGCTGTCGGTGGCCTGCGTGCGCACGACGCGCAGTCCGCCGGCGGCGGCCACCTCCTCGGCCAGAGCCGCGGCCGCCCGGTCGCGGGCCTCGGGGGTGGCGCGGTAGATCGTGAGCAGGAGATGGGCCTCTTCCCCGCCGAGCCCGGGCTCCCACCCGGACGGCGCGCTCGGCCCCCGGTCTCCGAGCACCGCCTCCGCGCGCGCTGCCATCCCCTGGCGGAACTCGACCGGGAAGGCGTCGAGCCACGGCCGCCCCGGCGCCAGCGCCTCGAGGCCGGGGTAGGTCAAGGCGACCCCATCACACTGACCCTCCCGCACGAGCCGACCCCATGACTTTCACCTACGATCACCCCCGGAGAGCCGATTTTTCGGAGCTGTCCCTGGTCGTAGGTGGCGTCGCCGGCGAGGAAATGGTGGCGGTTCTCGGCCACCACGACCACCGAGATGTGGCCGGGGGTGTGGCCCGGGGTCGGCACGGCGACGACGCTGCCGTCGGCGGTCAGCGGCAGGCTCCGGTCGAACGCGCCGAACGGCTCGGGCCGCAGATGAGGGGAGCGGGGTCAAAGCCGGAGGGCAGCGGCGTGCGCATCAGGCGGCGGGCGGCGGTGGCGGCCGGACGGCGCAGCAGGCGCAACTCGTCGGCGCCGACCCCGACGATGGCGGCCGGGAGGCGGGCGAGGCCGTCGATGTGGTCGACGTGAGAATGGGTGACCACGACCGAGCGCAGATCGGCCGGGGCGAGGCCGTGGCGGGCGAGCGCGGCGTCGATCTCGTCGGCACCGCCCACGTGGAACGCGGCGAAGGGCAGGTCCGGGGTGCGGCCAGGCAGCCAGCGTCGACGAGGATCGGCCCGTCGGCGTGCTCGATCAGCCAGCAGTGGATCGGCAGCGGCCCGGTGCGGCGGTGGTCGGTGAGGACCGCGGTGCGCCGGCCCAGGCCCTCGCCCGCCCGCGGCGGACGGCCGCCTTGAGGTCGGCGGTGCCGGTGGTCAGGGCGTGAATGCGCGTGGTCATCGCCGGACGAGACTAGCCGGCGCGCCCGTGCCATGATCGGCGCCGATGAACCAGGGATCTGAGCGCGTGCGCATCGACCGCTGGCTGTGGGCGGCCCGCTTCTTCAAGAGCCGCTCGCTCGCCGCCGAGGCGGCCAAGGGCGGCCGGGTCGAGGTCAACGGGGCGCGGGTCAAGCCGAGCAAGGAGGTCGGTCGCGGCGACCGGCTCGAGATCACCGTGGGCGCCGCGCGGCGGACGGTGGTCGTGCTCGGCGTCGCCGAGCGGAGGGGGCCGGCCAGCGCGGCGGCGCTGCTCTACGAGGAGACCGCCGAGAGCGTCGCCGACCGCGAGCGCCAGGCCGCCGAGGCCCGGCTCGCCCGCCCGCCGGGGGCCGAGCGGGCCGGGCGTCCGACCAAGCGCGACCGCCGCCAGACCGACGCCGCCCGGGGCCGCCGCTGAGCCCGATCCGGCAACGTGTCCATGTTCCAGCAACTCGACTTCCTCTATCTACCCAGTCGCGACGTCGCCGTCGACCTCGACCACTTCACGCGGGCGATGGGTGCAGAGACGGTGTTCGCGATCGAGGCCTTCGAGACCCGCGTGGCAATGGTCCGTCTGAGCCCCGCCCCCCCGGCCCTGCTGCTGGCGGAACACCTCAAGGGCGATCAGCCGGTCCTCGTCCACCGCGTCGATGACCTCGTGGAGGCGCTCGCCGAGCTCTCCGGCCGCGGCGTGGAGGCGGCCGCCCGCTTCGAGATGCCGTTCGGTCCCGGCGCCGAGCTCGCCTGCCCCGGCCCGCAGCGCGTTGCCGTCTACGAGCTCACCCGGCCCGAGATGGCCGGGCGGCTCCAGGGCCGACGCGACTTCTGACTTGACTAGCCTCAGCGCCGTGACCCGCTTCGTCATCTTCGACTGTGACGGCGTGCTCGTCGACACCGAGTGCACCTCGAACACCGTGCTCGCCCAGCTCCTGACCGAGGCCGGCCTGCCGACGACGCTCGAGGACTGCCTGGGCCGCTACCGCGGGCGGGCGATGGCCGCGGTCATCCTCGACGCCGGCGACCGACTGGAGCGGCCGCTGCCGTTCGATGTCGCCGGCCGCTACTACGCCGAGATCGAGCAGATCTTCGCGCGCGAGCTCGAGCCGATTCCCGGCGTCGTGGCCGCGCTCGACCGGATCAGCCTGCCGAATTGCGTCGCCTCGAGCGGGCCCCACCACAAGATGGAGGTCACCCTCCGGGCCGCCGGCCTTTGGGACCGCTTCGCCGGGCGGATCTTCAGCGCCAGCGAGGTCGCCGCCGGCAAGCCGGCACCCGATGTGTTCCTTTACGCCGCCCGGAAGATGGGCTTCGACCCGCCGCGCACCGCCGTCGTCGAGGACAGCCTCCCCGGCGTTCAGGCGGCCGTGGCCGCCGGCATGCGGGCGCTCGCCTTCGCCCGCGACACCGACGCCGACGCGCTGGCCGCCGCCGGCGGCGAGCCGTTCGAGGACATGGCCGATCTCCCGGACCTCCTGGCCCGACGCTGAGCGCTCAGCCGGCCGGAGCCGGCTCCGGGGCCGCGGCCGCCGGCAGGTCGATCACCTCGCGCTCGACAGCGTCCCCCAGCCGCTCGCGGGCAATCACGTCCGCCGTCGGAAACTGCGCGGAGATCAGGCGGTGCACGTGGCGGCGCAGCGACGCCGCCGTCACCACCGCGAGCGCCGTCGCCCCCTCGCGGACGCGGACCTCCTCGAGCTGGTCGAGGATGCTCGCTGCGCTACTCAGCGCGTACACCGGCACGCGCCCGCCGGAGGATCCGACCGCCGCGCGCACGGCCGCCTCGATCTCCGGGCCCAGCTCGACGATGGGCACCCCGGGATCGGGATCGCGATGATCGAGGCGCTCCCGCAGCCACTCCGCCATCGCCCCCGCCGTCCTCCCCAGATGGTCGGGGTGCGCCGCGGCGAGCGCCTGGCACTCGCCGGCGCGCTCCGGGCTGCGGACGAGCTCGCGGACCAGTTCCATCAGGCGTGGGTCGGCCACCGCTACGCCCAGCGTTACGAGCTCGCGCAGGACCGCGGCGAGCAGGTCGTCGCCGGCCGCCGTCCGGACCGCCGGGACGGTGACGTGGTAGGTGTGGGCGAGGCGATCGAGGAAGGCCGTCGCCCAGTCGGCGTCGGCGAACTCGGCCGCCGCCTCCCGAACCGCGGCCCGGACGTGGCGCATCAGGCGCTCCGGCTCGTCGAAGCCGCCCACGGCGCCCTGGTCCAGCCGCCGGTGGGTGACGCCCGAGAGCGGGCCGACCCAGAGATCCGCGTCGGTGGCCTCGGCCGTCGCCCTGACCTGGCCGTAGCGCCCCGAGCCGAGCTCGCCGCTCGACCGGACGAGCCCGTTGACGAGGATGCGGAAGCCGTGCTCGGGCAGATCGGGCGCCGGCGTGAAGTGGATCGAGTGCCCGAAGCGCAGCCCGAGCTCGCGCGCCAGGTGGGTGCCCAGGCGGACCCGCTCCTCCTGCAGGCGTCCGCCCAGCTTCTCCGGCTCGAGCGAAGCCCAGAGGGCGGGCCCGCAGAACGCCTCGATCCGGCGGGTCCGCAGGTCGCGCTCGAGGCTTGCGCACCGGGTCAGCGCCCCCCACTCCGCCTGGGAGAGCGACATCGTCGGCCGCGCCGACGGCTCCGCCTCACCCGGGCGGGAGGTCTTCGTGGTCAACTCGATCGCCCACTCCTCGAGCAGGCCGGCGTCCGACGATGTGAGGTCCTGGACGTGGAGCGTCCAGTCGCCCTCGGCGTGCTCGTTGCGAAGGGCGGCCATCGCCGGAACGTGGTCCTCGTCCACGCCGGTCCGCAGGTGGCCGAGGTCGTCGCCGCGATCGTGCAGGACCACGGTCTTGCCGCTCGGGCTCCTCAGACTGACGCGCAGATCGGAGTCCTCGTCGTGGTGGAGCTGCACCCGCACGGCGAGCTGGCGGAGCTTGCCCTGCTCGTCGACGTGGATCGTGTCCCTGATGCCGAACGGCAGGTTGTCGGGGACGGGGCGCCCCGGGGAGGAGGGGAAGGTCCGCGCCGCGGGAAGCCGCAGGCGCCCGCTCTGGCTGCGGTCGAGGACGTGCTCCCGGGCCCGCCTGAGCTTCGCTGGCGGCCCGAGCGGGACACGGCGGCCGAGGACCTCCAGGAGCGCCATGGTCAGCCGCTCGCTCGGCGGGGTCCCGAGCAGCCCGGCGAGCGCCTCCTTGGCAGCCTCGGGGTCGGTGGCGACGTCCGGCAGGAGGAGGGCCGGGTCGTTCCAGAGAACCTCCTCGATGGCCCGTACGACCGTTCCCGCCAAATCCGGCCCCGCCGTGCCCGTCCGCCCGGCGCGTCCGGCGACCGGATGGCAGCGCCACCAGTCGAGCGCGTCGGTCGGGCGGGCGACCATCCGGGTGATCCCCCCCACCGACACGGCCACCGTGCCCGCGGCGAGGCTCTCGTCATGCTCGACGCGGAGCTCGGGCGCCGGGACCTGGAGGGCCTCCGACAGCTCCTCGATGACGCGACGCCCGGCCTCGGCGACCGCGTCGGCGGGGCCTTCGGCGGCGTGCCGGACCAGCACCTCGACCGGCCGACGCCCGCCGCCGGCACCGCCGCCGGCCGGCTGCTTGAAGGCGGTGAACTCGAACCGGGCCGCCAGGCTCTCCGCCGTCTTCCGGGGCACCGCGAGGCGGGCGACCGCATCGGCGATCACCTCTCCCCGCCGCTCCTCCTCGGCCGCGCGATAGTCGTGGAGAATCGGCGGGAGCGCGCCCGGCGGCACGCGCGCCTCGAGCAGCGCCCGAATGATCTCGCCCCGGGCGATGAATTCCGTGGCCGGCAGCGGCCCCCATGCCTCCCCCGACAGCTTGGCCGCCTCCTCGACGCTGACGAAGCGCGGGTGGGCCTCGAGCGCCGCGTCGAGCGCGGCCAGGACGAGCCCGCGGGGATCCCAGAAGTCGATGCCGGCCTCCTCGAGCGCCGCGGCGGCCGACCCGGGAAGCCAGGTCGCCGGCGCCCCGTCCCACGGCCGCACACCCGGCCGGCCATCGACCCCGGCGCGCCGGCGGCAGTCCTCGGGCGCGGCGGCCGCGAGCAGATCCGCCTCGATCGAGTGCCGCGCGCGGATCACGTTGTCGACCACCACCTGGACGGTCCCCGGATGCAGCTCCTTGCGCACGCCCACCCACAGACCTGGAGCCGGCAGGCCGACGCGCTCCTCGCGCCCCCGGCGGAAGGCTTCGATCATCCACGCGAAGAACTCGCTTCCGACCGGCGACCCCGGGTCGAACCACGGCTGGAGCTCCTCGGCGATGTCGAGCACCAGCTCCTCGACCAGGGTCTCCGGCTCGCCGCCGAACTCGTCCTCGCGTCGGTGCAGCTGGTCGAGGCGGTCGAGCATGTACTCCGCCTGGACCCGAACCATCTCGTCCTGGATCGCGCTCTCGGCGGCCTCCTTCGCCTCGCGCCAGTTGCGCGCCCGGGCGTGCAGGGCGGCGAGCTCGACCAGCGCCCGGCCGCGGGGCGGGTCGGCCGCCGCGACGGCGCGCTCGGCCGCCGCGATCGCCTGGTCCAGCCCGCCGCCGTTCGCGGCCCCGAGCTCGTGACCGGCGATCGCCCGCATCAACTCGAGCTCCTCGTCGTCGGGGAGGCCCCCCATCCACGCCTCGAGGATCTCCGCCGTCGGCTTCGGTCCGAGCAGCGTCAACGCGCGGACGGCGAGGTCGCGCAACCGCCGCACGATCGCCGCCCGCTCGCCGCCGTCGGCGCGGCTGCCCGAAGCCGACCGCGGGAGCGCCAGGGCGGCGGCGACCGCCCGCCGGGCGACGCGCTCGGCCGTCGCGGCGGCCGCCGCCCCGTCGCCGAGCTGGCGTTCGAGCTCGGCGCGGTCGATGCCCGCGTCGAGGTCGTCGGGGTCCTGGTCGAAGGCCTGGGTCAGATCGTCGCGCGCCAGTCGCCGCAGGCCCTCGGCGCCCGCCGCCCCGTCGGCCGGCGCCGCTCCCGGCGCGACCCCCGCGCCGGCGTCGATCTGGTCGGCCCACCTCTGGCGCGCCCGGCCGCGGTTGGCGAACATGGCCGGCTCCGGGCTGATGGCCAGCGCGTCGCTGTAGCGCGCCACCGCCTCGGCGTGGCGCTCGGCCTGGAAGTACAGGTTCCCGATCTGGTTGCGCAGGAGGAAGTCGTCGGGCCGCAGGAGCGCGATCGCCGCCTCGTGCGCGGCTGCCTCGTTTTCGTCGCGATCACGCACGGCGATGTCGAGCAGGCCGAGGACGACCTGGGCTTCGGCCTCGGGATCGACCAGCTGCCGGTAGATCGACCGCGCGCTCGTCAGGTCTCGCCGGGCCGCGTCGCGCCGGTCGGACTTGAGGTTGACCTCGGCACGCAGCCCGAGCACGAGCGCCGCCTCCGCGGCCGCCCCCGCCCGGTTGAGGACCTCGAGCGCCTCGTCGCACGCGGCCAGCGCCTCGTCCAGCTTGTCGGCCCCGGCCAGGATCAGCCCGAGCGTGCGCTTGACCTCGGCCTGGACCCGCGGATCGAGCGGTCTGGCGAGCTCCGTCGCCTGGGTCAACAGCTCGAGCGCCGCCTCCGCGCCCCCCTCCCGGCGGGCTCGATCCCGCGCCAGCCGTGTGAGGTTCAGGCAGCGCAGAGAGCTCGCCTGGACCCCGGTGCCGGCGCGGCCCAAGAGCTTCTCGGCGCGCTCGAAGTTCTCATACAGGCTCAGGGGCGAGCGGCCGAGCAGCATCAGCCGGGTGCCGACCAGGAAGGAGGCGGCCGCGTCGGCGATCGTGCTCGCCGACCCGGCGGCCGCGAACTCCCCGAGCAGCTGCAGCGTCTCGGCGTGACGGTCGTTGTGGAGCGCCCGAGCGACCTCCAGCATTCGCTGGCGGGCGAGCGATTCCGAGGCGGGCAGCGCGATCTCGACGCCGATGTCGAGCAGCGCCGTCGCCACCGCCGGGTACCCCCAGGCGAGTGCCTCCCCGACGTAGTCGGCCAGGCGGGCGAAGCCACGCCGCGGGGCGAGGGCGACGAGATGGTAGAGCCACTCTCCGAGCGAGACGAGGTACTCGTCCCAGCGGAGCCGGTCGGTCGGATGGGTCAGCGGCGCGTAGTCGAAGACCTGCTTCTCCCCCACCGGGCCCCCGCCGGCACTCTCGCGCCTGGCGCCCTCGAGTTCGCGCAGCCGCGTGACGTGGTAGGCCGCGGCGTGGAGGTGGACCTGGCGGTAGAGGCCGGGGTGCAGGCGGCGGAACTCGTCGACGATCGCGCGCCGCCGCGCGTCGAGATCTATGCCCCACCCGCCGCCGACGTTGGTGACCCACGAGGGCCGTACCCCGAGGTCGAGCAGCCCAGCCGCGTGCGGTCCGCCAGCAGCCGGTGTCAGCTCGCAGATCGTCTCGATCCGGGCGAGCAGCTCGGCGTTGAACCAGCGCAGCGGCGCGGCGTGGAGCAGGACAGCGCGCAGGAACGGGTCGTCGATCCGCGAGAGGAGACCCGAGGCGAGGTCGCCCGCCGTCAGGTCGCGCGCCTCCGTCGGGAGCTGGCTCGCCGCCCGCGCCTCCGGATGCTGGTTGAAGTACTCGGCATAGCCGGCCAGGCGCTGGGGGAAGCCATCGCTGTCGGTGAGCACCGCGCGGCCGAGCGGAGAGTCCTTGGCCAGGTGGATGTGGCCGACGAGGAACTCCTCGGCCTCGGCCTGCTCGAAGCGATCGAGCCGCACCTGCTCCATCCGCCCGAAGAGCATCCCGACGTCGTCGAGGTCGAAGCGCTGGTCGGTCGACACGGCGACGATGACCCGCGAGCGGGCGACGCGCGGCAGGAGCGAGCGCCGCAGCCAGAGCAGCTTGGCGTTCGACGCCGCGCAGTCGAGGTTGGCGAAGACCAGGAGCACCGGACCGCCGGCGGCCGCGAGCCCGAGCAGGCCGCTGACGAAGTCGTCGCTCACGGCGCTGAGCGTCCGCCTGGTCTCGGCGTGCTCGGTCAGGACGTCGCCGATCGGGCTCTGGATCGCCGCGTTCACCGCCTTGACGGGGAGGGCCCCGGCGATCTGGGTAACCGCCGAGCTTCCGGCCCGGATCACGGCCACCGCCTGCGAGGTCCGCGTCGGCTGGCCCGCCTCGCGCGAGCGGAATCGCTTGGTCGCCTCGAGGAAGCGCTTGAAGTGGTCGGCCTCGGGCTCGAGGCCGACCGCGATCCGCTCGAGCAGCTCGTCGAGATCGACCGCCGCATCGACCTCGAAGTCGACGACCGGCGCCGTGCGCCCGGCCGTCCTGCCGGCCATGACGCGGAACTCCTCGAGTAGCGCCCGGCGCCCGCTCCGCGCGGTTCCGGACACATGGACGAAGCACGACCGCCCCGCGGCCACGCCGTCGAGGAGCTCCGCGAAGAGATCGCGCTCCTTCCTTCGGCCGATGAACCCGGCCGCCGGCGCCTGCTCAGGCGCGGACGCCGGCGGAGCGTCCCGGACCGAGGCGCTGCCGTTGCCCTGGGCGGCGGACCCCGCCTGCTCGAGGGGCGGCACTGAGCGCTCCTCGTCGGCCTCGTTGACCCAGGGCCATCTCACGGCAAATGCCCGCCTTCCGCCGGTGTGCTACCTCGTGCGTGCCAGCATAGTTCCAACCGGCCAGACGCCGTGAGCGGGCTAACCCCACTGATAGGGGAGGAACTTGCCGTCCAGCGTGATGCGGACCCGGTCGCCCCCCGGGTCGGCCACCCGCTCGAGGTCGACCTTGAAGTTGATCGCGCTCATGATCCCGTCGCCGAACTCCTCGTGGATCAGCGCCTTCAGCGCCGGACCGTAGACCTGGATGACCTCGTAGAGGCGGTAGACGGTCGGGTCGGCCGGGACCGGTGCGTCGAGCCCGCCGCGGGTCGGGATCTGCTCGAGGGCCCCGGCGACGTCCTGGGCGAGCCCCAGGAGGGAGACCAGCCGGGCGGCCTCCTCGGCGCTGAACGGGTGCTGGCCGAGCACCGCGGCCGCCACCCAGACGACCGGCCGCCCGAGCTCGGAGGCGAGCCGCGCGAAGGTGACCCCCCGGTCGCCCATCGCCGCCCGCACCGCCTCGCCCGCCTCGTGCTTGGTCATCTGCGGCGGAGGTTACGCCACCCGTCGCCTGGGCTCACCCTCCGGCGCGCACCACGTGCTCGCGCCTGACGTCCCCCGGGCTCGGGCAGCCGAGCAGGGCCAGCGCCAGCTCGACCTCGTCGCGCATCAGCTCGAGCACGCGCCGGATCCCGGCCTCGCCCTCGGCGGCCAGCCCCCAGACGACGGGGCGCCCGAGCAACACCGCCCTCGCTCCGAGTGCCAGCGCTCTAAGCACGTCCGTGCCCCGACGAATCCCCCCGTCGAGGAGCACCGGCACCGCGCCCGCGACCTCCTCGACGACCTCCGGCAGGGCATCGAGCGCAGCCCGGACCCCGTCGAGCTGACGGCCGCCGTGGTTGGAGACGGCGACCGCCGCCGCGCCGTGCTCCACCGCCAGGCGGGCGTCGAGGCCGGAGAGGATCCCCTTCACCACGACCGGCAGATCGCTCATCGCCGCGAGCTCGTCGACCTCGCGCCAGGTGAGCGTCGGGTCGAGCAGCTCGACCATCTCGGCCAGCGTCGCCGTTCGCCGCCCCCCGGTCGCCGCCGCGAAGCTCGGCACCTCGAGCTCGGCCGGCACCGCGAAGCCGCTGCGCAGGTCGCGCTCGCGCCGGCCGAGGAACGGCATGTCGACGGTCAGCACGATCGCCCGAAACCCGTGCTCGACCGCCTGCTCGACCAGCCCCCGGGTGATCCCCCGATCGCGGTAGCAGTAGAGCTGGAACCACCGGCTCGCGCCCGGCGCCGCCGCTGCGACCTCGGCCGGCGACGCCGTGGCCAGCGTCGACAGGCAGTAGATCGTCCCCGCGGCCGCCGCCGCCCGGGCGACGCCCGGCTCGCCGTCGCGATGCGCGAGGCGCAGGAACGCGGTCGGGGCCACGAGCACCGGCATCGACACCGTGTCTGAGAGCACCGTCGTCGCCGCGCTCACCGCGCCGACGTCGACGAGCGTCCGCGGCCGCAGCGACCACCGCCCGAACGCCGCGAGGTTGTCGGCGAGCGTCTGCTCGTCGCCCGCGCCACCGGCGAAGTAGCCGAACGCGCCCGGCTCGAGCGCCGCCTCGGCCAGGCGCTCGTATTCCCCGACGTTAAGCGGCGCGTCGGCCCCCGTCACGGGGTCAGCTGCTCGTAGGCGACCAGCGTCAGGAACTCGATCAGCTCCGGCGCCAGGGCGACGCGCTCGAAGATCTCGCGCGTCTCCTGCGGCCGGCCCGCCCGCCAGGTCTCCTCCCCCACGTCTGCGCGGATCGCCGCCATCTCCTCGTCGATCAGCTCCCGGACGAGCTCGGCGGTCACCGTCCGCCCGTCCTCGAGCTCCACGCCGTGATGGACCCACTGCCAGATCTGGGTCCGCGAGATCTCCGCCGTCGCGGCGTCCTCCATCAGATTGTCGATCGCCGCCGCTCCGCGCCCCCCCAGCCAGAAGGACACGTACTGGAAGCCGACGTTGACGTCGGTCCGCAGGCCCGCCTCGGTGATCGACCCCGGTGTCGACGGGAGGTCGAGCAGCTCGGCTGCCCCCACCCGCACCTCCGGGCGACGCTCGAGCTGGTTGGGCCGCCCGCCGAGGCCGCGCTCGAACACCTCACGAGCGACCGGGACGAGGTCGGGATGGGCGACCCACGTCCCGTCGTAGCCCTGGCCCACCTCGCGCTCCTTGTCGGCCCGGACGCCGGCCAGGGCCGCCTCGTTGGCCTCCTCGTCGCGGCGGGACGGGATCAGCGCGGCCATCCCCCCGATCGCGTGGGCGCCCCGGCGGTGGCAGGTGGCGGCCAAGAGCTCGGCGTAGGCGCGCATGAAGGGCACCGCCATCGTCACCTCGCCGCGATCGGGCAGCACGAAGTCGCGCCGCTCGGGAAAGCACTTGATCGCCGAGAAGATGTAGTCCCAGCGCCCGGCGTTCAGCCCCGCCGAGTGGTCGCGGAGCTCGAAGAGGATCTCGTCCATCTCGAAGGCCGCCGGCAGCGTCTCGATCAGCACCGTCGCCTTGATCGTCCCCGGCGGGAGGCCGAGTGCCTCCTGGGCGAAGCAGAACACGTCGTTCCACAGCCGCGCCTCCCGGTGGGACTCGAGCTTCGGCAAGTAGAAGTACGGACCCGACCCCCGCTCGAGCAGAAGCCGCGCGGAGTGGAAGAAGTACAGGCCGAAGTCCATCAGCGCCCCCGCCACCGGCTCGCCGTCGACCACCAGGTGACGCTCCGGGAGGTGCCAGCCGCGCGGGCGCACGAGCACCGTCGCCGTCTCGGCCCCGAGCTCGTAGTGGCGCCCGTCGGACCCCTCGTAGGTGATCGTCCCCGCCGCCGCGTCGCGCATGTTCACCTGTCCCTCGACCATGTTGCGCCACGTCGGCGAGTTGGCGTCCTCGAAGTCGGCCATGAAGCCGTCGGCCCCCGAGTTGAGCGCGTTGATCGTCATCTTGCGCTCGGTCGGCCCGGTTATCTCGACCCACCGCTGCTGGAGGTCGACCGGCGCCGCGGCCACCCGCCAGTCGCCATCGCGGACCGCGCGCGTCTGCTCGAGGAAGTCGAGCGCTCCCCCCGGCCAGCCGCTCGCGCCGCTCCACCCGCTCGCCGAGGAGCCGCTCGCGGACGGGGCCGAAGCGGCGCTGCAGATCGGCCACGAAGGCCACCGCCTCGTCGGTGAGGATCTCCGCGAAGCCGGGTCCGGTCTCCTGCGCCCGCAGTTGGACGCCGGCGGCCATCAGGGCACCATCCAGGACAGCGCCCCGGTCGACTGGAGCAGGACGAGACCGGCCATCAGGAGGACGAGGGCGACGCTCCACCCGACGACCTCGCGGAACAGGTCGCCCTCGCGCCCGCCCAGGCCGACCGCCGCGGCGCCGATCGCCAGGTTCTGTGGCGAGACCATCTTGGCCAGCACTCCACCCGAGCTGTTGGCGGCGGCCAGGAGGACCGGTGAGAGGTGCGCGTTCTTGGCCGCGGTCACCTGGAGGGCGCCGAACAGCGAGTTGGTCGACGTGTCAGACCCCGTCACCGCCGTGCCGAACCAGCCGATCAGCGGGGAGAGGAAGGCGAAGAAGCCGCCGGCCCCGGCCGCCCACGTGCCGAGCGTGATCGTCTGGCCCGAGAGGTTCATCACGTAGGCGAGCGCCAGCACCGCGCACACCGTGACGATCGGCCAGGCCAGCAGTCTGAGCGTTCGCGCGTAGACGGCGACGGCGCGCCGCGGCGACACCCGCAGGACGACGGCGGCGAGGACGCCGGCCGCGAGCAGCTGCGTGCCCGCCGCGGTCAGCCAGTTGAGCTTGTAGGTCACGCTGGTCGGCGGCTTGCCCTTGGCGTTGAGGACGTGGAGCCCCGGCCAGTTGAACTTGCTCGTCACCGTGTCGAGCTGGCTCGAGATCCCGTGCAGGCTGCACACCCCGAGCACGACGATGATGATCGCGTAGGGCGCGAAGGCGGCGATCACCTCCGCGCGGCTCGGCGGTCGGCCGTTCTCGGTGCCGACGCGGCGCTCGAGAGCCGCGTCGGCCTCCGCCCCGCCGGCGATCGCCGGCCGGCGGCGGGCCGCCACCGGCCGCCCAGGCGAGCCCGGCGACCACACGAGCAGGAGGGCGACGAGCGCCGCCGCGGCGGTCAGCGACGCCAGGATGTCGGTCAGCTCGGGCGAGATGTAGTTCGACGCCGTGAACTGCATCGCCGCGAACACGCCGCCTGCGGTCAGCGCCGCCGGCCACGCCTCGCTCAGGCCGCGGCGCCCGTCGACCATGAAGACGAGGACGAAGGGGATCAGCAGGGCCAAGAACGGGCACTGGCGCCCGACCATCACGCTGAGGTCGTGCGTCGGCAGGCCCGTGACCTGGGCCAAGGTGATGATCGGGATGGCGATCGCCCCGAAGGCGACCGGCGCCGTATCGGCGACCAGAGCCACCGCGGCCGCCTTGATCGGCCTCAGGCCGAGCCCGACGAGCATCACGCCGCAGATCGCCACCGGCGTTCCGAACCCGGCCAGCGCCTCGAGCAGGGCGCCGAAGCAGAAGGCGATCATCACCACCTGGACGCGCTGGTCCTCGGAGACCGACGCGAACACCCGGCGCAGGACGGCGAAGTGGCCGGTCTCCTCGGTCATGTGGTAGATCCACAGCGCGTTGATGACGATCCACATGATCGGGAAGAAGCCGAACGCCGCGCCCTCGAGCGCGGCATCCGACGCCAGGCCGATCGGCATGCCGTAGACGGCGACGGCCACCACGCCGGCGACCAGCAGCGAGATCAGCGCCGCCCACTGGGCCTTGAGGCGCAGGACGCCGAGCAGGAGGAAGAGCGACACCAGCGGCAGGACGGCGACGATCGACGAAAGGCCGAGCGAATGGCCCACCGGATCCAGGATCTGCTTGTACACGCTGATCTCCTCTCCCCTGGCCGTCACCGGCGACGGCTGCCCGGGAAGCGGATTCCCGCCCCGCGCGACCGGTAAACCCGCGGCTTCGGTGTCAGCCTTCGGCTGCGAGCACGCAGACGTCGCCCGGCGCCACCCGCAGCCCGACCCGCGAGCCCACGGTGATCGCCGGGTGTCCGTTGCCGGGGGAGTCGAGGCGGACGGTGAAGCGGGCGAGCCGGACGAGCAGGGCGCCGCGGTCGTGGCGGACGCTGAGGACGTCGTCGGTCAGGCTGCTGGCCTCCGGATCGGTCAGCTCGACCTGCCACGGCTGGACGGCGATCCGAACGGGGCCCTCGGCCGCCGTCGTGCTCGCGAGCTGGCCCCCGTCGCGGAGCCGCACCGTCGAGCCCGAGCCGGCCGGAGTGGCCGTCCCCTCGAGGACGTTGGCCCCGGTCAGCGCCGCGACGGTCGCGTCCGCCGGCGCGCGGATGAGGTCGGCCGGCGTCGCCAGCTGGAGCAGGCGCCCCCGGTCGATCACGCCGATCCGGCCGGCGAGGGCGGTCGCGTCCTCGAAGGCGTGGGTGACGAGCAGGGTCGGGAGGCCGAGGCGGTCGAGCTCGTCGGAGAGCTCGTCGCGGACCTGGCCGCGGGTGATCGCGTCCAGGGCGGCGAACGGCTCGTCGAGCAGCAGCACCCGCGGGTCCCGCGCCAAGGCCCGCGCCAGGGCCACGCGCTGGCGCTCGCCGCCCGAGAGCTGACCGGGCCGCGCCCGCGCAAGGTGGGCGATCCCGAACCGCTCGAGCAGGTCGGGACGGCCCCGGCGGGCGGCAAAGCGGATGTTGGCGGCGACGCTCAGGTGCGGAAAGAGCCCGTAGTCCTGCGGGAGATAGCCGACCCGTCGGCGCTCCGGCCGCAGATGAGTCCGCGCCGCCGCGTCGAACCACCGCTCGCCGCCCAGGGTGATACGTCCCTCCTGCGGGCGTTCGAGGCCGGCGACCGCGCGCAGGAGCGAGCTCTTGCCCGCCCCCGACGGCCCGACGAGGGCGATCGCCTCGGCGCCTAGGCTGAGCGCCGCGCGAACATCGAACGCGCGGCGCGCAAGAGTGATGTCGATATCGAGAATGTCCATGACCGGATGAGGAGCTTGGAGGTGAGGAGGATCGCCGCGCTGACCACGACGAGGAGGACGCCGATCGCGATCGCCTGGTCGAGGCTGACTTCGAATTGCGAGTACACGGCCAGCGGCAGCGTCTGGGTCGTCCCCTGGAAGCTACCGGCGAAGAAGATCGTCGCGCCGAACTCGCCGATTCCCCGGGCGAAGGCCACGGCCGCGGCCGCCCCGAGACCGCCGCCGGCGAGCGGCAGGGCCACGCGCAGCATGCGCCTGATCGGACCCGCCCCGAGCGTCCCGGCGACATCGAGCAAGGTCGGCTCGACCGCCTCGAAGGCGGCGATCGCCCCGCGGAGGTAGAACGGGCTGGCCACGAACACGATCGCGATGACCACGGCGCTCTGCGTGAAGGCCAGGCGGATGCCGGCGGCCTCGAGCGTGTGTCCGAGCAGGCCGAGTCGGCCGAAGGCGGTCAGGAGGCCGATCCCGGCGACGGCCGGCGGCAGAACGAGTGGCAGCTCGACCAGCGTGATCACCAGGCTCCGCCCCGGGAAGCGGTGGCGACCGAGCAGGTAGGCGACCGGGGTGCCGAGGAGGAGCATGACCGCCATGGCGATCGCGTTCGTCTTCAGCGACACGCCGATCGCGTCGCTGGCCACCTGGGAGCCGAGCTCGTCGATCACCTGGCTCGGCGGCTGGTGGACGAGCAGCGCGACGATCGGCACGGCGAGAAAGGCGAGCACCGCGGCGATCAGGATCGCCGCGGCGAGGACGAGCGCCGCCCGCCCGAATCCGGCGAGGACTCGGGCGGGCACGCTCCGGGCGGCGCTGACCTCCACGCCGCCCGCCGTCACGGCCTGCCGAAGCCGGCGGCCTTGAGCGCGGCCTGCCCCCGCCGGGAGCGGACCTCGGCGACGAACGCCTTGGCGCCCGACTGGTTGCCGCTGCCCTTGACCACGGCGATCTCGTACTTGACCACCGGCTGGCCCTTGGCGGGCACGGAGATCGAGCGGAGCTTGCCCTTGCCGGTCAGGGCGTCGGTCACGTAGACAAAGCCGGCGTCGGCCTCGCCGAGCTCGACCTTGGCCAGGACCTGCTTGACGTCGGTCTCGTTGCTCTTGACGTTCTTGAGCGCCCCGGTCAGGTGGAGCTTGCCCAGAACGATCCGGGTGTAGGCGCCGATCGGGACCGTGGCGTCGCCGATCACGAGCTTGACGCCCGACTTGGTGATGTCAGACACCTTGTGGATGTGGGCCGGGTTGCCCTTGGGCACGATCAGCACCAGCCGGTTGCTCGCAAAGATGACCGGCTTCTGGACGAGGCCCTGTTTGAACAGCGCGTCAGGCTGCTTGGTGCTCGCCGCCGCGAAGACATCGGCCGGCGCGCCCTGCGTGATCTGGGTCGCCAGCATGTCCGATCCGGCGAACGTGTACCGCGGCGCCTTGTCGATCTTCGGAAAGACCGCCGTCAAGGACGCCGCGGCGAACACGGTCAGCTGGCTGCTCTTGTGGGCTACCGGTTTCGCCTGCCCGGCCAAGGCCTCCGCCGACAGCCCGGCAACGGCGACCACGACGACGAGCGCCGTCGCCCGTCTCCCTCTCTTGAACTTGCTCACGCTGCTCGTCTCCCCTGGCTGGTTGGATCAGGAACCTAGGAACAGTCTAGGCGGAGTTCCGGAGGTGTGTGCCGAGGCTATGCCTTGGCGACAGCCGCAGCGCGTGCCCGGCGGCCCGGCGGCCCGCCCGCGACCCGCCCCGGAGCCTCAGCCCGCCGGGGAGGTGCGCCCGATCACGAGGTCGACGACGTCGGAGTCGCCATGCCCCTAGCAACGCCTGGGCGCGATGTCAAGCAGGGCGCGTCTACGGGCGCTCGACGACGACGATCGTCGACTTGACGACGGCGGTCGCCGTCTGCCCCGGCTTGAGGTCGAGCTCGTCGGCCGCCTCGCGCGACATGAGCGAGACGATCCGGTACGGGCCGCAGGCCATCTCCACCTGGGCCATCACACCGTCACGGTGCACGTCGACGATCACCCCGGCCATCCGGTTGCGGGCGCTCGAGCGCGGGTTGGTGCCCCGTTCGCGTAGGACCCGGGCCAGTTCCTCGGCCGCGAGCACGCGCCGGTTGCCGCGTCGGTCGAACGTGATCCGGCCATCGCGCTCCCAGCGGCGCAGCGTGTCGACGCTGACCCCGAGTGCCTGTGCCGCCACCCCGATCCTGATCCCCTCGTCCATCACGAAAAGACTACCGTTGCGGGGACGGCATACCTAGGTATCCGTGCTTCGGATCGGCGCATCCAGTCATTTTGCCGTGCCGCAGCGCAGGCTCGGCGGCCAGCCGCGCGGCGGGAGCATGGCGCTCGAGTAGACCAGCTTCAGCAGGAGGAGCGATCGGGCGGCCCGAATCCCGCCCGGCCCAGGATGTCCTGCGCCGCCGGGTCGGTCAGACCGTCGACCCAGGCCAACGCCCGCGCTCGGTCGGGGTCGGCGGCGACCACGCAGGCGACACAGGTCACCGCGACCGCCGCGGCCGCCGGCAGCTCGATGGCGCGGAGCTGGTCCGGGCGCGCAGCGACATCGGTGGCGTAGAGCACCGCGGCGTCGCCAAGGCCGGCGAGGAGCAGGGCGGCCACGGCGTCGACGGTCTGCTCCTGCGCGACGACGTTGACGAGCGCGGCCTTCGCGAAGCCGCCGCCGATCATGGCATCGAGATGCCCGAGCGCCTCGCGCGTGTAGTCGCCGAGTGGGATCCCCGCGACCTCGATCACGACCCGCACGCCCGGCGCGGCCAGCACTTCGCAGTCCTCGGCGGAGCTCGCGACCGGCACGGCGACGACGAGCCGGTTGGAGGCGAACGCCCGCAACTCCTCGGCCATGCCGATCTCCTCCAGGCCGCGCGGATGCTCCGGGCTCGCCGAGGCGAAGACGTCGGCGGCCTCGCCGCCCATGATCCGCCCGGCCAGGTCGCGGGCATTGGCGTAGGTGAGGCGCAGACGGTCGGCGCTTTGGCCGGACATCACGTCGAACGCCGGGCGCAGCGACCCCGCAGCGAACACGCGCAGCCCGTCGTCGGTCACGGGTGCACGCTAGCGGTGATGGAGGCGGATCGCCCCGTGGCCGGCCCATGCGCTCGGCCGCGCGGGCTCCGGCGGCCCGGCCGGGGCTTCTGCCGTTGCTCGAGCGCCGCCGCGGGGGCGCGGTGGGTTGCCGGCCCGCCGGCGCCGGACTCGGGGGTGAGAGAGGCCGACTCCGCAATCGCTGAACCACCACGCCTCGACGGCCACTAGGCTCCGCGGGATGACCGAGGGCGGCACCGGCCGGGCCAGGCACGGCTTCGATCTCTCCGCCGGCGCGTCGGCCGGGCGGGCGGCAGCGGCGGACCTGGACGGCCCGGCGCCGGCCGGCCGTCCGATGCGCCGCCGGCGCCGCTATGGCCTGGGGATCGTCCTGAGCTGCGGCCTCTCGGGGGGCCTCGCGATCTCGCCCGCCCTCGCTGACCCGGCATCCGCGGTCAACCGGGCGACGACGATCCCCCCCGTCGCCCCATCCGACGCGGCCTCCCCCCCGCCCTCGGCTGTTCCGCTCCCGGGTGCGCCTCCCGGGCCGCTCTCGACGCCGGCGCCCACCGGACGGCCGGCGGGTTCGAGCGGCGGCGGGACGAGCACGGCGACCAGGACCCCGGCCGCCGCACCGCCGGTGGGGCCGCAGCGGGCGCAGACGGTCACCGGCCACAAGCCGGCGGCGACGACCGAGACACCCGCGCCGGCGGCACCCGCGACGCCCAACCCGGCGGCGCCGGCGCCGGCCGCGGCCAGCGGCTTGCCGCTCCCCTTGGATCCGACCTTCTCGCTGGCCACGGTCGGGCCGCTGCCGGTCAGGGTCCCGGATTTCTTCATCGAGAGCTTCCGCATTCCGGCCTTTCTGCTGCCGATCTATCAGGCGGCTGGGGTCGAGTACGGCGTTCCGTGGCAGGCGCTGGCGGCGATCAACGAGATCGAGACCGACTACGGCCGAAACCTCACGACCTCGAGCGCCGGGGCGGAGGGCTGGATGCAGTTCCTGCCGGCGGCGTGGGCGAAGTACGGGGTCGACGGCAACAACGACGGTGTCAAGGACCCGTACAACCCGGTTGACGCCATCTTCGCCGCCGCCCGCTTCCTGCACGATGCCGGGGCGGCGCAGAGCCTGCCCAACGCACTCCTCGCCTACGGCAACGCCCAGTGGTACGTCGACTCGGTGATGCTTCGCGCCAGGTTGATCGGCGGCCTCCCCGCGGACCTGGTGAACTCGATCACCGGCATGACCGACGGGCAGTTCCCGGTGCACGCGCCGTCGCAGTACGCGGCCGCGACGGCCGCGACCAACCCGCCGGCGCGGGCCCGGGCGCAGAACGCGGCGCCGGCGCTCTCCCCGGGCACGACCAATCCGGCGATCAGTGTCTACGCCGCTGCCGGGGCGCCGGTCGTCGCCGTCCACGACGGCGTGATCACCGCGATGGGCAACTCCCCCTCGTTGGGGAGCTTCGTCCTGCTGCGGGACGCCTTCGGCAACGTCTACGCCTACAGCCAGCTCAAGAAGCTCGCCAACAGCTTTGCCGTGGCAAGGGCCGCGCCGGCAACCGCGGCGGCAGTCCCCGGTAATCGCAGGATCGCCGGCGACGCGGTGCCGCGTACGCCGGCCACCGCCGGCCATCAATCCTCCCAGTCGCCCCTCACCGCGCCGACGGCTGCGCCGCCATCGGCCGCCGCTGCCTCATCGCCCACCCTCCCCCTGACGGCGGGGCGGCCGGGCGCGGTCGAAGTCCGCCCCCTGACCACCGGCGTCCGCGTCCCGGCCGGCACGCGCCTCGGCTGGATCGGGGCGAGCGCCGCGGGCGAGCCGGCGCACCTGACCTTCCAGATCCGTCCGGCCGGCGCGGGCGGGGTGCCGATCGACCCGAAGCCGATCCTCGACGGGTGGACGCTCGTCGAGGCGACCCGTACCCGGCCGACCGGGAGCCCGAACCCGTTTCGCGCCCAGAACGGACGGACGCTGACGATCGGCCAGATCCTGCTCGAGAGCACGGCGCCGCTCCAGGTGCAGGTCCTCGCCGACCCGGCGCTCGACCTCCCCGCGTGCGGTCGCGACGACGTCCAGGCCGGCCGAGTCGACCGCCGCGTGCTCGGCGCGCTCGAAGTTCTCGCCGCCGCCGGGCTCAAGCCGACCGTCTCGACGCCGAGTTGCGCCAGCCCTCCGGCCGCCCCGGCCAGTCCGGCCGGTCCGGCCGGCCTTGGCTCCGCCGACGCGTCGGGTCCCGGGGTCGACGTCACCCAGGTCAACGGAACCCCGATCGCCGGTCACCAGGGAGCGGGCTCGATCACCGATCGCACGATTCGCTGGCTGCTCACCCTCCAGGGCAGCTTCAAGCCGGCGGCGATCGACAGCTTGATGACCTACCCCTCGACCGACAACACGTCGGCGCTGCCCGGTTACGCCGACCGGATCCACATCGCCTACCCCGCCCCCGCCCCCGTCCCGGCCTCGCCGGCGGCGAAGGTCGTCGGGGTGCTGAGCCCCGGGCAGTGGCGCAAGCTCAGCCGGCGCCTCGGCCAGATCGCCAACCCCAGCCTCCCACCGGGGCCGGGGCCGGCCAGCCCGGGCGCGCCCGCCGGAAGCCTGGCCGGTGGCACACCCCTGCCCTCCGCCGGCGGCCTCAGCGCAGGTCCCCTCGTGCCTTCGCTCGATCCGGCGTTGAGCTTGATCGCGGGCGCACCGCCAGCCCATCGGTGAGCTCACGGCGACGGCGTGAACCCGCCGCGACAGCCGCCATCTCCGCCGGCGGGTGACGGGCAGATGACGACCGGTCAGCGACCTTTTCACCAAGGGGCGCTCCGCACGCCTGGGAGGGTTTGGAGCGACTCGGACGACCGCCGGGCACGCGCGCGCCCGGCGCGTGCATACTCCGCGCCGGGAACACGCGACGCGAGAGATAGGAGCCCCCGTGGACACCAACGTTGTGCTCGAGCTCTGCATGCAGGGCATGGCGGCCGAGGGCGCCGGAGACACCGACGCGGCGCGGCGCCTCTTCCAAGAGGCGTGGGCGGCGCGCGAGGACGACTTTGATGCCTGCGTCGCCGCCCACTATTTGGCCCGCCTGCAGCTGACCGCCGAGACGCGCCTCGAGTGGAACGAGCGGTCGCTCCGCCACGCGGACGCGGTGCGCGACGACCGGGTCGCGAGCTTCTACCCGTCGCTCTACCTCAACCTCGGATCCTCCTACGAGGAGATCTACCACGCCGAGCAGGACTACACGGAGGTCAAGCGGGCGCGGGAGTTCTTCGCCAAGGCGGCCGAACGCGCGGCGGCGCTGCCGCCGGGGGGCTACGCCGACATGGTCCGCAGCGGGGCGGCGGCCGGCCTGCGCCGCGCCGACGCCATCCTCGGGACTGACTCCGACAGCGAATAGGGTGTCGGTGATGGATGGCTATCTGGCCGTGGTAAGCAAGCGTGAAGTTCGCGCCTACGAGCAGCGACCGCTGGACTCGGCCGCCGAGCGGCGAATCCTCGAGGCCGGGCGCCTGGCCGGCAGCTCGAAGAACCGCCAGTCCCGCCGCTTCGCCGTGCTCCGCGACCCGGTGCTCGTCGAGCAGGCGGCGACCGCCGTCTACGCGCCGGAGAACGTGCGCGGGGCCGCACTGGTCGTCGCGGTCGTCGTCCGGGGCAAGGGGCCGACCGAATTCGACGCCGGCCGGGCGGCTCAGAACATGATGCTCGCGGCGTGGAACGAGGGGATCGGATCGTGCCCGAACGGCATCTCCGACGCCGAGCGGATGGCCGAGGCCGTCGGGGCCGCCGAGGACGAGCGGGTCACCATCCTCGTCACCTTCGGCCATCCGGCACGACCGCGCCGACCCGAGGACAAGGCGGCCGACCACTGGATCGAGACCGCCGACCGCCGCCCGTTCGACGAGGTCGTCGAGGAGCGCTAGGCCCCGTCGGTGGCCGCCGCGAGCCAGACGCGCCTCCAGGCCTTCGCCGAGTCGCGCCCGGCCGAGGCCGAGGTGCGAATCCGCCTGCTGCTCAAGTGCCCCGACCGGGCGGGGATCGTCGCTGCCATCTCGCGCTTCCTCTACGAGGCGGGGGCCAACATCGTCGAGTCGGGCCAGTACTCGACGGCCGGGGGCGCCGGAACGTTCTTCATGCGGGTCAAGTTCGACCTGCGCAGTCGGAGCCTGCTCACCCTCGAAGGAGACTTCCAGCAGGCGGTGGCCGGAAACTTCTCCATGGAGTGGTCGATGTGGCCGGCCGCTCAACCCAAGCGGGTCGCCCTGCTGTGCTCGAAGTACGAGCACTGCGCGCTCGACCTGCTCTGGCGCTGGCGCAGCGGCGAGCTCCACGCCGACATCCCGCTCGTCATCTCAAACCACGACGACCTGCGCGAGCAGGTGGCGCTCTTCGGCGTGCCCTACCACCACGTCGCCGTCGGGGGCCCGGCCGACAAGCCGGCGGCCGAGCGCGAGATGCTGGACCTGCTGAAGGGGAAGGTCGACCTCGTCGTCCTCGCCCGCTACATGCAGATCCTCAGCGCCGACTTTCTCGCCGAGCTGGCCGCGCCGGTGATCAACATCCACCACTCGTTCCTCCCGGCCTTCCCGGGCGCCGATCCGTACGCCCGCGCCCACGAGCGCGGCGTCAAGCTGATCGGGGCCACCGCCCACTACGTCACGGCGGAGCTCGACGCGGGGCCGATCATCGAACAGGACATCCATCGCGTCACCCATCGCGAGGAGCCGATCGCGCTCCAGAGGATCGGTCGCGATGTCGAGCGCACCACCCTGGCCCGGGCCGTCGCCCTGCACCTCGACGACAGCGTGCTCGTCCACGGCAACCGGACGCTGATCTTCTGACCGTGTCGACCCTGCGGCTTGGCCCGCGACTCGCCTACGCCGCCACGCGCGGCCGGTAGCGCACCAGCCGCGGCAGGCGCAGCAGCGCCCGCGGCGCCCCGTGAACGCGCAGCCGGCGGGCGAGCAGCGGGCCGGCCGGGTTGATCCCGTGGGCGGCGAGCGCGACCCAGTCCTTCCAGGCGCTCTCGATCGTCACGTCGGCCTCCGGGGCCTCACCGGCCGCGGCCCGCGCGCTCCCTGCGTCGATCGTCACGTGCCACGGCTCGGCGTCGCTGAAGCGCCACTGGATGCAGAGCCGTCGCGGCCCCGCCCGCGACGGATCGAAGGTCCGGGCGACCGTGTCGAAGAAGAGCGCCTGGATCTCGGGGGACACGCCCGGGCGCGGATTGGGCTGACCGAGCACCCCCGCCGCGGTGAGTACGATCACCCGCCGGGCGATCTCCTCCTCGGCCAGTGAGAAGTCGAGCGGCAGGACGCCCGCCGGCATCTCCTCGAGCGGGTAGCCGGCCGCCCGCCACTTGGTGCGGATCGACCGAATACCGTAGGCGTAGACGTCCTCGAGCTCGAAGCCGTAGGCCCGCGTGTACTCGCGGTCCCACCCCGGGGGGATGAACACCGCCACCACGTAGCGGAAGACCTCGGCGAGGACCTCGGCGACCGAGGCGCGGCACTCGGCCGAGGCCGCGAAGCAGTCAGACAGCGTCTTGACGCCGAAGCCGATGTGGCGCTGCTCGTCGATCGCCACGTTGGCCATCCCCTCGCTGAACGCCGGCAGGGACCCCGCCCGGGCGAAGTGCTCCTCGATGAAGTGCTGACCCGGCTGGGCGAGGGTGGCCTCGACGACCAGGTGGTAGAGCGCGATCGCCTGGGCGAACTTCGGCAGCGACCGGTCCCGGCGCAGCTCGTCGGCCATCCGGTCGAGGCGGTCGAACACGCCGCGGTAACCCCAGTTGAGGTGGGGCCTGGTCGCCGCCAGGGTGTCGGCGATGCTCGGCCCCGTGCCGATCACCTCGGTGAAGAACCGGTGGAAGAACACGGCGTGGCGCGCCTCGTCTACCTGTTGGGTGGCGAGGAAATACTTCTGCTCGGTGCTCGGCGCCGCGTCGATGTAGGGCGAGAGGTTCTCGGCCACCGAGGCCTCGCCGTAGAGGAACATGGAGTAGAGCCAGACCGCCGAGCGCCGCTGGATGTCGCTGAGCGCCGCCCAGCCCGCTCGATCGGCGGAGAAGTCGAGCGCCGTGGCCTGCCATTGGCCGTGCTCCCAGCGGCGGTAGAGGTCCTCATAGGAGAGCGACTCCACCGCCGTGCTCTGACCCGTCTGCTGCGCCACCGCCATCCGGTCGCTCCTTTCGAGAATCGGCGCCCCGCGGCGCCAGCCGGGTAGGCCGGGCGGGGTGAGACCAACTCCGGCCACGTTAGCGTCTCGGCTCGGCCCGGCCGCCCTGGCCTGGCTGCTCGCCGCCGGGTGCGGCCCCGGGACCCGGCCGGCAACCGGCTCCGGGCTGCCAGCGAGCGGCCGCACGACGGGCGGGGCCCTCTTTCGGGTGACCGTGGACGCAACCCTCGAGCCGGGCGGGGCGGGCGGGCGGATGACCCCGGCCTGGTGTCCGCGGGTCGATTTCTTCCCCCCCGGCCGCCGGCCGACCCACGGGGCCGTCGGCTGCCGGGCGATTCGGCCGCATGCACCCACCGGAGGGTTCGCGATGTTCTGCGGCTCCTCCGATGTCTTCGTTCTCCTCCTCAGCACCGGCGCCACGCGGTGGGTCTCGGTCGAGGCGCGTCCCGGCCAGGTGGTGGCGTTGGCCCCCTACGGCGAGCCGGGGCTCGACGGGCGCTTCTGGCTCGCTCGATATGAGGGCCGCACGTCGCCGCGGACGGTGTCCTCGGTCGAGGGCGCCGCCCGGTACGTCCAGCGCTACCCGGTCACCGCCTGCATCGGCCGCCATCCGACCAACGGCCTGCTCGGCCGGTGACCCGCGGAGCGCCGGCCCGGGCGAGTACGGCCGGCGGCCGAGCGCTAGACCGCTCCACGCTTGTCATCGCGCCCGTCGGCTTGGCGCCCGTCGGACGAACGGACGTTTCGCGGCAGGTCCCGCGGGTAGCAGGCTCGCCAGCGACGCCCGAGACGAGAAGGAAGGAGCAAGCCGCCATGGATGACGACACGGCGCGAGCGCTGGCCGCCCGGGACGAGCTGAACCGCCTGCGCGTCGAGCGTCACCCCGAGCCGGGGGCTGCTGCGCCCCGCGCCCGGGAAAAGCGCCCGCGGGGCAACCCGACGGCGCCCTCGAGCAACGGCGCGCGGCACTCGGCCGACAAGCCGGCTCGGTTGCGCGACCTCCGGGCCGGCGACTGGAGCAAGGCGGTCAGGCAGACGGTCAAGGAGACCCGGGCCGACAACCTGACCGACTGGGCGGCCGCCCTCACCTACTACGGGGTGCTCGCCCTCTTCCCCGCGCTGATCGCCCTCGTCTCGATCCTCGGCATCGTCGGCAAGTCGGCGACCGATCCGCTGCTGGCGAACATCAAGACACTGGCACCGGGCGCGGCGACGACGATCCTGACCAACGCCGTCAAGGAGATCGCCAAGAGCGGCGGGTCGGCCGGGATCGCCTTGGTCGTCGGTCTCCTCGTCGCCCTCTTCTCGGCCTCCGGCTACGTCGGCGCCTTCTCGCGGGCCTCGAACGCGATTTACGAGATCAAGGAGGGCCGCCCGTTCTGGAAGCTCCGTCCCCAGCAGATGCTCATCACGGCGGTCATGCTCGTCATGCTGGCGGCAAGCTCGACCGCCGTCGTCCTCACCGGCGGCCTGGCCAGGCGCGCCGGTGATCTGCTCGGCGTCGGGTCAACCGCGGTGAGCGCGTGGGACCTCGCCAAGTGGCCGGTAATCGTGATCCTCGTCACGCTGATGCTCTCGGTGCTCTATTACGCCGCGCCCAACGTCCGCCACCCGGGCTTCCGCTGGATCAGCCCGGGCTCGCTGATCGCCGTGATCCTCTGGCTCGTCGCCTCGGCCGCCTTCGCCCTCTACGTCGCGAACTTCGGCTCCTACAACAAGACCTACGGCGCCCTGGCCAGCGTGGTCATCTTTCTCGTCTGGCTCTGGCTCTCGAACCTCGCCTTCCTGTTCGGTGCCGAGTTCAACGCCGAGCTCGAGCGCCGACGCGCGATCGAGCTCGGCCTGCCGCCCGGGAAGGAGCCGTTCCTGCCGGCGCGCGAACGCGCCTGAGCCGCCCGCCGCGCGACGCGCGCGGGCTACTCGGCCTCCTCCTCGGCCTCGTCGCCGTGCGCGACGATGCTGCCCTCGGTGAAGAGCACCTTCTGCGCGATCTCGCGCCAGACGGGCTTGCGCCGGAGGAGGAACTCGAGGTCCATGCTGAAGTGCTTGAACTCCTCCTTCTGGGCATCGGCCATGATCGCCTTCGCCTCGGGATCCTGCTCGACCGACATGCGCTGCTCGTACCAGTCGATCGCCTCGGCCTCCTCGGTGAGCGACACGAGCATCCGTGCGAACGTGCGGGTCTCCTGCGAGAGCTCCTCGACCGGCTCGTGGTACTGATCGAAGCCCATCTGTACTCCTCCTGACGTCGGCGGACCGGGCGGCCTTCGCGCCCGTGCTGCGCCCTATGCCCGTTTTCCGTCGAGCTGTCCCCTGAAGCCGCGGGCGCGAGGAGTACCCTGGAGCTGCGGCCACAAGTCCGCAGACTCATCAGTTGTCATCGAGGCGCCGGCGGTCACCCCCTCCGGCGCCCTATCGGGCCTCACCGGCGATCCCGGGAGCCCGGAAAGGCAGCCGCAATGGCGACGCAACTGGCAGGCGGTCCGGAGACCGCGGCGATCCCGTCGACTCCCGACCATCTCGATCAGATCGATCGAGCCCGACTCCTCCGCTACATGCTGCTCATGCGTGGTCTCGAGGAGCGGACGATGACGCTCTACCGGCAGGGCAAGGTCCCGGGCTCCTTCTACGACGGCTGCGGCCAGGAGGCGGTCTCGACGGGCGCGGCCTTCGCCATGGGCCCCGACGACGGCCTGTGCATCCTGCACCGCGATCTGGCGGCCCACCTCGTCCGCGGGGTGACGCCGTCGCGCATCCTCGGCCAATACATGGCCCGGGCGGGCGGCGTGACCGCGGGGCGCGACGCCAACGTCCACTTCGGCGATCCGCGCCTCGGCTGCGTCGGCATGGTCTCGATGCTGCCCGACATGATGCTCGTCGCCACCGGCATGGCGATGGCCTATCGCCTGCGCGACGAGCGGCGCTGCGCGCTGACCTGGCTGGGCGACGGCGCCACCTCGCGCGGCGACTTCCATGAGGCGATGAACTGGGCCGGCGTGCAGCGCCTGCCGGTGATCTTCGTCCTCGAGAACAACCAGTACGCCTTCTCGACCCCGATCCGTCTGCAGTACGCGGTCGATCCGGTCGAGCGGGCCCGGGCCTACGGGTTCCCCGGCGTCGTCGTCGACGGCAACGACGTCGAGGCGGTCTTCGAGGCCACCCGTACGGCGCGCGAGCGGGCGCTGGCCGGCGAGGGACCGACGCTGATCGAGGCGATGACGATGCGCATGCACGGGCACGCCGCTCATGACGACATGCGCTACGTCCCTCCCGAGCTCGTCGACCACTGGCGCGAGCGCGATCCGATCGTCACGCAGGAGCGGCGCCTGCGGGCCGCGGGCATCGACATCGAGGCTCTGCGGGCCGGCGTGGCCGCCGAGATCGAGCGGGCGACCGCCGAGGCGCTGGCCATGCCGGCGCCCGACCCGCGCACGGCGACCGACGGGCTGTTCGCCACCGGGAACGCCGAGCCGCTCGGCTCGGGCCAGGCCCCGTGGAGCGGCTTCGCGCGGGAGGCCGGCCATGTCTGAGATGACCTATCTCGGCGCGATCTCCGACGGCCTGCGCGAGGCGATGCGCGAGGATCCCCGCGTGTTCGTCATGGGCGAGGACGTGGGGGCCTTCGGCGGCGCGTTCAAGGTCACCGACGGATTCCTCGAGGAATTCGGCGAGCGACGCGTGATCGACACGCCGCTGGCCGAGTCGGGGATCGTCGGCACGGCGATCGGCGCCGCGGTGGCCGGGATGCGCCCGGTCTGCGAGATGCAGTTCGCCGACTTCATCTCCTGCGGCTTCGACCAGCTGGTCAACGTGGCGGGCAAGATGCACTACCGCCAGGGTCTCGCCGTCCCGCTCACGGTTCGCCTCCCCTCGGGCGGCGGCTTCTCCGGCGGACCGTTCCACTCGCAGAACCCGGAGGCCTGGTTCATGCACTCCCCCGGGCTCAAGGTCGTCGCCCCGGCCACCGCCGCCGACGCCAAGGGGCTGCTGATCACCGCGATCCACGACCCCAACCCGGTCTGCTTCTTCGAGCACAAGAACCTCTACCGGCGGATCAAGGGCGAGGTGGCCGGCGGCTGCTACGAGACGCCGATGACCGCGCGGATCGCCCGCCCGGGCAGCGACCTCCTGGTCATCGCCTACGGCGCGATGGTCTGGGCTGCTCTCGAAGCGACTGCCGACCTCGACGGCGCGTCGGTCGAGGTCCTCGATCTGCGGTCGCTCGTCCCCCTCGACGAGGCGGCGATCCTCGATTCGGTGGCCCGGTGCGCGAAGGTCGTAGTCGTCGACGAGGCCAACGCGACCTGCGCCGCCGGGGCCCAGGTGGCGGCGCTGATCGCCGAGCGGGCGTTTGGCGACCTCGACGGCCCGGTGCGCCGGGTCGCGGCGGCCGACGTGCCGATTCCGTTTGCGCCGGCGCTCGAGCGAGCCGTGCTCCCGCAGGTCGACGACATCAGGGAGGCCTGCCGTGAGCTCCTGGCCTACTGAGTCGCCGGTCGAGGGCGCGCTCGACCGGCTCGCCGGCGGCGGCCATGAGCAGCTCCTCGTCTCCCGTGGATCGCGCACCGGCGCCCACACGATCATCGCCGTGCATTCGACAACGCTCGGCCCGGCGCTCGGCGGGTGCCGCATCTGGCGCTACGGGCGGCTCGAGGACGCGATCGACGACGCATTGCGCCTGTCGGCGGCGATGACGCTCAAGGCGGCGGTCGCCGGGCTGCCGCTCGGCGGGGGCAAGGCGGTCATCCGCCTACCCGAGGACTTCGACCCGGGACGCCGCGAGGAGCTCCTGCGTGACCTGGCCGACGCGATCAATCTCCTCGACGGCCGCTACATAACCGCCGAGGACGTCGGCAGCACGAGCGGCGACATGGCGCTGCTGGCTGAGTTCACCGACCACGTGGTCGGCCGCCCGGCGGCCGGCGGCGGCAGCGGCGATCCGGGCGAGTTCACCGCGGCCGGGGTGCTCGCGGCGATCCGCGCCTGCTGTCGCGAGGTCTACGGGACCGGTGCGCTGGCCGGACGCTCGGTGGCGATCATCGGCCTGGGCAGCGTCGGGCGGGGCCTCGCCCGCCGGCTTGCCGCCCTCGGCGCCCGGCTCGAGCTGTGCGACATCGAGCCGGCCAAGCGTGCGGTGGCCGACGAGCTCGGGGCGACCTGGCTCGCCGATCCGGCGCGCGCCCACGCGGCGGCCGTTGACGTCCTCGCCCCGTGCGCGCTCGGCGGCCTACTCGACTCCGGACGCAGCGAGGAGCTCCGCTGCCGGATCGTCTGCGGCGCGGCCAACAACCAGCTCGACGACGACGACCTGGCCGCCCGGCTGGCCGAGCGCGGCATCCTCTACGCTCCCGACTTCATCGTCAATGCCGGGGGGCTGATCAACGTCGCCCTCGAGCTGACCGGCTACGACGTCGGACTGGCCACCCGGCGAGCCGACGACATCGAGGCGGTGCTCGACCGGGTCCTGGCAACCGCGCGCGAGGCCGGCGTGACGCCGCTGTCGGCGGCGAAGGCGCTCGCGGCGCGCCGGCTGGCTCTCACGCCACCCCGCTTCTGGTGCTCTGACGGCGCCCGCGACCTGGGGCTCACCGCCGAGCCGGCGGGACACGCCGACGCGCCGGCGATCGAGCACTTCCACGAGCGCCGCCGCTGACGCCGGGGCGGTTGGCCCGACGCCGGGCGGGTAGACACGCGGCACATGACCTCCGAGCGGGAGCCGCGATGAAGATCACCGAGACCCAGCCCCTGGAGGACGCGACCCCGGTCGCGCCGGAGACGACAGCCACCGTGGAAGGCGAAGCTGGCCGCGAGCAGCCACCAAAGGAGCCGACGGCCGGCCGGCCGGGCGGGGCACCCGAGGAATCCGAGTCGGTCGATCCATCCGAGGAGCCGTCCGCGCGCCATTATCCGGCCGCGCCGGCAGGTTCGGCCGGACATCCCTGACCGCCTCATCTCGGGTGCGGCGCGCCCGGCCTGCTCGACCTCGGTGTCGGCCGCTTCGCCGCTACCGGTGAAGCCTCCCGGCCGGCGACCGCTAACGTCCGGAGGGTGAGTCTCCTTGGTCGCATACGCCACCGGGCAGCCGAGCCGCCCGACGTCGTGGCGCTCGGCGAGACCAAGCTGCCGGCGGTCCGGGATGACAGCTCCTTCGTCGCCGACGACGGCTCGACGATCTACTCGTTCGGCTTCATGCTACTCAACCCCGAGCGGGAGTACATCAGCGTCGGGAGCGACGAGTGGCTCCAGGCCCGCGGCTGCCGGCTGTGCCGGGTAGCCGGCCTCACCCACCACCCGCAGGCCGCCCAGGAAGCCCGCTTCGCCCCCGGGTCGGTGGTGGTGCTCGCGCCCGAGCCCAACAACCCGGCCGACCCTCACGCGGTCAGCGTCTGGGACGCCACCGGCGAGCAGCAGCTCGGCTACGTACCGGCCGAGATCGCGCCGGAGATCGCCGAGCGCATCGCCGGCGGCGAGCCGCTCGGCGCGGCGATCGTCCGCGAGCACCGCAGCGAACCCGAGGGGGGCCGACGGCTCGGGCTAGTGATGCTGATTGCGCCGGCCGGACGGGTCACGCTGAGCGTCGAGCCCGGCGCCTAGAAGGCTCCAGGAGGAAGGCGCCGGAGCAGGGGAGCGGCCGTGCCGGCCGCCCCCCGGCGCGCCGGCGGGCGCCTACCCGTTGCCCTGGGTGATCGGCGCGGTCTGGGTCGCGTTGGCGTAGGCGACCGAGTGGTCTGAGGCGACGTTCAACGCCGCGGCGAGATTCACCGGCGCTGCGACGTTGGCGTTGATCAGCGACATCGCCGCCCGCTCGGGCAGCTCCTCGCCGGCCAGCTCGTTGAGCTCCTCGCGGGTCATCGGCCGGTACTCCTGGGGGGTTTGGTCAGTCATCGTCGACTCCCTTCTTGGGGTGGTCGATCGCTCCGCCCGGGCGGTCGCGATCCGCATGATCGAGGGTGTTCCCGAGTTGCCGGAGTCAAAACCCAGCCGAACCCCGAGCTCCGGCAAAAGATGCCGATTTGCATGCCCACGCTCCGCTTCGCCGCCGGGCAGCCATCGACCGGCCCGACGCCTCAGGCCGGCTGAGCCACGGCGCCGGCAGCGGCAGATCGCGCCTTGACACGGGGCGTCGTCAACGCGCCGAGCGCGAGCATCTCCTCCCGGAGCAGGCCGGGGAGCAGCGGGAGCTCGGGGAGGGCATCGGGGTCGCCGTAGCAGCCGAAGAAGAGCTCCTGGCGGTAGCGGACCATCCCGATGGCCAGGGAGTGACCCTGGGCGATCGGGACGACCGAGTAGGCCTCCTGCAGCTCGCAGCCGAGCAGGTAGAGCGTGCCCCGGGGACCGGGCGACTGGGAGACGGTGAGGTTGAAGACGCGGGGGCCGGCCAAGGCGGCGACCACGGGCGTGCGCAGCGGCGCCGGGAGGAGCCCGCCGGCGGCGAACAGCAGCTGCGTGCCCGTGGCCCGGTCGGTGTACTTGAGCTCCTCGGTTTGGCCGCGCACCCAGGCGAGGCGGGCGTCGGGGGTCGGGAGATGCACCGGCAGACGGAGGTAGACCATCGAGAAGCGGTTGCCGGAGCCGGCTTCGTTGGGCTCGCGCATGCTGACCGGCACCATCGCCTTCAGCGGCGCGTTGGGGGACTCGTCCTGCGCGATGGCGAGCGTCCGCAGGGCGCCGGATACCACAGCGAGCCCGATGTCGTTCGGCGTGCCTCCGCGCGCCCGGGCCGCGCGGAGCTCGGCGCGCGGGGCGTGATAGCCGACCAGCGATCGGCGGACCCCGATCGGCACGTTGAGCGCCGAGTCGGGCGCTCGGGGGAGGATGTCGACGCGGGCGGCGCCGAGCACCTGCCCGATCCCGCGCAGGGCGCCGCGGAGGCTGCTGCGCGGGGTGGCGGCGGCCGTCGCCGCGGCGCGCAGCGCCCGCATCCCGTCGCCGGCGGTCCGGGCCACCCCGTCGAGCGTCCAGGCCAGCGCCCCGGCGCCGTTGCTCTGGGGGCGCCAGCCGACCGGGGGCTGGGTCTCGGTGTCGGGCTCGCCGTCGAGCACGAGGTTGACGATCTGGAGCGCGGCGATCCCGTCAACCAGCGAGTGGTGGATCTTGCCGATCATCGCCACGCGCCCGTCGCGCAGCCGCGGCACGAGAAAGATCTTCCAGAGCGGGCGCGAGCGGTCGAGCGGCTCGGAGAGCACGGCGTCGCGCAGCGCGGCGAAGTCGTCGTAGCTCACCCGCCGGCTGGCGGGCGTCAGCTCGACGACGTGCGCGTCGAGGTCGAAGGCGTGGTCCTCGATCCAGCGCGGCTCGGTCAGGCCGAGCGGCGCCGACTCGAGGCGCCACCGGCACCAGGGGACCTCGTGGAGGCGTCCGGCGACGCGCTCGCGGAGCGCCGCCGCGGTCGGCCGCGGCCCGTCCGGCGCGGCGCACACGGCGCTCCAGCCGACATGCATCAGGGAGCCCGCGGCGTCCAGGCGCAGGAACGAGCCGTCGAGCGGGGAGAGCCTGTCGCCGTACGGTGGGACGCCGTTCATGGCGCGCCGGGTTGGCACGCCGGCCACCGTAGGTTCCGGCTCGGGCGGTGTCAATGGACTGCCGGTCCGCATCGCCGACCCGGCCGGCCGGTCAGTCCGCGCGTGGATGGGCTACACCGTCTTGGTCTACGTCGAAGTGGGGAAGATCCTCGTCGGCGATGCGCGCCTCGCCGGCCGCCGGGCGGTGATGGATGGTCAGCGTCACCGCGCCGGCCCCGAGCGCGCCCATCTCGGTGTCGTACCCGCGCATCACCGCGGCGCGGCGGTAGCGCATCGGCAGGCGCGGCGCCTGCGCGACGAAGTGGTAGTGGCCGGGACCGATGTCTACGTCGAGCTCGCGCCAATCCATCAGGTCAATGTAGCGGCGCGGCGGTCCGGGCGGGCAACGGAGGGCATACCGCCGGTCGAGCGCCGCCGAGGATGTTCGGACCGTCGGGCCCGCGTCACCGCCGTCGGCGTCCTGGATAATGGCGTCATGGGCTCACCGCGAACGAGCCCCCGGAGACGTCGGACCGCGTCCGAGCCGCCGCCCGATCACACTCATGTTCCGTCGGACACTGCTGCTCTGCGGTCGTTCCACGACGATCACGAGCTGCTGGCCTGGGCGCTCGGGGAGGTCATCCGCGACGCCGAGGGGGCGCCCGCACTCGCGCTCCACGATCGGTCGGTCGGCCTGGCCGCGAGCATCCGCGCGGATGAGGAGGGCGCCGCCGACGAACTCGCCGCCCTCGTGGCCGAGATGTCGCTCGCCGATCTCCAGGTGCTGATCCGCTCGCTGACGTGCTGGTTCTCGCTGGTGAACCTCGGCGAGGACAACGAGCGCGTACGGCGCCTGCGCGCCCGCGAGGCGCGGCACGCCCCGGCTCCCCGGCGCGGGTCGCCGCGCGACGCGATGGAGCGCCTGGTCGAGACGGGAACGAGCGCCGAAGCGCTCGAGCGGATGCTGGGCCGCGCCGAGGTGCGCCTGGTGATGACCGCCCATCCGACCGAGGCCCGACGGCGCACGACGGTCGAGAAGCTCTCGCGCATCTTCGCCATCCTCCGCGCGCTCGACGAGCGCCATCCCCTGCCCGGCGACGTCGAGCTCGCGCGCGACCGTCTCGCCGCGGCGGTCCAGGAGCTGTGGGGGACCGACGAGCTGCGGGCGGTTTCGCCGACCGTGCTCGACGAGGTCCGGACCGGGCTCGTGTACTTCACCTCGACCCTCGTCAACGTGGTCCCGACCTTCTACCGCGAGCTCGAGGCCGCGGTGTCCGACGCGTTCCCGGACAGCCGGATCGACGTGCCGCCCCTCCTGTCGTTCGGGTCGTGGATCGGCGGCGACCGCGACGGCAACCCCAACGTCACGCCGGCGGTGACCGGGGAGACGCTCGCGCTGATGCGCACGGCGTGCCTGCGCCTCCTCCAGCACCGCGTCAGCGACCTCGCCAGCCGGGTCTCGCTGTCGGCCCGGGTGACCGGCGAGCCTGACGAGCTCGAGGCCCTGCTGGCCGACGGGCGCGAGCGCTTCCCCAAGCTGGCCGACGGGCTGGCTCGCCGCCACCCGGAGGAGCCCTACCGGCGGGTGTTCGCGCTGATCTCCGAGCGGATCAGGGCCACCCGCAAGCAGAACGACGCCGGCTACGGCGACCCCGACGAGCTGCTCGGCGACCTGCGGCTCGTCGAGTCCTCCCTCCGCGCCCATCGCGGCGGCTTCGTCGCCGCCGGCGACCTGCGCGACGTCATTCGCATCGTCGAGGTCTTCGGCTTCCACTTCGCCCGCCTCGACGTCCGTGAGCACGCCGACCGCCACCGCCAGGCGCTGGCCGAGATCTTCGCCGTGCTCGGCGTGCACGAGGCCTACGAGTCGCTGTCGCCGGGCGACCGGGCCACCCTCCTGGCGCGCGAGATCGCCGAGCGGCGGCCGCTGATCCCGGCCGACATCTCCGGGTTCACCGCCGATACGCGCGAGGTCGTCGAGACCTTCCGCCGCCTCCACGAGCTGCTCTGCGGCGACCACGCCGGCGCGGTGCGCAGCTACATCGTCTCCGGTACGTGTGCTCCGTCGGACCTGCTCGAAGTGCTCCTGCTGATGAAGGAGAACCGCCTGACCCGGGCCGGCGGCGAGGGCGCGATGCTGTCGGTCGTGCCGCTGTTCGAGTCGCGTGAGACGCTCGACGCAGCGGCCGAGACGATGGGCACCCTGCTGGCCATGCCGGTCTACCGCGCGGCGCTGCGCGCCGTCGGCGACGAGCAGGAGATCATGGTCGGCTACTCCGACTCCAACAAGGACGTCGGCTACGTCGCCTCCGGCTGGGCGATCTACCGGGCGCAGATCAGCCTGGCCGAGCTGATGAGCTCGCACGGCATCACCTGGACCTTCTTCCACGGCCGCGGCGGCGCCGTCGGGCGCGGCGGTGGCCCGAGCAACGTCGCGATCCTCGCCCAGCCGCCCGGGACCGTTCACGGGCGGCTGAAGGTGACCGAGCAGGGCGAGGTCCTCTCAGCCAAGTACTCGATTCCCGAGATCGCCCGCCGCGAGCTCGAGCTGACGGCGAACGCCGTGCTGATCAGCGCGTTCGACGCCGCCGCCCCCCACGACCCGCCGCGGCTCAGCCGCTACGCGGAGGTCATGCGCCTGATGGCCGACCGCTCGGCGCTCGCCTACCGCGAGCTCGTCTACGGCGACCCGGATTTCAGCGCCTTCTTCCACGCGGTCACCCCGGTCGAGGAGATCTCCCGCCTCCAGCTCGGGTCACGGCCGGCCAAGCGACGGCGCTCGACCCGGATCGAGGACTTCCGCGCCATCCCGTGGGTGTTCTCCTGGACCCAGGCCCGGGTCGTGCTCCCCGCCTGGTACGGCCTCGGCACGGCGCTCGCGGCGGCGCGGGAGCGGTTCGGCCTCGAGCTGCTCTCCGAGATGGAGGACGACTGGCCGTTCTTCTCCGGCCTGCTGGCCAACGCGGAGATGGCCTGTGCGAAGACCGACCTCGACATCGCGCGCCGCTACACCGATCTCTGGGACGCGGAGGAGCCCCGCGAGCGGATCTGGGGCCGCATCGCCGCCGAGTTCGAGCTGACCTGCGCCGAGCTGATCGCCGTCGCCGGCGGCGAGCGCGTGCTCGACCGCGAGCCCCTCCTCCAGGGCTCGATCGATCGCCGCACGCCGTATGTCGACCCGCTCTCGTTCATCCAGGTCGAGCTCCTGCGCCGCGCGCGCGCCGGCCAGGGGGGCGAGGAGCTCGTCCGCACGAGCTTCCTGACCATCAACGGCATCGCCGGCGGCCTGCGCAACACCGGCTGACCCGCCCCCGAGCGCGACGGCGCCCCGCGTCGAAGCACAAACGGTCAGTGGGTGGCGGCCACGCCCTCCCCCGGCAGGCCGTCGGGATGAGGCCTGAGCGTCCGCGCTCAGAGAAGGCTGGTGACCACGGCGCCGAGCACGACGCCGAAGGTCACCGCCAAGACGAGCGCCCCGGCGACCACGCCGGTGAGCACCCGGCGGGGCAGGAGCGCGTGGAGGGCGCGCCGGAGAATCGCACCGGGCCGCTCGCCCCGCAGGACGGCGGCGGCGGCCAGCACGCGGCCGACCGGGCCACCGCCGAAGCGCTCGAGCTCGGCGCGGCGCAGGCGCTCCTCCCAGGCGACGACCATGGCGCGGGCCTCGCGCCGGGCGGCGACCCGCCGGAGCGGCAGCCGCTCGAGGCGCCCGCGCCAGTAGGCCAGCGAGCAGGCGGCGTCCTGGGCCGAGGGTCCGCGCAGGGCGTCGGCGAGGAAGTCGTGGGTGGGCGCCGGAGTTGCGCGCATCGCCGTAAAGGATACGCCCAAGCGCGGCCGGGGCCGCCGGCCTCAGACGTCGGCCGTCGCGTCGTAGACGTCGCTCGCCGGGCTGCGCGTCACGAGCTGGGCCATCTCGGCCTTGAGCACGTCGAGGCGCGCCTCCTCCTCGGGCGTGCGGCCCTCGCGCCGGGCGAGGTCGATGAACTCGTCGGGGACGAAGCCTTCGCGGACCAGCAGCGTGACCCGGCGGTCGCGGTAGGCGAGCGTGAAGACGAAGCGCTCGAGCGTGCGGCCACGGGACGTCCGCGCGAGGCGTGGATCGACGTGGTAGCGCTCGCCGGTGACCGCGCGGGTGACGAGCTCGAAGCCGTCGCGCGCTCCGGGGCCGCCGAAGGGCGTCTCGATCCGGATCTCGCGCCGCTCCGGCGGCCCGTCGTGGTCGAGCAGGGGAAAGGCGCGCTGCATGACCTTGAAGGCGTGGGCGACCCCGCCGGGGGAGCCGGGGCCGTGGTAGCGCATGAGGTCCTCGAAGGTGAAGGCGAGGGGATGCCCGCGGTCGAGGACGTCGAGGGTGTCGTGGTTGGTCATGGGCAGACCGTAGCGCGTGCGGCCGGGCCTAGGGGAGCGGGGCCGGGACGACCCAGCGCCGCTCGAGCTCGGCGGTGCGGACCGCGTCGTAGACGGCCTGCACCCGGAGGCCGTTGGCCAGCGAGGGCTCGGGCGGGGCGCCGTCGCGGATCGCGGCGTGGAAGCTGCGGGCGATCCGCTTGAAGGCGTCGGCGGAGCTCGCCGACAGCGGCCCCTCGCAGCGGAGCTCCTCGCCGGCGCGGCCCCACCAGATCCGGCGGTCGGCGTCGAGCCGGACGGTGCCGTCCTCGCCGTGGAGCTCGAGCACGTCCCCGCGCCCATGGCGGGCGGTGGAGGCCAGATTGACGATGCCCAGGCCGCCGCCGCGGAAGCGCAGCAGGATCGCGTAGGCGTCCTCGGCGGTCACCCGGCGTAGCCCGCCGGTGCCGTCGTCGCGCATCGGAACGCCGACCTCGGCGGCGGCGGCGACCGCCTCGACGGGAAAGAGCTGGAGCACGAGGTCGAGGTCGTGGACGCCGTACCCCTGGAGGCGCCCGCCGCCGAGGCGGGCGTCGTTGACCCAGGTGAACGGCCGCGACTGGGGTGAGTCGTGGTCTGAGTGGATCAGCGAGATGGTGACGATGCGCGGGGTCCCGACCACGTCGCGGGCGAGCTCGAGCAGCCGCCGGCGAGTCTCCTGCATCCGCCGCCCGTAGTTGACGGCGCCGACGACGCCGGCCGCGTCGATCGCCGCGACGATCGAGCGGGCCTCCTCGAGGTTGTCGCCCAGCGGCTTCTCGCACATCACGTGGAGGCCGCGGGCGGCGGCGGCGCGGGCGATTCGGGCGTGGGTGACCACCGGCGTGGCCACGTGGACGGCCTCGAGGCCAGGGAGGGCGAGGAGCTCGTCGAGATCGGCGGTGCCCAGCTCGAGCCCGGCCGCCGCGGCCAGCTCGCGGGCCCGCTCGGGACGGCGCGACCAGATCGCCACCGGCTCGAACTCGTCGAGCTCGGCGTAGACGGGGAGGGCCACCTTGGCGCCGTAGCCGCCGCCGATGACCGCGATCTTGACCGGCCTCATCGGAGCGGGAACGTACCCGATCGGCGGGCGGGCTACGCGTAGCGCGCCGGGTAGCCGAGCAGCTGCGGGACGGTGTCGAACTGGTAGCCGCGCGCGCGGAGGGTGTCGATGATCCGCGGGAGGGCGGCGAGCGTCTGCGCGCGCGGTCCGCCGCCGTCGTGCATGATGACGATCGAGCCGTTGCGCACGCCGGCCAGGACCCGGGAGGCGATCGCGTCGGCGCCGGGCCGGGTGTAGTCGCTGGGGTCGACGTCCCAGACGACCGTCGTGAGCCCCTGGCCGAGGGCGGTGGCGACGACGCCGGCGTTCTGGTCGCCGTAGGGCGGGCGGAACACGCAGGGCCGGTATCCGGTGGCCCGCTCGATGGCCGCGTTGGTGCGCGAGAGCTGCGACCCGGCGTCGCCGGTCCGGGTCAGGAACGGGTGGGTGTAGCTGTGGTTGCCGAGGGCGTCGCCGTCGCGCAGCTCGCGCCGCAGCAGTGCGCCGTGACCGGCGACCTGGCCGCCGATCAGGAAGAAGGTGGCCGGGATCCGCTCGCGCTCGAGCACCGACACGAAGCCGGGCGTGTCGGCCCACGGCCCGTCGTCGAAGGTCAGGGCCACCGCCTTGGCGGCACGGGAGCCGCTGGCGACGAGTGGCTTTCCGGAGCGGCTGCAGCCGACAGCCGCCGTGGCGACGAGGCGGAAGCTGGCTGGGGACTCGGCCGGCAGGCTGTCGTGACAGGCGGCCGTGGCCGGACAGGCGACCGCGTCGACCCAGGCCGAGCTGACCCGCCAGGTGAACTTGCCGGGGGCGAGGCCGAGAAGCGTCGGGTCGATGCGCAGCACGACGGTGCGCCCGTCGGGCCGCTCGGCGGCGACCGGGGTGACACGGCCGGCGATGCGCAGGCCGAGGCCGCCGGCGACCCGGGCCACGCAGGCGGTGCTCGCCGGTGCCGGGGCCCGGCGGGCCACGGTCAGGCAGAGGCGCCGTCGCCGCGACGGCGCCAGCTGACCGGGCGTCCAGTCCCCCCGGGTGACGATCGTCACCATGAGCCGGCCGCCGGCCTGGTCGAAGGTCACCGAGGCGAGATCGAGCGGTCCGTTCGTGCGCTGCGCCTGGTCGACGCGAACCGGTGCCGGGGCGGTGATCGCGGCCGCCGCCGGGACGGGCGGTCCGAGCGCGGCGAGCGCGCCGAGGATGAGGATGAGGCGCCGGCGCGTCATCGCGGGCGAGTGTATTGCCACCCCGCTCATGCTCGCCGCTCCCGACACCGCCCCGTTGCCGAGGGACCGGCGGGCGGGTCGGAAGGGCCGGGACCACGGCGTGCGTCGCGCTATCGTAGACTCACCGGCCATGGCTTCGCGTCCGATCATCCTGGGCATCGTCGGCGACTCGGCGGCCGGCAAGACGACGCTCAGTCGAGGCCTCGTGCAGCTCCTCGGCGAGGACACGGTGACACACGTCTGCACCGACGATTATCACAAATACGATCGCAAGCAGCGCGCCGAGCGGGGCATCACGCCGCTCGACCCCGAGTGCAACTACCTCGACATCATGGCCCAGCACCTGATGCTGCTGCGCCAGGGCGAGCCGATCCTCAAGCCGGTGTACAAGCACGGCGACGGCACGTTCGGACCACCGGTCTACGTCCAGCCCGAGAGCTTCACCGTGATCGAGGGGCTGCTCGGCTTCCACACCCCAGACATGCGCGGCGCCTACGACGTGCGCGTCTACCTCGACCCGCCCGAGGAGCTGCGCCGGCAGTGGAAGGTCTCGCGCGACTCGACCCGCCGGGGCTACACCGAGGAGGAGGTGCTCGCCGACCTCGAACGCCGCGAGCCCGACTCGGCGTCGTTCATCCGCCCGCAGAAGCGACACGCGGACATCATCGTCTCCTTCATCCCGAGTGAGAACGAGGACCAGGAGCATCTGGCCGCCGAGCTGACGCTGCGCGAGAGCCTCCCCCACCCGGACCTTGGCGTCTTCTCCGAGGCGAGCGACGGAGCGATCACCCTCGAGGAGCGCGAGGAGGAGTGCGTGCTGCGCATCCCGGGCGACCTCGATCGCGACCGGGCGGCTGAGATCGAGGGGGTCATCTGGGACCGGATGCACTTCGCCTCCCACCTCCGCTCCGAGCACCTCGGTGAGTTCAAGCTCGGCAACGACCCGCACCGGTCGGAATCACTCGGCCTCGTCCAGCTGCTCATCCTCTATCACCTGGCCACCGCGCGGGCGACCGTCGCCCTCGGCGGCGAGGGCCACCGCAACGACGACAACGTGGCGACGGCGTAGCCGTCGCCACGGCGCCCGACTCGTCAGCCCGAGCCGGTCCGCACCGGGGCCACGACGGCTGCCGCACCGCCGCCGCGCCGGACGGGCTCGGCGACCGCCTCGAGCCGGCCGCGGGGGCGGAACTCGATTGCCGTCGCTGCCCCGATCTCGGGCGCGGCGACCAGGCGCTGCCCGAACGTTCCGGCCAGGGCGGCCCCGTAGGCGGCGATGAACGCCGGCTCGGCGCTGGTCGTCGGCTGGTTCTGCTGCGAGGCACGCGGCGCGGCGAGGGCTTGGGCGATCGGCATCCCGAAGTCCAAGCGGTCGAGGAGGATCTGAAGGACGGTGGTGATGATCGTCGAGCCGCCGGGGCTGCCGACGGCGAGGAACGGGCGCCCGCGGCGCAGGACGATGGTCGGCGCCATGCTCGAGCGGGGGCGCTTGCCGCCGGCCGGGAGGTTCGGGTCGGGGACGCCGGTCATGAGCGGGGCGGGGTCGAAGTCGGTGAGCTCGTTGTTGAGCAGGAAGCCGTAGCCGGGCACGGTGATCGCGCTGCCGGCGACCTGCTCGATCGTCGAGGTGTAGCTGACGACGTTGCCCTGGCGGTCGGCCACGACGAGATGGTTGGTCGAGGTCCCCTCGGGGAGGCTCGCCAGCGCCGCGGTCGGCGGCGGGCAGGAGCCGGTCAGCGGGGCGAGCGGGTCGCCGAAGGCGACCGGGCTGGTGAGCGCGGTGGCGCCGATCGCGCAGCGCCGGCGAGCGGCATAGGCTCCGGAGAGGAGGCCGGAGACGGGCACGTGGACGTAGGCGGGATCGCCGACGTAGCGGTTGCGGTCGGCGAAGGCGAGGCGCAGCGCCTCGAGGTATCGGTGGAGGGCGAGCACGCGGCCGGGACCGGGGCCGGCGAGGTCGAACCCCTCGAGGATCTTCAGCGCCTCGCCGACCGTCGTCCCGCCGCTCGAGGGCGGCGCCATGCTGAACACGTCGAACCCGCGGTAGCGCACGCGGGTCGGCGCCCGCAGCGGGGCGTGATAGGCGGCCAAGTCGGCGCGGCGCATGACGCCGCCGGGGACCGGGAAGTTGAGTGAGCTCCCGGCCGCGACCCGCGGGTAGTCAGCGGCGAGGACGACCGCCCGGCCGATCGGGCCGTGGTAGAAGGCGCCGGGTCCGCGCCGCTCGAGCAGCCGGTAGGTGCGCGCGAGGGTGGGGTTGCGCATGACGCTCCCCACCGGAAGGGGTTGTCCGTCGGGGCCGAGGAAGAGCGCACGGCTGGCCGCGAACGCGGCCAGCCGCGGAAGGTTCTGGAGCGTCTGGTCGTGGAAGGTCTGGTCGACGACGAAGCCGCGGTCGGCGAGGTCGGCGGCTGGTGCGAGGAGCGCGCGGAGCGGCATGGTGCCGAAGCGGCGGCGGGCCGCATCCCAGGTGGCGAGCGTGCCGGGCACGCCGACCGCCATGCCGCTGGTCACTCGCTGCGGGTAGAAGGGGATCGGCTTGCCGGTCGCCGGGTCGAGGAAGGCGTTCGGCGACATCGCCTGCGGCGCGGCCTCGCGGCCGTCGATCGTGATCACGCGGTGCCGGCGGGCGAGGTAGATGACCATGAAGCCGCCGCCGCCGATGCCGGCGACGTAGGGCTCGGTCACGCCGAGGGCGGCGTTGGCGGCGATCGCGGCGTCGACCGCGTTGCCGCCGCGGCGCAGGACGGCGATCGCCGTTCGCGTGGCGTCGGGGTCGACGGTGGCCGCGGCGCCGCCGCCCCCGAGGGCGACCGCTTGCCGGGCGGGCGCCGCGGGGGCCGCCACGGCGGGCGTGGCGACGGCGAGCCCGAGGCCGGCGGCGAGCCCGAGGCCGGCGAGGAGCCCGAGGCCAGCGGCGCGGCAGGGGCTCAACAGCAGGGACCGCCTGAGCATGTCGACGACATGCCCGCCGGCGCGACGGGGCAAACCGAGGATGTTTCCGGGTCCCATCCCGCGGGTAGGCGACAAGGATCCCGGTCTTACCGAGAGGCAATTGGATGTTGGCAGACCAACTCTCGCTCGACCTGCCGATGAGCGCGGCCGCCCCCGCCCTAGCCCGCCGGGCGATCGAGGGCCTGAGGCTCGAGCATTCGGTCAACGAGTGGGCGACGCTGCTGGCCTCAGAGCTCGTCAGCAACGCGCTGCGCCACTCCGGCGCGAGCGACGCCGACCCGATTCACCTGCGGGCGTGCGTCGGGGATCGGGCGCTGCGGATCAGCGTCACCGACGCCGGCCCGGGGTTCGCCCCGGAAGCCCAACGACCGGAGCCCGGGAGCGGCGGCGGCTTCGGGCTGTTCCTCGTCGAGCGGCTGGCCGAGGCGTGGGGCGTGGTGTGCGACGGGCAGACGACGGTCTGGCTCGAGCTGGCGCTCGTCCGGTAGTCCTGACCGAGGCCGCCGATGGCGAGCGGCGTCGCCGGAGCTAGCGTGCGCGGAAGGCGCGCACGAGGCGGGTGGCGAGGAAGTAGACGATCAGCGGGACGACGACGAGGACGCCGAACGCGACCAGGGCGAGCACCGGCACACCGGGGCCGGTGACGCCGATCGGGGCGGCGGCGGGCGCGTGGCTGAACGCCCGGCCGCGGACGCCCTTGTGGACGAGGCGGGCGAAGACGATGATCCGCTGGGCGGCGCTGAACACGGGGTTGCAGGCGCTCAGGACGAGGCGCTGGTAGCCGACGGGCTTGATCACGCTGAAGTCGGTCGGCGCAACGATGCGCGTCATCTCGACGGCGTAGGTGAAGTCGCCGTAGGGCATCTGGATGCGAATCGTCTGGCCCGGGCGAAGGAGGTCGATGTGGCGGAAGGGGGCGAGGAAGGTGGTGCGATGCCCGGCCACCGCCGTGGTCCCGCCGCCGCCGGGGAACGGCGTCTGCGGATAGATGCCGGGGCCCTTGACCAGGGACACCGTGTCGGTGCCGTTGACCAGGGCGTAGCTGGCGCCGAGCGAGGGGATGCGCAGGCGGCCGACCCCGGAGCCGATCGGCGCGGTGCGCTTGAGGGCGGCGGCGAGGAGGGCGATGCGCTGGCCGTTGGTGTGGAGGTGGGCGAGCGCCTGGACCTGGGTCGTCGTGGGCGGCCGGCTCTCCTGGCGGGCGACCTGCCCGGCGACCGAGTCCTGCTGGAAGCGAGCCCAGATCGAGGAGAGCGGCTCCTGCCAGATCAGGGTGCTGGCGACGTCGGCGAGGACGGCGACGCCGAGCAGGAGGAGCGCCGTGGACAAGGTGCGTACCCATCGCCTGCGGCCGGTGCGGCTCGAGGCGCCGGCGCGGGCGGCGGCGGCGCCTCGAGGCGCCCCGCCGCGGGCCGCGGACGGGGCCGGATCTGGCGCGAGTGCCCCGGTCGGCTCCACGCCGCCCATCCTACGGGACGCCCGGCCGGGTGGCAGCGTCGGCGCCGATGCAGGCGACGCGCCCGGCGCGGCGGTGAGCGTCAGCCACCGCGCGCGGGACACCGCCCCGGATTGCCCAGCGCCGCCAGCTGGAGCTCAGCCGCCGCGCCACGCCACGGCTCCGGACCGCCCAGCGCAGCTGTGATCAGTTGTTGAAGCGCAGGGTGGCGATGATCTCCTGCGCCTCCTCGAGGTCAACGAGGGGGGCGTTGACCGGAGCGCTGACCTCCATGACGTAGGTGAGCTTCCGGCCGGTGGCGCTGGCCACGAGGGTCCGGACGCGCGTCCCCTTGGCGTTGGTCCCGTACATCACGACGCTGATCGACGGCCGCCCACCGAGCGGTCCGGGAAGCGCCTGATTGAGCGTCACGTTCCTGTAGAGCTTGCGGATCACGTCGATCGCCGCGTGGAGCGCCGCATGGGCCTTTTGCGCGGCGCCGGGCGCGTCGACGGCGATGACCACCTTGCGGTCGACGCTGATCAGGTGGAGGATCGGACCGACGCCCCCGACCACCCAGCGGCGGGTCGTGAGCCCGGTCACCCCGAGCGCCCGGTCGTAGAACTGCTCGGTCAGCTTCGGCAGCGGCGCCGGCGGAGGCGGAGCCGCTCTCCGCGGGACGGTGGTGCCGCCGCCGGTGACTATGAGCAGCACGGCGGTGATCAGCACCCCGGCGAGGAAGAGGCCCGCCGCGAAGCGCAGCGAGCCCCCCTTGGCCGACGCCGGCGGTCTGGCCGCCGGCGTCGTGCTGGCCTCCGGCGTCACTCAGACGGGTGACGTTGCGAACCGAACCGCCGCAGCGTCGTCCCGAGCCCGAGCATGGTCACGCCCCCGAGCAGCAGCCACAGGACGTTCAGCCCGGTGAACGGCAGCTCCTTCGAGTTGGTCGCCACGCCGGTGGTCTCGGCGCCTTCGGTGGTGCCCGTCGTCCCCGTCGTCCCTGTGGTCCCGGTGGACGTGGTCGTCGTGCCCGTCGAGTTGTTGGTGCTGCCGTTCTGGCCCGACGTGCTCGTGGTGCCGGTGGAGGTGGTCGTCGTTCCCGTCGTGCCGGTCGAGGTCGTCGTCGTCCCCGTCGTGCCCGTCGTCGTCGTCCCCGTCGTGCCGGTCGAGGTCGTCGTCGTCCCCGTGGTGCCCGTCGAGGTCCCGTCGGGCGTCGTCGTCCCCGTCGTACCCGTCGAGGTCGTCGTCGTCCCCGTCGTACCCGTCGAGGTCGTCGTCGTCGCGGTGGTGGTCCCGATCGTCCCCGGCGCGAGCGAGCTCGCCTGGGAGGCGCCGGCGGTCACCTTGGCCACCGCGGTGCTCCCCAGCTGGAGGACGAACGCGGTCAGGGCCTCACGCACCGTGTAGGGGATGGTCGGATCCTGCTTGGAGCCGGCCGGTGCTCCGTTGGTGTCGTCGGCGTTGCAGATGATCGGCAGCACAAGCGGGATGCCGGCGTCGGTGTTGGGTACGCCGCTGGTGCCGCTGCCGAAGGTGCTCGGCGGTCCGCCGCTCGAGCAGCCCGGGCTCGGCGCCACGATCGGCAGGCCTAGCGGCGTGCCCACGAGGGTCAGCACCTGGGACAGGCTGCTCGGTGCCGAGTTGAGCGGGTTGACTGCGGAGTTGCATGTCGTGCTGCCCGACGTCGAGTCGACCGCCCCGGCCACGGCGAGTGCGTTCAGCTTGACGTTGGCCACGTGGGAGTCGCCGAGGGTGGTCTCGCACCCGGTGATCGGGTCGACGGTGATGTTGCCGTCGGAGTAGGCGGCGTCGGCGCTCAACCCGGCGAGTCCGACGATGCCGATGCCGGCGGCCTCGAAGTGGTTGATCGAGCCGAGGTTGGTGGTCGCCGAGGTCGCCTTGACCACATTCAGGCAGATCGTCTGCGCCGAGCTCGAGCAGAGCGCCGTCAGCGTGTTCTGCGCCCCGACCGGCAGGCTCTGGGGGCCCGATGCCAGCGTGCTGTCGACCCCGAGGATCTCCGAGCCGAAGAGCGAGAGGATCGTGATGTGGCCGTGGAACTGGCCGGTCGTGGTCTTCTGGAACTCGCCGGTCGAGCGTCCGACCACGATCTCGCCGCCACCGGGGGCGCCGGGCAGGAGGTTGGGCCCGAGCGTGGCCGTGGCCACCGTGCCCTCGCCGTGGGGGTTGCCGAGGTCATGGAGCGGCGGCTGATAGCTGCCGGCGGTCGGGGCGGCGGCGTTGAGCCCGGCTCCCGCAGCAGCGTGGGTGACGCTGCCGGTGACGCTGGACGCGGCGCCCGTGGCGCGCTTGGTCAGCGCGCCGACGGTCCCGCCCAGGCTGGAGGCGGCGCCGCTGATGCCACTCGTGCCCCCGGTCAGGGTCCCGACCCGGCCACCGCCGAGGTTGAGATTCGACGTAGCTCCATCGAGAGGTCCCGCACCGCTCGAGAGCGGAGCTGCCACGAGCAGGCCCGCGATCGCCAAACCTGCTGCTGAGGCGCCAAATTGACGTCGCACCGATGACACTCCCTGTTCGTTTCCTCCGCATGGGAGCGCACCACCCGCTCCCCCCAGTCTCCAGACCATACTGTACCAGCCCGGACGGATGTTCTACCAGGAGCCGCGGCGGTTAGCCAGCGGGCGGGTTCGTTGTTGCATCGGGCGCCCGCGCACTCTATAAGCCTGCGGGTGCGCCATTGGCTCGAGCGGTGGTCCCAGCTGCAGGCTCGGGCCGAGGCGAGCGACTTCGGGCGGGGCATCATCAGCGCCTTCATCGTCGTCACCCTCGGCCTCGTCCTGGCCACCAACCTCCCGTCCTCGCCCCTGCGCGACAAGCTCATGGCGCCGGGCCAGCCGTACCTCAACGCCCTTGGGCTCGACCAGAGCTGGGCGATCTTCGCGCCCGAGCCGCGGCGGTTCGCCATCGACCTGCGCGCGGTCGTCCGCTACGACGACGGCTCGACGCGGGCCTGGCGGATCCCCAACGACGATCCGCTGATCGGAACCTTCCGCGACTACCGCTGGCGCAAGTGGCTCGAGAACGTGATCGCCGACTCCAACCATGCGCTCTGGCGCCCGGCGGCGATCTGGATCGCCGGACGGAACGTGCCCTCCGGCCGCCGGCCGGTCCAGGTCACGCTCGTGCGCCGCTTCGCCGCCCTGCCGCCGCCCGGCCAGTCGCCGAGCCGGCTGCCCTGGCAGGAAAAGCTCTTCTACACGCTCGACATCAAGCCGGCCGCGAGCGCTGGATGAGCCGGCCGCTGCGCGGGTGGATGGGCTTCTGGTTCGGGCCGACGCCGACCTCGACGCTGGCCCTCGTGCGGATCGCCTTCGGGCTGCTCGTGTTCGCCTGGACCGTCTCGCTCACGCCTGACCTCAGCGGCTTCTTCACCACCGGCGGCATCTACCCCGCCCAGGTGAAGGGCCCCGGAGTGTGGGGCGTGCTCGGCCCGCTGCCCAGCGGCTGGGCCGTGGTCGGCGTTTACACCGCCCTCCTGGTCGGCTCGCTGGCCCTCGCCGCCGGGTGGTTCACCCGACTGGCGGCCGCAGTCGTCTTCCTCGGCCTCATGTCCTTCGAGCGGCGCAACCCCTGGGTGTTCAACGGCGGCGACGGCCTCCTGCGGATCGTCGCGTTCTACCTGACGCTCGCACCCGCCGGAGAGTCGCTCTCGATCGACCGCCGCCGCCGCCACCCCACGAGCTTCTGGGAGTTCCCGGCGCGGGCGCCCTGGGCGCTGCGGCTGATGCAGGTCCAGCTGAGCGTCGTCTACATCGCCGGCGTCTGGGACAAGGTGCAGGGCACGGCCTGGAACAACGGGACCGCCGTCTCCTACGCGCTGCGCGTCAGCGACCTCGCCGGCCTGCCGACGCCGGCCTTCCTCAGCCATTCGCCGGTGATCGTCAACGTGCTCACCTACGGGACGCTGGCCACCGAGCTGGCGATCGGCGTCTTGGTCTGGAGCCGGCGCCTGCGCCCGTGGGTGCTGCTGGTCGGCGTGGCCTTCCACCTGTCGATCGGCTGGTCGATCCGGGTCGGCTTCTTCGGCCTGACGATATTCGTCCTCTACCTCTCCTTCGTCGACCACGACTGGGCCGCGGCGAAGATCCTCGCCGCGCGGGAGGCGATCGTCCGCCGGCACCGGACCCCCCTCCGGGCGCCCCGGCGCCAACCGGTCGAGCCGGCGCTCCCCGGGGCCGAGTGAAGGGCCCGGCGAGACCGCGGCGTTGGCGCCGCCCGGCCGCGGCCGCGGCCGCCGCGCTCCTCTGCGCCGGCGCCCCGCCAGGCGCCTCGGCGACGAGCCTGCCCGGAGGACGAACCCTGCTCCTGGCGCCGCCCTTCGTCGTCCCCAACGGCGCCAGCGGCCAGCCGGGCATCTCGGCCGACGGGCGGTCGGTCGCCTTCGTCTCGGCGGCGACCAACCTCACCGTGCCCGGCGTGATCTCGGCGTCCCCGCAGATCTACGTCCTCGACAGGTCGAGCCAGACCGCCCGCCTGGCGTCGAGCGCCCCCGACGGGTCGCCGGCCGACGACGCCTCGAGCCAGCCGTCGCTGAGCGCCGACGGGAAGGTGATCGCCTTCACCTCGAAGGCCACCAACCTCGTGGCCGGCGCCGGAGGCACGGCGGGCACGGCGGGTACCACCAACGTCTTCGCGAGGGTCGGCGACGGCCCCCTGCAGCTGATCAGCACCGGTGTGGGCGGGACGGCGACCGATGGGAGCTCCTACCAGCCGGCGGTCTCCGGCGACGGGCGCTTCGTCGTCTTCACCTCGAACGCCGACAACCTGATCGCCGGCGACGACAACGGCAAGCCCGACGTGTTCGAGCGCGACCTGGCCAGCGGCGCGATCCGGCGGGTCAGCATCGGCCCGCACGGAGCCCAGGCGGACGGCCCGTCGTCGAACCCGTCGGTCGACGGGGACGGCCGCTTCATCACCTTTGCCTCGGCGTCGGGCAACCTCGTCGGCCACCAGGCCAAACCGCTCGAGGAGGTCTACGTCTACGACACGGCGAGCAACCGCACGGCGCTGGTCAGCGTGGGCCACGGCAACCGGCGCCAGAACGCCGCCGTCGCCCCGCCGTTCACCCAGGTCTCGTCGATCAGTGCCGACGGCCGCTTCGTGGCCTTCGACTCGGACGCGACCAACCTGACCCCCCACGCGACGAACGGCCACACCAACGTGTTCGTGCGCGACCGCCTCCTGCACAAGACCTCGATCGTCAGCCTGAGCAACACGAGCGGCGCCGGCGGCGACGACAGCTTCGCCCCGTCGATCTCGCCCGACGGCCGCTTCGTGATCTTCGACTCGCTGGCCGACGACCTCGCCCCGGGCGCCGCGCCGGGGGCGAACGTCTACCTGCGCGACCTCACCCACGGCACGACCGCCGCGGTGGACGTCAGCACCGACTCCCGGCCACGGAGCCCGGAGCTCCGAGCCGGCCTCCTCCAGCAGCCGGTGGTCTCCCGCAACGGCACCTCGGCGGTGTTCGAGTCGGGCGCCGAGAACCTGGTGGGTACGGCATCCAACGGCGTCGAGAACCTCTTCCTGCGCCTGACCGCGGCGCCGCGGACGATCGCCGTCCATCCACCGGCGGCGCTCGGCGGCCGCCGACCGAGCGTCGAGTACCGGGCCGACGACCCGTTCGCGACGATCGGCCTCTGCGCGATCGACACGCAGCGCCGGATCTGCAAGCTCGGCCGCTTCCAGCTCCCCGCGCTCGGCCGCGGCATGCACAAGCTGAGCTTCGCGGCCGGCGGGAACGGGATGCAGTTCGACCCGGCCCCGATCGTCACGCGGTTCCGCGTCCGCTGAGCGCCGCCGTCGCCGCCGCCCTGCTCAGGAGGCGATGGTGAATCCCACCGTCGAGGCGACCGCGGAGGTGGAGCGGACGACGACGAGCCGGTAGCCGCCGCGGGCCAATCGCCGTCCGGCGCGCGAGAGGGCGACCGCGACGCGGTTGCGCCCGGCGGTGTCGCGGTGGACGATCCGCGTGCCCAGCCGGACCCAGCCGCCCGCGCTCCGGGCGCGCTCGATGCGGATCACCGACGAGGCGCCGCCGGTCGAGCGGTAGGTCAGCGTGACCCTTGGCTGGCCGCGCACCACCGACGGCGAGACGGCGAGCGCGCCGGGCGAGATCCCGACCGATCGGCTCGGGTCGAAGATCTCGCTGCTCGTCAGGAAGGGACCGGTGTAGCGCTGGCCGCCGGCGACGAGGACCCGGCCGCCGGGGAGGGGCGCCGCCGTCGCCATGCCGCGGGGCGTCGCCAGGGGCCCGACGTTCGACCACCGGCCGGTGCCGGGGTCGTATTCCTCGGCGCTGGTCAGGTCGCCGTTGTTGCCGAACCCGCCGGCGACGAGCACCCGGCCGCCGGGAAGTCCGGCCGCCGTGTCGAACCCGCGAGGATCGGCCAGCGGCGCGGTGTTCGACCAGGTGTTGGTCGCCGGGTCGTACAGCTCGGCGCCGCCGGTGAACCCTGCCTTGCGGTCGCCGCCGCCGGCGACGAGGACCCGGCCGTCGGGGAGCACCGTCTCGGTGTGGTTCGCCCGCGCGGTGTGCATGCGTCCGGCCGCCGACCACCCGCCGGTGCGGGGATCGAACAGCTCGGCACTCGCCAGCTCGGCGTCCTTGGCGTCGTAGCCGCCGGCGACCAGGACGCGCCCGTCGTGGAGGAGCGCGGCCGTGAAGTGGTATCGAACGCCCTGCATGGCCGCGGCCGGCGTCCAGGTCCCGCTGGCGGGATCGAACAGCTCGGCGCTAGCCAGCGCGTGGGAGGTGGTGTTGCGCCCGCCGGCGACGAGGACGCGGCCGTCGGTGAGCAGCGTGGCCGTGTCGTGGGCCCGCGGCGTCGTCATCGGCGCGACGAGGGTCCAGCTGTCGCTCGCCGGGTCGTACAGCTCGGCGCTGGCGAGATAGAGCGCGGTCAGGTTGGCGCCCGCGGCGACGAGCACGCGGCCGTCGGGCAGCGTGGTCGCCGTGTGGCCGAAGCGCGGCGAGACGAGCGGCGGCACGTGGCGCCAGACACCCGGGCCAGGGTCGTAGATCTCGTTCGAGGCGAGGATGCCCGAGTAGCCGAAGCCGCCGGTCACGAGCACGCGACCGTCGCCGAGGACCGCCGTCGCGGTGATCATCCGGGCGATCGACAGCTGGCGGGCCGGCGCGAACCCGCCCCGCCCGGAGGCGGCCAGGCCCGGAGCGGCGGCGAGCACCGCCGCGACGAGGGCGGCGACGGCGAGGACGGCGGCGTGCGGGCGCGCCGGCGGGCGGGGCCTCATGCGACCAGGCCGAAGGCGAGGATGTTGCCGAGCTTCGGCGAGAAGATCGTGGTGACGTTGCCGAGGCGGTCGGTCGCCCGCACCCGAACGGTGTAGACGCCGGGCGGGATCTGCGAGCGCGGGTTCATCCGAAACGACCAGCGGCTGCCGTGGAGCACGGCCGGGAAGAAGAGCGGCGTCGCGCAGCCGCGCGCCCGCAGGGTGCGCTTGCCGTCATACCAGTAGCAGCCGCCCGCCGCGGCGGCCGATCGAGCCCCGGAGCGCTTGACGCTGAGGAGCTGGATCGCCAGCTCGACGCGCCGCACTCCGGACCGATCGCGGGCCGTGCCGCCGAGGAGGAGGCCGGCGGTGCCGAAATGGGCGACCTGATCGGCCCGGGGGGTGGTGATCGACGCCACCGGCGGGAGCCCGTCGACCACGACGACGCGGAACTCGGTGGAGCTGACGATCGTGTTGCACGTCGTCACGATGCTGACCTTCGCCGCGTAGGCCCCGGCCTCCCGGTAGGCGTGGACGGCGGTCGGCTGGGCGGTCGCATCGTCGCTGCCGTCGCCGTAGCTGAAGTCGTAGAAGACGACCGACCCCGCCGGGACGCTCGACCCGGCGACGTTGAAACGCACCGGCCGCAGCTGGTGCGGCCGGCGGTCGGACAGGCCGAGGCTGACGCTCCCCGCGCAGCTGTCGGCGCTGTGGGCGCGCGGCCGCCCGCGCTCGGCGGCCGAGCCGGCCGGGTCGACGGCGCCGGCGGCGAGGACGAGCGCGAGGGTCAGGATCGGGGTCACAGCGAGAATCGACCTGCCGGTGCGCATTGCGGTGACCGGCTCCATGCGAGCCGATCATAGACACGCCCGCCCGCCCTCGCGCCGGCTCGGGCCGCGCCGGTCCGCGACGCTACGCGACGATCCCGGCCTGCTTTCAGCGCCTGCGCCGGCCGCGGGCGACGAGGCCGCAGAGGAAGCCGACGAGGAGCGACAGCACGATGACGATGACCAGCGGCGTGCTCGTCGACGCGACGATCCAATTGACCTTGACCGACCCGACGTTGAGCACGGCGAACACGGCGATCACGGCGCCGAGTCCCGCTGCCAGCACCGTGGCCCCCGGGCGGCGCCGCGCCGGCTTGGCCTTGGGCTCGTGGAGCGGGGTGTGATCGGTGGCCATCGCAGACGGACCTTAGCGGGCGCCGCCCGCGGCACCCGGCCGACCCGGCCGCGGCACCCGGCCGCGGCACCCGGCCGATGCGGCCGCGGCGCGCCGCCCCCGCCGCCGCCGCCACGGCCGTGGCCCGGTCGCGGCCCCGCCGGGTCAGGCGAAGAGGAACGTGAGCACGGTGATCGCGTAGACGGCCAGGAGCTGGACCCCGTCGAGCCAGGTCGACTCGCCCCGGCTCGTCACCTGGACGGAGATCAGGATGGCCAGGACGAGGGCGGCGATCTCGTAGCCGTTGAGGACGAGCGCCATCGGGTGGGGCCCGACGAACGGCGAGAGGAGGACGAGGACGGGGATGGCGAACAGGGCGATCTGCGAGCTCGAGCCGATTGCGATGTTGACGGCCAGGTCCATCCGGTCCTTGGCGGCGACCAAGACCGCGACCCAGTGCTCGGCGGCGTTGCCGACCACGGCGACGATCACCGCGCCGATGAAGAACTGGCTGAGCCCGGCGGAGCGGGCCGCCCCGGTGATCGAGTGGACGAGGACGTCGGACATCCCGGCGACGACGCCGCCGGCGAGGGCGAGCATGCCGATCGCCCGCCGCGCGGTCCAGGCCCCGACGACCATGTCCTGCGGCGGGTTGAAGAGGTCGCGGTGGGTCTTCAGCGAGAACAGCAGGAGCGCGGCGTAGCCGACCACGAGCACGGCGGCCACGGCGAGCGAGAGGCTCTCGACCGGGCCGGCGTAGTCGACGATCTGGACCGACGCCGACGGGAGATGACCGCCGCCGGCGAGCGCGAAGACCGCCGGCAGGACGACGGCGGCGACGGCGAGCATCAGCGCCGAGGACTGGGCGGTCGCCGCCGCGCCGCTGAACTGCTGGCGCTCGCGCCGGATCCCGCCGGCGAGCGTCGAGGCGCCGAGGACGAGGAGGATGTTGCCGAGGATCGAGCCGACCAGCGACGCCTTGACCACCTCGTGGAGGCCGCCGGCCAGGGCGAAGACGGCGATGATCAGCTCCGGGGCGTTGCCGAAGGTCACGTTGAGGAGGCCGCCGATCCCCGGTCCCGACCGGGCGGCCAGCTCCTCGGTCGCCCGCCCCATCAGCGCGGCCGGGGGGATCACGCCGATCGCCGAGCAGGCGAAGACGGCGACGTCGGGCGCGCCGACCAGGGCGAGGACGACGGCCACCGGGATGAACGGGCAGAGCAGCAGCGGCCAGCGCTCGCCGATCGGCTCGAGCGGGCGCATCGGACTCCGGGGCCGGGCCGGCGTCGCGGTCACCCGGCCAAGCATATGAGGACCGGCGGCTCGACTCAGCCCCCCGGAGCGCGGCCGGCCGAAGCGGCCGGAGTACGCTTGACCGGTGCCCGGATCAGCGGCAGCGCAGTGAGCGGCGCGCGGCGCACGGCCACCGTCCCGACGCCGGGGCGGCTGGACGCCCGGGCGCCCGCGACGCGGACGCTCGACCCGGCGACGCTGCCCGACCACCTCGACCGCCTCTACCGCGCCGCCTGGGCCCTGTCGGGCTCGCGCGACGAGGCCGAGGACCTCGTCCAGGAAACGTTCGCCAAGGTCCTGGCCAAGCCGCGGGTGATCCACAACGACGACGACCTCGCCTACCTGCTGCGGGTGCTGCGCAACACCTTCCTGACCACGCGGCGCACGGCGAGTCGCCGGCCGCGGACGGTGGCCACCCCCGAGGACGCGGAGCCGGCCGACCGGCGGAGCGGGGCCGGCGCCGAGGCCGCGCTCGAGGCCCGGGAGACGTTCGCGGCGATCGCCGAGCTGCCGCCCAAGTACCGCGAGGCGCTGGTCGCCGTCGATGTCGTCGGCCTCTCCTACCGCGAGGCGGCCCGCGCTCTCGGCACGCGGGAGGCGACGATCACCAGCCGGCTCTTCCGCGCACGTCAGCAGGTCGTCCGCAGCCTGGATGGATCCAAGCCGAACGGAGTCTCCTGAGCCGATGAGCAGATTGCATCGCGATATCGCCGCCCTCGCCGACGGCTCCCATGAGGACGCGGACCTGCGCGAGCGGATCGCCGCCTCGCCCGAGCTGACCGCGCTCTTCGCCGAGCAGGAGCGGGCGGTCGCGGTGACGCGCGCGGTCCGTCCGCCGGCGCCGCCCGCGCTCCGGGCCGCCGTCGCCGGCGCGAGCCGCCCGGCCGCCGCGCCGGCGCGCCCGCGCCGCCCGATGCTCGGCTTCCTCGTCGCGGCCGCCGGGGTGATCGCGCTCACCGTGGTCGCCGTCCTCCCGAGCGGCTCCGCCCCGTCGGTGACCACCGTGGCCTCGCTCGCCGTCCGCGGTCCGGCCGCGCCGGCGCCGCCGGCCGACCCGGCCCACCAGAGCGCGCTGCGCGCGCAGATCGACGGCGTCCGCTACCCCGACTGGAAGGCCTTCGGCTGGCCGGCCACCGGCGCCCGGACCGACCAGATCGACGGCCGGGCGACCCGAACCGTCTACTACGCCGCGCGCGGGGCGACCGTCGGCTACACGATCGTCGCCGGGACCGCCCTCCCCGAGCCGTCCGCCGTGACCACCCAGCTGCGCGACGGGACCCGCTTCCTCGGGCTGACCCGCGGCGGCCGCTCGATCGTCACCTGGCGGCGCAGCGGCCACACCTGCGTGGTCTCGGCCGCCGGCGTGCCGATCCCCACGCTGCTGCGCCTGGCCGAGTGGCGCTACGACGCCATCCCGGCGTAAGGCAGGCCGACCCGACCCGGCTCCCGAAGAGGATCAGATGTTGAAGTAGTCCAGGCCGACGGAGCGCAGGGCGCTCTGGGCCTGGCCGTTGAGGACGGTGAGCTCGCCCGTCCAGATCAGCACCCCCATCACGATCAGGACCAGGCCGCCGAAGACGATCACCGCCTGGAAGTGGCGCTTGACGAGGGCAAAGACGGCGGTCATCCGCCCGAAGGCGAGCGAGGTGGCGAGGAAGGGGATGGCCAGGCCGGCCGAGTAGAAGGCGAGCAGCAGGGCGCCGTGGCCCTCCGAGCGCGACAGGGCGGCGGCGTTGAGGATGGCCCCGAGGGTCGGGCCGACGCACGGCGTCCAGGCCACGGCGAAGGCCGCCCCGGCGACCAGCGGGCCGCCCTTGCCGGCGCGGGTGAGCAGCCCCTCGACGTGCCACTCGCGGTTCAGGCGGGGGATCAGCGGCGAGGCGATGAACAGCACGCCGAGCGCGATGATGACCACGGCGGAGACGTGCTCGAGGGTCGCCCGGTGGTCGTGGAGGGTCGATCCGAGCGCGGTCGCGCCGAGCCCGAGGCAGATGAAGATGGCCGAGAAGCTGGCCACGAAGAGCAAACTCGGGCCGAGCACCCGCCGCGGCCCGACGTGCTCGAGATCGGCCGGCGCGACCCCGACGACGGCCGAGAGATAGCCGGGGACGAGCGGGAGCACGCACGGCGAGAGGAACGAGACCACCCCGGCTGCGAGCGCGAGGAGAACGCCAACGCCAGAGGCGGGATCGGCCATCCCGGGATGGTACGCGGGTGCGGTCGGGGTTCTTCCGGAGCAGTCTCCGATCGCCGTCAGCGCACCGCCCGGTAGAGACGCGCGAGGCGCTCGGCCGGGACCCCGGCGAGCCACGCCCAGCGGATGAGGACCCAGGTGGCCACCGTGCGGGCGACGCCGTGGCGGCGCCAGCGGCGGCCGGAGGTCAGAGCCGGGCCGGGCAGGCAGGCGGTGGCGCCGTGGCGCTCGAGGCGGCGCACGAAGTCGTAGTCCTCCATGATGGCCAGCGCCCGGAAGCCGCCGAGCGCGTCGAAGACGTCGCGTCGCACCCAGATCGTCGAGTCCCCGTAATAGACGCCGAGGCGGCGCTGGACGGCGTACCAGGCGCCGAGCAGGCGAGCGAAGCGGTCCTCGCCGTCGAAGCGCAGGGCGAAGTTCCCGCCCACCGTCGCCGGGTCGGCGAGCGCGGCGGTGAGCGTCGCGTGGGCGGTCGGGGGCAGGCGCGAGTCGACGTGGAGGAAGACGAGGGTCTCGCCGCTCGCGGCCGCGGCCGCCGCGTTCAACTGGGCCGCCCGGCCCCGTGGGGCCGAAATCACCCGCGCCCGCGGGGTGGCCAGGGCGAGCGTGGCGTCGCTCGAGCCGCCGTCGGCCAGGATCACCTCCCACTCCCCGGGCAGCGCGTCGAGGTGGTCGAGGAGGGCGGGCAGGGTCCGCGCCTCGTCGAGGACCGGGACGAGGACCGAGAGCGGGGCGCTCACGCGAGGGCGGCCCGGATGGCCGGCGGGGTGAGCGGGTCGGCGAGGAGGGCGGCGACGTCGGCCGGCTCGTCGAGGTCGCGCTCGGCGCGGAGCAGCCCGACCCGCAGGCCGGCGGCCGCGGCGGCGGCGAGGGTCAGGCGCAGGACCTGGGGTCCGCCCCACTCGCCCGCAGCGATGGCCAGCAGCTCCGGGCGCGGGCGGTGCATCCCGAGCAGGTAGTAGCCGCCGTCGGTGGCCGGGCCGATCGTCGCGTGGCAGCCGGTCGCCAGGTCGTCGAGGGCCGCGCGCGCGTGGTCGGGGCCGAGGGCGACGACGTCGGCGCCGACGACGAGCACGGGCCCCCCGGCGGCGTGGTGGACGTGGGCGGCGGCGGCGGCGATGCGCTCGCCGAGGTGGCCCTCGACCTGGGGGAAGAGGCCGACGCCGGCTCCGACGAGCGGGCGGATCCACCCGGCGGCGTCGCCGGGGGTGAAGCTGACGAAGGCGGCGCCCGGGGCGGCGGCCTCGGCCCAGGCGGCGGCGCGGACGATCAGCGCCGCCTGGAGGCGGGCGCAGCCGTCGGGTCCGAGCAGCGGCTCGAGGCGCGTCTTGCACGCCCCGGGGATCGGGGCGCGGGCGAGCACGACGGCGGCCGTCATCAGACGGCGCAGCGGTAGGCCGCCGGGAGGCTGCCGTCGGCGAGGCGGAGCTCGAGGAAGCGCTGGACGACGAGCTGCTTGGCGGTGGCGAGGGGGACGGCGCCGGCGGCGACGAGCAGATCGGGGCTCGACTCGAGGTCGGCGCCGACCGGGTGCCAGTGGACGCCGTCGGCGGTGACCGTCAACTCGGGCACCATCACCGCGTCGGTGACCTCGACGCCCTCGTGCGCGAAGCCGCGGGCGACCATCGGGCGCACGGCGAAGTCCTCGGCCGGGATCCCCCGCTCGGCCAGGAGGGCGCCGAGCGCGGCCGCTTCGCCGGCGTTCTCCGGGGTCTCGGTCATCGCCACGCGGACGTGGAGGCCGAGGGCGACGGCGAGCTCGAGCCCGCGCATGGCGCGCGCCCACGAGCCGGGGCCCCGCCAGTGGTCGTGGGTCTCGGCGCGGGCGCCGTCGATCGAGGTCTGGAGGATCAGGTTCGGGCACCCGCGTAGGCCCCGGAGGGCGTCGCCCCGGCGGCCGCCACCGGCGAAGAGCATCGCGTTGGTCAGGCAGACGGTGGGCAGGCGGGCCGACGCGTACTCGAGAATGGCGGCGATCTCGCTCAGGGCGAACGGCTCGCCCCCGGTCAGGTAGAGCTCTTCGAAGCCCTCGTCGACCGCCTCGTCGACCAGGGCGCGGATCCGCGGGAGGCCGAGCGTCCGCGGCCGGGCCCGCGGCGAGGAGGCCACGGCGCAGTAGGAGCAGGCGAGGTTGCAGTGGAAGTTCGTGTAGATCCACAGCCGGGGCGGGAAGGCCGGCGAGCCGAACAGGGGGGCCACCGGGAGGCCGCCGTGGCCGGCCTGCGGCCCGTGCGCCGGCGACCAGGCGAGGACGTCGCCGGCCGGCGAGCCGGCCGCCGGGGCGTCGCCGGCGGCCGAGCCGACCGGGGGGGCGTCGCCGGCGGCCGAGCCGACCGGGGGGCGTCGCCGGCCGGCGCACCGACCGTGAGGGCATCGCCGGCGGCCGAACCGATCGGGAGGGCGTCGCGATAGACCTGGTAGCGGCCGCGGCTGCGCTCGGCCGGCGGCACGACCTCGAGGCACGTCGTCCACCAGCCGGTCTCGACGGTCTCGGCGAAGGCGTCGGGCAGGCCGGCGGCGCGCAGCGCCGCGGCCTGGGCGCGCCAGTCGTAGGGCAGGGCGATGATCTCGGCCCGGGCGTTTCCGTGGTCGCAGCCGACGAGCGCGTACCAGCCCTCGCGGCGGCCGTCGTTGGCCGGGCGCCCGATCGTCCCGACGTTGACCACCAGCGTCCCGGCCACCCGCCGCTGCCAGGGGATGCCGGTGTGGGTGCAGAGCAGCAGGGCGGCGCCGCTCGCCGCGGTCCGCATCGCGAGCTCCTCGTCGGTCAGGGACTCCCAGAGGAAGTCGTTGACCGCGAGCGGGGAGCCGTGGACCATGTGGACGTCGACCCCGGCGCAGTCGAAGCGCAGCTCGGCCGGGAGCTCGCGCATCCAGGCGGCGAAATCCGGGCCGGTGTGGGCGCGGGTGTAGTCGTAGAGCAGCTGGGCGTAGTGGTTGTCGCGGGGGTCGGTGTAGCCGCAGCCGCAGTCCTCGTCGCCCCGGCCGATCGCGATGTCGTAGTTGCCGGCGATCGTCTCGACGCCGTCGAGCAGGGGCCAGACGGCGTCGCACTCGGCGCCGAACCCGCCGAGGTCGCCCAGGCAGTAGAGGCGCTCGGCCCCGCGGGCGCGTGCGTCATCCAGAAAGGCCCGGAGCGCGTAGGGGTTGGCGTAGACACCGCCGCAGACCGCAATTCTCATTACGCTCGAACATAACGCCATGGGCGCCTCCGCCGATCATCCCCACCCCCGCCTGGCCGTCCTCGGCGCCGGGCCGATCGGGCTCGAGGCGGCGCTGGCGGCGGCCCGGCGCGGCTGGCCGTGCACGGTGTACGAGCAGGCGCCGACCGCCGGCGGCCACGTCCGTGCCTGGGGTCACGTTCGCCTGTTCACGCCGTGGTCGATGAACGTCTCGGCGGCGGCCCGGGCCGCGCTCGGCGGCCGGGTCCCGGACGGCGCCGGCCTGCCGACGGGAGCCGAGCTCGCCGACGGCCTCCTCGACCCGCTGGCCGAGCTGGTGGGGCCGATGCTCCGCACGAGGACCACCGTGGTCGCGGTCGGGCGCGAGGGCCTCCTCAAGCACGAGGGGATCGGCTCGCCGGCCCGGGCGGCGAGCCCCTTCCGCCTCCTCGTCCGGGACGCCCCCGATTGGGCGGAGCGCGCTCCGGACCGGGCGGAGCCTGGGGGGGCCGAGCGGATCGAGCGGGCCGACGTGGTGCTCGACTGCACGGGGACCTACGGCCAGCCGAACGCCCTGGGCGACGGGGGGATCCCGGCGCCGGGCGAGCTCGCCGCCGGTGGTTCGATCCGCCGCCGGCTGCCCGACTTCGTCCGCGAGGCGCCGGCCTGGGCCGGGCGGCGGATCCTCCTCACCGGCGCCGGCCATTCGGCCCAGACCGCCGCCCGGGCGCTGGCCGGGCTGGCGCGCGACGCGCCGGGCACGCGCGTCCACTGGGCGGTGCGCAACCCGGCCCCGGACTGGTCTTCGGTCGCCGACGACCCGCTCCCCGAGCGGGCCCGCCTGTCGGGGGCGGCGCGCGAGCTCACCGGCGGGGGCAGCCCGGCGGTCGAGGTCCACGCCGGGTGGGTCACCGAGGCGCTGGGGGCCGGCGAGCGCGGCCGTGTCCGGGTGACCCTCCGCAACGGCCGGGCTCGGGAGCTCGAGTTCGACCGGGTGCTCGCCCTCCACGGCGGCGTCGGCGACTTCACGCTCTACCGCCAGCTCCAGGTCCACGAGTGCTACGCGACGTGCGGCCCGATCAACCTGGCGGCGGCGCTGCTCGGCGAGTCGGGGGGCGACTGCCTGACGGCGGGCGTCCACGGCTCCGAGGTGCTGCGCAATCCCGAGCCGGGGTTCTTCATCCTCGGCGCCAAGTCCTACGGGCGCGACAGCCGGTTCCTGTTGAGCGTGGGCTGGCAGCAGGTGGCCGACGTCTTCGCCCTGCTGGACGCCGAGCGTCGTGGCTGAGGGCCGGCTGCGAGGGCGCCTGCGCGAGCTCGAGCTCGCGACGCGTCCGGTGGGGCCGGAGCTCGCGGCGGCCCTGGCCCGCCGGTGGGGTGAGCTCCCCGACCAGGTCAAGACGCCGGCGCAGGCGCTCGGGCGACGGATGACCGGCTGCGAGGGGACCCACGGAGTGTTCCCGCGGTGCAACCTCGCCTGCACGCCGTGCTACCACTCGCGCGAGGCCAACCGGGTCCGGGTCGACGGCGGCCACACGGTCGCGGAGATCGACGCCCAGATGGCGCTGCTCTCGCGCGTCCGCGGCCCGGGCCAGAACGCCCAGCTGATCGGCGGGGAGGTGACCCTGCTCGGCCCGGAGGACCACGCGGCGGCGCTCGAGACGATGCGCCGCCACGGGCGCAAGCCGATGAGCATGACCCACGGGGACTTCGACTACGACTACCTCGAGCGGCTCGCCCTCGGTCCCGACGGACGGCCCCGCTTCGCCCACCTGTCGTTCGCCGGCCACTTCGACTCGATGATGTTCGGCCGCCGGGGGATCCGCCGGCCGGCGGGCGAAGCCGACCTCAACCCCTACCGGGCGCGCTTCTGCGAGCTGTTCGCCCGCCTCGAACGCGAGCACGGGGTGACCCACTACCTGGCCCACAACATGACGGTGACGCCGGCCAACGCCGGGGAGATCCCCCGGCTGATCGCCGACTGCCACGACATGGGCTTTCGGATGTTCTCCTTCCAGCCGGCCGCGTTCATCGGCAACGACGCCCGCTGGAAGGGCAGCTACCGGGCAATCTCCGACGAGGAGATCTGGGCGTTGATCGAGCGCGGCGCCGGGGCGCGGCTGCCCCACGCGGCGATCCAGGTCGGCGACGCCCGGTGCAACCGGTCAGCCCACGGCGGCTACGTCGGCGGGCGCTGGGTGCCCCTGCTCGATGACCGGGTGCCCGGCGACCTCGAGGCGCGCGACGCGTTCTTTGCCACGTTCGGGCCGATGGACTTCGAGGCGCCGGGCCCGATCCTGGCCGCCCGCCTGGCGCGGGCGCTGGCGCCCCGGCCGGGCGCGGTCGCTGTGGCCGCCCGCTGGGCGGCTCGCTTCGTGGCGCGGGCCGGCGGCCTCGGCGAGCTGCGCCGCCGGGGCTTCAGACCGGTTACCTGGGTCATGCACAGCTTCATGGACGCGGCCGTCGTGCGGCCGGCCTGGCGCCTGATGCGCGAGGGCGTGGTCGCCTCCGACCCGGCGGTGCGCGCGGCGCAGGAGCGCCTGTCGGCCTGCTCCTACGCGATGGCCCACCCGGAGACCGGCGAGCTCGTCCCGGCGTGCGCCCAGCACTCGGTCTACGACCCGGCCGAGAATGCGGCGCTCGTCCGGCTGCTGCCGATGGCCGGCGCCCCGGCGATGGGCTAGCCGGCTCGAGTTGGTCCGGGCTGGTCTGGATAGCCGGGGGGTGTCCCTATGGGTTTGTCAAGGGCTCAGACCAGGGCGACGAGGGGTAGGCCGCCGGTCTTGCCGGCGTCGGGGATCTCGCCGTAGCTGAGGCCGGTGCTGAGGAGCTTGTGGATGAGGTCGCAGCGACGGCGGGCGAGGCAGAGGATCGCGGCGTTGTGCTTCTTGCCTTCGGATCGCTTGCGGGCGTAGTAGTCGCGGGCGGGCTGGTGGTGGAGGCTGCAGAATGCTGAGAGCCAGAGCGCGTTCTTGAGGCGGTGGTTGCCGCGGCGGGAGCGGTGCTCGCCGTGGATTGAGCGGCCGGATTGCCGGGTGACGGGCGCGAGGCCGGCATAGGCCGCGAGGTGCCCCGGGGTTGGGAATCGCGTGACGTCACCGATCTCGGTGAGGATCCTGGCTCCGGTCCGTGCCCCGATTCCCGGGAGGCTGAGCAGGACCGGTGCTTGAGGGTGGCGGGTGAACACGGCCTCGATCTCCGCGGCGAGCGTCTCGCGCGCTGTGGCTAGGCGCGTCAGCTCGATCGCGAGGTCGCGGATCACGCGGCCGATCGTTTCCTCGGCGGGAACGACAATCGTCTGAGACGCGAGCGCCGCGGCGAGCTCATCGACGAGGCGGACACCCATCCGGGGTGCTCTGGGCTGAACGACGCGTAGCAGCCTGCGACGGCCGGCATCGCGCATCGCCGATGGCGTCGGGTAGCGCTCGAGCAGCGTCCGCACGGCCGGATGCTCCAGCCTCGGCCCGAGGACACGCTCGACCGCGGGTGCGGCCTGGAGCAGCATGTCGCGCAGGCGGTTCGCGGTGCGAGTGCGGTCGTGCGCGAGATCGTCGTCGTAGCCGCCGAGGACCCGGAGCTCCTCGAGCAGCTCGTCGCCGGCGGTCAGCCAGTGCAGGCGCGCTTGGTGGATCCTGGCGGTGTCGGCGATCACGAAGCTGTCGCGGCGGTCGGTCTTCGCCTCGCCGGGGTAGAGCTCTGACGCGCGGCGCATCACGAGCCCCGGGACGTAGGCGACCCGGATCCCGCGGCGCCTCGCGACAGCGACCGCCAGCGTCCCGATCGACCCGGGCTGGTCCACCACGAGCGCCACCAGCGGGCCGGCGTCGTCGAGCAGCTTCTCGATCGCCTGCTCGTCGTTGCGCACGCCGCGGTCGAACAGCACGCCGCCGGCCGCGTCGATGACGGTCGCGTGGTGCTCGCTCTTGCCGACGTCCAGCCCGACCCAGGCGTCGATCGCCTCCAACATGGCCTCCTCTCGTCGGTCGCTCAATGTCGGTGCTCGAAGGACACCTCCGCCGCATCCACCTTACGAATGAGCCCTCAAGGGCAGGTCCCTATCAGCAGCGCGAGGTGCCCGACGAGCCGGGTGGCAACACCCCCCAGATCCCGAAGACAGGGGGCAAAAGAGCCCTGTAAGGGGTTAGTCTGACTTAGTCTAGTTCAGTCCCCGATAGTCCGGCTTAGTCTAGCTTAGTCTGAGCCCTGGGTATCGGCGACGAGGGCGGCAATCATGCGCGAGAGGTGGCCGCCCTGCCAGGCGAGCGGCGCCCGCCCGGGCTCCTCGACGGCGAGCCGGGCGCCGGGGATGGCGGCGGCGTAGGCCTCGGCGGTGGCCTGTGGATGGCCGGGATCGGCGGCGTCTCGGCTGGCCACGACGAGGGTGGGCGCGGCGATTTGGCCGAGCTCCCCCATCGTCGCGAAGGGTCGTGAGCGGGGCACGGCGGAGATCGCGTCGGCCACCGCCGCGGGGTGGGCGTGGGCGGCGAGGCGCTGGCGGAGCGCGGTGACCAGGGTGCCGCGCCAGCGCGGGTCGACTCCGGCGACGTCGTAGGCTGCGAGGAAGCCGTCGATCCCACCCGCGCGCAGGCCGCGGGCCAGGGCGTCCCAGCCCGCCAGGCCGGACGGAAAGCTCGCCGGGCGGTAGGCAGGGGTGATAAGCGCCAGGCCGGCCACCCGGTCGGGCTGGGCGAGGGCGAAGCGCAGTGCGGTGTGGGCGCCCATCGACACGCCGGCGAGGACCGCCCGGTCGATCTCGAGGTCGTCGAGCAGGTGACCAAGATCGCCGGCGAGGTCGGCGTAGGTGTAGCCGGCGGGCGAGGGCGCCGGCGCCGAGGCGCCATGGCCGCGGGCGTCGTAGAGGACGACGCGGTGGCCCGAGCGCTCGAGCGACCGCGAGCCCATGAGGACGTAGCGGCGGGTCGCCGTCAGGCCGTGGAGGCAGACCACCGGAGGCCCGGCGCCGGCTTCCTCGTGGGCAAGGCCATCCACCGGGCGATGTCTAGCAGCCGTAGGCTATGGGGATGACCGTGATCGATGTCAGCGAGGCCGACTTCGAGGCGGCGGTGATCGAGCGCTCGCGCGCCGAGCCGGTGGTCGTCGACTTCTGGGCGGCGTGGTGCGGGCCGTGCCGGGCGCTCGGGCCGGTCCTCGAGGAGGCGGCCGCCCAGCGCGAGGGGAAGGTCGTGCTGGCCAAGCTCGACACCGACGCCAACCCGCGGATCGCCCAGCGTTACGGCATCCAGGGCATCCCGGCGGTCAAGGCGTTCCGCGGCGGCGAAGTGGTCGACGAGTTCGTCGGGGTCCAGGCCCGGGCGACGGTCGAGCGCTTCTTCGACGGGCTGATCCCCTCCGAGGCCGACGGACTGGTTGCGCAGGGGGACGAGGAGTCGCTCCGCGCGGCGCTCGCCCTCGAGCCCCAACGGGCAGACGCCGCCCTGGCGCTGGCGCGCCTGCTGGTCGGACGCGGCGAGCGCGACGAGGCGCTGCGCCTGCTCGAAGGGGCCGCCGGCAGCTTCCAGGCCGAGGGGCTCGCCGCGCGGCTGCGCCTGGCCGGCGACGACCGCCTGTCTCCCGCGCTCGAGGCCCTCGACGCCGGCGAGGTCGTCCGGGCGCTCAACATGCTGCTCGAGATCCTCCCGGGCGCCGGCGAGCAGCAGGACGACATCCGCCGGATCATCGTCGGCGAGCTCGACCGGATCGGCGCCGACGATCCGCTGGCCCGGGACGTCCGCCGGCGCCTGGCCGCGGCGCTCTACTGAGCCGCCGCGGGCTGCGGGTCCTCGGGCGTCTGCGGGGATCCGCAGAACGCGCACCGGCGGGTGGGGCGGGGAATCTCCGAGAGGCACTCCGAGCACGGCCGCGTCTCCGACTCCACCTCGACTCCGGTCTTCCGCCGCTCCATCAGCATGTTGACCGGCTTGACCACGAAGAAGAAGACGGCGAAGGCGATCGAGACAAAGGCGAACAGCGCGTTGACGAACTCACCGTAGAGGAACGTGCTGTGATTGATCGTGAACTTCAGGTTCGAGAAGTTGGGCTTGCCGAAGATCGCGGCGACGATCGGCGTGATCAGGTCCTTGACCAGCGCCGACACCAAGGCTCCGAAGGCGACCCCGATGACGACGCCGACCGCGAGATCGACGACGTTCCCGCGCAGGAGGAAGGTCTTGAACTCCTTGGCCATGCCGCTCCTTGGTCAGGGTGGGGGCCGACAGGCTACGCCCGGCCGCGGCCCCGCGCAAGGATCGCGGCCGCCTAGCGGCCGCCGCCGCTTCGCATCAGAACGCGAGCTGGCCCTGGGGCGCGGGCGGGTCCCCGGGACCGACCGATCCGGCCGGCTCGAAGCCCGCGACCCGCACGCCGAGCAGGCGCACCGGACGGGGCGGGTCGTACTGCGCCAGCAGCTCGGCGGCGACCCGTCCGACGAGCACCGGGTCGCAGGTGGCCTGGGGAATCGTCCGGGCCCGGGTGACCGTGGTCCAGTCGTCGAGGCGCACCTTGATCGCGACGTTGCGTCCGCGCAGCCGCTTGCGCTCGAGCCGCCCGCAGAGGTCGTCGGCCAGCGCGGCGATCACCGCGAGCTGGCGCGTCCGGTCGGCCAGGTCGTAGTCGAACGTCGTCTCGCTCGACTGCGACTTCGTCTCCCGGACCGGCTCGACCGGGCTGTCGTCCTCGAAGTGCGCCCGGCGCAGCAGGTCGACGCCGTGGCGCTCGCCGAACGCCGCCTGGAGGCGCTCGGGCGGCTGCCGGCCGAGCTCGGCGATGGTGGAGATGCCGAGCGCCTGGAGGCGCTCCGCCGTCTTCGGGCCGATCCCCGGGATCCGCCGCGGGGACTCGCCGGCGAAGCGGCGGGCGGCCTCCTCGCGGGTCAGCGCCACCGTCCCCCCCGGCTTGCGCAGGCCGCTGGCGATCTTGGCCAGCAGCTTGTTCGGGCCGCGGCCGATCGAGCAGGTCAGGCCGGTGGCCGCGGCGATCTCGGCGCGCACCCGGGCCATCGAGGCGTTGGGGGCGAGCAGCCCGGTCAGGTCGAGGTACACCTCGTCGAGCCCGGCCACCTCCACGCGCTCGAAGTTGCGGCGCACGACGTCCATGACCTGGCGCGAGACCGCCCGGTAGGTGTCGAAGTCGGGCGCGACCACGGTGAGCTCCGGGCACAGACGGCGGGCCCGGGCCAGCGGCATGGCCGAGCCGATCCCGTGGGCGGCCCGAGCCTCGTAGGACGCGGTGGTGACGACCGCCCGCGGACCGGACCCGGCGACCACCATCGGCTTGCCCCGGAGCTCCGGCCGGCGGCGGAGCTCGACCGAGGCGTAGAAGGCATCCATGTCGAGGTGGGCGATCACGCGCACCCCTCCATTCTGGCGCCCGGGGCGGCGGCGCCGGCCCCAAGGCGGCTGACGCTCTAAGCTTTTGTGCGTCGGCCGCGATTCCCCGCCCCGGCGGGGCGCTCGCGGGCTCGGGACGCGATCAGTCTGCAGGGTCCATTTGGCAGGTGCGTGCACGGACGCGGCAAGGCAGGACTTCGTCATGAGCGGAGCCGACGCACCGCGAGGGCCGGGACCGCTCGCACATAGGAGCCGCCCACGATCAAGCCGAACAAAGGAAGGCCGGGATGGGGAACGACACTCGCCGCCGCGCCGTACCCGAGCGCCAGGCGGCCCTCGAAGGAAAAGCCGACGTCGACGCGGGTTCTGCCACGACGGTCGGCATCCGGGCGCTCGCTCGCAACGTGAGTGGCGTCGTCACCGAGGTGGCCGAGACGGGTCGCCCGACGATCGTCACCAAGCACGGTGTGCCGGTCGCCGCGGTGGTGCCGATCCGCGGCACCTGGGTCTCGCGGCTCTTATGACTTTCTGCGCCGGCGCTTAGCCGGCCCCAACCGGGACGGGCAGACTATGCGGGACGCCGGGCGGCGCGAAGCCCGCCGCCCAGCTCGTCCCACGATGTCGAGACCCCAGATCGCCCTACCGTCCGCGCCGGCCCCGGCTCGCCCCCGCGTCCCCGCCTCCGTCCGCCGCCTCGTCCGCGGGCGCGAAGGCGATCCGGCCTGGTCGCGGCCTGGTCTGATCGCCGTCGGAACGATCGCCGCCGTCCTCGTCTGCTGGTCGCTGACCGCCAACGGCTACGCCAACGCCTACTACGCCGAGGCGGCGCTCGCCGCGAGCCGCAGCTGGACGGCGCTTCTGACCAACGCCGCCGACCTCAGCGGCGCGGTGAGCCTCGACAAGGGCCCGCTCTCGGATTGGTTGATGGGGCTCTCCGGACGCGTCTTCGGCTTCGGCTCGCTGAGCATGCTCCTCCCGAGCGCGGTCTGCGGCGTCGCGGCCGTCGTCCTCCTCCACGACCTCCTCCGGCGGACGATGGGCCACCGGGCCGCACTCCTCGGCGCCCTGATGCTCGCCCTCTCCCCGGTCAGCGTGGCGATGGCCCGCTACAACAACCCGGACGCGCTCCTCGCCCTGCTGCTCGTGGCCTCCGCCTGGGCCCTGGTTCGGGCGATCGAGTCGGGGCGCGTCCGCCACGTCGTGCTCTGCGGGGGCCTGGTCGGGCTCGCCTTCAACACGAAGATGCTCGAGGGCTACCTCGTCGTGCCGGGACTGGCCGGCGCCTTCGCCCTCGCCGCGCCCGGTCCGGCGCGCCGCCGCGCCGCCCACCTGCTCGCCGGGGCGGCGGCGATGGCCGCGGTCAGCATCGTCTGGTACGGGGCGATGATGCTGATCCCGGCGGCCCAGCGGCCGTTCGTCGGTGATTCCACCGAAAACTCGTGGTTCGAGCTGATCTTCGGCGCCAACGGCTTCTCCCGGGTCTCGGGCGGGTCCGGCGTCGGCTTCGGCCGCGGGTTCGGCGGGCCGACCGGTCCGCTGCGCCTGTTCAACCCGGAGATCGGCGGCCAGGTCGCCTGGCTTCTCCCGCTCGCCCTGCTCGGGCTCCTCGCCGGCCTGTGGGCAACACGGCGCGCCGGGCGGACCGACCCGCGCCGCGCCGCCGTCGTCCTCCTCGGGCTGTGGGCGCTCGCCGGCTACGGGGTGTTCAGCTTCTCCGCCGGAATCTTCCACTCCTACTACACGAGCGCGCTCGCCCCGGCCGCGGCCGGGCTCGCCGCCACGGCGATCGTCACCCTCCTCGACCGCGTCCGGGGCAGCCGGGCGGCGGCGCCGCTGCTCGCCACCGCCGTCGCCGGGACGGGGACGCTCGGCTTCGCCATCCTCGACCGCGCGCCGAGCTTCGTGCCCTGGCTGCGCTGGAGCGTGCTCGCGGGTGGCGCCCTGGCCGCGGTCGCCATCCTCGTCGGACGGCTCGCCGCCCGGCTCCCGCGGCGGCCGCTGCTCGCGCTCGCCGCCGCCGGCGGCCTGGTCGCCCTCCTCGGCGGCCCGGCCGGCTATGCGGTGGCGACGGTCGGGCACGGCCAGACCGGAAGCATGCCGGCAGCCGGGCCGGCCGGCGCCGTCGCGTTCAGCCCGGGACCGCCCCGGGGCTTTCGGCGTTTTCGCCCCGGCGGAGCGGCCGGCCCGCGGAGGGCCGGCCGGCCGGGGCCGGGCGGCGCCGAGCGGGCCGACCCGGCCCTCGTCTCCTATCTCGAGGCCCATCGCGGCGGGGCGCGCTACCTCGTCGCGGCGACCGGCTCCCAGGCGGCCGCGCCGATCGGCCTGGCGAGCGGCGCCCCGGTGATCACGATGGGCGGCTTCATGGGCGCCGATCCGGCGCCGACGGTGGCCGATCTGCGATCGCTCGTCCGCTCGGGGCAGCTCCGCTACGTCCTCGTCGACGGCGGATTCGGACCCGGCGGCTTCGCCTTCGCCGCCCCGGCCGGCGGCATTCCCGTGCCCGCGCCCGTGTTCGGGGGGGCGCCGCCCACCGCCCCGGCGCCGCCACCGCTCTTCGGGGCGGCCCCCGCCCCCGGCGGCGGCCGGCCACTCGGCCCGGTTGGCCTCCCGCGGGCCGTCTCCGACATCGGCGCCGCGCGGGTCCGCTGGGTCGAATCCCACTGCGCGTCGGTCAGCGTCCCCGGCGCCGTTCGCGCCCAGGCCCTCTACGCGTGCTCCCCGGCCCGGGCCTGATCCTCAGTCGAAGCGGAAGTGCGTGCCGGGCGGCGCGATCGGCTCCGACAGACCGGCGAGCTCGGCGGCGGCGGCGGCCAGCGTGGCGGCGAACACCTCGCTGCTCGCGCCGATCAGTCTGATCAGCTCGGTCACCGGCGTCGGCTCGTCCTGGACGCCGTTGGCGTAGTCGGTCGCGTAGCCGACCAGCGCGTAGGGCAGCTCGGCCTCCCCGGCGAGCACCGTCTCCGGGCCGGCGGTCTGGCTGACCGCCGTCACGCCGCACTGGGAGAGTAGGCGGATCTCGCTGCGCGAGTTGAAGCGCGGCCCGTCGACGTGGCCGTAGCACCCGCCGTCGGCCACCCCCGGCGCGGCGTCCCGGGCTCCGGCGAGGAGGGCCCGCCGCAGCGGTTCGCTGAACGGACGCTCGAAGATCCAGTGGCCCCGGCCCGGCTCGCCCTCCCCGTAGAGGGAGCAGAGCGAGCCGTCGGCCAGCCGGTTGGCCAGGAAGTGCAGGTCGTCGAAGACGATCAGGCTCCCGAGGGCGACGCCGGGGTCGACGGCGCCGCACACGGTCGCCGCGAGGATCCCGTCGACCCCGGCTTCGCGCAGGGCCAGCATGTTCGCCCGGTGGTTGACGTGGCTCGAAAGCCGAACATGACCCTCGCCGTGGCGCGAGACGTGGACCACGTCAACCCCGGCGAAGCGCCCCTCGGTGACCACCACGGCCCCGAAGCGCGTCCCGATCTCCCGGGCTCGCGGCGAGTCGAACGCCTCCAGCGCATAGGTGCCCGATCCGGTGATGATGCCCAGCTTCACGGCCGCTGATGCTATCCGCCGGACGCCCCGCTCAGCATTCGCCGGCCTCCGGCTCAGCATCCGCCGGGCAGCCCGCGTGGCAGGCCGGGCGGGCCGGCGGGGCATCCGCCGGACCTCCGGCTCAGGATCCGCCGGGCCCCGACGGGGCATCCGCCGGGCAGCCCGGCTCAGCGGGTGGCCCATACCTCGCCGATGTCGCCGAACCCGAGCGCCCGCTTGGTCGCCGGGGTCAGGTCGTAGTCGCGGCCAGCCACGTACGGACCGCGGTCGATGACCGGGACCCGGACCGTGCGGTTGCCGAAGTGCAGGCTCACCATCGTGCCGCACGGCAGCGTCCGGTGGGCGACCCCGAGCCGCGTTGCGGTCAGGCTGCCGCCGCAGGCCAGCGACCCGCCCGGCCCGTACCACGACGCCCCGGCCAGCCGGTAGACGTTGACCGCCCCGAGCGCCCGGACCGCCGGGGCGCCGAGCCGGCCGCCGGCGAGGCGCACCCTCAGGGCCAGGCTGCCGAGTCCCGGCGGCCGGAAGCGCAGGCTGTAGCGCCCCGAGCGGGTCGTCGCCGCCCAGACGATCGTGGCCCACCGGCTCCCGCGGCGCTCCTCAAGGGCGACGACGCGACCGGCGGACGCCGGGCGCAATGCCCCGAAGACCGTGATGCTCCGGCCGAGAAGGAGGTTGCGGCGACCGGTCGACACCGACAGGGCGACCCGCCCGCCCGGCGCCGACACCGGGGCGAGCACCGGCGCGAGCACCGCGCCGACCGGGGCGAGCACCGGCGCGACCACCGCGCCGACCGGGGCGAGCACGGGCGCGAGCACCGCGCCGACCGGGGTGTGCACCGACGCGTCGCCGAGCACGAGGCCGGCGACCGTCGGCGGGGCGGCGGCACCCCCGAGGTCGGCCTCGGCCGGTCCCGCGACGCATGCGCTGCCGAATCCGGCCGCCCCCAGCGCGAGCATGACACGGCCTGGACGTAGGTCTAATGGCATCGGGCCCTCCTTGGATTCCTTGCCTACGGGGTTAGCTGACGGGCTCGCGACGGCACCGGCTCTCGGGCTCGGTGATGATCGCTACGGCCGCGGTCGCGGCCGATTCGCCCCGGCCGCAACCGGCGCTTTCGACAGCGCCGGCTCCGGCAATGGGTTCCCCGTTCGTGCTCGCCCGGGGCGGGCACGATTCGGCAGACGAACAATTGTTCGCCGGAGGGTATCGGAATCGCCGGTGGGATCGCCGGCCGGCTGAGCTCTGCTTTCCCGCCGCGGAGCTCTCAGTTCCCACGAGCCGATCGCAGCCCGGCGGCGCCCCTCGCCCCGGCGGGCGCCGATCCCCCTTTCCGCCGGCGGCGGATGCCACAATCCCAGCGTGGCCAATCCAGATCGTCTCAGCCTCCTCGACGCCGAGCTGCTCGAGCTCGAGGAGAAGTCGGCGCTCCACGCCCACGTCGCCTCGGTGCTCGTCTTCGCCGGCCCGGTCCCCACGCTCGAGGAGCTGACGGCGCACATCGTCGGACGGCTCGAGCTCGTGCCCCGTTATCGCCAGAAGCTGGCCGACGTCCCCTATCGGCAGGGACGCCCGGTCTGGGTCGACGACGACCACTTCAACGTCGGCTACCACGTCCGCCACGCCGCGCTCCCCCGCCCCGGCGACGAGCCGGCACTGGCCCGCCTCGCCGGCCGGCTCTTCTCCCAGCAGCTCGATCGCACCAAGCCGCTCTGGGAGGTCTGGCTTGTGGAGGGCGTCAAGGACGGTCGGTTCGCCCTGATCGGCAAGACCCACCACGTGCTCGTCGACGGCGTCGACGGCCTCGACCTCACGACCGTCCTCTTCGACGCCGCCCCCGACGCCTCGCTCGCCGCCGAGCCGGCCTCGACCTGGGTGGCGCGACCGGCCCCCTCCGCCGCCGAGCTCCTGGCCGGCGCCCTGCTCGAGCGGGCCAGCGATCCCGGCGAGGCGGCCCGCGGGGTCGAGGGGCTGCTCCGCCGGCCGCGGGTCCTCGCCGATGTGCTTCGCCACCGCCTGGCCGAGATCGGCCCGCTGGCCTGGCTCGGCGGCGACCCGGCGCCGCGGACACCGCTCAACGTGAGGATCGGCCCCCACCGGCGCTACGCCTGGGTCGACGGCGACCTCGAGCGGTTCCGCCAGATCAAGACCGTGCTCGGCGGGACGGTCAACGACGTCGTGCTCGCGGCGGTCGCCGGCGCCCTCGGCCGCTATCTGCGCGCCCACGGCCACGACACCGAAGGGCTGGTGCTGCGGGCGAGGGTCCCCGTCTGGGCGCCGGCCGACCTCGGCCGGCCGAACAGCCGCGTCGAGACGGTCTGGGCGCCGCTCCCCGTCGGCATCGTCGACCCTCGCGAGCGCTTCGCGGAGATCAGCGAGGCGATGGACGGCCTCAAGGAGTCGGGGCGCGCGGTCGACGCCCGCGTGCTCACCGAGCTCGCCGGGTTCGCCCCCTCGACGATCATCAGCCAGGCCGCCCGCCTCCAGGCCCGCTCGCGCTTCTCCAACCTGACGATCACCAACGTCCCCGGGCCGCAGGAGCCGCTCTTCCTCCTCGGCCGCCGGCTCGAGGCGATCTACCCGGTCGTCCCGCTGGCCGACCGGCAGGCCCTTGGCATCGCCGTGATGAGCTACTGCGGGCAGCTCGGCTTCGGCCTGCTCGCCGACTACGACGCCGTCCCCGACGTCGACGAGATCGCCACCGAGCTCGCGGCGGCGATCGACGAGCTCGCCGCCCTGGCCGGCAGCGCCCGGCACCCGCGCCGCGCGCGGCGGAGCGACGGACGGAAAGCCCCGGCCAAGGCCCCGGCGCGCGGCGGCGGGCAGGGCGCCCGGCCGGCCGCCACCGGGCGCACCCGGCGGTAGCCGCGCCCGTGCCGGGCGACGCCACGCCGCCCGCCCCCGGCCGCGAGCCCCTGCGGCTGGCGCTCTGCCAGATCAACACGACGGTCGGCGACGTCGCCGGCAACGAGCGCCGGATCCTCGCCGCCGTCTCCGCGGCCCGTGACCGCGGCGCCCAGCTCGTGCTCCTCCCCGAGCTGACGATCTCCGGCTACCCGCCCGAGGATCTCCTCCTCAAGCGCCACTTCCTGCACGATTGCCGCGCCGCGCTCGATCGCCTGGCCGCCGAGACCCACGGCCTCGTCGCGGTGGTCGGCTTCCCCGAGCGCGACGGCCGGAACGTCTACAACTCCGCCGCCGTCCTCGCCGCCGGCCAGGTCGCGGCCGTCCACCGCAAGGTCCACCTGCCCAACTACGGCGTCTTCGACGAGCGGCGCTACTTCCGCTCGGGCACGACCTCGAGCCTCGTCGACGTCGGGTCCCACCGGGTCGGCCTCACCGTCTGCGAGGACGTCTGGGAGCCGGGGCCGCCTGCCAGCGCCCAGGCTCTCGCCGGGGCGACCCTGATCGTCAACCTCTCGGCCTCGCCCTACCACGCCGGCAAGGGCGTCCAGCGTGAGCTCCTGTTCGCCCGGCGCTCCCGCGAGGACCGCGCCGCGATCGCCTTCTGCGGTCTCGTCGGCGGCCAGGACGAGCTCGTTTTCGACGGCCATTCGTTCGTGCTCGACCACACCGGTCGGCTCCTGGCCCGGGCCGCCCCGTTTGCCGAGGAGGTACTCGTCTGCGAGCTCGAGCTCCCACCCCGGCGCGCGGCCGACTCCCCGCCGGCCGCGGGCCCCGTCCCCGCCTCGCTGCTCGCCGCGCTCGACCTCCCGCCCCGCCGCGGCCCGGCTCCCCCGGGACGGATCGCCGCGCTGCCCGAGCCGATCGAGGCGGAGATCTACGCCGCGCTCTGCTGCGGGCTGCGCGACTACGTCGAGAAGAACGGCTTCGGCCACACCGTGCTCGGGCTCTCCGGCGGCATCGACTCGGCGCTCGTCGCCTGCCTCGCCGTCGACGCGCTCGGCCCCGAGCGCGTCACCGCCGTGGTCATGCCCTCGCCCTACTCGTCGGGCGAGACCCAGAGCGACGCCCGCGAGCTCGCTGCGTCGCTTGGCGTCGACTGCCTCGAGCTCGACATCGAACCGGCGATGCGCGCCTACGGCGAGATGCTCGGCCCCGTCTTCGCCGGGCGTCCGGCGGACCTCACCGAGGAGAACATCCAGGCCCGGATCCGCGGCAACCTCTTGATGGCGCTCTCCAACAAGTTCGGCTGGCTCGTGCTGACGACCGGCAACAAGTCGGAGATGTCGGTCGGCTACTCGACCCTCTACGGCGATTCGGCCGGCGGCTTCGCGGTGATCAAGGACTGCGAGAAGACGCTCGTCTTCCGGCTCGCCCGCCACCGCGGCGGCATCCCTGCCGCGATCCTCGACCGCCCCCCCTCGGCCGAGCTCCGCCCCGACCAGCGCGACGACGACTCGCTGCCGCCCTACGCGATCCTCGACGCCATCCTCCGCGGCTACGTCGAGGAGGTGCGCGGCCGCGACGAGCTGATCGCCATCGGCCTCCCCGCCGAGGACGTCGACCGGGTGATCCGGCTCGTCGACGTCGCCGAGTACAAGCGCCGCCAGGCGCCGCCGGGGATCAAGATCACCGAGCGCGCCTTCGGGCGCGACCGGCGCATGCCGATCACCAACGGCTACCGCGGCTGACGCGCCGGGCGGACGGCGATCGTCACCCGTGACACCGCGCACAGGCGCCCGGCGTCGTCGGTGATCTCGACGTCCCAGACCCAGGTCGTCGCTCCGCGATGGCACGGTCGCCCCCGGGCGTGGACCGTGCCCGCGGTGATCGACCGCAGGAACGTCGTGCTGTTGGACATGCCCATCGCCGCCATCCCCTGCTCCATCACCACCGAGGCGGTGCCCACCGACGCGAGCGACTCGGCCATCGACGCGTAGACGCCCCCGTGTACGAGGCCGAACGGCTGGAGGATCTCCTCGCGGATCCCGACCTGGCCGCGGACCTCCTCCGGTCCCACGGCGAGCAACTCGAGTCCGTAGAGACGGTCGAATCCAGGCAGCTTCGTCGGCGTCGGATCCACGCCCTCAAGATAGGCGATCCCCGCTGCGCTCCGCATCCCCCAACCACGGCCGCCGCCGCCCGCTGCAAGTCTCCGTGCACGGGCAGGAGTGAGCTTGCGCTGCCCGATGGGCCACCCTAGGCTCTTGCCGACCAGCAGGGCCGAGCCAAGCGACGAGGTGGAGAACCGATGAGAAAGCAGCGTGCCGAGCGCCTGAGGTTTGCGGTCCAGACCCTTCCGCCCGAGACCCAGCGGGCGATGCTCGAGGGCATCAAGGAGAACCGCATCGTCACCGGGGCCAACACCGACCGCCGGGGCGGCGTCTGCCCGATGCTCGCCGCCGATCGCAACGCGTTCTCGGTCACCCCGCTCGCCGAGATCTTCGCCACCGCCTGGGACAAGTACACGGGCACCTCGTTCGTCAACGTGACCCGCCGCGAGGCCAGCGACCGCGATCTCAAGGTCCTGCGCAGCATGCTCGAGACCAGCCTCGCCCTCCACGCCTCCGCCGAGCCGGTCGCCGCCGCGCCGCGGCCCGCGCTCGCCGCCGCTCCAAGCCCGCCGCCGGCACGGCCCGAGCTCGTCGAGACCCAGCGGACGCTCACCGTCGCCGCCAAGCTCGAGGTCATCCGCGCGCTCGAGGCCGCCGGACACCTGCCCCCCGCCCCCCGCGTCGCCGACGCCCGCGACGAGGCCGCTCCGGCACCCCGCCCCGCGAGCAGCCGACTCGAGACGACGGTCGCCGACCGCCGGGCGAGCCGAGTCCGCCCCGCGCCGGCCCGCACCGGCGCCGTCCGCCCCCCGGCCACCAGGACCGACACCGAGCTCGAGCGCGAGCGCGCCCGGGCGATCATCGCCAACCAGGCCTCGACGCTCCGCCGCCGCGCCTGGCCCCGCCCCGCCGCTCCGGCCCCCACGCCCGTCGAGGCCCGCCCCGCGGTCGCCCCGGCTACCCTCCCGGCGCCCGCCCCGGTCCCGACGCCGATGGCCGCGCCGCGGCGCGAGCAGCGCGACCAGGTCCAGGAGCTCGCCGCCCGCTCGGGCTGGGCCTGGCTGCGCCCGTTCAGCTCCTACGATGACTACGAGCAGACGCTCCAAGACCTCGGCGAGACCCAGCGCGGCCCCGGGGCCGACGACGGCGGCACTCACCGCGAGGACACCAAGCGGCGTCAGCCGTTGCGAACCTGACACCGACCGGCCGCGGTGCCGGACGGCCGCGGTGCCGGACGGCCGCGGTGCCGGACGGCCGCGGTGCCGGACGGCCGCGGTGCCGGACGGCCGCGGTGCCGGACGGCCGCGGTGCCGGACGGCCACGGTGCCGGACGGCCACGGTGCCGGACGGCCACGGTGCCGACCGGCCACGGTGCCGACCGGCCGCGGTGCCGGACGGCCGCGGTGCCGACCGGCCGCGGTGCCGACCGGCCGCGGTGCCAGGGGCCAGGGGCCACAGTGCCGTGTCCGCGCAGACCACCGACGTCCGGGTGAACCTCGTCACGCCCGCGCTGTTCAAGCGCTACCGGACCGCCGCCGACTACGCGGGCGCCGACCGCGCCGAGCTGGAGGAGATACCTCCGCAGCACCGGCTTCTACCGGGCCAAGGCGAACTCCGTGATGGGCCTCGGCGCGGCGCTGGTCGAGCGCTTCGACGGCGAGGTGCCCGGCCAAGCTCGACGACCTCGTCACGCTGCCCGGCGTCGGCCGCAAGACCGCCAACGTCGTGCTCGGGAACGCCTTCGACGTCCCGGGCATCACCGTCGACACCCACTTCGGCCGGCTTGGTCCGCCGCTGGGGCTGGACGGCCGAAGAGGACCCGGTCAAGGTCGAGCACGCGGTCGGCGAGCTGATCCCGCGCAAGGAGTGGACGATGCTCTCGCACCGGGTGATCTTCCACGGCCGGCGCGTCTGCCACGCCAAGAAGCCCGCCTGCGGCGCCTGCCCGCTGGCCAAGGACTGCCCGTCCTACGGCACCGGCCCGACCGGGTTCGACGAAGCCGCGAAGCTGGTCAAAGGCGTCGAAAAGGACCACATCCTGGCGCTGGCGGCGCCCCGGTGACGACCGTCACCAAATGGGCGCTGGCCGCCGCCGTGCTGGCGGTGGCGCTCATCGTCGCGCTGCTGCCCCGCGGGGGTGGCGACAGCGCCGCGAAGCCGTCCGAAGACTCCGCCGCCCTGGCGCCAGCTCGGTCGGCGGCGGCCCTCCAGCCGTGCCCCGCGGCCGGCCCCGCGCAGCCCGTGAAGCAGCTCGACGGCGTCAAGGCGGACTGCCTCGGCGACGGCGCGCAGCGTCGACGTCGGCAAGTGCGCTCGCCGGGTGCTCCGGCGCTGGTCAACGTGTGGGCGTCCTGGTGCGAGCCGTGCCGGACCGAGCTGCCCGTGCTCCAGGAGTACGCGAAGCAGCCGGGTGCCGTGCGCGTGCTCGGCGTCCAGGTCCAGAGCCCGGCGAAGGACGGCTTGAACCTGCTCGCCCAGCTGGGCGTGCACCTACCGTCGGTCTTCGACGGCGACGGGCAGACCGGGCCGGTCCGCACGGCCCTGAAGGTGCCGTCGTCGCTGCCGGCGTCCTACCTGGTCACCGCCGCGGGCGAGGTGCGGTTCATCGCGAATCCCCGCACGTTCGGGAACACTGACCAGGTGCGTGCGGCAGTGGGAGGGACTTCATGATCGGACCGCTGGTCGAGCCGGAGTCCGTCCCCGAGTGGCTCCGGCCGCTGGTCAAGGTCAGCGCCGAGGTCGATTCGAAGACGTTCACCCGGTTCAGCCCGCCCGAGGACGCCTACACGCGCGCCGGCCGCGGTGCTCATCCTCTTCGGCGAGCGCGAAGCCGACGGCGAGCCCGACGTCCTGCTGCAGCGCCGCGCCGACACGCTGGGCTCGCACGCCGGGCCAGGTCGCCTTCCCCGGCGGCGGCGCCGAGGACGGCGACGGCGGCCCGATCGGCACCGCGCTGCGCGAGGCCGAGGAGGAGACCGGCGTCGTCCCGGCCGGCGTCCGGCCGGTCGCGGTGCTGCCGGAGCTGTTCGTCCCGGTGTCGAAGTTCGCCGTGACGCCGGTGCTGGCGCACTGGGCCGAGCCGTCGCCGGTGCACGCCGTGGATCCGGGCGAGACGGCGTCCGTCGCCCGCGTCGCCGCTCGCCGACCTGGTCGACCCGGCCAACCGGTTCATGGTCCAGAAGGCCGGCGCGCCGTGGAAGGGCCCGGCCTTCGAGGTTTCGGGCCTGTTCGTGTGGGGGTTCACCGCCGGGTTGCTGTCCGTCCTGCTCGGCCTGGGAGGCTGGGAGCGCGAATGGGACTCGGGCGACGTCCGGGACCTCGACGAGGCGCTGGCCGCGTACCAGGCGACGGCTCGCAGGTGAGGGGTGACGACGGTGAACTGGGTCGATGTGCTGGTCCTGCTGCTGGCCGTGCTGGCGGCGGTGTCCGGCGCATACCAGGGCGTGATCATCGCGCTGCCGTCGCTCGTCGGCGTCGTGCTCGGCGCGCTCGCCGGGCATCAAGCTCGCGCCGGTGGTCGTCGCGTTCTTCGACGACCCGGTGTGGAAGGTCGCCTTCGCGGTCGCGACCGTGGTGTTCCTGGTCGCCTTCGGCGAGGCGATCGGCGTCTACACCGGCCGGCGGCTGCGCCAGAAGATCAACCCGGACAAGCTGTCCGGCATCGACAAGACGCTCGGCGCGATCGTGCAGGCCCTGGTCGTGTTCGTCGTGGCGTGGCTGATCGCGACGCCGCTGACCACCGTGTCCGGGCTGCCCGGGCTGGCCAAGGCGATCAACGGCTCGGTGATCCTCGGCAAGGTCAACGACGCCATGCCGGAGGCCGCGCAGGGCTTCCCGAGCCAGCTGCGCAAGCTGCTCGACGCGTCCGGCTTCCCGTCGATCGTGGACCCGTTCCAGAAGGCCCCGACGGCCGACACCTCGCCGCCCGATCCCGACGCTGCAGAGCAGCGGGACCGTCCAGGCGCTGCACGGCAGCGTCGTCAAGATCCGCGGCAGCGCCAGCTCGTGCTCGCGGTCGCTCGAGGGCAGCGGGTTCGTGATCGCGCCGCAGCGGGTGCTGACGAACGCGCACGTCGTCGCGGGCACCGACACCGTCGGCATCGAGACGACGCAGGGCGACTACCCGGCGCGCGTCGTGTACTTCGACCCGGAGGTCGACATCGCGGTGCTCGCCGTGCCGCGGCTGCGCGCGCCGGCCCTGCAGTTCGCGGGCGAGACGGCGAAGGCGGGCGACAGCGCGATCGTGCTCGGCTACCCGCTCGACGGCCCGTACCGGGCGACGCCGGCCCGCGTGCGCGGCCGGATCAACCTGCGCGGCCCGGACATCTACGACGCCAACACCGTGCAGCGGGACGTCTTCACCGTCCGCGCGGAGATCCGCAGCGGCAACTCCGGCGGCCCGATGGTGACCCCGGACGGGCAGGTCATCGGCGTCGTGTTCGGCGCGGCGGTCGAGGACCCGGAGACGGGCTTCACCCTCACGGCCGAGCAGGTGCGGGCCGAGGTCGACGCGGCGCCGTCGCAGTCGACGAACGTGTCCACCGGCTCCTGCGCGGCTTAACGCCCGAAGCGCAGCGCGAGACCGTCGAGCAGGGCCCGCATGCCCGACTCGAAGATGTCGTCGAGGACGAGGTCGTAGCCGGTCTCGGTCAGCTCGGCGAGCATCTTGGCGAACGTCGGGTGCCCGGCCGCCATCGCCGCCACGGCGGGGCCCTGGTGGTCCATCCAGTCCTCTTCGGTCAGCCCGGACGACGCCAGCGCGCTCTGCTCGCGCTCCAGGTGGACCGCCATCCCCTGGACGTGGCTGAAGAACAGGACGTGCAAGTCGCACAGCGTCGCCGCGTCGACGTCCAGCTCGGACAGCGCCGAGAGCGCCCATTCGCCGTGCGTGGCGAGGTTGCGCAGCGGCAGCGGCCGGGTGACCGGCCCGAGCTGCGCCAGCCACGGGTGGCGCCGGAAGAGCGACCAGAGCGTGCGGCCGCCGAGCGTCAGCCGGTCACGCCAGTCGCCGGACGGCTCGGCCGGGTAGCCGCGTTCGCCGAACGCGGCGTCGGCCATGAGCAGCACCAGCTCGTCCTTGCCCCGCACGTACCGGTACGGCGCCATCGCCGCGACGCCGAGGCGGGCGGCGACCCCGCGCATGGACAGCGCGCCGAGCCCCTCGGTGTCGGCGATGGCGATCGCCGTCCGCACGATCCGCTCGCGGGTCAGCCCCCGCTGGCCACCACCACGGCGGTCCCGGCCGCTGACGATCGTGCCGGACCGCGGTTCGGCGTGCACCAGCCCTTCCTGGTTCAGCAGGGTCAGCGCCTTCGCCGCGGTCGCCATCGCGACGCCGTGGTCGGTCGCCAGCCGCCGGGTCGAGGGAACCCGCGCGCCCGGTGAGAGCTCGCCGCGCGTGATCCGGCCCCGCAGCTCTTCGGCGATCGCCAGGTACTTCACGGCTACCTCCTGTGCTAGTACAGATGCTCATCTGTGCTAGCACAGATTTTGCTGATGAACTGCCGGAACTCCAGAGTGATCGCAGGAAGTGTACGACTCTGGAGGAAACCATGCGAAACGTCCTGATCTCGGGTGCCGGTGTCGCCGGCGGCACGCTGGCCTGGTTCCTGGCGCGCGCGGGCTGGGCCGTGACCGTCGTCGAGCGGGCGCCCGGACCGCGCACCGGCGGCCAGGCGATCGACGTGCGCGGCGTCGCGCTCGACGTCGTCGACGCGATGGGCCTCGGCGACCGGATGCGCGCGCTGCGCACCCGGATGCGCGGGATGTCCGTGGTGGACGGGGCCGGGCAGGAGCTGTTCCGGTCCGAAGAGTTCACCTACAGCAGTGGACGGCTCGACAGCGACGACTTCGAGATCCTGCGCGACGACGTCGTGGCGATCCTGCACGAGGCGACCGACGTCGAACACGTCTTCGGCGACTCGATCACGGCGTTGACGCAGGAGGCGCACGGCGTGCGCGTCGAGTTCGAGCACGCCGGCTTCCGGACGTTCGACCTCGTCGTCGGCGCGGACGGCCTGCACTCGGCGGTGCGGCGGTTGGCCTTCGGACCGGAGGAGCGGTTCGCCGGCCACCTCGGCCAGTACCTGGCGATCTTCCCGGCGCCGAACTTCCTGGGCCTCGAGGACTGGCAGGTCTGGTTCCGGCACGAGGAGACCGGCGGCGCGATCTACCCGGTGCGGGACAACACCGAGTTGCGCGTGACCCTGGGCTTCCGCTCGGAACCCTTGCCGCGGCTGACCGTTCCGGAGCAGAAGCGGCTCGTCGCCGAGCGGCTGGCCGGGGTCGGCTGGGAGGTGCCGAAGCTGCTGGAGGCGATGGCCGCCGCGGACGTCTTCTACTTCGACGCGATGGCCCAGATCCACCTGGACCGCTGGTCGGCGGGCCGGGTCGTGCTGCTGGGCGACGCGGGCTACTGCGCGTCCGCGCTATCCGGCCAGGGGACGAGCCTCGCGCTCGTCGGCGCTTACGTCCTCGCGCAAGAGCTGGGCCGTGCGGAGCACGAAGCGGCTTTCACGGCGTACGAGCGGCGGATGCGGCCGTTCGTCGCGCTCAACCAGGCGCTGGCCACGGAGAACCCGACGGGCGGCCCGGTGGAGGAGTCGTCGCGCGGGCGAAGAACGCCATCGACCTCACTTGAGGAAGCCGACCAACGCCGCCGACGTGCGGTCCGGCGCCTCGAGGTGCGGGAAGTGCCCGACGCCCGGCCAGATCTCCGGCTCGGCGTGCGGGCCCGCCCAGCGCACCGACGCCGCCGCCGTCTCGGGCAGGATGCAGGTGTCGTCGGCGCCGTGCAGCTGCAGCGTCGGCGCCGCGACCCGGGTGCCGACGGCGTCGGTGAACCGGCGGCCTTCGCCGCGGAACTGCGCGCGGAACGCCCAGCGGTAGTACTCGAGCGCGCTGTGCGCGACGCCGGGCACGAGCATGGCCTGCCGGAACTCCTCGACGCTGTCGGCGAAGTCCGAAGTGGACCGCCACCGGCTTCCGGCCCAGCCGCCGAAGAGGTCGGCGACGGCCTGGGCGTCGTCCTTCAGCAGCCACTTCTCCGGCGCCATCGGCACCTGGAACCGGAAGAGGTGCCCGGCCGCGCGGCCTTGGCCGCGCCACGGGCGGGCCGCGCCGGACCGCAGCGCGAGCGGGTGGGCGCCACCGATCGCCGTCACCGACGACACGAGCCGGGGGTGCAGGGACGCGACCGTCCAGGCGAGCATGCCGCCCCACGCGTGGCCCACGAGGTGCGCGCGGCGCGCCCCGAGGGACTTGATCAGGCCGCCGACGTCACCGGCGAGCGTCCACGCGTCGTAGCCGCGCGGCGGCTTGTCCGAGTCGCCGTAGCCGCGCAGGTCGACGGCGACCGCGCGGAACCCGGCGTCGGCCAGCGCCGGCAGCTGGTGGTGCCAGGTCCACCAGAACTCGGCGAACCCGTGCAGCAGCACCACGACGGGCCCCTCGCCGAGCTCGGCGACGTGCAGCCGGATGCCGTTCGCGGACACGTCGCGGTGGGCCCACGGGCCGTCGAGCCGGACGCTCGACGGGTCGGGGGACGCGTGCACCGCCTCAGTCGCGCGTGGTGGTCAGGTCGGCGTCGGGCGCCTTCTGCGGCTTCAGCGCGGCGGCGGTCTCCTTGACGCTGGCGATCGTCCGCTCGGGTGCCTTGAACTTCTTCACCTTGCGGTAGCCCAGGAACCCGGCCACGAGCGTGACCACCAGCATCAGGACGAACACGATGCCGAACGCGATCCAGCGGTAGCGCAGCCACTGGGCCAGCCCCTCGGCCGCGAAGAAGAACAGGAAGAACGTGCTGTAGAGGAAGACCGTCAGCGCGATCAGGAAGTAGACGGCCCCCTTGAGGCCCTTCTTCACCTCGCCGACCAGCTCGGACTTCGCCAGTTCCATCTCGGCCCGGACGAGGGTGGAGATGTGCTGGGTCGCGTCGCCGACGAGCCTGCCGATCGACTGGTCGCCGGGGACGTCGGTGTCGGAGGACAGCGGGAGGTAAGGCACGGCCCCCACGCCGTCGGGGCCGGTGCGTTCGTGCTTGGGGCTGCTCACCGGGTCATCGTGCCATGTGTCCCGAAACCGGGCGCGGCGGACTCACAGTGTGTCGGCGATTCTTGCGTGTACCCGGCTACGGCGAAGTAGCAAGGCCGCCGCCAGCAGGGACGCCACGGCCGACGCGATCAGCACCGCCGCCTTCGCCAGCTCGCTCGCGTCGCCGGGGAGGGCCAGCTCCGCGATCAGCAGGCTGACCGTGAACCCGACACCGCCGAGCACGGACAACGCGGCCAAGTCCCGCCAGCTCATCCCTCGAGGTTTCTCGGCCGCGCCGAGTTTCACCGCGAGCAGGCTCGCGCCGAGGATGCCGACGACCTTGCCGCCGAGCAGCCCGGCGAGCACGGCGAGCGGCAACGCCGTCGTGAACACCGAGGCCAGTGCGCCGCCGTCGACCGAGATCCCGGCCGCGAACAGCGCGAACAGCGGCACGGCGACCGCCGCCGACCACGGCTGGAGCCGGTGCTCGAGCCGCAAGGCCGGTGCCTCGGCCTCGCCTTCGTCGGGGCGGACGCGGGTGAGCAGGCCCAGCGCGACGCCGGCGACCGTCGCGTGAATGCCCGCCGAGTGCACCGCGACCCACGTGACCAGGGCGAGCGGTACGTACAGCCACGGCGTCCGGACGCGGCGGTGCTGCAGGAAGGCGTACAGCGCGAGCGCCACGACGGCGACGCCCACCGCGACCAGGTCGAAGCCGGTCGTGAACAGCACTGCGATGACGATGATCGCGCCGAGGTCGTCCACGACGGCCAGCGACAGCAGGAACACCCGCGCGCTCGAGGGCAGGTTCGACGCGGTCAGCGCCAGCACGCCGAGCGCGAACGCGATGTCCGTGGCCACCGGGATCGCCCAGGCGCGGTCGATCCCCGGCGTCCCCCAGCCGACGCCGAGCGCGACGAGCGCGGGCACGACCATCCCGCCGGCCGCGGCGACCACCGGCAGCACGGCCTGCTTGAAGCGGGACAGCTCGCCGATGACCAGCTCGCGCTTCAGCTCGAGCCCGGCGACGAAGAAGAACAGGGCGAGGAGACCGTCCTTCGCCCAGTCGCCGATGCTGAGGTTCAGGTGCAGCAACTCCGGGCCGAGCCGGAGGTCGCGCAGTGCGTGGTAGCTGTCGCGCAGCGGCGAGTTGGCCCAGATCAGGGCGACCGCGGTCGCGCCGAGCAGGATGAGCCCGCCGGTGGTTTCGGTGCGCAGGTAGCGCGCGAACTCGGTCAAGGGGCGGGACACGGGCGGCTCCTGGGGTCGCTGATCACTGTTGCCGACCAGACTTCCCGGCGCACCTTGGCCGATTTTAATGCTTCTTTGTCACGGACCGTTATGGCCGCCGCCACACGGGGTGGCGGTGGTGGGTAACGCGGTGTGCTCATAGCATGCCAAGCGACAACGAAGTCCGAGCCAAAGGAAGACAGAGTTGTGAGCACCTCAACCGAGGTCCAGCAGGACACGAGGTTCTTCGGGCACCCACGAGGGCTGGCGAACCTCTTCGGCGTGGAGATGTGGGAACGCTTCTCCTTCTACGGGATGCTCGGCATCCTGCCGATCTACCTCTACTACAAGGTCGAACAGGGCGGCCTGGGCCTGGCCCAGGAGTCGGCGCTCGGCATCGTCGGCGCGTACGGCGGCCTGGTGTACCTGTCCGCCGTCGTCGGCGCCTGGGTCGCCGACCGGTTGCTCGGCTCCGAACGGACGCTGTTCTTCAGTGCCGTGCTGATCATGATCGGCCACATCAGCCTGGCGCTCCTGCCCGGCCTGGCCGGTATCGGCGTCGGTCTCGTGTGCGTCGCGCTGGGCAGCGGCGGGCTGAAGTCGAACGCGACGGCGATCGTCGGCACTCTCTACGCCGAAGGCGACGAGCGCCGCGACGCCGGTTTCACGATCTTCTACATGGGCGTCAACCTCGGTGCCTTCGTCGGGCCGCTGCTGACCGGGCTGGCGCAGACCGAGGTCGGCTTCCACCTCGGCTTCGGCCTGGCCGCGATCGGCATGGCACTGGGCCTGATCCAGTACACGCTGGGCCGCAAGAACCTCGGTGAGAAGGCCAAGGAGGTGCCGAACCCGCTGCCGTCGTCGCATCGCCTGCTGGCCGTCGGTGCCGTCGTCGTGCTGGTCGCCGCGATCGTGACGCTGGTGCTGACCGGCGTCGTCAACCCGGGCAACCTCGCCGACGTCGTCGTCTGGGTGGTCGGCGTGATCTCGGTGGCCTACTTCGTCGTCATCCTGACCAGCCGCAAGATCACCGGCGACGAGCGCAGCCGGGTGTTCTCGTTCATCCCGATGTTCATCGCCAGCGCGGCGTTCTTCTCGCTGTACCAGCAGCAGTTCACCGTCGTCGCGGCCTACACCGACCAGCGGCTGAACCGGGACCTGTTCGGCTGGCCGATGCCGGTGTCCTGGGTCAACTCGATCAACCCGGTGTTCATCATCGTGTTCGCCCCGATCCTCGCGGCGCTGTGGACGAAGCTGGGTGAGCGCCAGCCGTCGACGCCGATCAAGTTCGTGCTCGGCACGGTGCTCATGGGTGTCGCGTTCCTGCTGTTCCTGCCGATGGTGGGCAGCGGCAAGAACGCCAGCCCGCTGTTGGCGATGGTCGGCATCCTGTTCGTCTTCACGATCGCGGAGCTGTGCTTGTCACCGGTCGGGCTGTCACTGTCGACGAAGCTCGCGCCCGAGGCGTTCCGGACGCAGATGGTCGCGCTGAACTTCCTGTCGATCTCGTTCGGCACGGCGATGTCGGGCAAGCTCGCCGAGTACTACTCGGTCGACGACGAGACGCCGTACTTCGGCACGGTCGGCGGCGTCGCGATCGCCATCGGGCTGCTGCTCCTGGCGGCGACGCCCTTCATCCGCAAGCTGATGAAGGGCGTGCACTAGTCATCCGACGGTGACGCCGAAGAGCACTCCGACGAAGTAGGTCACCACCATCGTGAGGGCGCCGACCCCGACGTTGCGGAGGATCGCGCGCCCCACGTTCGCGTCGCCGAGCCTCGCGCTGATCCATCCGGTCAGCGTGAGGCCGACGACGACCGCGGCCGCGCACGCCCACACCCGCAGGGAGACGCCGGCCCAGGCGATGGACAGGAGCGGCAGCAGCGCGCCGACGGAGAACGCGATCAGCGACGCCCACGCCGCCTGCCACGGACTGGTCAGGTTGTCCGGGTCGATGCCCAGCTCGGCCTCCGCGTGCGCCTGCAGGGCGTCGTTGTCGGTCAGCTCGCGGGCGACCCGGCCGGCCAGCTCCGGCGAAAGCCCTTTCCGCTCGTAGATCTCGGCGAGCTCGCGCTCCTCGGCCTCCGGCATCGTCTTGAGCTCCTGCTTTTCCAGCCGGAGCAAGGCCTGTTCGGTGTCGCGCTGGGTGCTCACCGAGACGTATTCCCCGCCGGCCATGGAAAAGGCGCCGGCGACGAGCCCGGCGATTCCGGCGGTGAGGATCGTGGTGCTTTCGGTGGTCGCGCCGGCCACGCCGACGACGATCCCGGCGACGGACACGATCCCGTCGTTCGCCCCGAGAACCCCGGCCCGCAGCCAGTTCAGCTTGCCGCCCACGCCCTCGTGCGGTTCGTGGGCGTGTTCCACGGCGTCGCCGTCGATCGTTTCGGTCACCGGACCAGTGAAACACGAACGGAGAATCGTGGCGAGACCTCCGGTTTGGGTCAGGTTCGCCTAATTAACGCGTGCCTTGCCTAAGCCAGTCCTGTGTGGACTCGGCGGTTCTGGGTCATCATGGGCGGCATGGACGAGCAAGTGTGGCAGCCGCTGACGACGGTCGAGGGCCGGCCGCTCCAGGGCGGCGAGGGCCGGTTCCGGCAGCTGGAGACGGCGGAGAGCGGTCTGGCGTACTTGATCCACTACCCGGCCGGGGTGGCTTCGCCGACGCACGCCCACGACCACGACTCGATCGTCTACGTCCTATCGGGCCGGCTGCGGGGCGCGGTCGACGGCGTCGAGGCGGAGCTGGAGCCGGGGGATTCGGTACTGCACCCGCGCGGCGTGGCCCACCACGTGGAGGCCCTGACGGACTCGATGTGGGTGGAGTTCAAGTCGCCCCTGCCGGGACGTCCGCCGATCGCCTGAACTGCTCCGAGCGCGGAAACGCCCGGCCCCGCCAACGCGGGACCGGGCGTCTCCCGGAGTGAAGCCTCAGGCGTCCAGCTCGGCGAGGGCCTGCTTGGCCTTCTCGAGCTCGGCCTCCAGCGCCGCGACCTTCGCCGCCTGCGCCTCGCGGGCCTGGTTGATCACCTCGTCGATCGGGCCCGACAGGTCCGCGTGCAGCTCCTTCGCCGCGCGCGAGACGGCCGCCGCCGGGATCTCGAGGCCCTTCGCGACCCACTTGGCGCCGTTCTTCAGCTCGGCCTGCCACTCGCCGTCGGCGGTGCCGGTGACGGTGAGGGTCAGCTCGACCGTGCGGGTCTTCTTCGCCGTCGACGCCGTCGCACCCTTCGGGCGGCCGCGCTTCGGCTTGGGGGCCTCCTCGGCGGCGGGCTCGGTCGAGCCCTCCTCGGAGGTGGACGCGGACTCGGTGACGGTCGCCTCGGCGGTGGACAGCTCCGGAGCCGGGACCTCGGCCGTTTCCTCGTCGTGCGTCAGGACATCCACGGTCATCGTCGTGTCGTCTCCTTGCCCGGGAAGGGGGTGTGGTTCGCGGCACAGCGTAGAACATGCGTTCGAGCCGCGCCACTCGGGGGTGTCATGACAGAGCCCCTCCGGCGCGAAGCCGGAAGGGCTCTGACGGGAGAACGCTAGCTCACTCCTCGGACTTGCCCGACTTCAGGCCCGACGAGATCAGGTCCATCACCGACGAGTCGGCCAGCGTGGTGACGTCGCCGACCTGGCGGTTCTCCGCGACGTCGCGCAGCAGCCGGCGCATGATCTTGCCCGAGCGCGTCTTCGGCAGCTCCGGCACGACCATGATCTGCCGCGGCTTCGCGATCGGCCCGATCTCCTTCGCGACGTGGTTGCGCAGCGCCTGGATGGCCTCCTCGCCCCCGTCGACGGCGTTGCCGCGCGAGGATGACGAACGCGACGATGCCCTGGCCGGTCGTCGGGTCGGTCGCGCCGACGACCGCGGCCTCGGCCACCGTCGGGTGCGACACCAGTGCCGACTCGACCTCGGTGGTCGAGATGCGGTGGCCGGACACGTTCATCACGTCGTCGACGCGGCCCAGCAGCCAGATGTCACCGTCGTTGTCGTACTTCGCGCCGTCGCCGGCGAAGTAGAAGCCCTGGTCCTTGAAGCGCGACCAGTACGTCTCGCGGAAGCGCTCCTCGTCGCCCCAGACGCCCCGCAGCATCGACGGCCACGGCTTGTCGAGCACCAGGTACCCGCCACCGCCGGGCCCGACCTCGGTGCCGGTGTCGTCGACGACCTTCGCGGAGATGCCCGGCAGCGCCTTCTGCGCCGAGCCCGGCTTGGTCGAGGTGACGCCCGGCAGCGGCGAGATCATGATCGCGCCGGTCTCGGTCTGCCACCACGTGTCGACGATCGGGGTCTTGCCCGCGCCGATGTTCTCGCGGTACCAGATCCACGCCTCGGGGTTGATCGGCTCGCCGACCGAGCCCAGCACCCGCAGCGACGACAGGTCGTACTTCTCCGGGATTTCCGCGCCCCACTTCATGAACGTGCGGATCAGCGTCGGCGCCGTGTAGTAGAGGGAGACCTTGTACTTCTGGACGATCTCCCAGTGCCGGCCCTCGTGCGGGGTGTTCGGCGTGCCTTCGTAGACGACCTGCGTGACGCGGTTGGCGAGCGGGCCGTAGACGATGTAGCTGTGGCCGGTGATCCAGCCGATGTCCGCGGTGCACCAGTAGACGTCTTCGCCGGCCTTGTGGTCGAAGACGTTGTGGTGCGTGTACGCCGTCTGCGTCAGGTAGCCGCCGGAGGTGTGCAGGATGCCCTTCGGCTTCCCGGTCGTGCCCGACGTGTAGAGGATGAACAGCGGGTGCTCGCTGTCGAAGGCTTCGGGAGTGTGCTCTTCGGACTGTCCGTCGACGAGCTCGTGCCACCAGAGGTCGCGGCCGTCGGTCCACGGGACGTCGCCCTCGAGCTTGTCGCCCGTGCGCTTGACGACGATGACCTTCTCGACGGTTTCGGCGCCTTCGAGCGCTTCGTCGACGTTGGCCTTCATCGGCGCGGCCTTGCCGCGGCGGAACTGGCCGTCGGAGGTGATCACGACCTTCGCGGCGGCGTCGTCGACGCGGGCCCGCAGCGCCGTCGGCGAGAAGCCGCCGAAGACGACGTTGTGCAGCGCGCCGATCCGCGCGCACGCCAGCATCGCGAAGATGGCCTCGGGGACCATCTGCAGCTGGATCGCGACGACGTCGCCGGCGGTGACGCCGAGGGACGCGAGTGCGTTGGCGGCCTTGGAAACCTCGGTCTTCAGCTCGGCGTAGGTGATGTCCCGCGTGTCACCCGGCTCGCCGACCCAGTGGATCGCGACCTGGTCGCCGTGCCCGGACTCGACGTGCCGGTCGACGCAGTTGTACGCGACGTTCAGCTTGCCGCCGACGAACCACTTCGCGAACGGCGCATTGGTCCAGTCCAGTACCGTGGTCCACTTCGTGTCCCACGTCAGCCGCTCCGCCTGCTTCGCCCAGAACGCTTCGCGATCGGCGTCCGCCTCGGCGTAGAGATCGGCCTTCGCGTTGGCCTGGCCAGCGAATTCGTCACTGGGCGGGAACGTACGGCTCTCGGTGAGCAGGTTGTCCAGGGCTGGGGACTGCTCGGTCATGGTTGCAAGGCCTCCTGTAGTGCGCCGATCACGCGGCTAGCGGCACGCTAGCGACGTTAGTCCGCCTTGTAAAAGGTTGCACCCACGTTGCCCGGTCGTTTCACCGAGGCAGGCGAGTCGCCGGTGACTAAGCGTTCGTTCAGCCGGGCCTTCGCGGCCGGCCACTCCGGCGCCAGCATCGAATAGGTGACGGTGTCGCGCGACGAGCCGTCCGGCCGGATCCGGTGCGCGCGCAGCACGCCTTCGCGAAGCGCGCCAAGTCGTTCGATGGCGCGTTGCGAACGCAGGTTGCGGATGTCGGTCTCCCACGCGACCCGTTGCGCGCCAAGGGTTTCGAACGCGTGCGTGAGCAGGACAGCAGCTTCGACTCGGTGTTCAGCCCGGTGCGCTGCCAGTCCGCGCCGATCCACGTGTGCCCGATCGAGAGGATCCGGTGCGCCTCGACGACCTGGTAGTACGACGTCGTCCCGGCGACGCGGCCGGACGTGACGTCGATCTGCGCGAAGGGCCGCCGGGCGGGGTCGGCGAGCGCCTCCTCGACCATCCGCTCCGCAGCCGGAAGATCCCCCGGCTGCCGGATGCTCAGCCACGCCCAGATGCCCGGGTCGGCGCCGGCTTCGAACAGGCCCTTGGCGTGGCTCGGGCGTCAACGGCTCCAGGCGGACGTGCTCGCCGGACAGGGTCGGTCGGGTGCTCCAGTCGCTCACGTGATCACCGTAAGCACGGTATTGGCTTCCTGTGATAGCCAATTTCCGAGCATTTCCAGAGGCCACTTCGGCGTTGCCTATGCTCGGCGGACCACGACGAAGGGCGAGATCGATGGCCGAAGAGCGGGAAGAGCTGAGCTGGGAGCTGTTCGGCACGGCGAGCCGTGAACTGGCTCACACCATCGCCGACGACGGCTTCGCGCCGGACCTCGTCCTGTCCATCGCCCGCGGCGGCCTGTTCGTCGCCGGCGCGCTCGGCTACGCGCTCGACGTGAAGAACCTGCACGTGATGAACGTCGAGTTCTACACCGGCGTCGACCAGCGCCTCGACCTGCCGGTGATGCTGCCGCCGGTGCCCAACGTCGTCGACCTGACGAGCAAGAAGGTGCTGATCGCCGACGACGTCGCCGACACCGGCGCCACGCTCAAGCTGGTCCGCGACTTCTGCCTCCGAGCACGTCGCCGAGGTGCGCTCGGCGGTCGTCTACGAGAAGCCGCACTCGACGGTCAAGTGCGAGTACGTCTGGCGGCACACCGACCGCTGGATCAACTTCCCGTGGTCGGTGCTGCCGCCCGTGGTCTCCCGCGAAGGCCAGGTCCTCGACGCCTGAGCGACCCGCTGAAGCCCCTCCTCGACCTCGAAGGCGTCGCGGCGGCCGCGAAGTCCGCGCAGGACGCCGTGTTCGCGGTCCACCGCCTCCCCGCGAACCTTCGCGGCGGCGCGGCGACCGCGGCCGAAGCGTCGGTCCGCGCGGCGCGCGCGTCGGCGGGGATCGAGGGCGCGAACCCGGAACTGCCCGCCGACGGCGCGGTGGCCGACCCGGTCCTGGCGGGCGCGCTGCGCGTCGCGGAGACGTTGGAGACGCTGCTCCCGACGTGGCGCCGCGCGCCCATGCAAGCCTTGGCGCGCATGCACGTTCTCGCCGCGGCGGACCTCGTCGACGATCCGGATGCGTTGGGGCGCCCGCATTCCGGCGGCGGCCGCCTGGAACTGCTCGCCCAGCTCGTGACGGGCGCGACGTCGGTACCGGGCCCCGTCCTGACGGCCGTCGTGCACGGGGAACTGCTGGCGCTCAAGCCGTTCGGCAGCGCGGACGGCGTCGTGGCCCGCGCCGCGGCCCGGCTGACGATGGTCGCGACGGGCCTGGACCCGAAGGCGTTGAGCATTCCCGAAGTCGCGTTCTTCCGCCGCGTTCCGCGTTATCTCGAAGCGGCGGAAGGATTCGCGAGCGGGACGCCGGAAGGCGTACGCGCGTGGCTGCTCTTCAACTGCGAAGCATTCGAAGCGGGGGCGCGCGAAGCGAAGAGCATTTCGGATGCGGCTTCTTAAGCGGACAGCTTCGCCGACCATTTCTCTTCGATCCGCCCGAACCGCCACACCGCCAGCGCGATCACCCAGGTGAGCACGAACAGCCCGACGATCCCGAACCCGACGTAGTCCAGGTTCACCGAAGCGATCGCGGCCAGCGGACCCGACGTGATGGCCAGCTTGTCGGCGAGGATCGACACCAGCTCGATCGTGCCGATGACGAACGCGACGGCGACCGACAGCGCCGTCACCGTGAGGTTGTAGAAGATCTTGCGCACCGGCTGCGCGAACGCCCAGCCGTAGGCGAAGTTCATGAAGCAGCCGTCCACGGTGTCGAACAGGCTCATCCCGGCGGCGAACAGGATCGGCAGCACGAGGATCGCGTACCAGGGCAGGGCGAACGTCGCGGCGCCCGCGGCCAGCACCAGCAGGCCGATCTCCGTCGCGGTGTCGAAGCCCAGCCCGAACAGCAACGCCGACCGGGTAGATGTGCCACGGCTTGCGCACGGCCTTCGTCGCGCCGCGCAGCAGCCGGTTCAGCACGCCGCGGTTGTCCAGCTGGTGCTCCAGCGCGGCCTCGTCGAACTCGCCGTGGCGCATCCGCCTGAACACCCGCAGGATGCCGACGAGCACCACGAGGTTGAGGATCGCGATCACGTACAGGAACACGCCGGACACCGACGTCCCGATGAGGCCGGTGGCGTTGTGCAGCGTCGACGAGTCGTCCTCGACCTGCCCGGCCAGCGCGCGGACGCCGAGGGAGAGCAGCAGGCACAGCGCGAAGACGATCGTCGAGTGCCCGAGTGAGAACCAGAACCCGACCGACAGCGGGCGCTGGCCGTCGGCCATCAGCTTGCGGGTCGTGTTGTCGATCGCCGCGATGTGGTCGGCGTCGAACGCGTGCCGCATGCCGAGCGTGAACGCCGTGACGCCCAGCCCGATCCCGAACACGCCGGACGTGCCCAGCGCGTAGTGGTGAGGTGCGACGAAGGCCGCCAGCACCACCCAGCCCACGACGTTGAGGAGCAGGACGAACCCGGCCATCCCGCCGATCGACACCCACTCGCGGCGCGAAAGCCCGCGCCGCGAGTCGCTTCCGACTCGTGCCCGCCATCGCCCACCCGCCTTCCCTCATCTGAGAGGTTAGACAGGTGAACAGATGAACGGCAATGAAGTTCTAGCTGGCGCGCACCCGCACCAGGTCCAACGCCTTGCGCACGTGCCCGCCGGACGCGTGCAGTGCCTTCGCCGCGCTCTTGACGTCCTCCCCGGACAGCAAGTGCACCAGCGCCACCTTGAGGTCGCCCCCGGCCTCGGTGAGCGCGTCCGAGCAGTCCGCCATCGTCATGCCGGTGGCTTCCTGCAGGATCCGGATGGTCCGGCCGCGCAGCTTCGCGTTCGTCGCCCGCATGCTGACCATCAGGTTGGAGTAGGTCCGGCCCAGCTTGATCATCGTCGCCGTCGAGAACGACGTGAGGATCATCTTCTGCGCCGTGCCCGCCTTCATCCGGGTCGAGCCGGCGATCGCCTCCGGGCCGGTGTCGACGGCGATGAGCACGTCGACGCCCGCCGGGCTTGGCGGCCTTCGGGTTGCCCGACACCAGCCCGGTGCGGGCGCCCTGGCGCGACGCGGCCGGCCAGCGCGCCCAGCACGTACGGCGTCCGGCCCGACGCCGTCAGCCCCAGCACGAAGTCGCCCGGCTGGACCATGGCGGCCATCTCGGCCGCGCCGGCCCCGTCGTCGTCCTCCGCGTTTTCGACGGCGCTGGCGCAGCGCGCGCTCGCCGCCGGCGTGGTGCGCGATGAACCAGTCCGCCGGCACGTTGAACGTCGGCACCAGCTCCGCCGCGTCCAGCGTGGCCAGGCGCCCGGACGTGCCCGCGCCGACGTAGTGCACCCGGCCGCCGGCCCGCAGGGCGTCCACCGCGTAGTCCACCGCGCGCGCCACCTGGGGCAGCACCGCGGCCACGGCGCCGGCGACCGTGCGGTCCTCGGCGTTGATCGCGCCGAGGATCCCCGCGGTGGACATCAGGTCGATGTCCGTGGTGCGGGGATTGCGGGTTTCGGTCGGCGAATCGACGTGCACCGCCTGCGTGGGGACGGTCATCATGCGCCTCACATTTTCTCCGGTCATTACTTGCCGGTTTCCCGCGGACGGCGACGACCGTCCGGCCTGACCCCCAAGCGGTGCGAGCCGACCGCGTCCCTGGTCGCGTCCAGGGCGTTGACCGACGCGTCCATGTGCCGCTGCGCGACGCCGATGAACAGGCAGTCGATGACGGTGAGCTGGGCGATGCGGCTGGCCGTCGCTCCCGAACGGAACGTGGTTTCCCGCGCTGCCGTGGTCAAAACGTAGTCGGCGACCTCGGTGATCGGGGACCGCGGGAAGTTCGTCACGGCGATGGTGATCGCGCCGTGCTCGCGGGCCACCCGCAGCGCCTCGACGGTGTCGGTGGTCGCGCCGGTGTGCGAGACGCCGATCGCGACGTCACCGGGGCTCAGCACCGCGGCCGAGGTGAGCATGATGTGCGTGTCCGACCACGCGAAGCACACGCGGCCGATGCGGTGCAGCTTCTGCTGCAGGTCCGCGGCGACGAACGCGCTGGCGCCCACGCCGTAGACGTCCACGCGGCCGGCGTTCGCGACGACCTCGATCACGCGCTCCAGCGTGGCGACGTCGAGCTGGTCGGCCGTCTCCTCGACGGCGCGCGCGTCGGCGAAGCTGACCTTGCCGATGACGGCCGCCAGGTCGTCCTCCGGGCCGATCTCGCCGCCGAGGTTGCGCGTGGTGCGCGCCTCGGTGCGGGCGGTGTCCGCGGCCAGCGCGATGCGCAGCTGCGGGTACCCGCCGACGCCGACGGCCTTGCAGAAGCGCGTCACCGTCGTCTCGCTCGTGTTCGCGGCCAAGGCGACTTCGGTGATGCTGCGTCTCGCGACGTGCGCGGGATCCTCCAGCACCACCTTCGCCACGCGCTGCTCGGCGCGGGCCAGGCCGGGGAGCAGCGACCGGATCCGGACCAGCGGGCTGGAGTCCGCGTCCCGCACGGCCGTCTGGACCGCTACGGTCTCGGACGGTGCCGTGCCGACTACGGATTCGGTATCACTCACCGTCGGAAAGTTACTAACCGTTGGCATCTGCGACAAGGCTACCCACACCCTTCGGTCGGATCGCAACCCGTCCGTGTCTGCGGATCTGGATTTGCGATTAATCACTGACCAGAAAGTCGCCAACCAGGTCGGTCTTGTTAACGAGGTCAAGCTAACGACTTGGCAACTTAGTGTCGCGGTGCAAACGGCAAGAGGACGGTTAATTCGGCCCGAAAGTTCGACGGTCGGCGACAGCGGGTCACCTTGAGCTCAACTGCCAACCCTCAGCGACGAAAGCGGCCGGGTTCTCGTTCACCGTCGAGGAGTGATCGGCCGCTCTCGGTGACTTTCACACCGTCGACCGAAACACCGCGACCCGGTGTAGTTCGGATCGGTGCTGTAACGCCAGCGCAGGCTCACCGTCGCGCCTCGCGGCAGCGTGCCCGCTCGCCTGCCACCAGGCACGGTGCCCGTGTCCGGAGAGCGACGTCACATCTCCGGAGGGTGCGCCCGGCCCCGATACCGATAGCGCGATCGGTTGCCAGTTCACCCCGTCGGTGGTCGCCTGCAGCTGTAGTGGATCAGTGCTTCCCTCGGTGTCCACGAAGGCGTAGAAGGACACGCGCGCTTGATCACTTTGCGTAGTAAATGGGTCGGTACTCAGCGTGGCCACGCTGGCGTTACCCAGCGTGCTCGTCCAGGCGTCCTTCCCGACCTGCCGGCTTCACGGCCATGGCCCTGGCCAGCGACGTCGCCCACACCTGGCGCGCGGTGTTGATCGAGCCCCAGCTGCGGCTCGGATGCACGCGGTTGGTCAGCAGGATCGCGAAGGAGCGCGACTCCGGGTCGATGACCAGCGTCGTTCCGGTGAAGCCGGTGTGCCCGGCGGTCACCGGCGACGCCAGCGCGCCCATGTACCAGGGCTGGTCGAGCTCGAAGCCGAGGCCGTGCGAGTCGTCCGGGAACTGCTGGTTGTAGTTCGTCAGCATCTGCCGCACGGTCTCCGGCGTCAGGATCCGGTGCCCGCGGTAGCGTGCCGCCGTTGAGGATCGTCTGGGCGAGGACGGCCATGTCGTTCGCGGTGCTGAACACGCCCGCGTGCCCGGCGACGCCGCCGAGCGACCACGCGTTCTCGTCGTGCACGCTGCCGCGCACCATCCCGCGCGGCGGGTTGGCCTCGTACTCCGTCGCGGCGATCCGGTTCAGCTTCGACGCGGGCGGGTTGTACCCGGTGTCGACCATGCCCAGCGGCGCGGTGATCCGGTCGTGGACCACCTTGTCCAGGCTCTGCCCGGTCAGCTTCTCGACGATGAAGCCGAGGGTGAGCAGGTTGATGTCGGAGTAGAGGTACGTCGTGCCCGGCTTGTTCTTCAGCGGGCTGTCGAGCACCGCCTGCCGGCGCGACGGGATGTCCGGGTAGCCGGCCCACAGCGACGGGATCGGGTCGGCGTCGAAGCCCGGAGACGTGCGTGAGCAGCATCTTGATCGTGATGGCGGCCTTGTCGCCGGTGGCGAACTCCGGGAAGAAGCGGCTGACCGGCGTGTCGATGGTCGAGCTGCCCGCGTTCGACCAGCTGCAGCACGGCGATCGAGGTGAACAGCTTCGAGATCGACGCCATGTCGAAGATGGTGTCGTTGCGCATCGGGACCTGCTGGTCGGCCGGCAGTTCGGTGCCCGTGGCGTCGGCGTACCGCAGCGCGCCGCCGACGGCGTACCGGTCGACGACCACGCCGTCGTGGGCCAGCAGGCCGACCGCGCCGGAGAAGTGCGGGTGCCCGGTGGCGTCCGGCTTCGTCCAGCTCGCCAGGAAGTCCTCGGCGGCCTTGATCGGCGCCGGGTCGAGGTTCGACCTCCTGCGGCCGTCCGTCGCGCAGCGTCGTCCACGGCGGGGCGAAGCCCTGCTGCGGCCGGTCGAAGCGGCCGGCGCGTCGTCGTGGCGTCCGGTGATGGCGCTGGCTCCCGAGGTCAGCGTGGTCAGCGCGACCAGCACTCCGGTGGCCGCGGCGATGACCTTCCTAGCACGCACGAGTTCCCCCTCAGCGGTAGAGCAGGTGGCGACGACGTTGCCGGCCGAACTCGGCCAGCTCGGCCCGCCAGGCCCCGATGACCTCGTCGACGCCCGCGCCGGCGTCGACCATCGTCCGCAGCCGGTCCGAACCGGAGAGCTTGTCGATCCAGTTGTCCGGCCGCCAGGCGAACACGTCCGGGTACAGCTGCTTCGCCGTCACGAGCATGGCGACCGCGGTGCGGATCGCGTCGAAGCGCGCGCGGGTCGTCGACGTGCACCTGCACGCCCGCCGCAGGTCTGGTTCGACGAACTTGCTGAACGTCGGCACGAAGTAGTTCTCCCGGAACCTCGCCCCGGGCAGCCGCAGGTCGTTCGAGCGCTCGCGCCCAGCGCCAGTCGATGTCCGGGCGCGCCGATGATCTCGAACGGCCGGGTCGTGCCACGGCCCTCGGACAGCACCGTGCCCTCGAACATGCACGTGCCCGGGTAGACGCAGCGCGGTGTCCGGCGTCGGCATGTTCGGGCTCGGCAGCACCCACGGTCAGCCCGGTCTGCGCGAACAGCGTGTCGCGCTGCCAGCCGCGCACCTGGACGACCTCCAGGTCTGCGAGCCGCCCGCCGTTCGCCGGGCAGGAACTCCTCGTCGAACATCCGGGCCAGCTCGCCGACGGTCATGCCGTGCTGCTGCACGATCGGCTTCTTAGCCCGACGCCCGAGGCGAACTTCGGGTCCAGCAGCGGGCCGAACGCCTGGCCGCCGATCGGGTTCGGCCGGTCCAGCACGACGAAGCGCGGCCCGGTCTGCGCCGCGGCCACCATCGCGATGTACATCGTCCAGATGTAGGTGTAGAAGCGCGCGCCGACGTCGGCGATGTCGAAGACGACCGTGTCGACGCCCGCCTTGGTGAACAGCGTCGCGAGCTTCGTCGGCGTCGACGCCGTACGCGTCGTACACGGGCACGCCGGTGCGCGGATCGGTGTAGTCGCCTTCGGAGCCGCCGGCCTGCGCGCTGCCGCGGAAGCCGTGTTCCGGGCCCGAAGGCCGCGACCGGCTTGACGCCGGCCGCGACCATCGAGTCGACGATGTGGTCAGCCGTTCGGCAGCACGCCGGTCGGGTTGGACAGGACACCGAGCTTGCGGCCCTTGCAAGGGCCCGCCAGCCCTGCGCGGCCAGCTGGTCCGCGCCGGTGAGAACCCTGCTCGGACGGTCTTGGGGCTCGGCCGGGCTCGGCCACGGCGGAGCCGCCCGCGAGGACCGGGACCGCGAGCGCGCCCGCGCCGAGGAAGTGGCGCCGGTTCAGGGTCACCAGGTCAGCCCGTGGCCGAAGGGGTACTTGACGGTGTGCACGTCGGCGCCCGCCGGGATGTCGACCGGCAGCTTCCCGACCGGCTTCGTCTCGCCGAGGATCACCTTCGCCAGCGCTTCGAGCGTCGGGCCGATGTAGCCGTAGGTCGCCAGCCAGGTCTGCACGGCGCTCGCGTAACCCGCGTCGTACGGGATCTGCGCGGCGACCGCGACGACCGGCTTGCCGGTGGCGCCCAGGGCGTTCAGCAGCTTGGTCTGCAGGGGGAAGCCGCCGATGTTGTTGGTCAAAACGACGACCAGGTCGACGTTCTTGGCGTTGGCGACCGACTGCGCGATCTGGGCGTCCGTCGGGGCCTGACCGGTCGGGTACGCCGTCGCGGCCGTGCCGTGGGCGGTCAGCTTCTGCGCGAGCGTCGCCGTCGTGGAGACACCCCAGCCGGTGACGAGCGCCGTGGCGGGCTTCTGCTTCAGCGGCAGCAGGCCGGCGTCGTTCGCGACGGCCGTGATGCCGCGGTCGGCGATGTCCTGCGCGGTGGCGAGGTTCGCCGGCGTGCCGACGGTCTTCATCACGCGGTTCGGGTCGACGAACGGCGCGAAGAGGATGCCGCTCTTGAACTTCAGCTTCAGCACGCGCAGCACGCTCTGGTCGATCCGCTGCATCGGGATCTCGCCGGACTTGACGGCGGCGAGCACCGAGTTGATGGCGACGTCGAGGTGCACCGGCATGAGCAGCTGGTCGACGCCGGCCTTGAGCGCGAGGACGGGGATCTCGGCGTCGCTGTGCATCTCGCGCACGCCCTGCATCTCGAGGGAGTCGGTGATGACGACGCCGTTGTAGCCGAGCTCGCCCCGCAGCTTCCCGGTGACGATCGGCTTCGACAGCGTCGCGGGCTCGAGCGACGGGTCGAGGCTGGGGAACTGGATGTGCGCGGTCATGATCGAGTCGATGCCGGCCTTGATGGCGGCCTTGAACGGCGGTACGTCGGTGGCGCGCCACTGCTCCTCGGTGCTGTCGATCCGCGGCAGGCCGGTGTGGCTGTCGGTCGGCGCGTCACCGTGGCCGGGGAAGTGCTTCGAGGTCGCGGCCACGGACTTCTGGAAGCCCCCGACCTCGGCGGTGACGAAGTCGCTGGCCAGGCCGGGCTGCCCGGCGAAGGACCGGACGCCGATGACGGGGTTCACGGGGTTGGAGTTGACGTCGGAGTCGGGCGCGAAGTCCTGGTTGATGCCGACGGCCCGCAGTTCCTGGCCGAGGATGGTCGCGGCCTTCGTCGCGCGGCCGGTGTCCCGCCCGGCGGAGATGGCCATGCGTTCGGGAACTCGGTCGCCGGCGCGCCCATCCGGGTGACGGTGCCACCCTCCTGGTCGGCGGCGATTTGCAGCGGGATGTGCGCCCCGCTGGTGACGGCGGCCATTTGGAGGCCGTTGGACAGCTTCGAGACCTGCACGGGGTCGTCGAAGTTGTCGCGGGTGTCGTTGTTGAAGTAGATGACGCCGCCGAGGTGGTACTTCCGGACGACCTGAGCCGGGGTGTCGACCCCGAAGTCGGTCTGGTTCTTCGGGTTCACCTCGTCGGCGGACTTGCCGTTCACCCAGGTGACGAACAGCTGCCCGACCTTCTGTTCGAGCGTCAGTCCCCGCAGCGCCTGCGTCGCCGCGGCTTCCGCCTGCGCGTCGGCGCTCACCCGCGGCGCGTCGGCCGCGGTCGCGACACCCACACCGGTGAGTGCGAGCACCCCCGCGACGGGCAGGGCGAGCGCATGGAACCTCCGATTTCGGGTCGTCACGACCAGCCTCCCAGAAAGTTGCGGGCGCCCGGCGGACGTGAGAAGTCCACTCGGAGGCGCCAGTATCGGGAAGCTACTCACCGAATCCGTCGATGTCCATCGACCGACCGCGCGAACGGTCCAGTCGTACCCGGATCGGTAGGAAAGTCGCCGTTCGCAACATGTGCGGCGGCCGAATGGGTGGCGGACCACCTGGCGAGTGGGCTGTACCGCCTTGCCTCGCTGCCGGACTTTCCGCATAGACGAGGCGGCGCCCGTGACCCCGAGGGTCGACGGGCGCCGCCTGCAAGCGCGAACTTCTCGGGCGACCAAGCGTGCAACTCTGGTCGTACCTACATGGACTCGGCGTGTGGCGTCCCACTACGCAGTCCCTAGACGACGAGCCTCCCGCGGCGCGCTGCGCGTGGGTACCCGGAGTCCGCGCACGGAGGTTTGCCGGGGTGGAACAGGCTTCTCTTCTACCTGTTCCCTGGCCGACCGAACGTCCGCACCTACTTTCTACGCCGTGAGCCCGGTCACTTCAAGTGCGCGGATGGGTGCACCGGTACAGAGGCTGGATCGGGTGACACCGGCACCCTGCGCGACGGACAATTCGGGGCTGGGCCAAGCAAAGCGGGCGCCCTGCGGCCGTGTGGGTGGCGACCGTGCGGCTAATGGGACCGACGGCGACGATTGAGGCCGTACCAGGTCGCCCCGGCCGCCACCGCGCCGACGCCGAGCGCGACCATTCCCGCCGATCGGACCGGGAGCCGGCTGCGCAGCGACATCGGCCGCTCGAACGCCAGGATCGGCCACCCGTGCTCGAGGGCCTCGCGCCGCAGGAGCTTGTCCGGGTTGACCGCGTGCGGGTGCCCGACGACCTCGAGCAGCGGGATGTCGGTGCTCGAATCGGTGTAGGCGAAGCACTCGGCGAGGTCGTAGCCGTGGGTCGCGGCGAGCTGCTTCGCGGCGACGGCCTTGTTGGCGCCGTAGCAGTAGAAGTCGACTTCGCCGGAGTAGCGGCCGTCGACGATCTGCATCCTCGTGGCGACGCTGCGGGTCGCGCCGAGCATTTCCGCCACCGGCGCGACGACCTCCTCGCCGGTCGCCGACAGCACGATGACGTCGTGCCCGTCCTCTCGGTGGCGCGCGATCAGCTCCGCCGCCTCCGCGTACACGAGCGGGTCGACGACGTCGTGCAGGGTTTCGCGGACGATCGCCGAAACCTGGGCGACGTCCCAGCCGGCGCACAGCGCGGAAACCTCGGCCCGCAGCCGCTCGGTCTTGTTTTCGTCGGCGCCGGCGAGGGAAAACACCAGCTGCGCGTAGGCGCTCCGCAACGCGGCGCGACGGTTGATCAATCCTTCTTTCAACAAGGGCTTGCTGAACGCCAGCGCGCTCGACGAGGCGATGATCGTCTTGTCCAGGTCGAAGAACGCGGCCACCGCGTGCTCCGGGCCCGGCTTCCGGATGCGCGACGGGGCGCTGCTCGGTTCGGCCACGTGCCCAGGATAGGAGCTTGATCGCGGCGCGTCCCGTTGATCCACCACCCGCGCGGCGCGGCGGGCGGAAAATCCATGACAGCAAGGCACTTCCGGCGCGCTGTGCCGTTATCGAACTGTATGCCTCGCCCGGCGCGCGAAGCGGCCATGGGCGGAGTTACAGTGAGGGAGCCCGGTGTCCAACCGGGCCGGTTCAGTCCGACCCCCCGGGGCTGAACCCACGGCGGCCCCCGTCCCTCCCCCCTGGCGGGGGCCGCCCTCTTAACTTTCCTCTTACCTTTGGCCGCGCTTTCCGCGCAGGCTGTTTTGCCTTCGGCTAACCTTTCTCGATTCCGTTTTCCCCAGGCCCGCGTCGCGCATTCTTGGATTCGGTCGAAACCATCGAATGCGGATATCCGCACGGCTTTCCGCCGCACGTGCGTCGCGGGCGGGCGCGATCCTGTCACACCCCACCGGCAGAACCGGCTCGCGAGCCGTGCGCCGCACGCCAGTTGTCCACAACACCCCGGTTGTCCACAGCCGCCCATCCGCCCCGTTGCGCCCCCGAGCCGCCGCCCGCGACGGTGGAACCCGGGCCACCCACGGCCCCCACCGACGACGGGGGAGGAACGCATGACGGGGGAACGACCGCTCGTGGTCGCCGCGGACGAAACCGTGCTCGACGAGATCCTGCGCGTGGCCGCGGTAGCGGGCTGCGAGCTCGACCGGGCACCGGACCTGATGGCGGCCCGCGGCCACTGGGCCCGAGCGCCACTGGTGGTCCTCGACGAAGAAGCCGCGCGGCTGCCACCCGTGCTGCCCCGAAGGAGCGGGATCCTCCTGGTCTGCAAGGGCAACCCGGGGCCGCGGACGTGGGAGAGCGCGTTCCGCGCCGGCGTCGAACGCGTGATCTCGTTGCCGGACGAGGAGATCGAGCTCGCGGGCGCTCTCGCCGACGTCGTCGAGACCCCGGCGGAGGAGGCCGGCCTGGTGCTCGGCGTGGTCGGCGGCCGGGGCGGCGCGGGCGCGTCCGTCTTCGCCGCGACGCTGGCCTTGGCGGCCGACCGGGACCCGGGCGGCGCCCTGCTGGTCGACTGCGACCCTCTCGGCGGCGGCCTGGACCTGTTGCTGGGACTGGAAAAGACACCGGGACCGCGCTGGTCGGAGGTCCGGCTGAGCGGCCGCGTCTCGGTACCGGCGCTGGCGGCGGCGCTCCCGCAGCGAAGACATCGCGGCGGCAGCCTGCCGGTACTGGCGTGCGGCCGGGAAGGCGAAGGCCCGGCGGTCGAATCCCTGTCGGCGGTCCTCGCGGCCGGCCGCCGGTCGGGCCGCACGGTCGTCTGCGACCTCCCGCGCACGCTGGGCGACGCGGCGGCGGAAGCGGTCGCCGTGGCCGATCTCGTCGTGCTGGTGGCGCCGGTGGAGTTCCGCGCCTGCATGGCGGCGAAACAGGTGCTGCGGTCCCTGTCGGCGCTGACGGCCCGCCTCGGAGTGGTCGCGTGTGGACGGTCCCGGGCCGGCGTCACGCCGGTCCAGACGGCCGGCCTCCTCGGCCCGCCGCTGCTGGCGTCGATGGTGCCGGAGCGAGGCCTGGCGGCGGCGATCGAGCGCGGCGAGTTCCCGGCCAAACCGGCGGGCCCGCTGGCGGCAGCGGCCGCAGATGTCCTGGCGGTAGCGCGCCGCGAAGCCCGGGTGGCGGCCCGATGAGCGCCGGCCTCCGCCCGCCGGCACCGCCGGTCAGGGTGGCCGAGCTCCTGCTGCCGACGGTCCTGGCCCTCGCCGGGCGCGGCCCGGTGAGTGCGGAGAACTTCCTGACGGCGCTGGCGGGCACCCGCGTGACCGCTTGCTCCGGCGACACCCGGCCCAGGGCGGTGCGACCGTGACCACCGACTTCGTCGACCGCGTCCGCAACCGCCTCGCCGGCGACCGCCGCCAAGCCGATCCGGTCGCGGTCGCGACGGCCGTCCGGGCCGAAGCCGGCGGCGCCCTCGGCCACGACGCGGTGCTCGACGCGGCACGCCGGGCTCGCGACGAGTTCGTCGGCGCCGGCCCGCTGGCCCCGCTCCTGGAGGACCCGGCGACGACCGACGTGCTCGTCACCGGTCCGGCCGAGGTCTGGACGGACGGCCCGGAGGGCCTGATCCGCACCGGGATCCGGTTCCAGGACGAAGAAGCCGTCCGCCGGCTGGCGCAGCGCCTCGCGCTCGCGGCGGGGCGCCGGCTTGACGACGCGCAGCCCTATGTGGACGGCTGGCTCCCTGGGGCCGGTCCCCACGGCCGCATCCGCGTGCACGCCGTCCTGCCGCCGGTCGCGGCGAGCGGCACGTGCCTGTCGCTGCGCGTCCTGCGTCCCGCGACGCACGACCTCGCGAAGCTGCAGGAACTCGGCGCGTTCGACGAGAACGGCGCGAAGGTGCTGCGGGCGGTCGTCTCGCGGCGGATGGCGTTCCTCGTCACCGGCGGGACGGGCGCGGGCAAGACGACGCTCCTGGCCGCGCTGCTCGGCGCGGTCGACCCGGCCGAGCGGATCGTGTGCGTCGAGGACGCCGGCGAGCTGCAGCCGGCGCACCCGCAGTTCGTCAGCCTCGTCGCCCGGCCGGCCAATGTGGAGGGTGCGGGCGCGGTGGGCCTGCCGGAGCTCGTCCGCCAGGCGCTGCGCATGCGGCCCGACCGCCTGGTGGTCGGCGAGGTCCGCGGCGCCGAGGTGGGTGCGTTGCTGGCGGCGATGAACACGGGCCACGACGGCGGCGCGTGCACGGTCCACGCGAACTCCCCGGCCGAGGTACCGGCCCGCATGGAGGCGCTGGCCGCACTCGGCGGCTTGGGCCGCGACGCGGTCCACAGCCAGCTCGTCGCGGCGATCCGCGTGGTCCTCCACATGCGCCGCGACCCGGGTGGCCACCGGCGTCTCGCGGAAGTGGGTGTCCTCCGAGCGGAACACGGCCGTGCGCGAGTGGTCCCGGTGTGGCGAGCGGGCCGCTGGACGGTCGACCGCCACCTGTTCGCCACGACGGGAGCGATCGCATGCTGAGCCTGTTTCTCGCACCATGGTTCCCGCTGTGCCTGGGAGCGGCCCTGGCGTGCTGGCCCCCGGCGCCGACCCGGCTCCAGGCCGCGGTGGAGTCCCCGACTATGTTCCGCCTCCCCGACGTGTGGGCGGCACTCCGATGGCTGCTGCCAGCTGCCGCGGCGGCCCTGCTGGCGGGCGCGGGAGGCGCGATAGCCGCAGGCGTGCTGACGCTGGCCTGGCACCAGGAGCGAAAAGCCCACCACCGCACGGCGGCGGACATCGAGTTGGCAACCCACACGGCAACGGCACTCCGCACGATGGTCTCCGAGCTGCGTTCCGGAGCCCACCCGGTAACGGCAGCGGAGGCGGCAGCCGAGGTGGTACCGGCGGTAGCGGGCGACTTGCGGGCATTGGCCACATCAGCCCGCCTCGACGGCGAGTTGAAGGCACCAGTCCTCCCGCAGCTGGCGACGGCGTGGACATTGGCCAAGCGCCACGGCCTCCCCCTGGCCGAGGTGCTGCAGTCCACCCGCCGCGACGCGGAGGCAACCTTCACGTTCGCCCGCAGAACCCGGGCAAAGCTGGCAGGCCCCCGAGCAAGCGCGGCGGTCCTGACCGGCCTCCCAGCCCTGTGCGTACTGCTCGGCGAGGTGATGGGGGCATCCCCACTGAAGGTCCTGACGGAGAGCGCGCCAGGCCAGTTGCTGCTGGTGGTGGGAAGCATCCTGCTCTGGGCGGGGACGGCCTGGTGCCGAGCGCTGACGGGCCAGGTACAGCTCAAATGACCGCGACAGCCTCCTCACGCGCCATTCGCGCCCACCTCAAGCGCCGGCAAACGTCACGCGCCGCGCAGCGTCCCCTGAGCGGGCCGATGACCGCGACCACCCTTCGCGCAGCCCGCGCCCATCCCGAGCGCCGGCGAGCGTCAGCCCCGATCGGCCGGGCCTCCTCGCACGGTGCCGGCGCTCTACTCGAGCAGCCGCGCGCCCACCAGCCAGCAGCGGCCGCACTCCCGTCCGCCGCGCAAGGTCCCCCTGAGCGGCCGGAGGTGCAGCCGATGACCGCGACCGCCCTTCGCGCAGCCCGCGCCCACCTCGGGTGCCAGCGAGCGTCATCCCTGATCGGCCGAGCCGCCTCGCGCCCCGCCAGCCCTCTACTCGATTGGCCGCGCGCGGTCTATCAGCCGGGAGCGGCCGCACTCCGGCCGGTCACGCAATGTCCCCTGAGCGGCCGGAGGTGCAGCCGATGACCGCCACCGCCCTTCGCGCAGCCTGCAGCCACCTCGGGTGCCGGCGAGCGTTATCCATGATCGGAGGGCCCTCCTCGCACGCTGCCGGTGCTCTATTCGAGCGGCCGCGCGCCCACCAGCCGGCAGCGGCCGCACTCTCTTCCGCCGCGGAATATCCGCTGAGCGGCCGGAGGTGCAGCCGATGACCGCGACCGCCGTTCGCGCAGCCCGCGCCCACCTCGGGTGCCGGCGAGCGTCGTCCCTGGTCGGCCAGGCCGCCTCGCGCCCCGCCAGCCCTCTACTCGATTGGCCGCGCGTGGCCAATCGGCGAGGAGCGGCCGCACTCTCTTACGCCGCGCAATGTCCCCTGAGCGGCCGGAGGCGCAGCCGATGACCGCGACCGCCCTCCTTCTCTGTGCCGCGGCTCTCCTCATCTGGCCGAACGAAGCCGCGGCGAGGCGATTCACCTGGCTGTCCGGCGCCCCAACGCCCGCACCCCGCAGATGGCCCCGTGCGATCCCCCACCTCGCGACCACCCTCGGCGGCATCTCGACCGCGGTCCTGATCGGCGGCCTCCCCGGAGTGGTCGTCGGCGCCCTGGTGACCGCCGGCGGGTGGTGGGCCGTCCGCCGGACCCGGCGGCCGCGGGCACCCGCCCTCGACCTGGCCGCCAAGCTGCGGCTCGCCCGGACGCTCGATCTCCTCGCGGCCTGCCTCCGCGCCGGGCTGCCCGTCCCCTCGGCCCTCGACGCGGTCGCCGATACCGCGCCGGCCGAGGCGGGCGCGGCCCTCCGCTCGACCGCCGGCCTGCTCGCCCTCGGTTCCTCTGCGGAGGAGGCCTGGGCGCGAACCGGCCTCGGCGAACTGGCGGCCGCGGCGATCCGGACGTCCCGGTCCGGCGCCGCCTTCGCCGCGGCGGCCGCCGACCTCGCCGGACGGTTCCGCGAGGAGCTCGCCACCGAAGCGGAGGAACGCGCGGAACGAGCCGGGGTGGCGCTGGCCCTGCCCGTCGGCCTGTGTTTCCTGCCCGCCTTCTTCTGCCTGGGCGTGCTGCCCGTCGTCCTCGGCCTGGCCGGACGTCTCGGCCCGCTCTTCTGACCCACCGACAAGCACTGAAGGGAAACCCATGCGCGCGCCCCGCTCGGACGACGGTTCCACCACGGTCGAGTACGCGATCGTCACGGTCGCCGTCGCGGCTTTCGCGGCCGTCCTCTACACCCTCCTCACCGGCGACTCGGTCGTCTCGTGGCTGACGAACCTGGTCATGAAGGCCCTGACGGTGCCGTCGTGAGCCGAAGAGACGAAGGCGCGGTGACGGTCGAAGCGGCACTCGGCCTCGCCGGACTGACCGTCGTGACGGTCCTGCTCGTCGCGGGCCTCACGGTCCTGACGAGCCAGCTCCGCTGCACGGACGCCGCCCGCGAGGCTGCGCGGCTCCTGGCCAGGGGCCAGCCCCACGAGGCCGCGTCGGCGGTCCACCAGATCGCCCCACCCGGGGCGAACCTCGCCATCCGCCAGGACGGCGACGCGATAACGGTCGAGGTGAGCGCCCACCCGGCCGGCGGCCTGCTGCCGGACCTCGACCTGAACGCCACGGCGTACGCGGTGGCCGAACCAGGAACGGAGGCCGCCGATGCACCGCGGTGAACCCCGCTCGGACAGCGGCGTGGCCACGATCTGGACAGCGCTGGCCGTGGCCGCGCTGACCGGAGTCGCGGTCCTCGGCTGCTGGCTCGCCGCCGCGGTCCTCGCCCGTCACCGGGCGGAGACCGCCGCCGACCTGGGCGCGCTCGCGGCCGCGTCGCACGCCGTCGAGGGCCCGGTCAGGGCTTGCGAGCGCGCCAAGTGGGTCGCGGACCGGATGGCAGTCAACCTCGTGGCCTGCAGGTGGCAACGGCTGGACGCCTTCGTCGAGGTTCAGGCGCCGGGCCTGGCGCTCGGCGGACTGCCCGTCCCGTCCGCCCGGGCTCGCGCCGGACCCACCGGCCGGCCGCCGTGACCGGTCAGCGGGACACCCGGGCGCCGCCCGCTCGCCGGACGCCGACCGGTCGGTATGCCACGGGTGACCGGCTGATCCGCCGGGGCGGACGATAAGTGGCGGATTGTCACGGGCAGCGGTCGGTAGTGCACGGTGAGCGGTCGAAGAAGCTGCTCACCTGGGCCGATACGCCCCGGCTCGGCTGCCGTTCGCCCGCCTCGCGGGCTCCCGATCCTGGGGATTCCCGCGGTGAACGGTCCGTGGGCGGCTGCCGCTCACCGTCGATCCGCTGCCGCCGGGTTCGGTCGGGCGGTAGGGACTACCGGGCGTTCATCGCCGCGTAACCACCGGTTGTCGCGTGGGGGTTCCGGGCAATGTGCAACTTGCCGTTAAGTGAGATGTGCGACACCACGGCAGGGTTTAGCGGGTAGGTCGCGGAGAACCGGAACCTAAGGCAGGAAAGACAATGTTGGACGCGAATTGGCCGGACAGCTGGCGCGGCGCCTTCCGCATCGAACTGCGGGCGGAGGCGATCGGTCTCGCCTGGCGTGGCTGGCCGGTGCTCCCGGGCGTCAACCCCGCTCCGCTCACCGAAGGCGACGACCTCACCTGGCGTCGTCCGGTCCCGGCCAGTGACGCCTGGCGCGACCAGATCGGCACCCACGCCCACGAGGTCGCCACCTGGTTCTCCGACCGGACCCACAGCCTCCTCGTCGCCACCGGCACCGTGCTCGACGCCATCGAGGTCGACGACGAGCTCGGCAAGCGCGCTTGCCGCTTGCTGCGCGCCCTCGGGCACCCCGCGCCCATCATCGCGCTGCCGAACGGCCGGTGGCTGTTCCTGACCACCGTCGCCGACCGCATCCCGGCCGAGCTGGCCACGCGCTCGTCGATCCAGTGGCACGGCAAGGACAGCTGGATCCCGCTGCCGCCGTCGCCGTTCCAGCACGGAGTCGTGCACTGGCGCGTCAAGCCCGAGGTCTGCGGCTGGCAGCTGCCGGACGCCGCACGAGGTGCACGACGTGCTCGTCCGCGCGCTGGCCGGTGCCGAAGCCCCGCAGCTGGTCCAGTCCACCGCGGCCTGAGCCACCCCGAACCACCGCCGCCGGCCGGTCCCAGCCCGGCCGAGGCGGAGCACGACACAACTCCATGAACCACCAAGTGGCCGTCTAGGCACCGTGTTGACGCAACGCCCCGAGCACGGTTTCCAGTACGGCCACCGCCCCCGCCTTGTCCAGCGGATCGTTGCCGTTCCCGCACTTCGGCGACTGAACGCAGGACGGGCAGCCCGTCGGGCACTCGCAGGAGACGATCGCCTCCCGCGTAGCGGCCAGCCACGGGACAATCGCGGCATAACCGCGGTCGGCAAATCCCGCACCCCCGGGATGCCCATCGTGCACGAACACCGTCGCCTCCCCGGTGTCTTCGTGCCACGCGGTAGCACCCCGCCGATGTCCCATCGGTCGCACGTAGCGAACAGCGGTAGCAGGCCGATCGCCGCGTGCTCGGCGGCATGCAGGGCACCGGGGAGCGTGCCGGGATCAATCCGGCACCCCCCGGTGCCCTGCCACCCTGGGAGGGCCCGACGTTCGCGGGGGGTTTTCCCGGTCCCCACGGGGCGCAGATTCGGTCCCAAGCCGTTGGCCGGTAGTCCCAGCCGCGCCGGCCTCCGGCGTGACACGGACGTGCCCACGACGAGCGCCGGCCCAGCGCAGCGGCGATCGTGTACCAGACCGCCCGCGTGTGCAGGCTCTGCTCCGGCAGGTCCAACGGCGTATGGTCCAGCACCTCACCCGACGGACGCCGCCGCAGGTAGCCGACCACCTGCGAGGTCACCGCCACCTCGCCGAGGCACACGCTCACCCCGCCGAACTGCTGCTTCTCCTGCGTGCCCAGCACCGCGATGTCCACGATCTCGCGCGGCGTCGTCGTCCAGTCCGGGTTCTCCGCGTGGACCATCGCCAGTCCCTGGTCCAGATCCAGCTCGTCGACGACGTACGACGACCCCTGGTGCAGGTACACCGCGCCGGGGTGGACGGCGAAGCACGCCGACCCCGGGTCGACCGTGCCCAGCATCCGCCCGGAGTCCGACTCGACCACGGCGATCTGCTCGCCGCCCGTCCCGCGGATCCCGACCTCGGCGTGCGGCCGGTCCCGCGATGTCCAGTACCAGCCGCTCGACCGGCGGCGCAGCAGCTTCTGCTCCGCCAGCTCGGCCAGCACCTCCTGGGCCGCCGCGCCGCCGAACATCTCCAGCTCGGGGACGGTCAGCGGCAGCTCCGCCACCGCGCACGCCAGCTGCGGCGCCAGCACGTACGGGTTCGCCGGGTCGAGCACCGCCGTCTCCACCGGCCGCGAAAGCAGCGCCGCCGGGTGGTGCACGAGGTACGTGTCGAGCGGGTCGTCCCGCGCGACGAACACCACCAGCGCCGAGTCGCCGGAACGACCCGCCCGGCCGGCCTGCTGCCAGAACGACGCGAGCGTGCCCGGGTAGCCGGCCAGCACCACCGCGTCCAGTCCCGCGATGTCGACTCCCAGCTCCAAGGCATTGGTCGTCGCGACACCCAGCAAACGGCCGGACAACAACGCCGCCTCCAACGCGCGACGCTCTTCCGGAAGGTAGCCGGACCTATACGCCGCAACGGTGTCCGTCAACGCTGGGTCCACTTCGGACAGAATGCGACGCGCGCCCAGCGCGGCCAGCTCCGCGCCCCTGCGAGACCGGATGAACGCCAGCGACCGTGCGCCTTCGACGACCAGGTCGGCCAGGATCCGCGACGTCTCCGCGCCCGCCGAACGCCGGACCGGCGCGCCGTTCTCCCCGGTCAGTTCCTCCAGCAGCGGCGGCTCCCAAAGCGCCACCGTCCGGGCGCCGCGCGGCGACGCGTCCTCCGTCACGGCCTCACAAGGAACACCGGTGAGCCGCGAAGCGAACGAAGCAGGCGAAGCCGTCGTCGCCGAGGCGAGCACGAACACCGGCGAAGCGCCGTAGTGCTCGGCCACGCGCCGAAGCCGGCGAAGCAGCAAGGCGACGTGCGAGCCGAAGACGCCGCGATAGCTGTGGCACTCGTCGACGACCACGCAGCCGAGCCGCCGGAAGAACGGCGCCCACCGCCCGTGCTGCGAAAGGATCCCGCGGTGCAGCATGTCCGGGTTGGTGAACACCCAGTTGCGTGCGCGCGCACCCAGTCGCGCTCGACCATCGGCGTGTCCCCGTCGAACGACGCCGCCCGGACGCCCGGAACGTCCAAAGAGGACACCGACCGCAGCTGGTCCGCCCCCAGCGCCTTGGTCGGCGAGAGGTACAGCGCGGTCGCCTTCTCGCCCGCGGCCAGCCGGGACAGCACCGGCAGCTGGTAGGCCAGCGACTTGCCCGACGCCGTGCCGGTCGAAACCACGACGTGCCGGCCCTCGTACGCGTGCGCCGCCGCCTCCGCCTGGTGCGCCCACGGCAGCGAGACCCCGCAGTCACCGAACGCGTTCACCACCGCCGGATCGGCCCACGACGGCCACGGCACGCACCGTCGCCGACGCGTCCCGGCAGGTCCGCGACGTGCGTGACCGGGTCCTCGCGCGCGGGGATGCCGGCGGTCACCCGCCCCAGCAGCCGCCGCCCCCGTGATTCGTCCACCCGCCGAGCTTGGCACAGGGGTACGACAGTTCCGGAGATCGCCGCGAACCCCAACGGAATCCGGCCAGAGGGATCGATCAAGTGAGGAGGCTCACAAGGTAACGGAATGTGCTGTCCCCGGGACGCCTTGAAGGTGCTGGTTGCGATACCAATACACTCCCGCAATCCACACCCTCTGTGGTGAGCGTCATGCGAGACGTGCATCGCCGCACGGCTAGCGTGTCGCTCGGTACAGGGTCCATGCCAGCGTCGGCCGTGTCGAACCCTCGGCTTGCCGTCGACGCTGGCGCATCGGCGACGTCTCCTGGAGGACGAATGTCACGGCAGTTCCTCGCGGAGGGCGGGTCCATCACGCTCTCCGGAGGTGGCTACACGATTGTCGGTGTAGTCGCCGTGGTCGCGCTTGCCGCACTCGTCATCGGCTACGTCCTGCTCAAGGAGGTGCTGGCCGCAGGCCAGGGCACCGCCAAGATGCAGGACATCGCCAAGGCGGTGCAGGAAGGCGCGGCCGCTTACCTCAAGCGGCAGCGGAACACTCTCGCCATTTTCGGCGTGATCGTGTTCCTCCTGCTCTTCGCACTTCCCGCCGACGACTGGAACGAGAAGATCGGCCGTTCGATCTTCTTCCTGGTCGGCGCGGCGTTCTCGTTCGCGATCGGCTACCTCGGCATGTGGCTGGCGACGCAGGCGAACCTGCGCGTGGCCGCCGCGTCGCGCGAGGAAGGCGGCCGCGAGGTCGCCATGCGCGTGGCGTTCCGCACCGGTGGCGTGGTCGGCATGATCACCGTCGGCCTCGGCCTGTTCGGTGCCGCGGTCGTCGTGCTGGTCTACACCGGCCAGGCGCCCGAAGGTGCTCGAAGGCTTCGGCTTCGGCGCCGCGCTGATCGCGATGTTCATGCGTGTCGGCGGCGGTATCTTCACCAAGGCCGCCGACGTCGGCGCCGACCTGGTCGGCAAGGTCGAGCAGGGCATCCCGGAGGACGACCCGCGCAACGCGGCGACCATCGCGGACAACGTGGGCGACAACGTCGGCGACTGCGCCGGCATGGCCGCGGACCTGTTCGAGTCCTACGCCGTCATGCTGGTCGCCGCGCTGATCCTGGGCAGCACCGCCTTCGGCGTGCACGGCCTGATCTTCCCGCTGATCGTGCCGGCCATCGGTGTCATCACCGCGGTCATCGGTGTCTACATCACCAAGGCGCGCGCCGGTGAGGGCGGCCTGGTCACGATCAACCGCTCGCTTCTACATCTCCGCGGTCATCTCCGCGGTCCTGTCGGCGATCGCGGCGTTCGTGTACCTGCCGAGCAGCTTCTCCGACTTCGGCGCGGGCTATCGAAAACTCCGGCAACCCGGCGGTCATCGCGACCATCGCGGTGATCATCGGCATCGTGCTCGCCGCGGTCATCCTGAAGCTGACCGGGTACTACACCGGCACCGAGTACAAGCCGGTCAAGGACGTCGCGCAGACGTCGGAGACCGGTGGCGCGACCGTCATCCTGTCCGGCATCTCGGTCGGTTTCGAGTCCGCTGTGTACACCGCGCTGGTCATCGGCGCGGCCGTTTTCGGCGCGTACCTGCTGGGCGGCGGCGTCGCGCTGTTCGCCGTGGCGCTGGCCGGCACCGGCCTGCTGACCACCGTCGGCGTCATCGTCGCGATGGACACCTTCGGCCCGGTTTCGGACAACGCGCAGGGCATCGCCGAGATGTCGGGCGACGTCGACGAGAAGGCCGCGCAGATCCTCACGGAGCTGGACGCGGTGGGCAACACCACCAAGGCCATCACCAAGGGCATCGCGATCGCGACGGCCGTTCTCGCGGCGACCGCGCTCTTCGGCTCCTACTCGGACGCGATCACGAAGACGCTGGCGGGCATGGGCAACGGCGTGGTCACCGGCCTCGACGCGACGAAGTCGTTCGTCAACGCGATCGTCAGCCCGAACACGCTCGTCGGCGTCATCATCGGTGCGGCCGTGGTGTTCATGTTCTCCGGTCTCGCCGTCAACGCGGTCTCCCGCGCCGCCGGCGCGGTCGTCTACGAGGTGCGCCGCCAGTTCCGCGACATCCCGGGGATCATGGAGGGCACCACCCGCCCCGAGTACGGCAAGGTCGTCGACATCGTCACGCGCGACTCGCTGCGTGAGCTGACGACGCCGGGCCTGCTGGCGGTCTTCGCCCCGATCGCGGTCGGTTTCGGCCTGGGCACCGGCGCGCTCGCCGGCTACCTGGCCGGCGCGATCGCCTGCGGCACCCTGATGGCGATCTTCCTCGCCAACTCCGGTGGCGCGTGGGACAACGCGAAGAAGCTGGTCGAGGACGGCAACCACGGTGGCAAGGGCTCGTCCGCGCACGAGGCCACCATCATCGGTGACACCGTGGGTGACCCGTTCAAGGACACCGCCGGCCCGGCGATCAACCCGCTGATCAAGGTGATGAACCTGGTCTCGGTGCTGATCGCGCCCGCCGTCGTCCAGTTCTCGATCGGTCCCGACGAGAACGCCGCCGTGCGCATCATCATCTCGCTGGTCGCGGTCGCCATCATCGTGGCGGCGATCGTGGTCTCGAAGCGCCGGGGAACGGTCCTTTCCGACACCCCGACGGAGATCAAGGCCTGACGCACCACCGTTCCCGGGCCCGGCACGCAGCGTCGCGTGCCGGGCCCGGGGCGTGCCAGGCCATCCCACACTGGCTCGGCGACTTGCGAAGCGGCACCGAGTCGGTACCGTCGGCCCTTCCGGGACGTCGTCGAGCAGGAGGTGCACAGGTGCGGCCGCGGTCAACCGTCTTCGCCGCCCTGACCACGACGATCACGATCGGCCTCGCCGGCTGCGGGCAGCAAGCCGCCACGCAGTCAGCCGGCGCGGGACCAGGGTCTGTCGGTGACGACCGTGGTGCCGCAGGCCGATCCCGCGGCGAGATGGGCGGACGCCTACTGCGGCGCGGTGACGCACCTGGTCCGCACGCTGGCGGAACTCCCGACCGTCGACCCGAGCACGCCGCAGCAGGCGTCCCGGACGTCCAGTGACCTGCTTTCCTCGGTGGTCGGCGGGCCTCGACCGGAGCCTGGCCGGGCTGAACGCGCTCGGCGCGCCCCCGGTGCCGTCCGCGGACGGCGGCCGCGAGGACGTCATCGGGCAGTTCGCCGAGATCCGCGACGCAGGCCGAGAACGCCCGCCAGCGCATCGACGCCGTCCGCGGCGACGCGGCGGCGACCAAGGCAGGCGCTCGGCGAGGCCAAGGCCACGCTCGACCGCATCGACGCCCTCGACTACCTCAAGGGCCTCAAGGGCGTGCCGGCACTGGCCGCGGCGGAGCAGCGCGCGCCCGCGTGCCGTCAGCTGGATCAATCCGCCCCGGTGAAGATCGGCGTGACGCTCGCCTCGAATCGAACTTGTGTTCTAGTATAGCGCGGTGGATCGGACGATCTCGCTCTTCTCCGCCGAGGCCAGCGGGCCGGGCCTGGGCGACCTGGCCGGGCTGTTGTGCTGCCACGGCCAGATCACCGGCTTCGGGCGCACCGCCGCCCGGCTCTCGGTGGTCGTCGAAGAGCCGTGGCGGGCGCACGTCCTGGCGCGCGAGTTCCGCTGCCGCGGCTGCGGACGCCCAGGTCTCGAAGGCCGACTGCGGCAACCCGCAGGTGCGCACGTCGTTCCGCGTCGACCTGCTCCCGCTGGCGCTGAGATGGCTGCGTGAGGGCTGCGCGGGCCCGGTCGGAGGACGACTCGGGCAAAGCGGTGCCGGACGGCTTCCGGCTGAGCGGGGCGATGCTGCGGATGTGGGCGCTGGCCGGCGGCCGTCCCGGCACGCAGGGCTACCTGCTGGGCGTCGACCCGCTGGCGCCCGGGCATGCACGAGCGGCTGGTCGAGGCGCTGACGCCGCTGGGCGTCGCGGCGAAGCTGACCGGCCCGAAGGCCGAGGTCCCGGCCGTCAAGGTCACCGGGAAACGCCGGTTGGAGGCGCTGCTGGAACTGATCGGGGAGCCGCCGCCGGGCGCCGAAGCGGCGTGGCCGGGTGCGGCAGCCGCGGCCGGTCCCGCACCCGGAGGCCGTGACGAGCACGGCCTGACCGGGTGCGGGCAGCAGCGTCAGGGCCGGGGCAGGGTGCAGCCGGCCTGCGTGAGGGCGATTTCGTTGGCCGCGGTGAGGCAGGCGGGAATGCCGTAGGTCTCCTGGCCGTAGTTCGTCTTGTAGTGCACCGTGACGTTGCCGGCCTGGTCGACCTCGCACGGGTTGTTCTCCGTGCAGCGCTGCGCCGTCCTCGTTGCCGGTGTTGTTCACGCCGACGACCTTGCCGCCGGACACGATCGGCGAGCCCGAGGTGCCGCCGATGGTCTGGCAGGCGGACGTGTAGCGGATCGAGTCCTTCCAGGTCCAGCTGCCCTCCTTCAGCCGGTAGACGAAGCCGTCGATGTTGCAGGAGTAGATCCGCTTCCAGTAGCCGGAGACGACGTCGATCGCGGAGCCGGCCGTGGGGTGCGCGTTGGACAGCTCCAGCGGCGAGATCCCGTAGCTCGACTTGATCTGCGCGTAGGTGGTGGTGAGCTGGTAGAGCGACACGTCGGTGTCGGTCATCGTCCCGTAGACGATCTTCTTCGCCCGCAGCGTGCCCGCGTTGCCGCCGCTGGCGTTGAGCAGCGTGAACGTCCGGCTGGACGACCGGTTGGTGATGACCTCGCCGGGGCCGGGGAAGCCGGTTTCGAGGCAGTGCCCGTTGGACATGACGAGCGCGGGGGCGGTGTCGGGCGTCGCGGCCGGCTTGACCACCGAGCCCGAGCAGTTGGACAGGGCTACCGTGCCGGCGAAGTTCGCCGCGGCCGCGCTCGCCGGAGTGGTCCCCAGTAATACTGTGGCGGTCGCGGCGGTGAGCAGGGCGCCGAGGAGGCGTCGGGTCATGGCGGATCCTTTCGGCTGGACGGGGAAACCAGTGAAGCGGTGACGTCCCCGCGCCCACCACCGTCGAACGGAGGGTATCCGGACGGTCACGCGCTAGGCTGCGCGGGACGTGGCCGAAATCACGTGACAGGTACGTTGGGGAAACATCGTCGAGGTCAGCGGCGATGCGCTGGACACAGGACCGGCGGCGTGTTGGGTCACCTCCGCGCCATCCGGGCCGGGAGAGCGTGCACACTGGCAGGTCGAGACGCGGGCCCTGGGCAGGGACGCGGTGCAGTCCCGCGGCGGCGGGACGAGATGAGCGGAGAGCAGGACAGCGTGGCAGGAGCACGGACCAAGAAGAACGGAGCCTCGGCGGACAACGGCGCCGGGCACCGGCGGCTGGTCATCGTCGAGTCGCCGACGAAGGCCCGCAAGATCGCCCCCTACCTGGGCGGCGGTTACGTCGTCGAGTCCTCCGTCGGGCACATCCGCGACCTGCCGCGTGGAGCCGCCGACGTGCCCGCCCAGTACAAGGGCGAGGCCTGGGCGCGCCTCGGCGTCGACGTCGACAACGGCTTCAAGGCCCTCTACGTGGTCACCCCGGACAAGAAGTCCAAGGTCACCGAGCTCAAGGGCCTGCTCAAGGACGTCGACGAGCTCTACCTCGCCACGGACCCCGACCGCGAGGGCGAAGCCATCGCGTGGCACCTGCTCGAGACGCTGAAGCCGAAGGTCCCGGTCCGCCGGATGGTCTTCCACGAGGTCACCGAGCAGGCCATCCTCGCGGCCGCCGACTCGACCCGTGAGCTCGACGCCGACCTCGTCGACGCCCAGGAGACCCGCCGCATCCTCGACCGCCTCTACGGCTACGAGGTCTCGCCGGTGCTGTGGAAGAAGGTCATGCCGAAGCTTTCGGCGGGCCGCGTGCAGTCGGTGGCGACCCGGATCGTGGTCGAGCGCGAACGCGAGCGGATGCGCTTCACCTCGGCGTCGTACTGGGACATCTCCGCGACGATGGACGCGGGAGAGGAAGCTTCGCCGCGGAACTTCTCCGGCCCGGCTCGTCGCCGTCGACGGGGCGCGCCTGGCCACCGGCCGCGACTTCGGTTCGGATGGGCAGCTCAAGGCGTCGAACAACGAGGTCCGCGTGCTCGCCGAGGCCGACGCGCGGCGCCTGGCCGACGCGCTGAAGCAGCGTGACTTCAAGGTCTCGAGCGTCGAGGAGAAGCCGTACACGCGGAAGCCGTACGCGCCCTTCATGACCTCGACGCTGCAGCAGGAGGCGGGCCGCAAGATGCGGTTCACCTCCGAGCGCACGATGCGGATCGCGCAGAAGCTGTACGAGAACGGCTACATCACCTATATGCGTACCGACTCCACGACGCTGTCGGAGTCGGCGATCTCGGCCGCGCGCAGCCAGGCCACGCAGCTGTACGGCAAGGAGTACGTCTCGCCGTCGCCGCGCCAGTACACGCGCAAGGTCAAGAACGCGCAGGAGGCGCACGAGGCGATCCGGCCGTCGGGCGAGGTCTTCCGCACGCCGGGCCAGGTCGCGAGCGAGCTGGACACCGACGAGTTCCGCCTCTACGAGATGATCTGGCAGCGCACGATCGCGTCGCAGATGGCGGACGCCAAGGGCACCACGATGTCCGTGCGCATCGTCGGCAACGCGACTTCGGGCGAGGAGTGCACCTTCGCCGCTTCGGGCCGCACGATCACCTTCGCGGGCTTCCTGAAGGCGTACGTCGAGGCCGTCGACACCGAGACCGGTGGCGAGGCCGACGACAAGCAGAGCCGCCTGCCGGTGCTGGAGAAGGACCAGGACCTCACCGCGTCGGACCTGAACCCGGACGGCCACACGACCTCGCCGCCGGCGCGGTACTCGGAGCCGAGCCTGGTCAGCAAGCTGGAAGAGCTGGGCATCGGCCGCCCGTCGACGTACGCGTCGATCATCAAGACCATCCAGGACCGCGGCTACGTCTGGAAGAAGGGCTCCGCGCTCGTTCCGTCGTGGGTCGCGTTCGCCGTGATCGGCCTGATGGAACGGCACTTCGAGCGGCTCGTCGACTACGACTTCACCGCCGGCATGGAGGACGAGCTCGACCGCATCGCCAACGGTGACGAGCAGCGCGCGCAGTGGCTGTCGAAGTTCTACTTCGGCGGCGACATGGGCGTCGACGGCTCGATCGGCCGCCTGGGCGGGCTGAAGAAGCTGGTCGAAGGCAGCGTCGAGGACATCGATGCGCGGGAGATCAACTCGATCCCGCTGTTCAGCGACGCCGACGGCCACACCGTCGTCGTCCGCGTCGGCCGCTACGGGCCGTACCTCGAGCGCGAGGTCGACGGCGAGTCGCAGCGGGCGAACCTGCCCGAGGACCTGCCGCCGGACGAGCTCTCGCAGGAGATCGCGGAGAAGCTGTTCGCGACTCCGCAGGAGGGCCGCACGCTGGGCGTCGACCCGGTGAGCGGGCACGACATCGTCGCGAAGGAAGGCCGCTTCGGGCCGTACGTGACCGAGGTGCTGCCGGAGATCGAGATCCCCGAGGACGCCACGGCCGCGCAGAAGAAGACCGCCAAGGCGAAGGCGCCGAAGCCGCGTACGGGTTCGCTGTTCAAGTCGATGGACATCGAGACCATCACGCTGGACGACGCGCTGAAGCTGCTTTCGCTGCCGCGCGTGGTCGGCAAGGACCCGGAGTCCGGTGACGAGATCACCGCGCAGAACGGGCGCTACGGGCCGTACCTGAAGAAGGGCACGGACTCGCGGTCGCTCTCGACCGAGGACCAGCTCTTCTCGATCACGCTCGAAGAGGCGCTGAAGATCTACGCGGAGCCGAAGCAGCGTGGGCGCTCCGCGACGGCGAAGCCGCCGCTCAAGGAGCTCGGCGAGGACCCGGTTTCGAAGAAGCCGATGGTCGTCAAGGACGGCCGCTTCGGCCCGTATGTGACCGACGGCGAGTACAACGCGACGCTGCGGAAGGGCGACGAGATCGAGTCGCTGACCGCGGAACGGGCCTCCGAGCTGCTGGCGGAGAAGCGGGCGAAGGGGCCGGCGCCGAAGCGGAAGGCGCCGGCGCGCAAGCCTGCTTCGACGACGGCGAAGACGGTCAAGGCGGGCACGAGCAAGACCGCCAAGACCGCGGCCGCCAAGTCCACGACGACGAAGCGCAGCTCGACCGCGACGAAGGCCAAGTAAGACCGCTCGTGAAGGCCCCTGGTGCGCCGGGGGCCTTCATCGCGTCCGGCCACACTTTCGGGTGACATCTCGAACGGATGTTCGGGAAATTGTCGGTGGTCCCGGGTTCCATGGACGCGTGACCAAGACACCACGCACCGTGCGCACGGTGACCACCAAGATCCTCAAGCCGGTCCGCGCGGCGGCCGTCGGCAGCGCCACTGCCGTGGACCTGATCGAGTCGCTGACCGGCTTCATCGGCACCGGGCGGCGTCTGCGGCGTGGCCGTCGCGATGTCCGGCGAGCCGTGGACTTCGGCTTTCTTCGACGACCGGAGCGCTTCGCGCGTCGCCGGAGAAGGCCTGGACCTTTCCGGGCCGTCTCCGGGTTCGACGCGGAGTTCCTCCGGCTGGCGCTCACGAGACTGCCGCCTCGCCCGCCGGCGCCGGGGACCGGTCTGTGGCTCGACGTCGACGAGCGCGGGGTGTTCGAGCCCGAGCAGGACTGCCTGCTCTTCGACCTGGCGGAGGACCTGCGCCGGCCGCGGCTCGGCACTGTGCAGCTCGACGTCGTCCGCGACGGCTCACGCAGCCGTGGGAGATGCTCGCACTCGTCGACGACGACCGTGGCCGGCACCTGGCGGCGCTGGGCGGCCGGGCGGCCATCGCCGGTTCTGGTGGCTGCCCGGGAGCGTGGCCGGCTGGCGGAGTTCGTCGAAGGGCGGGTGCCGGAGCATGCCTGAGCCGCTCGCCGACCGTTCACCGATCAGTGTCACCCTGTCGAACATATGTGCGAGAAATTGTCGGTGCCAGGGTGTTCAATCTAGGGGTGAACACTTCAGTCGCCGTCTTCGACGTCATCGACGAGGTCATCGCCCCGCTGTCGGCCGAGGTGCCGGAGCGGCCCTCGGTGATGGAGTTCTACGACCCCGAGTTCGAGATCCCGCCGGTGCTGGCGGACACCGAACCGCTGCCGGGTCGGCGCTGCGCGCCCGCGCGGAGCCTCGCCGACGAGGTCGAGCAGTACACGCGGTTCGTCGCCGGGATGGCCGCGATCGGCCTCGCCCCGGGTGGCGAGGTCACGGCGGAGGCGGTCGGGCTGTACCGGGCGCTGCGCGGCGGCTTCATCCGCGGCGTGGTCACCGGCGTCTTCCCGGCGCGGCGGGAGCCGTGGGAGGTGCGGTTCTTCGGCGACGAGGACTACACCACGGTGCTGCACAAGCTGGGCAACCGCGCGCGGCTGCGGTCCGGGTTCCTGAGCGAGCTGCCGGGCTGGGTGTTCGACGGCCTGCCCGACCGGCCGCCAGGCCCCGGGCCGCACCTGCGCATCGAGACCGACGAGGGCGGCCTGATCCCGCGCCGGTGCGAGCGGGCGGTGGAGCTGATCCGCGAGTGCGCGGCCCGGCCGCGGCTGGGCACGGTGCTGGTCGACCTCGCGGTGCGCGACGCGATCCTGGCCGAGTACCCGCACGGCGCGTTCGGGCTGGTGGACAACGACCTGGGCCGCTACCAGTTCAGTGCGGCGGTAGGCCGCAACGGGCGCTGGACGGTCACGTGGGGTCCGGCCTCGCGCAGCACGGCCGAGCAGTGGATCGTCGAGGCGGTGCAGAGCCATGCCTGAGCACGCGGCAGTCCACACAACGACCGGCGAGGGAGTGGACCGAGTGGTCGCGGCGGCCCCCAGGGACCTGACGGTCCGCGACGCGATCCTGGCTGCGGCCGAGCTGAACAGCGGCGTCCCGGAGCAGCGCCGCCCGGCCGCGCCCTCGGCGGCCGAGGCGGACGCGAGCGAGAGGAGGCGGCATGGCTGAGCAGGTGCCACCGGAGGGGGTGGGCGGGAGAGGCTTGGCGGTTCGCGAGGCGATCCTGGCTGCGGCGGAGCTGATCAGTGACGTGCCGATCCCGAGGAGTGCCACGGTGGCCGAGCAGGGCTGCGGGTCGTCGCTCGGTGCGGGTGAGAGGTGGCGGCATGGCTGATCGCACGGCGGCCCGGGAGCTGCTCGAGCTGGCCGCGGGCCCGGTGCTGGCCGCGATGCCGGACCGCGATCCGGTCGACCGGCTCTACAACCCGGAGGTCAGCGACCACGACATCCTCGTCCACGGCCCGGTCTCGGACGACCCGGCGGACCTGGTCGAGGAGGTCGAGCGGCACACGGCGTGGGCCGCCTGGATCGACGGCACGCCGTTCGGCGAAGACGGCGAGCTCAACGAGGTCGGCTTCGAGGTGGTGTCGCTGATGCTGCGCGGCTCGGTCCGGGCGGCGCTGTGCGGCGTGTTCGACGAAGGGCCGGAGACGGCGGACATCCGCTGCTACGCGGACGGCGAGCGGGCGTTCATGATGGGCTCGCTTCCCGGCCGCACGGCGATCCACCTGGCCGACTTCGAGGAGCTGCCGGAGATGCTGGTGGCGGAGCTGCCGGAGGCTCCCGTTCGGCGCGTCGCCCCGCGCGATCTGGGTGTCGGTGGACGACGACGGCCTCGTCCACGACGGCCAGGACGCCGACGTGGGCGCGATGCGCGAGCTGCTGGCCAGGCCCCGATCCGGAACGGCGGTACTGGACATGCTCGCCTTCGGCGGCCTGTGCGCGGAGTTCCCCGACCACGGGTTCGTCCTGGTGGACACGGACCTGGGCCGCTTCGCCCTGGCGGCCCTCGACCGCGGTGACGGCCGCCGCCAGCTGGTCCTGAGCCCCTTCAGCCGCGGAATGCTTCGCGACTGGTGCCGGAAGATGGTCGACCTTGGCCAAGAGGAGGTTCCCTGAGCGGAGAGACGCAGGTCGGCTGGTGCGGCGGCACGGCTGCCTGAGCGTTCCGGCCGCGCGGCACCGGGCAGTTCGGTGGCGCGGTCGTACGACCCGGGCCTGCGTCACCGTCCCAGCGCCGGAGGCCGCCGGACGCGAATCCGCCGCGGGTCGCTGGACCGCGCCGACGAGCCCACCCGGCCACCGCGGGGAAAACCCGTCCCCGAGTCGGCCGCGAACCGGCGAACTGGTCGCCAAAGGCCAGCCACGGGCCAGTCCCCGTGCGAAGGTCCTGTGACCGGACTCACTACGATCCGTCACCATTGGTGGTCGACCGAACCACCGGTGGACTGGACACTGCAGGGGGTTCGGGCGTGGGCTTGCGCTGCGTGACGAACCCTCCAATGCAGACAGAGCCATTGGGCGGATGCGTTATCCGCCATCGTCGCTACCCTGGAAAGGCGAGGACATTCAGTAGTGAGGTGGTCACCATGAGCGCGAACGGTGAGGCTCCCTTCTTCAATGCCCCCGAGCTCACTCAGCGCGACGGCACTTTGTCCGAAGCCCCCGGCGAAATGTTCGCCGACCCCGTCTCGGGACTGGTCACGGCGGCCCCCGAGCCACGTCCGGCGGTCGCCGAATGGCCACGAGCCCGCCGCCTTCCGGGTGGCTGGGCCCGTGCCGCACGACGAGGAAGCCGTGCGGCGGATGGTCGAGGAGACCCTCCGGGAGGACGACACCCAGACCCCGAAGGCGATCCCGCCGGCCGGCACGACCGGCGGCCTCGGCGAGGTCGTGGCGCCGCCGCTGGGAGTGCTTCCGCGGCAGCGGAACCGGCGGCGCACCTGGCCGGACCGGCCGCCACTGCAACGGCCCGCGCGGCAGGCGCCGCCCGAGGACGCCGACTTCGACGAAGACCTCGAGGTGGTACCCGTCAAGCGGCGGCGGCTGCCGTCGGTGTCGATGCCGGCGTTCAACCGGCCGTCGTCGAGTGCGGCGGGGGTCATGCTCGCCGTGGCGTTGCTGATCGTGTTCGGTTTCGTCGCCATCGAGCTGGTCTCCAGCCTGGTCAGCAGCGTGACCGGTCTGTTCGACTAGCGCTCGCTCGCTGTTCCCCACCCCATCGGCACCTCGGGGCCGTCCGCGAGGCAGGGGCCGATCGGGCTACCCTGACTTCACGGTCGGGCGACCTCACGGGGACGTCCGGCACCGCGGTGACTAGTGGGGTGGGCGTATCAGCGAGGGCGTGCGATCGGTACCCGGGGCCGGCCCGGGTAGGTCGTCGGGCGCCGAGGCGTCCACGATCAACCGGGTCCGGCGGGTACTGGCGATCAAACCGTTCCGGCGCCTCTGGGGCGTCACGTACCTGTGCAGCGTGGCCGACTGGCTGAACATCCTCGCCCTCACCGGCCTGGCCACGAAGCTGACGAACAACTACTTCGCGCAGAACTTCGCCTTCGTCGGCGTCGTGCTGACCGGCCTGCACCGGGGCTGCTGTTCGCCCCGGTCGGCGGGCTGCTCGCGGACCGGTTCGACCGCCGCAAGGTCATGGTGGTCGCCGACCTGCTGCGCTGCGGGTTCCTGCTGTCCATCGCCTTCGTCAGCGCGCCGTGGTGGCTGCTGGTCGGCAACTTCCTGGTCGGCAGCGCGGCGAGCATGTGGATCCCCTCGAAAGAGGCGGCGGTCCCGAACCTGCTCCGCCGCCCGGACCAGGTCGAGACGGCCAACCAGCTCGGCATGGTGATGACCTACGGCCTCGCCGTCATCACCGCGGCCGGCGCGAACGCCATCCTCACCGGCGTCAACACGACCTTCCACCTGTTCTCCGGCGACAGACGCGAGCCTCAGCATCGCGAAGCTGGTCGTCATCATCACCGGCCTGCTCTACCTGGCCAGCGCGATCATCATCGCCACCCGCATCCCCGAGCTGTCGCTGCGCAACGTCCACGCGCTGCCGGAGCAGAAGGTCAAGGCGGCCGACGAAGAGAAGCTCGGCGTCGGCGCGATGATCGCCGACGGCTTCCGGTTCATCCGCAGCACGCCGCTCGTGCGCGGCCTGCTGGTCGGCGCGTTCGGCGCGTTCGCCGCCGGTGGCGCCGTGATCGGCTCGGCCAAGCCGTACTCCTCGAGCCTGCTGGCCGGTGACTCGGCGTTCAGCCTGCTCGTCCTGGCCGTCTTCCTCGGCCTGGCCTCCGGGATGGCGTTCGCGCCCAGGCTCTCCCGGCGGCTCCCGCACGATCGGCTGTTCGGCGTCTCCATCATCGCGGCCGGGCTCTCGCTCGCGCTGGTGGCCTTGTCGCCGCACCTGTCGATCTCGCTCATCACCGTGGTCCTGGTCGGCTTCTGGGCCGGGACGGCGTTCCTCACCGGCGTCACGATCATCGGCTCGCGGGTCGAGGACGCGATCCGCGGCCGGATCAACGCGATCTACCAGCTGATGATGAAGCTGGTGCTGTTCGGCACGACGGTCACCGTGCCGGTCCTGGTCGGCGTGGTGGCGCCGCACACGATCAACGTCTGGGGCAGCCCGGTCACGATCGACGGCACCCGGCCGATCATGCTCGCCGGCGCCGCGATCGCGCTGGTCGCCGGCCTCTTCGCCTACCGGCAGATGGACGACAAGCGCACCGAGCCGATCCTGTCCGACCTGCGCAACGCGCTGCGCCGCACGCCGCGGCGCGTCAACGGCTTCCTCATCGCCGTCGAGGGCACCACCGCGATCAACACCGCGATCCAGGCCGTCAACCTGGCCGACTGGATGCGGGGCGGCACCCGGCCGGTCGTGGTCGCCGCCGACCCGGCGCTCGACGACCAGCGGCTCACCGCGCTCGTCTCCGGCGCTTCGCTGA
>CAVXPW010000004.1:0-38283 GCA_963763785.1 uncultured Solirubrobacterales bacterium | reverse complement strand
GCCGACGTGGCGTTCGGCGCCGGCGCGAAAGCGCTCGCGGTAGCGCTCGATCGCCGCCGTGGCCCGCTTGCGGCTCATCGCTCGGCGCAGGCCGTCGGCCTCCCCGGGGGAGAAGCCGGCGAACGCCTGGGCGACCTCCAGCACCTGGTCCTGGAAGATGATCGTCCCCAGCGTCTCGCGGAGCGCCGGCACGAGCGACGGGTGCAGGCACGGCGGCTCGTAGTCGGGATCCTCGCGCTGGCGCTGGCCCGTCGCTCGATGTAGGGGTTGACCGCCCCGCCCTGGATCGGCCCCGGGCGGATGATCGCCACCTGGACGGCCAGCTCCTCGAGGTTCGCCGGCCGGGTGCGCCGCAGCGACTGCATCTGCGCCCGGCTCTCGATCTGGAAGACGCCGGTCGTGTCGGCGGCCTGGATCGCGGCAAAGGTCGGGCCGTCGTCGAAGGGGATCCGCGAGAGGTCGATCCGCTCGCCCGGGTCCGGGCGATCTTCTCGACGCACCGCTCGACGGCCGAGAGCATGCCCAGCCCGAGCAGGTCGATCTTCAGGAAGCCCGCGTCCGCGCACGAGTCCTTGTCCCACTGGACGAGCTGGCGGCCCTCCATCGCCGCCGGTACGACCGGGCAGCAGTCGATCAGCGGGCGGGTGGACACGATCATCCCGCCCGGGTGCTGGGAGACGTGACGGGGCAGCCCGTAGGCCTCCTCCGAGAGGGACTTCAGCCACGCCCAGCGGCCGCTGCCCGCCCGCTCGGGCCCGAGCGCCGCCTCGACGTCGCGCTCGACCCGCCGGGCGAAGCCGTCGGCCCCGCGGGCGACCCGCTCGATCTCCGCCGGCGGCAGCCCGAGCACCTTGCCGAGCTCGCGGATCGCCGCCCGCGAGCGGAAGCTCGGAAAGGTGGCCACCAGCGCCGCCCGGTCGCGCCCGTAGCGATCGTGCACCCGGCGGATCAGCACCTCGCGGATGTCGCGGGGGAAGTCGAGGTCGATGTCCGGCAGCGAGGTCAGCTCCGGGTTCAGGAAGCGCCCCATCGACAGGCCGCTGGCGATCGGGTCGATGTGCGAGAGGCCCGTCAGGTAGCAGACGATCGAGGAGACCGACGACCCGCGCCCCCGCCCGGGCGGCAGCAGCGCCCGCGCCGTGTCCGGCCCGCGCACCTCGATCGCCACCTCCCGCGCCAGCTCGAGCATGTCGTGGTGGAGCAGGAAGAACCCGGCCAGCCCGAGCGCCGCGATCACCCGCAGCTCCTCCTCCAGGCGTGCGGCGGCCCCGGCCCGGGCGGCTCCCCCGTAGCGGTCGCCCAGCCGCGCCCGGCAGAGCTCCGCCAGCCGGCGCTGGGCGCTGTCGTCCTCGACGCCGGGATAGCGGTAGCCGAGGTCCCCGACCAGGTTGAAGTCGAGCTGCTCGGCCACGGCCGCCGTCTCGGCCACGGCCTCGGGGTGCTCGCGAAAGCGGGCGGCCATCGCCGCCGGCGAGGCGAGCACGTGGCTCCCGTTGGCCCGGCGCAGGGGCTCGCTCGCTTCGAGGGTGAGGTTGTGGCGCAGGGCGACGAAGGCGTCCTGCAGGTGGGCGCGCGAGCCCGCGTGGGCGTGGATGTTGCCGGTCGCCACGCAGCGCAGGTCCAGCCGCCGGGCCAGCCCCGCGAGCGCCCGGTTGCGGGCCCGGTCGTCCTGGAGGAAGGGGCGCTGGAGCTCGACCCGCAGCCGCTCGCGGCCGAACGCCTCGAGCAGCCTCCGGACGCTCGCCTCGTCGTGGACCCCGTGCTCCGCACAACCGGTCAGGCAGACCAGGCCCTCGGCGTGGTCGCGCACGGCCTCGAGGCTGCTCGCCGGCGGCGGGTCGCCGGGGTCGCGGGTGTGGGCGTGGGCCGCGGTCAGCAGCCGGCAGAGGTTGCTCCAGCCGCGCGCCGAGGCGACCAGCAGGGTGACGTGCCGGCCGTCGTCGAGGCTCAGCTCCGCTCCGTGGATCGCCCGCAGGCCGAGCCCGTGGGCGGCGTGGGCGAACTCCATCGATCCCCAGACGCCGTCGTGGTCGGTCAGGGCCAGCGTCTGGTGCCCGAGCTCGAGCGCCGCCACCACCAGCTCCTCGGGCATCGACGCCCCGTCGAGGAAGGAGTAGGCCGAATGGCAGTGGAGCTCGACGTAGGTCATCGCTGCCGAAACCAGCTGCCGGTCAGCAGGTCGTGGAAGACGACGATGTCGCGGCCCGTCTCGCTGACGAGCTCCCAGTAGCGCCGCCGCAGCGGCTGCTCGGTCCACCAGCGATCCTCGATCAACCACGACTCGCGCACCTGGGCCACCGCATGGCGGTCGATCCGGGTCGGCGTGCCCTCGGGGTCGGTGCGCACGCGCGCCGCCCGGGGGGCGCCCAGCCGCCGCTCTCCGCTCACGATTCGAAGGGGGCGAGCATCATCCGCCGCTCGGGTACGCGCGAGGCGATATCGACCGCCACGACCCGCAGCGCCGCGTCCGTCCCGCCGCCGCCCGGGCCTGGCGGACCGCCTCTCGCAGCCGCTCCCGGCGCAGCTCGATGGCCGGGGCGATCAGCGACCGCTGCCCCCCCGCGGCCGGCCCGAACTGCTCGGCCGTGAGGGCGAGCACGAGCGCCGGCGCCGGCAGCAGCCCCAGGCGCGGCGCCAGCACCAGGCGCATCCGCCGCGGATCGGCCAGGGCCTCGCGGAAGGCCACCGACTCCCGCCAGCTCCCGCCGCCGACCAGCTGGGCGGCGAGCGTGGCCCCGCGCAGGGTCCGCCCGCGCCGCTCCGGGCGGGCGAGCAGACGGTCGATCAGCACCCCGAGGGCATGCTCGAGCGCCGGCCCGGAGGCCGACTCGTGCAGCTCGAGCGACTCGGCCAGGAGCTCGGCCGGCCGGCGGGGGCGGGGCGGATCGTCCTCGCCTCGGGCGAGCCTGTGAGCCTCGGCTCCCGCCGCTCCGAAGCGGTCGGACACCGCCGCCGGAGTCATCGCCGCCAGCTCCCCCAGCGTCGCGATCCCCAGCCGCTCGAGCGTGGTGACCAGGGGCGCCGTCGGCGGTCGCGAACGCAGCAGGGAGACCGGCTGGCTGCGGAGGTACAGGCGGGCGCTGTCGCGCACGACCGCCGTCCGGCGCGGCCGAGTGGTCAGCGCGGCGGCCAGGGCGCAGAACCGGGTCGGTCCGCCACCGACGCGCGCCGGTGCCCCGACGGCCCGCCGCGCGGCCGCGACGACGCGCTCCTCGGAACCCCCGTAGAGCCCGCGCAGCCCCGCCGTGTCGAAGCAGACCAGGCCCGGACGCTGGGACTCGACTCCCGCGCCGATGCTCTCCAGCTTGCCCAGGATCCCCTCCCAGGCACCGGCCACGGCGATCGGGTCCCCGCTCACCAGCTCGAGCCCCGGGCAGCGGGTGAGGGCTTCGCCGAGCGACATGCCGGCCCGCACGCCGAGCGCCTGCGCCGCCCCGGAGACCTCGCCGATCGCCTGGCGCCCCGCGGCCGAGCCCCCGGTCGGAGCCAGGGCGACCGGCCGCCCGGCGAGGGCCTCGGCCCCGCCGACGGCGACGACGAGCTCGAAGCGGGGAAGGAGGATGCAGACGATCATACGAACAGATGTTCGCACGAGCGTCGGATCTCTTCAAGTCGCCCGGGCCTGTCGTGGAAGGCGGCGGATAAAGTCCCCGCCGCTCCTCCCCGACCCACCACCGTCCCTCATCGATGCCCGACGAACATCTCGATGTCCTGATCGTCGGCGCCGGCCTCTCCGGCATCGGCGCCGCCCACCACCTCCAGAAGCGCCACCCCGGGCGCAGCTTCGCGCTGCTCGAGGCACGCGAGGACCTCGGCGGCACCTGGAGCCTCTTCCGCTACCCGGGGGTCCGCTCGGACTCCGACATGCACACGCTCGGCTTCGGCTTTCGCCCCTGGCCCGAGGCCCGGGCGATCGCCGACGGCCCGTCGATTCTCCGTTATCTGCGCGAGACCGCCGAGGCCTACGGGATCGACGGCAAGATCCGCTACGGCCAGCGCGTCGTCCGGGCCGACTGGTCGACGCCCGAGGCGCGCTGGACGGTCGACGTCGAGCACGCCGCCACCGGCGAGACGACGCGGATCACCTGCGGCTTCCTGCTCGGCTGCACCGGCTATTACCGCTACGACCGCGGCTACGCGCCCAGCTTCCCCGGGAGGGAGCGCTTCGCCGGCCCCATCGTCCACCCCCAGCAGTGGCCCGAGGATCTCGACTACGCCGGCAAGCGCGTGGTGGTGATCGGCAGCGGGGCCACCGCCGTGACCCTGGTCCCCGCCATGGCCGAGCGCGCCGCCCACGTCACGATGCTCCAGCGCTCGCCGAGCTACATCCTCACGCTGCCCACCGAAGATCCGCTCGCCGCCCCGATCGCCCGGCTCCTGCCCGACCGCGTCGCCTTCGCCACCATCCGCTGGAAGAACATCCTCCAGCAGATCCTGCTCTACCAGGTCAGCCAGCGCCGCCCGGCCGCCGTGCGGCGGGTGCTGCGGGCGCTGACCGCCTGGCAGCTGCCGGCCGGCTACGACGTCGACCGCCACTTCCGCCCGCGCTACGACCCCTGGGACCAGCGGCTCTGCCTCGTCCCCGACGGCGACCTGTTCCGGGCGATCCGCTCCGGCCGCGCCTCGGTGGTCACCGACGAGATCCACACGTTCACCGAGGGCGGGATCCGCCTGCGCTCGGGAACCGAGCTCGCCGCCGAGGTGATCATCACCGCCACCGGACTGAACCTCCTCATGCTCGGCGGCATCCGGCTCGCCGTCGACGGCGCCGAAGCCGACCTGGCCGGCACCCTGACCTACAAGGGGATGATGCTCGAGGGCGTCCCGAACCTCGCCTTCGCCCTCGGCTACACCAACTCGTCCTGGACGCTGAAGGCCGACCTGACCGGCGAGTACGTCAGCCGCCTGCTGTCGCACATGGACCGCCACGGGCACCGGCAGTGCGTCGCGCGCAACGACGACCCGACGATCGTGGAGCGCCCGCTGCTCGACTTCACGCCCAACTACGTGCTCCGGTCGCTCGCCCACCTACCGAAGTCCGGGTCCCGGGCTCCCTGGAGGCTGCGCATGAACTACGCCGCCGATGTCGTCGCCCTCCGCTTCGGCTCCGTCGACGACGGGGTGATGCGCTTCTCGAGCCCCGACCCGCCCGCCGGCCGCCGCGCTCGCCCGACGCCGATGCCCGGCCGGCCGCGCCCGTTCGGCATCGCGCGCCGGCCGGCGGCGGGTAGCTCCTGAGCCGTGAGCCAACTCCAGATCCGGCGGGGCGGCTGGGCGACGGGAGGCGCGGCGCTCGCGCTCTGCGACGAGGCGGTCGCCTGGCTCTTGGCGCGGAGGACGCGGTCAGGGGGTCGTCGAGTGCCGCCCCTGACCCCGCGGCAAGCCGTTCACGAGCGCGACCTCAGCTCACGCGAGTCAAGCAACGGGCGCCGGCGGCTCCCGTCCCTCGAGCACGGCGATCACGTTCTCGGCGCACAGCCGGGCCATCGCGTCCCGGGCGACCCGGGTGGCCGAGCCGACGTGGGGGAGGAGCACCGTGTTCGACAGGGCCACGAGCTCGGCCGGCACGCGCGGCTCGTCCTCGTAGACGTCGAGCCCCGCGCCGGCCAGCTGGCCCGAACGCAGGGCCTCGACCAGGGCGGCGGTGTCGACCACGGCGCCGCGGCAGGTGTTGACGAGCACCGCGCCCGGCTTCATCTCCGCGAGCCGCTCGGCGTCGATCAGGTGCCGGGTCGAGGGGTTCAGGTCGACATGGAGGCTCACGTAGTCGGAGACCGCCAGGAGCTCGCCGAGCTCGACGCGCTCCGCTCCGACGCGGCTCGCCGCCGCCATCGGCCGCCGCGCGGTGAACACCAGGCGGGGTTCGAAGCCCCGCAGCAGCTCGGCCACCCGCTGCCCGATCCGGCCGAAGCCGACCAGCCCCACCGTCGATCCGGCGAGCTCCCGACCGATGAACTGCTCGGGCTCCCAGCCGGTCCACTCGCCGTGGCGCAGGATCCGGTCGGTCTCGGCGATCCGCCGCCCGGCCGCCTGCATCAGCGCCACCGCCAGCTCGGCCGTCGCGTTGGTCAGGACGTTTGGCGTATTGCTCGCCCGGACGCCCCGCCGGCGGACCGCATCCAGATCGATGTTGTCGACGCCGACGGCGAAGTTCGCCACCACCCGGAGCTCCGCGCCCGCCCGGTCGAGCAGCGCCGCGTCGATCGGCACCGTCGGATCGGCGACGAGCGCCGCCGCACCCGCGACGTGCTCGGCCAGCCAGGCCGGATCACTGGCGAGTCCGCCGACCTCGACCGCGTATCGCTCGCGCAGCATCTCGAGCCCCGCCGTCGGCAGCGTCCGGGCGACGACGACCTTCACCGGCTCGACCGCCCGCCCCCGCGCGCCCACGCGACCCCGCCCGGGGAGCGCCGCCCCGGTGCCGGGTGAACCGGGGGATCGCCAGGGGCGCCCCGTGGCCGCGGGTGGGCCGGCATGGCCCGGATCCTCCCCGACCGGCCGATCGATGACAAGCGCTGCCGCCCCGGCTGGTTGTAGACTTCGAACCCACACGCGGCTGTAGCTCAGTTGGCTAGAGCGGCTGCTTGCCATGCAGCAGGTCGAGGGTTCGAGTCCCTTCAGCCGCTTCGAGAAGCCCCGTCTGCGCGGGGCTTCTTACCTGGCGGGGTGGCTCGGGGGGGCGGCCTCCGGTGCTCGAGTCGGGTCCACGGCGCGGCGGGCGGGTTGATCGGCGTGCGTAAGCCTCGGCCGAGCGGGCCCCCCCGATCGTTCTCCAAAATGTTCTTTACACCCCCGAGAACTCGGGTGTAGAGTCGCCGAAACCGGGGTGAACTGAAGAGGGGAGTCATGATGACGCTCGCGATGGGGAAGCGTGGACGATTTCGGAGGCTGTCGCTTGGGTTGCTGCTCGTCGGCGCGGCCGGCGTCGCGGCGACGCCGGCCACCGCGGCGGCCCACCACAAGGCCAAGCACAAGACGCACCACAAGACCGTCCGCCCGGTCAGTCTGCGCGGCGCCGTCTACGTTGAGACCAACGCCGCCCCGATCAACGAGGTCGTCGTCTTCGATCGCGCCGTCAACGGCACGCTCACCGTCCGCCAGCGTGTACCCACCGGCGGCACCGGCGCCCCGTCCGCGCAATGCGCGATGCCGACGAGAGCCTGCCCGATCGTCGACTCCCAGGGCGAGGTCAACCTGGCCTCGAACGGGCGGATCCTCTTCGCTGTCAACGCTGGCAGCAATACCGTCAGCTCGTTCCTCGAGACATCGCTCGGGCTCGTGCTGATCGACCGCAAGCCGTCCGGCGGCAGCTTCCCGATCAGCGTCGACAGCCGCGGCAACGTCGTCTACGTGCTCAACCAGGACACCGGCAACATCGCCGGCTTCCGCTTCGCCCGCAACGGCGTCATGACGGCGATCGCGGGATCGAACCAGCTGCTCTCGGTACCCGGTCCGGCCGGCGCCAGCGCGCAGATCAGCTTCGACCCCTCGGGGCAGAACCTGTTCGTGAGCCAGCGGGCAACCGGCAAGATCGACTCCTTCGCGCTCAGCGGCGGCGTCGCCGGCGCGGCGGTAGCCCACCCGTCGGCCGCGGTCACCCCGTTCGGCTTCGCCTTCGACAAGCTTGGCCACCTCGTCGTCTCGAACGCGCTCTCGCAGCACAGCGGCGCGGCCACGACCTACACCGAGACCCCCGGCGGCGGACTGACGGCGATCGACAACAAGTCGACCAGCGGAGGAGCGCCCTGCTGGGTCGCCGTCACCCCCGACAACCGCTACGCCTACATCACCAACACCACGACCAAGACGATCGCCCGGTTCGCCCTCGGGGCCAACGGGAGCCTCACGCTCCTCGGTCTCACCCCGACCCTGAACACGCCGATGGGCCCCGTCCTCTTCCCGACCGACGAGGCCATCACCGGCGACGGGCGCTACCTCTACGTCACGATCCCGTCGGTGTTCGGCGGCGACATCAGCCGCATCGACGCCTACCGCATCGCCAGCAACGGCGACCTGACCCTGATCGGCTCGACGCCACAGGCCTTCGGGGCCGGGCTCTCGGGGATGGCCGTCCGGTAGCCCCCGGAGCGCAACCGCCGGCGCCCGGGTTCGCGGGCGCCGGTCACGGCGGCGGCGGCCCCGATCCCCGTCCGGTAGCCCCCGGAGCGCAACCGCCGGCGCCCGGGTTCGCGGGCGTCGGTCACGGCGGCGGCGGCCCCGATCCCCGTCCGGTAGCCCCCGGAGCGCAACCGCCGGCGCCCGGGTTCGCGGGCGTCGGTCACGGCGGCGGCGGCCCCGATCCCCGTCCGGTAGCCCCCGGAGCGCAACCGCCGGCGCCCGGGTTCGCGGGCGTCGGTCACGGCGGCGGCGGCCCCGATCCGGGTCGCCGCCCGGTCGTAGTTGAGCCGCAGGAGGGCGATCACGGGTCGCCGACGGCGGCCTCAGCCTCGATCCGCCGCGCCGCCGGGCACCGCGCCGAGGGGAAGATGCCGCCAGCCGCCAGCCGCCAGCCGCCGGCTGTCGCGCGACCCGCCGCCCGCTGACCGCGCGACCCGCCGCCCGCGGACGCCGACGGTTTACGCCGGCCCCCGCCGGGTGAGACTGTCAGCGAGCCGACGGACGCGATCCAGAATGCGACCGCCGCGCCGGAACGCACGGCGGACCATCCAACGCGCGTCGCCTCGACCAGGGCGGTTGAGGCGATGCGTGTTGTGCCGGCGGCGGACGGCGCCGAGCCGACCGCGCCGCGCCACGGTGCGACCTACGGGCGGCCCCGCCCGGCTTGCGCGAAATCGGTCGCGCAACCGGCGCCGCTACGATCACCCCGGTGATCCGCGCCAGCTTCGAGGTCGCGCCCCCCGGCTCGGCCGCCTCGCTCGCCCGGCTCCTGACCACCGGGCTCGACACCGGACCCGACCATGTCCGCGGCCGCATCGTCGCCGACCGCGGCGGGCTCGTCGTCCTCGACTTCCCCGACGAGATCTGGGGCGCCGAGGTCAACGTCCCCCTGCTCGTCTCGACGCTCGTCGCCGGCGAGGCCACCGAGAAGCGGGCGCTGACCCACTGCCGCCTGGTCGACCTCGACCTCCCCGGGGCCCTCCTTCCGGGCCCGGCCCTCGGCGCGGCGGCCGGAGCCCGGCCCGAGGTCGGCCTGATCGTCAAGCCCCAGCTCGGCCTGGGCCCCGACGAGTTCGCCGCCGTGGCCGCCCTCGGCATCCGCGGCGGAGCCGACCTGATCAAGGACGACGAGGTCCTCGGCGACCCGCCCTTCTGTCCGCTCGAGGACCGCGTCCGCGCCGTGGCCGCGATCCTCCCGCCCGGCGTCGTCTACTGCCCCAACATCACCGGGCCCTCGGCCACGCTGCTCGATCGGGCGGCCCGGGTCGTCGAGCTCGGCGCCACCGGGCTGATGGTCAACGCCTTCGCCCAGGGACTCGACTCGGTCCTCGCGCTCCGCCAGGCCGGCCTCGGCGTCCCCATCCTCGCCCACCGGGCCGGCTCGGGCCCCTACGCCCGCAACGAGCACTTCGGCGCCACCGGCGCCGTGCTCGCCCGGCTCACACGGCTGTGCGGGGCCGACCACGTGATCGTCGGCGCCTTCGCCGGGGGGCTCTACGAGGATGACTGCTCCATCGAAAAGAACCTGGCCGCCGTGCGGGACCCCTGCGGCGGAGCCAGGCCGTCGGTCGCCGTGCTCGGCGGTGGTGTCGGCCCCGCCAACGCCGCCGCCCAGGTCGGCCGGGCCGGGGGCGACGGGCTGATGCTGCTGCTCGGGACGGCCGCCTACGAGCATCCCGGCGGCCCCGCCGAGGCGGTCAGAGCGACCCGGGCCGCGGTCGGCGGATGACGGCCGACCCGATCCCGCCGACGATCGCCTGGCGCGACGGACGCGTCGTCCTGATCGACCAGCGCCGCCTCCCCGGGGAGCTCGTCCTGCTCGAGGCGGCCACCGTCGCCGAGCTCTGCGCCGCGATCGAGACGCTCGCCATTCGCGGGGCGCCGGCGCTCGGCGTCGCCGGGGCGATGGGCGTCGCCCTCGCCGCCGCCACCGGCGAGCCGCTCGAGGAGGCCGCCCGCCGGCTGGTCGCCACGCGGCCCACCGCGATCAACCTCGCCTGGGGCGTCGAGTGCGCCCGGGCGGCCGACGACCCCCTCGCCGAGGCGCTCCGCCTCGCCGCCGAGGATCTCGAGCGCAACCGGAGGATCGGCGCCTTCGGAGCCGCGCTCCTCCCCGACGACGCCCGCGTGCTCACCCACTGCAACGCCGGCGCGCTGGCCTGCGTCGGCTACGGCACCGCGCTCGGGGTGATCCGCGCCGCCCACGAGCAGGGGCGGCGGCCGACGGTCTGGGTCGACGAGACCCGCCCCGTCCTCCAGGGGGCGCGGCTGACCGCCTGGGAGCTCGACCGGCTGGGCATCCCGGCGACGCTGATCGCCGACGTGATGGCCGCGTCGCTGATGGCGGCCGGGCTCGTCGACTGCGTCGTCGTCGGGGCCGACCGGATCGCCGCCAACGGCGACGTCGCCAACAAGGTCGGGACCTACGGGCTGGCGGTGCTGGCCCGCCACCACGACATCCCCTTCTACGTCGCCGCCCCGACCTCGACGATCGACCGCGACTGCCCCAACGGCGATCGGATCCCGATCGAGCACCGCCCGGGCGAGGAGGTCACCGGGCTGGCCGGGGCGCGCATCGCCCCGCCGGGGATGGCGGTCGAGAACCGCGCCTTCGACGTGACGCCGGCCGCCCTGGTCACGGCGCTGGTGACCGAGGTGGGCGTGAACGTGCCGCGGTGAGCGCCGGCCGCTCGAGGGTCGTCACCGGCCGCAGCTCCATCGGCCCGCCCGGCCGAAGCGGCGGCAGGGCGAGCTCGCCCGGCGCCCCGCCCCCGCCCGCGCCCGTGGCGCCGGCCCCGAAGCGGCCGGTGGCGGCGACGACCACGGCGTAGGCCATCGCCGAGAGCGCCCGCAGCGGCTGGTGACGGTTTTGGCGGCTGCCGAGGTCGACCTGGGCCATGCGGTCGAGCCCGACCTCCCGCCAGGCGTCGATCAGCATGGCGATCTCGACCCCGTAGCCGGCGCTGAACGGCAGCCGCTCGAGCAGCGACCGCCGTCCGGCGAGCTCCCCGGCGAGCGGCTGGTCGAACACGCAGAGCTCGGGCGCGTAGAGGTTGAGCAGCGGGCGGGCGACGAGCTCGGTCACCCGGCCGCCCTCGCCGGGAAGGATCGCGCCGCCCTGGCGCAGCGGACGGGTGAAGGCGCCCTTGACGAAGTCGATCTCGGCTGGATGGCAGAGGATCGGCCCGAGCAGGCCGAGCAGGAACCGCGGGTCGAAGTCCTCGGTGTCGGCGTCGAGGTAGACCACGACCTCGCCGGCCGTCGCGCTCAGGGCCCGCCACATCGCGTCGCCCTTGCCGCGGCACGGGCCGAAGGCCGGGAGGACCGCGTCCTCCTGGAGGACCCGGGCGCCGGCCGCCGCCGCCACGGCGGCGGTCTCGTCGGCCGAGGCGGCGTCGATCACCACCAGCTCGTCGATCAGGCCCTGGGCGCGCAGAGCGGTCAGCCGGGCGACGATCGTCGCCACCGTGGCCGCCACCTCGCGCGCCGGGAGCACCACGCTCACCGTCTCCTGCCTGGCGGCCAGCAGGCGCGCCAGCGGGAAGTCGCCCGCCCGGAAGCTCCGGCGCCCGCGCCAGTCGGCGATCGTCAGGTCCCGGGCCTGGTCCTCCGGCGCCCGCCCGTCGGCGCGCGCCGTAACGCTCACGCCGCCGATCCCGGGCCGGAGGGGTGGGAGCCGTCGATTTCGACACCGTAGCCGAGTCGCGCCCCCCGGGCGGGCATCGGCGGCCGCCGGCCGGGCTACGCCGAGGGGCCCGCCCCGTCGCCGCTGTGGCCGTCGATGATCGGCGGATCCGTCCGCGGGGCGAGGACGAAGAGCTCGGCCGCGAGGTCGGGATCGACGTGGTTGTGACTCATGAACGCGGCCACCTTGCGGCCGGTGAGGCGCTCGACCGCCTCGGTGAGGTCGTCGCGCATCGTGTCCTGGAAGGCCCGGCGCATGCTCAGCACCTGCTCGGCCTTGCCGTGGGAGGCGAGGTTCTTCTCGGCTTTGAGCAGGGTGTCGGCCATCAGGACGACGACGAGATCCTCGGTGATCGTCGTCCGGGCCTTGGTCGGGCCGCGGCCGGTGTACTCATGCCAGATCTGGACGATGGCTCGCGATATCTGCGCGGCCAGCATCCCGGTCGTGAGGTGCTCTTCGGTGCGGGGCACAGCGGGGTCCCATCAGCTCCCCTCGAAGGAGTGGAATCGCACGCAAGGAGGAGGGAGGCAAAAGCCCCGACGGCAACCGCTCCCAACAGCGTAGCGGCTACGGGCGGGTGTGGGTACCAATACTTACGCGGCGCCGAAGATGCGCGGCCGCGCCCGGGGATCCAGGCTACACCTAGGCGGCTGAGGCGCTGATGATCTCGCCCATCGTTTCGCGCAGGTCGCGGTTGGCCCCGTAGACCAAGCGCTGGCGCTCGGCGCCGTTGCCCTGGTCGAGGAGGTCGCAGATCCCGTCGAGCTCGGCCGTCCCGCCGAGATCCTCGGCGTGCTCGCGCAGCGGCTCGAGCAGCCGGTCGGTCAGCTCGCCGAGGCGGACGATCTTGTCGGTCGCCGGGTCCAGCACCCGGCCGTCGAGGCCGTAGCGGGCGGCGACCCACTTGTTGGCCTCGAGCAGCTCGGCCGGATGCTCGACGACCGGCTCGCCGTCGGCGTAGGCCACGGCCAGGCTGCGCACCAGCGCTTGGATCAGGGCCGCGATCGAGACGGTGTGCTCGACCCGCGTCTGCCCGTCCATCGCCCGAATTTCGACCGTCCCGAGCTTGGGGTGGGGGCGGACGTCGTACCAGAGATAGGTGTAATCGTCGACCAGGCGCCCCTTGACCATCCGCGCCATCCGCTGCTGGTAGTCCTCCCAATCGCGGTAGAAGGGCGGGATCCCGACCCGGGGGAAGGACTTGAAGATCGGCACCCGGGCCGAGAGCATGCCGGTGTCCTCGCCGCGCCAGAACGGCGAGTTGGCGGCGAGGGCGACGAGCATCGGCACGTGCTGGCGCAGCCCGTTGGCCACGGCGATCGCCGTCTCCGGATCCTCGAGGCCGACGTGGACGTGCATGCCGAAGACGATCTCCTGGCGAGCGACGAAGGCGAGCTCGTCGACCAGCGCCCGGTAGCGGGGCCGCCCGACGATCCGCTGCTCCTCCCAGCGGGCGAACGGGTGGGTCCCGGCCGAGGCGATGCGCAGGCCGCGCCGGCCGGCGACATCGCTGGCGTGGCGGCGCAGGGCGCGGATCTCGATCGCCGCCTCGGCCACCGTGGTCCACGGCTCGGTGGCGACCTCGAGCACCGACTCCATCAGCTCGGGCTTGATCTTCCCGTCCGGCGCGTCCTCGAGCAGCTGCTCGATGGCGTTGACGAGGTCGAGCGTCTCGGCGTCGAGGATCATCAGCTCCTCCTCGACGCCGACGGTGTAGCTCGGGGCGCTGAACGCGTGATCCATCCGGCGCAGCCTAAACGGATCCGCCGCGCCGCCGAGGGTCGCACGCGCCGGCGCGGGTCGCCGGCGCCGCCGGTTTGGCCGGCGCCGGCCGCCGGGTAGGGAGCCGCCAAGGTATGAGCTGCGCCGGGCGAGACGCGAGGGGGAGTTTGCCGTGGACCTGATGCGTACCAAGACGGTCGAGCAGTCGATCGAGGACACCGACGAGCCGGGCCACCGGCTGCGGCGAGCGCTCGGGCCGATCGACCTCGTCGTCCTCGGCGTCGGGGTGATCGTCGGGACGGGCATCTTCGTCCTCACCGGCAAGGCGGCGGGAACCCTCGCCGGCCCGGCGATCGCCCTGTCCTTCGTGGCCGCCGGGGTCGTTTGCGGCCTGGCCGCCCTGTGCTACGCCGAGTTCGCCTCGGCCGTCCCGGTCGCCGGGTCGGCCTACACCTTCTCCTACGCCACGCTCGGCGAGCTGGTGGCCTGGATCATCGGCTGGGACCTGATCCTCGAGCTGGCGCTCGGGGCGGCCACGGTCGCCTCGGGCTGGTCGAAGTACTTCCGCGTGGTCCTCCACGACACCTTCGGTTTGAACCTGCCGACCTGGGCCGACGGCAGCCATCACAACCTGGCGGCGGCGGCGATCGTCCTCATCCTCACCGGCCTCCTGTGCTTCGGCATCCGGATGTCGACGCGCTTCAACATGGTGATCGTGGCGATCAAGTTGACGATCGTGCTGCTCGTCATCTTCGCCGGCCTGTCCTACATCAAGAGCTCGAACTACCACCCGTTCATCCCGCCGTCGGGCTCGAAGGGCGCCGCCGGGGCGTCGGCGCCCAGCAGCCTGCTCCAGGACATCGGCCTGGGGAGCGGTTCGTTCGGGGTCGGCGGCATCTTCACGGGGGCGGCCCTCGTCTTCTTCGCCTTCATCGGCTTCGACATCGTGGCCACCGCGGCCGAGGAGAGCAAGAAGCCCCAGCGCGACCTGCCGATCGGGATCTTCGGGTCGCTCCTGATCTGCACCGTGCTCTACGTGGCCGTCTCGCTGGTGGTGACCGGCATGGTCAAGTACGACAAGCTCAGCACCGACGCCCCCCTGGCCAAGGCCTTCATCGCGGTCGGGCAGACGACGATCGCCCAGATCGTCTCCTTCGGCGCCCTCGCGGGGCTGACCACGGTGATGCTCATTTTGATGCTCGGCCAGAGCCGGGTGTTCTTCGCGATGAGCCGCGACCGGCTCCTGCCGCCGGTCTTCGCCCAGGTCTCCGAACGCTTCCAGACCCCCTACCGGTCGACCGTGGTCACCGGCGTGGCGGTGGCCGCGCTCTCGGCGCTCCTCTCGCTCGACACCCTGGCCGACCTCGTCAACATCGGCACGCTGTTCGCCTTCGTCCTCGTCGCGATCGGGATCCCGGTCCTGCGCCGGACCCGCCCCGACCTCGAGCGGAGCTTCCGCACGCCGCTTGTCCCGCTGGTGCCGATCCTCTCGGTGCTCGCCTCGGTCTACCTGATGCTCAACCTCCCGGCCGCGACCTGGCTGCGCTTCTTCGTCTGGATGGCCGTCGGCCTGGTCGTCTACTTCGCCTACGGGGCGCGCCACAGCCGCCTGCGCGGCCGCTGAGCCGCGGGTCCGGGCAGGTCGGTGTGGCAATTGCCCGCCCGCGGGGTAAGCCGGGTGTAATGGCCGTTACCGACGACGTCGCGCGCTACCGCGTAATCCAGCGCCTGGGCGCCGGGGGCATGGCCACGGTGACTCTGGCCGAGGACATGATGCTCCGGCGCCGGGTCGCCCTCAAGCGGGTCCACGCCGGGGGCGACGCCCGGGCGATCTCGCGGCTGCGGCGCGAAGCGCTGGTCGGGGCGTCGCTCAGCCACCCGAACCTCGTTTCGATCTACGACGTCGAGACCCGGGCCGACGGCGACCTGGTCATCGTCATGGAGTACGTGGCCGGCGAGACGCTGCGCGACGCGATCCAGCGCTCGGGCGGCCTGCCCCGGGCGCTCGCCCTCGAGGTCCTCGACGGCGTGGCCGCCGCGCTCGACGCGATCCACGCCCGGGGCATCGTCCACCGCGACGTCAAGCCGGCCAACATCCTGCTCGGGCGGGAGGGGGCGATCAAGCTCGCCGACCTCGGGATCGCGGTGGCCGCCGACCGGACGCAGATCACCAACGCCGGGGAGATCCTCGGGACCTTCAGCTACATGGCGCCCGAGCAGCTCGAGGGGGCGGCGGCGACCCCGGCGGTCGACATCTATGCCCTGGCGGTGGTGGCCTTCGAGATCCTGAGTGGCCAGAAGGCGCGGCCGGAGAGCAACCCGGTGGCCCTGGCCCATGCGATCGCCACCCGGCCGCCGCCTGACCTCTGCGCGGTCTCGACCCACGCCGACCCGGCGGTCGCCGCCGTGCTCCAGCGCGGGATGGCCGCCGACCCGGCGCGGCGGCCGCGGAGCGCCGGGGAGCTCATCGACCGGCTGCGGGCGGCGCTCGGCCCGCAGGGCCGGACCGCCCCGGTCGCCGCGCCCCCACCGCCCGCCCCCGACACGGCGCCGGTGCCCGCGGTGCGCCGCGTGGCCGCCCCGCCCCCCGCGCCGGCACCGGCACCGGCTCGCGAGCCCGCGCTCTCAGCGCCGCCGGCCTCCCCTCCGCGGTCGGCGCTCCCTCGGCGTGACGGCGCCGGGATCGCCGGAGGTCTCCGCCGAAGGCCCGTGCTTCTGCTGGCCGCGCTCACCGCTTTCGCGTTGGCCGTCCTGGCGCTGGCACTGGCGGACTCGGGCGGGGGGCCGGCCCCGGCCAAGCGGACCGCCTCCTCGGCCGGGCGCCGCGCGCCGGCCCGGGCGAAGACCGGCGCGGCGACGACTTCCGGGGCGGCCGCGACGGCTTCGACCGGGGCGGCGTCGGGTTCGGCCGGGGCGGCGGTCGGCGGCGCCGGGGCCGCGGCGGCGCCGGGGAGCTCGGCGGCGGCGGTCGAGTCCTTCTACGGGTTCGCGGCCCACCACCGGTACGCCCAGGCATGGGCGCTGGCCGACCCGGCCTTCCGCGCCCAGCTCGCCGGATACTCCAGCTTCGCGGCGCAGCAGAGCCACGTGCGGAGCATCACCTTCCACCAGGCCCAGACGGTCGCCCAGAGCCCGAGCACGGCGACGGTGGCCGTGCGGACGACATCGGTCACCGACACGGCGACCGAGCAGTGCCAGGGATCGGTGCAGCTCGCCCGGGCGGCGTCCGCCGGCTGGCTGCTCCACCAGATCTCGATCAACTGCGTGCCCTGAGCCGCGCCGGCCCGGCGGGGTGGCCGGTTGGCTGGGTCGTCGGTGGGCGGGCGGTTGTCGGTGGGCCGGGTTGCCGGTGGGCGGGGTTGTCGGTGGGCCGGAGTTGCCGGAGGGCCGGGGTTGCCGGTGGCCGGGGTTGCCGATGGGCTGGGGCCGGCGGGGTCGCCGGCGGCCCCCGAGGTCGGCCGGTGCCGGGTGCCGCTCAGGCGCGGTCGGCGCGGGCGGCGACCAGCGCCGGGGCGTCGCTCTGGGCCCGGTCGCCGTGATGCCGTTGCCGGGTCGGAGACCGGCGGCGACGCCGGCCCGAGGCCCGGGTCGACACTCGCCCAGCAGGCGACGACACGCCGCCGCATGGTGTCGCTGAGTCCGTCGGAGGCGTGCGCGACGATGGTGGCCACGAGCTGGTCGCGCTGCTCGTCGCTCATGACCTGGCGGTAGTTGCCCTCGTCGATGTGTGGAACTTCAGCGCGAACCGGCGCGGGTCGCGCACGGTGTCGGGAAAGCCCTGCTCGCCGGCCCACGGTCGAGAGCGGGCGAGCACCGGTGTGCGCTTGCCGACCTCGGCGAGGGAGCTCTGGGTGAACCCGGTCACATCCTCGGTCGTGTCTCTCTTTCCTCGGGTCGGGATGTTGTGAGCGCCGGCAGCCGACCTATGGGGCGGAGATCGCCTGGGGCGGGCGTCGCGGAACTCGCCGGATGGCCGGTGGCGGCGATGTGCGGGGGCGGGTGCGTGGCCATGTGCGTGAGAGGGCTGGTGACACGCGGTCGGCGGGCGCGCCGCGGCGCCGTCGGTGTCTCGCCGTAAGTGGACAGGCCGCCCGACCTAGCAGCGACGCGGGCTCCGGTCCGGGCGACCGGGCACCGGGCGCGTTCGCGTCCCGACGGTGGGTGGTCTGGAGGGGCACCGCCCAGTAGTCTCGGGTGATGGAGCCTGGGGAACTTCAGGGGATTCTCGACACTGCGCCGAGCGCGTACGTATCGATGGGCGAGGACGGCCGGCTCGTAGCTTGGAACCGGGAGGCCGAGTCGATCTTCGGTCTGCCGCGGGAGGCGGCGCTCGGCCGGGTGCTCGCCGAGACGATCTTGCCCGAGCGCTTCCGCGCGTCCCACCGGCGTCGGGTGCGCGAGTTCCTCGAGACTGGCGAGGGGCTGCGGCTGGGGGAGCGCCGCGAGCTGCGGGCGGTGCGGGCCGATGGGACGGAGTTTCCCGCCGAGGCCACCACTTCGGCGACGCGCGGCCGGGACGGCTGGACCTTTCACGCCTTCGTCGACGACGTCTCGGCCCGGGAGCAGGGCGAGCAGGAGCGGGCCCGCTTGGTGGCGAGGCTCGAACAGGCCCTCCACGGGATCGAGAAGCGCTTCACCGGCGTGGTCGACTCGCTGGCCGAGGCGGTGACGATCCGGGACCTAGAGGATCACATCGTCTACGCGAACCGGGCGGCCCTGGCTTCGCTGGGCTACGCGTCGATCGCGGCGCTGCGGGCGGCCCAGCCCCGAACGATCATGGCCGAGTACATCGTCAAGGACGAGTACGGCCGCGAGCTCGAGATGCAGGACGTGCCCTCGGTCCGGCTGCTCGCCGGTCAGTCCTCGCCGCCACTTTTGATGAACGTCGTCCACCGCGTGACCGGCGAGGAGCACTGGCGCCTCCTGAAGACGACCGCCCTGCGCGACGCCGACGGCGAGCTCGAGGGGGCGGTGACCATCATCGAGGACCTGACCACCGTGAAGCGGGCCGAGCTCCGCACCCGGCTGCTCGCCGAGGCGTCGGACATCCTGGCGTCGTCGCTCGACTACGAGCAGACGCTGCGCAACGTCGCCTCGCTGGCGGTGCCGGGCTTCGCCGACTGGTGCGGCGTGGACTTCGTCGGCGACCGCGGCGAGCGGATCCCGGTGGCGGTGGCCCACTCCGACCCGGAGAAGCTCGTGCTGGCCGAGCGGCTCCGCGGCCACGAGCAGGAGGAGCTCGACCCCAACCAGGGTCTCGGCCGCGTCTTCTACACCGGCCTGGCCGAGCTCTATCCAGAGATCTCCGACGCGATGCTCGTCGGCGGCGCGCACAACGAGGAGCATCTGGCGCTCCTGCGCGAAGTGGGCATGAGCTCGGTGATGATCGTGCCGCTGCGCACCTCCGGGCGGACGATCGGGGCAATGACCCTGGTCAACGCCGAGTCCCACCGGCGCTTCGACGCCGAGGCCCTGTCCGTGGCCCGGCAGATCGCCGACCGGGCGGCGACCGCGGTCGAGAACTCTCGCCTCTACACGAGCCGCTCGCAGATCGCGGCGACCCTCCAGCGGAGCCTTCTCCCCGACGCCCTCCCGGAGATCGACGGATGGGAGCTCGCCGCGCTCTACCGGGCGGCCGGCGAGGGGATGGAGGTCGGCGGGGACTTCTACGACGTCTTCGCGGTCGACGGCGGCTGGCTGCTGATGATCGGCGACGTGACGGGCAAGGGCGTGGCCGCCGCGGCGATGACGGCGCTGGTCAGGCACAGCGCGCGGATCATCGCCGAGGATACGCCGCGGCCGGAGCGGATCCTCGGTCGGCTCGACGCCACCCTGCGCAGCCAGCCCCGGCTTTCGCTCTGCAGCCTGCTGTGCCTGCATGTCTCGGGCGAGCGGCTCACCCTCAGCTCGGCCGGCCACCCGCTGCCGCTGCTGATCAGCGACGCCGGGACGATCCGGACGATCGGCGCGCCCGGTCCCCTGCTCGGCGCCTTCGACGACTCCGCGTGGCTCGAGACGGCGATCGACGTCGGAGCCGAGGAGATGCTCCTCCTCTACACCGACGGCGTCACCGACACGGTGGGCGAGGCGGGTCGCTTCGGCGACGAGCGGTTGCGCCTCCTGGTCGCCGAGGCCGCCGGCCTCTCGGTCGACGCGCTGCTCGACCGCCTGGACGGCCGCCTCACCGGCTTCCAGGTCGGCGCTCAGGCCGACGACACGGCCGCGCTCGCCCTGCGGCGCCTCCGGGTGCCGAGCGGCATGGCGGCCGAGCCGGGGCGCGCGACCGCGCGCTGAGCACGTTTGGCGAGATCACGCGGGGGTACTCCGCCCGTAGCGCCTCCGGGGCGGCGAGCGCCGCCCGGAGCACGGATCGGTTTTGCCGGAAGGGAGAGTGGTGGCCATGCCGCCGAGCGGCGTCAAGAAGGGCAGCAAGCGCGCCCGCCAGTACGAGCACATCAAGGAGAGCCAACTCGAGCAGGGCCGCTCGGAGGACCGCGCCGAGGAGATCGCAGCCCGGACGGTCAACAAGGAGCGAGCCCGGGCCGGCGAGACGAGGACCAGCTCGCAGACCTCGGTCAAGGACATCTCATCGGGCCGGCGCGGCGGACTGCGCTCAGGTACCCGGCGGGCCAAGGGGCCGACGCGCGACCAGCTCTACAACGAGGCCCGCCAGCTGGGGATCGACGGTCGCTCCAAGATGAACAAGTCTCAGCTGCGTCGGGCGATCTCGGCGAAGCAGAGCTGACAGCGCGATGGCCGCCGTCGAGGAGCCGCGGGAGATCGACTGGGCAACCGCCGTCGTCGATGCCGGCGGCCTGACCGTCGAGCTGACGGGGGAGCCGTCGAAGAAGTGGTCGGAGCACATGGCGGGTGTGGTCTCCCGCCTCGACTCCGGCCGCTGGGGGGACATCGCGGTGGCCAGGGGTCAGATCAAGGTCGCCGCCGTCGACGCGGACTCGGTCGGCGGGCTTCGTCACCTGCTCGAAAGCGCGGCGCACCAGACCAACGCCGACCTGGCCTCCCGGCAGGAAGACGAGCCCTCCCCGGATCCGTCCCCGCCTTCGACCGAGGAGGACGACGCCGATCGCGAGCTGACCGAGACGTTCCGCGGGTTCGGCCCCGTTGAGTAGCGGCGGTTTTGTCGGCTGCGGCCGAGGGTAGCGACAGGAAAGCACCAATCGCAAGCGATAAGGGAGGCAACGTGCCTGACGAAGAGGGAAACCAGACCGCTGACGTACCCGACACGAGCCTGCACGCCCACGGAGACGGCCGCGACGAGGACGCCGAACCGGGCTCGCGCGGCATCACCGGGGATCAGGGCACAGGCGACGAAGCCTCCTACCAGGAGGGTGGTCACGGGGGCGAGAACCCGTCCGGGGGCGCGACCCCGGGTCCGACCGACCACAGCGACGCGCCCGGCGCCGACACCGGCTCCGGAGCCGGCGCGGCCGACCCCGAGGGCGACGCGGGAGATGGCGGACGCAGCGACGCCGACGATCACATCGACCCCGAGAGCCCGGGTCGCGCGGACGCCTCGCGCCCGCCGCGCGGAGCTCCGCCGGCGTAGCCGCATTCGCCTGGAGCGCCAGCGCCGTCCGGCTCACACGAGCGGCCCGGCGGTGCTCTTCACGCGTGAGTCGTTCCCGGGCCCGCTTGCGCCGGTCCGGTCGGTTCGAGGCGGCACGTACAACGAAAACGACGAGACGAGGAGACACATGCCTGACGAACAGGGAAACCAAGCAGCCGACGAGGCGCCCGACACGACGCTGCACGCATACGGTGACGGACGCGAAGCGGAAGCCGATCCGGGATCGCGCGGGATCACCGGCGACCAGGGTACCGGCGACGCCGGCGCCTACCAGGAGGGCGGCCACGGGGGCGGCACCGAGCACGGTGACACACCCGGGCCGACCGACCACTCGGACGCGCCGGGCGCGGACACCGGCTCAGGCGCCGGAGCAGCGGATCCGGACCGGGCCGGCAGCGAGGGTCCCCGCTCCTAGCGACGCAGGACTTCGAACATCCAGCGCCCGTGCCGCCCGGCCAAACCCGGGTGGGCGGGCGCGTCGTCGTTTTCAGGGACAGGCGGTCGAGCGCCGCTCCGGGCGGGGGACCGGGGTCAGACAGATCGGCGCAGGGCCGGGAGGACCTGCTCGCCGTAGGTGCGGATCGTCCCGAGCGGATCGGCTTGGCCGATCAACTGGGCGCAGATCACGGTGGGTCCGAGCTCGGCGATCCGGCGCAGGCGCTCGATGTGGTGCTCGGGGTCGGCGCTGACGACGAATCCCTCGTGGGCGAACTCCTCGTCGGTGAGCTCATCCCGGGCGAGCTTCTGCATCTGCTCGGGGTCGTGGATGTCGTCGCGGTAGACGGCCGGCAGCTGGGTCGGCTTCCAGCGGCGTGCCCCGGCGATGACCTCTTCCTCGGAGGAGGCCCAGGCCACGCCGGTGTGAAGGATGATCTCGCCGGGGTCGCGCCCGAACTCGGCGCAGGCGTCGCGGTAGGCGCCGATGATCTCCGGGGCCTGCTCGGGGTCGCCGAGCGTCCACAGGCCATCGCCGTGGCGGGCGGCGATCCTGGCCGCCTGGGGACCGAAGGCCGAGACGTAGAGCCGCGGGCGCGTCCGAGCCCGGGTGTAGAGCTTGGCGTCCTTGAGGCCAAACCAGCCGCCGTCCATGGTCACCGTATCGCCGTCCCAGAGCCGCCGGATCGCCTCGAGCCCCTTGTCGAAGCGGTCGAGCATCTCCTTCGGGTCAGGCCAGTCGAGTCCGAGCGGCACTTCGTTGAGCGACTCCCCCGACCCGACTCCGAGGAAGACACGGCCGGGATAGAGCTCCTCGAGAGTCATGAAGGCCTGGGCGATGACACCGGGGTGGTAGCGGTGGATGACGGGCGTCACGCCGGTGCCGATCGGCAGGTGGACGCGCTGGCCGGCGGCGGCCAGCCAGACCCAGGCCTGGCCGGACTGGCCTTCGGGGAACCACGGCGCGAAGTGGTCGGAGCAGCCGATGCCGTCGAAGCCGGCGCGTTCGGCGGCCATCGCCTGCTCGAGCAGGGCCGACGGAGGGAACTCCTCGTGCGAAGCGGCGAACCAGCAGCGGAGATTGTCGGGCATGGATGGCTTGTCCCCTCGGGCCGGAAGCTTGGGCGTGCGGCTGTTACCCGCCGGCGGCCGTGGTTAGTCGCCGCGAGTGCCGGGTATCCTCTGACCATGCTCGCCTACCTCCTCGCGCTCGTCTTCGTCGGTCTCGTCGTCGGCGCCCTCGCCCGCCTCTTCGTCCCGGGCCCGGACCCGATGGGAATCGGGATGACGATCCTGATCGGCATCGGCGGGTCGTTCATCGCCGGCATCCTCGTCCGCGCCCTCCACGGAACCAGCGGCACCGGCTTCGTCTTGTCGGTGTTGTGCGCCATTGGCCTGGTCTACGCGGTGCGCCGCTCGCGCGGCGGCTACATCGGTCGCTCGGTGGACCGCCGGGGGCTGCCGCCGCGCCGTCGCTACTGGTAGCACTCGCCGCGGCCGCGCCGCTCTGGCGCTGACCGAGGTAGGCCCGCCGCGGCGGCCGGGGTGGACGGATGTTCGATGGCATCGGGGGCGTGGGGCTCCGATTCAAATACGATGGCGGCCACCTCACTGCCCACTTGTGACCGCGCAGAGCCCGTCGTCGAGCAGCGACCGGCGCGCCTGACCGTCCATGTGCTGTGGATGACGGCGGGGCTCGGCTGTGACGGGGAGAGCGTGGCGATGACGTCGGCGACCAACCCGAGCATCGAAGATCTACTCGACGGGATCATCCCCGACATGCCGCACATCGTGCTCCACAACCAGATGCTGGCCTTCGAGGTCGGCGAGGAGTACATGCGGGCGTGGTATGACGCCGAGAACGGCGAGCTCGACCCGTTCGTCCTCGTCGTCGAGGGCGCGATCGGCGATGAGTCGCGCAGCGGCGAGGGCCATTGGACGGGGTTCGGCGTGGACCCGTTCGACGGCCAGCCGATCACCGTCAACGAATGGATCGACCGCCTCGTTCCGAAGGCGGCGGCGGTGATTGCGGTCGGGACGTGCGCGACCTACGGCGGCGTTCCGGCGATGCGCGGCAACCCGACCGGAGCGATCGGCCTGCCCGAGTATCTCGGCTGGGACTGGCGGACCAGAGGCGGACTGCCCATCGTCTGCCTCCCGGGCTGTCCGGCCCAGCCCGACAACATGACCAGCGTGCTGCTCGAGGTCGTCCTGCACCTCGGTGGGATGGCGCCGGCTCCCCTGCTCGACGAGCTGCTGCGGCCGCGCTGGATCTTCGACCGCACGACGCGGGAAAGCTGCAGCCGGGCGGGCTTCACCGAGCAGGGGAGCTTCGCCACCGAGTACGGCAACGACCCGCGCTGTCTGGTCAAGCTCGGCTGCAAGGGCCCGATGGTCAAGTGCAACGTCCCGCTGCGGGGGTGGGTCAACGGGGTGGGGGGCTGCCCGAACGTCGGGGGGATCTGCATCGGCTGCACGATGCCCGGCTTCCCCGGCAGGTTTATGCCGTTCATGAAGCCCGACCGGTGGGGGAACGCGGCGGCGAACTTCCAGCGCTTCACCTACGGGCCTGCGTTCCGCTACTTCCGCAAGCGCAACCTCAGGCTCAAGTTCGATCAGCTGCCGTACCGGCGCGATCCGGGTATGCCGCCCGAGACCGACGTCGCGCCGCGGCGATAGGCGGCCGGCGTGCGCCCTCCGGGGAACCTGACCGTGCGTCCCTGATGGTCACCCTGGGGGAGGTCGTCCGGTGGGTCGTCTACCGCTTGAGGCACGCCTACTTCCGGGTCGCCCGCCGACTGATGCGGCGCGACCGCCTGCTGTGGGGATCGGAGCGGAAGTTTCGCGGGCTGCTCGAGTCGGCGCCGGATGCGATGGTCATCGTCAACGCCCACGGCCACATCGCCCTCGTCAACGCCCAGGCCGAGCGGCTCTTCGGCTATCGACGGGAGGAGCTGATCGGGCAGAGCGTCGGCGAGCTTTTGCCCAAGCGGCATCGGGCGCGCCATCGCCACGACATGAAGTCCTACCTGCGCAGCGCGAGCGCCCGGCCGATGGGCGCCGGCGGCGAGCTCTACGGGCGGCGCAAGGACGGCAGCGAGTTTCCGGTCGAGATCAGCCTGAGCCCGCTGGAGACCGACGAGGGGATGCTGGTGTCGAGCACCATCCGCGACATCACCGAGCGCAAGCGGGCGCTCACCGAGCTGGCGGCGGCCGAGGAGCTCTTCCGCGGGGCCTTCGACGATTCGCCGATCGGCATGGCGCTGACCGACGAGGGGGGGCGGGTGCTGCGGGTCAACGAGGCGCTGTGTGCGCTCAGCGGCTACCCGACGGACCGGCTGGTGAGCTGCCGGTTCGACGCGCTGCTCGATCCGCAGGAGCTGCTCTGCGGGCGCGAGGCGCTCGGCCAGCTGCAGAGCGGCGGCGCCGGGGAGTACAAGGTCGAGACGCGGTTCATCCACGCCTGCGGCGACCCGATCTGGGTGGCCGTCCAGGCGACGCGGATCCGCGACCGCTCGGGCGAGCGCCTGCGCTGCCTGGTGCAGGTACAGGACATCACCTACCGGCGCCACTACGAGGAGAACCTCCAGTATCTGGCCACCCACGACCCGCTGACCGGGTTGATCAACCGGGCGAGCTTCGCCGGCCGGCTGGAGGCGCACGCCGATCTGGTGCGGCGCTACGGCAGCGACGGGGCCCTCCTGCTCCTCGATCTCGACCATTTCAAGTACATCAACGACACCCTCGGCCACCACGCCGGCGATCGACTGATCGCGCGGGTGGCCAACGTCCTGTCGGCTCGCCTGCGCACGAGCGACGTGCTGGCGCGCCTCGGCGGGGACGAGTTCGCCGTGCTCCTTCCGCGGGCCGACGCCGCGACGGCGCAGGCGGTGGCCGGCGAGCTGCTTGACGCCCTGCGGGCGGAGCGGATCAGCGTGCCGCGGATGCGCGACCGAACGATCACGGCGAGCATCGGCGTGGCGATGTTCGAGGGGGGCGAGGCGGCCGACGGCGAGGAGATCCTCGTCAACGCCGACCTGGCGATGTACGACGCCAAGGAGGCGGGGCGAAACCAGGTGGCGCTGTGCTCGGGCGGAGAGCATACCCAGGCGCGGATGCGGGGGCGCGTGACCTGGGCCGAGCGGATCCGCGTGGCGATCGAAGAGGACCGGTTCGCCCTGGTGGCGCAGCCGATCGTCGACCTCCTCACGGGGGAGGCGGCCCAGTTCGAGGTCCTCCTGCGCATGCGCGACGACCACGGCGCTTTGGTCCTCCCCGGGGCGTTCCTCCCGACCGCCGAGCGCCTCGGCATGATCCAGCAGATCGACGGGCTCACGGTTTCGCGGGCGATACGGGCGGTCGCCGCCCACCGGGGCGCGGCCGAGCGGCCGGCGCCGCGGGTCGAGATCAACCTCTCTGGCGCGTCGATCGGCGATCCGGCGATCCTCGCGCTGATCGAGCGCGAGCTGGCCGAGACGGGGCTCGATCCGAGCCGGGTCATCTTCGAGATCACCGAGACGGCGGCGATCGCCAACATCGCCAAGGCGCGGGCCTTCAGCGAGCAGCTGGTCCTGCTCGGGTGCCGCTTCGCGCTCGACGACTTCGGTGCCGGATTCGGCTCGTTCTACTACCTCAAGCATGTGCGCTTCGATGTGCTCAAGATCGACGGTGAGTTCGTGCGCGACTGCTGCGCCAGCGAGACCGACCGCCTTGTGATCCAGGCCGTGGTCGACATCGCCCGGGGCCTGGGCAAGCAGACGGTGGCCGAGCACGTCGGCGATGCGGAGACGGTCCGCCTGCTGGCGCGGATGGGCGTCGACTTCGGCCAGGGCTTCTATTTGGCCGAGCCGACGCCGCTGGAGGACTTCCTCAGCGAGCTGCCGGGCGCCGGTGCGCCGGCCGGGGCCCGGGTCGGGCCGCGGGCCGCCTGAGCGCGGAGCCGGAACATCCGGGGCGGGCCTGGCGGCCGGTCGTCAGGGGCAGAGCGTCGACGCGGGTGGCGACGAGGCGGCGGTGGACTGCGGTCACCGCACTGAGCCGATCGCCGGCGGTCGAGGCGGCCGGCGAGAGACCCGTCGCACGAGCTGCGGGTCGTGCTGGTGCCGCGGGAGCTGACGATCACGGCAAGTCGGCCCTGCCTCCCCGCGAGCCGGGGCCGGGGATCTCGACGCGCCGAAGGAGCTCGGGCAGGAGGCCGCGGTCGGCGGTGGAGGCCAGGGTCGACGGCCCGGTGAGAGGCGGGGGCCGGCTCAGACGCGCCAACGCCGCTGCTCGGCGTCATGCATCTCGCGGAGGAGGAGGGGAGCGAGGAGCCGGGCGCCGACGGTGAGCCGGACGACCACGGCCTCGTCGATGGGTCGGACGGCCCGGGCGAACATCTCGAGGGCGCCGACGAGGAGCCCGTCGGCGTCGGTGAGCGGCACGAGCACCCGCGAGGCGAGGTCGGCCGACCGGGCGGTGCGCTCGCGGACGGTGCCGCCGTCGTCGCCGAGGTCGGCCAGCCAGGTGAGCCCGGTCGGATCGAGGTCGCCGGAGAGCGGCTCGCCGAGGTCGAGCTTGGCACGCCAGCTGATGCTCTCGAACCAGGCGAGGTCGCTTCGGGGCCGCGTCCAGATGCCGAGGCAGGTCAAGGGGCGGCGGGCCTGGGCGCGGTGCCACATCGTGACCGCGTCCCAGCCTGATTCCTCCCCGACGACGGAGAGGGCCTGGGGGAGGACGGCGCGCAGCGACTGGGCCGGACCGGTCCGGAGGATCGCCTCGAGGGTGGGATGGGTCGCCCCGGCGGGCGGCGAGGCCGGGCGGTGGATGGTGGCCGACCGCGGCCGCCGGGGCCCGGCCTTGCGGGCCGAGTCGACCGGAGTGGCGTGCGGCGCGGCGGCGAGGACCGGGTACCCGGCCGAGGGCGCGAGGGAACGTGGATCGGGAGAGTCGCCTGCCGGCACGGGACGGCTGTCGGCGGACCCAGGCACGAGGACGACGGGCGCGGGCGGGCGCCGCGGAGCGGTGTCGGGGCCGCTGGCGTCGAGGCGGCTGCGCAGCGCCTCGAGAGCCTCCCGGGCGGCGGCGCGCTCGGCCTCGAGCCGGCGGATGCGGGCCTCGGCGCGCTCGCGAGCCTGATGCTCGGCGGTGTTCCGGGTCTCTAGCTCGCGTAGGCGGGCCTGCGCCTGCTCGTGGGCTTCGCATTCGGCGGTGTGGTCGGTCTCGAGGGCGCGGAGGCGGGCCTCCGCCTTTGCGCGGGCGTCGTGCTCGGCGGTGTGGTCTGTCTCGAGGGCGTGGAGGCGGGCCTCCGCCTTTGCGCGGGCGTCGTGCTCGGCGGTGTGGTCGGTCTCGAGGGCGTGGAGGCGGGCCTCCGCCTTTGCGCGGGCGTCGTGCTCTGCGGTGTGGTCGGTCTCGAGGAGGCGGAGGCGCGCCTGCGCCTGCTCGTGGGCTTCGTGCTCGGCGGCGCGCAGCCGGGCGAGGGCGGCGGCGTCGGACTCGGCGCGCTCGCGGGCGGTCTGCTCGGTGGCGTGGTGGGTCTCGAGCTCGCGGGCGCGACGCTCGGCCTGGAGGCGGGCCTGGTGCTCGGTGGCGTGACTGGTCTCGAGCTCGCGGGCGCGGTGCTCAGCCTGGAGGCGGGCCTGGTGCTCGGTCGCGTGACTGATCTCGAGCTCGCGGGCGCGGTGCTCGGCCTGATCGAGCGCGGCGGCGGCCGCCTGCTCGCGGGCCGCGCGCTCGGCGGCGGCGTCGGCGTCGCGAGTGTGGGCGCGCTCCTCGGCGTGCTGGCGGACCTTGCGCTCCGCCGCACGCTGGGTCTCGAGCTCGCGGGCGCGGGCCTCGGCCTGCTCGCGGGCAGCGCGATCTAGGGCATGCTGACTTTCGAGCTCCCGAGCGTGTGCCTCGGCTCGCTGGCGGGCTTGATACTCGGCGGCGCGCTGCGCCTCGACGGCTTGGACGCGGCGCTCGGCCTGCTCGCGGGCCTTGCGCTCGGCGGCGAGGCGAGTCTCGAGGGTGGCCGCCTCGGAGCGGATGGCCGTCGTCGCGGCGTCGACCGCGCCAACCTCGGCGACCAGCGACTCTCGGGTCGAGCGCTCGTCGCCGAGCTCGCGGCGGGCGTCGTCAAGCGTGCGGCGGGAACCGTCGAGCTCACGGCGGGTGGTGTGCAGCTGGTCGGACACTGTCGTGCGGGCCGCGCGCTCGTCCTCGAGCGCGCGGCGGGCGCGGTCGAGCTCGGCGGCCAGCAGCTCTCGGGTCGAGCGCTCGTCCTCGAGGGTGCGGCGCATCTGGTCGAGCTCGCCGGCGAGCAGCTCCTGAGTGGAGCGTTCGTCTTCGAGGATCGATCGGGTCCGGTCGAGCTCGGCGGCCAGGGCGGCGTGCTCGCGGGACAGCCGCGCGTTGTCGGCGTTGAGCCGGGTTTGGTCGGCGGCGAGCCGCGCTCGGTCGGCGGCGGGCTCTCGGGCGGCGCGGGCTGAGGTGTCGGCTTGGGTGCGGGCGCCGCGCTCGGCGCGGAGGGCGGTTTCGGCTTGGGTGCGGGCGTCGCGCTCGGCGTGGAGGGCGGTTTCGGCTTGGGTGCGGGCGTCGCGCTCGGCGTGGAGGGCGGTTTCGGCTTGGGCCTCGAGGTCGGCGGCCCGGGCCAGGGCGAGCCGTTCGCGCTCGGCGGTGGTGGCGCGCTCGTCGGCGAGAGCTTCCTCGAGCTGCTGGCGGGCGGCGCGCTCGGCGTCGAGCAGGGCCTCGGCGTGCTGGCGGGCGGCGCGCTCCTCGCCGAGCACTGCGTCGGCCTGGCGCCGCGCCGCGCGCTCGGCTTCGACGGCGGCCTCGGTCTTGCGGAGCGTGGCGCCGTCGCCGGTCGACGGAGCGGCGGCCGCAGCGGCTGGGGTGGCGTCGTGATTGGCCAGCTCCGCGTCCAAGGCGGCGGTGCGCGCGCCCGTCGGGTCGAGCGCCTCGAGGAGTCGTCGGAACTCGGCGACGACGCGGTCGCGGGCGGTCGCGCTGCCGTACATGCGGCAGACCGCCTGGGGGCGGCCCTGGGCGTCGAGCAGGGTGCACCGGCACATGACGACCCGGCGGCTACCCACGCTGTCCATGACGCGCTCGTCGTTGATCGTCGCGGCCGGGGCGCCGAGGGCGAGGCGGTCGTTCACGGCGAGGGCGCCGGCCACGCTGCTCGCCACGAGATCCCCCTCGGCGCGCCCGCGGAGGTCGTCCGGACTCCCGCCGTTGAGGCTCGCGAAGCTCTGGTTGACGATCAGATAGCGGCCGTCGGTGTCGAGAATCGCCGCGGCGTAGCGATAATCGTCGAGCCAAGGCAAGCCACTGAGGACCGTGAGGTCCCCGGCGATCTCGCGTGTGTCGGCGCCGGCCATCTCAAACGGATCGGCGCGACGGTAGCGGCTGCCGAGACCGATCCCGGGCACTGGACGGAAGGTGGACCCCCGGCACCGCCGTCAGGGAGACATCCGGCCGCGCCGGACTGGGGCGCGGCCCTTCGGCTGGACCGGCGTCCCGGCCGGGGCGACATGCTGCGCCGGGAACGTGCGCGGCTCGCGACCGACGGTCACCGCCTCGCCGAAGTGACGGATCTCGAGCGGCGGTCCGTCGAGCAGCGAGTATGTCGTCTGGGCGTCGCCGACCTCGACGCGCAGGCGGCTTCCGTGGAAGCCGATCCTGAACGACATGCGGGTCAGCCGCTCGGGCAGTTGCGGCGCGAAGGTGAGCTGGCCGTCGTGGTCGCGCATTCCGCCGAAGCCACAGACGGCCGCGATCCAAGCCCCGGCGAGCGAGGCGATGTGCAGACCGTCGCGGGTGTTGTGCTCGAGATCGGCGATGTCCATCAGCGCCGCCTCGCCGAAGTAGTCGTAGGCCAGCTCGAGGTGCCCGACCTCGGCGGCGACGACCGCCTGGACGCAAGCCGAGAGTGAGGAGTCACGAACCGTGAGGCCCTCGTAGTAGGCGAAGTTTCGAGCCTTCTCCTCGGGGGTGAACGCGTCGCCCCGGCTGAACAGCGCGAGCACGAGGTCGGCCTGCTTGACGACCTGCTTGCGGTAGAGGTCGAAGTAGGGGAAGTGGAGCAGAAGCGGGTACTGCTCGGGACTCGTGTGGGCGAAGTCCCAGATCGCGTGCCGGGTGAAGCCCTCGGCCTGGGGGTGGACGCCGAGCTCCTCGTCGTAGGGGACGACCATCCGGTCGGCGGCGTCCCGCCAGGAGGCGGCCTCCTCGAGGTCGACACCGAGCTTGGCCGCGCTTCCGGGGTGCCGCTCGACGGCGACGGCGGCATTGCGCAGGTTCCGCTGGGCCATGAGGTTGGTGTAAACGTTGTTGTCGGCTACCGCGCTGTACTCGTCGGGGCCGGTCACCCCGTCGATACGAAAGCGGCCGTGGGCGTCGTGGTGGCCGAGCGAGCGCCAGAGACGGGCCGTCTCGACGAGGAGCTCGGTGCCGACGGACCGGGCGAACTCCTCGTCGCCGGTGGCGGCCTGATAACGGGAGACGGCGTCGGCGATGTCGGCGCCGATATGGAAGGCGGCCGTGCCGGCGGGCCAGTAGGCCGAGCATTCGCGGCCCGTGATCGTGCGCCAAGGGAACGCGGCGCCCTCCAGGCCGAGCTGCGTGGCTCGCTCGCGGGCCGTGTCGAGGGTGCGGTGGCGCCAGCGCAGCACGGCCGCGGTCGCCTGAGGCGCGGTATAGGTAAGTACGGGCAGGACGAACGACTCGGTGTCCCAGAAGCAGTGACCGTCGTAGCCGGGGCCGGTCAGGCCCTTGGCGGCGATCGCCCGCCCGTCGACGCGGGCGCCGGCCTGGAGGGTGTGGAAGAGCGCGAAGCGGACCGCTTGCTGGAGCTCCGCGTCGCCGTCGAGCTCGACGTCGGCACCGGCCCAGAACTCATCGAGGTAGGAGCGCTGCTCGGCGAGCAGGCCCTCCCAGCCGGTGTGGCGAGCCTCGGCCAGCGCCGCGCCGACCTGATCGCGGACGGCGGGAATCGAGCGCTCGCTCGACCAGCCGTAGGCGAGGAACTTGACCAGGCGCAGGCGCTGGCCGGGCTCGACGGTGCTGGCGATCGTCACGCGGGCGAGGTCCCGCCAGGTCTCGGCGTCGTCCACGTCGGTGCCGGGCGGACCCTCGACGAGGTGGTCCATGGCGGCGGCTAGGCGCAGGCCGCTGGACCGGGTCGAATGGACGAGGACGGCGCGCGTCCCGCCGCCCGAGTGCTCCTCGCTGACCAGCGGTGCCTCGAGCGCGGCGGCGGCCCGCGGATCGGTGGAGGAGGCGGGTTTCGGCTCGTTGCTTACGAGCTCCGACTGGATGACGAGCCGTGTGCGCGCCTCGAGCGGCTCGATCTCGAAGAGGATGGCGGCCACGGCGCGCTGGGCGAAGGAGACCAGCCGCGTGGACGAGATGCGTACGGCGCGACCGGTGGGCGAGCACCAGACGAGATCCCGGCGCAGCACCCCGGCGCGGAAGTCGAGGATGCGCTCGTGCCCGCGGAGCGTGCCGTAGCGGATGTCGAACGGCTCGTCGCCGACGAGCAGGCGGATGATCTTGCCATTGGTGACGTTGACGACCGTCTCGCCCGCCTCGGGGTACCCGTATCCGGCCTCGGCATAGGGGAGCGGGCGAGATTCGTAGAAGGCGCTGAGATAGGTCCCGGGGAGCGCGTGGGGCTCGCCTTCGTCGAGGTTGCCGCGCAGGCCGAGATGGCCGTTGGAGAGGGTGAAGACGGACTCGGTCTGGGCGAGGAGGTTGAGGTTGAGCTCGGTCTCCCGCAGCTGCCAGGGCTCGACGACGAAGGCAGGGTGCTCGATCACCGAGCGTGGAGGAGCTCGTCGAGGTCCGCTACGACGACGTCCGCGCCGTGCTGGCGGAGCGCCTCGGCGTGGTTGACGCGGTCGACGCCGACGACGTAGCCGAAGCCGCCGGCGCGGCCGGCTTCGACCCCGGCGGTGGCGTCCTCGAACACGACCGCCTGCTGGGGCAGGGCGCCGACGGCCTTCGCCCCGGCGAGGAAGGTGTCGGGCGCCGGCTTGCCGTTGAGGTGCTGCTGCTCGGCGACTAGGCCGTCGATCCGCGCGTCGAACAGATCCTCGATGCCCGCGGCGACGAGCACGTCGTGGCAGTTGGCGCTCGCCGAGACGACGGCGGTGCGCAGCCCGGCCTGACGCACGGCCTTGACGTAGCGCACCGAGCCCTCATAGGGCTGGACGCCGTCGCGCTTGATCAAACCGAGGACGAGCTCGTTCTTGCGATTCCCGAGGCCGGTCACGGTGTCCGCCGTGGGCGGATCGTCGGGCGAGCCTTCGGGGAGCGTGATGCCACGCGCGGCGAGGAAGGTCCGCACGCCGTCGGCGCGTGGGCGCCCGTCGACGTACTGGTTGTAGTCCTCGCCGGCGTCGAAGGGCACGTACTTCTCACCGGTCTTGGTCGCGCGGTCGCGCAGGTAGGCGTCGAACATCTGCTTCCAGGCCGCGGCGTGCACCTTGGCGGTCTGCGTAAGCACGCCGTCGAGATCGAACAGGCAGGCCTTGACGCCGTCGGGAAGCCCGAGCACGGGGGCAGTCTAGACGGCGAACGGCGAAGCGGTCGAGGACGAAGCGGTGAGTCGGTCGAGGCGATGGTGGTCGTGCAGCACGCGGCTTCAGTCACGGCTCGCGCGCGCACCCGACTTCCGCGGCCCCGGCACCGATCGCGCCCGCCCCGTCGGGGATCAGCCGGTGACCTCGACGATGTCGCCGATGCCGAGCAGCGGGTAGCCAGCCTCGGCGGTGGCCGGCGGCAACTCGACGCAGCCGTCGACTGCGGCGAGCCGTAGGAGGCGCGGTCGAACCCGTGAACGGCATCGCCCCCGTTGAAGTTATCGGCAGTCTTACGGAATCTTCACCCAGGTCTGGTCGGCTCTTTATGAACGGGTCGTTTACTGCGTCTGAGATGAGGATCGGTCAAGCGCCGGGAAGGGCGCCCCTATGAGCTCGCTCTTCGACGAGCACGAGACCTTCGAGTACCGGCCCCGCCCGCCGGCGCCCGGGCCGCGCTTCCCCGAGCCGCAGTTCGCGGCGCCGCGGCGCCCCCCGCGTCGAATCCCGGCGGCGCTCACCGGCCTGCTCGTCACCCTGGCAGCGGTCATCGGCGTCGGCTTCGGTCACGAGGCCTGGCGCTCGGCGAGTCCTGCGGCTTCGCTCGCCCAAGGTCCCGGTGCGTCGCAGGGCCTGCTCGGAAGCTCGGGCGGCCCGAGCGGCGGCTCCGGGTCCGGTTACGTCCCCGGCGGTTCCTACTCCGGAGGCGGCGGGTCCTACTCCGGCGGCGGGTCCTACTCCGGCCGCGGCGGGTCGTCCGCCGCGCCGCCGAGCGCGACCCAGGGAAGCGGTGGGTCACTGGACGTGGAGGCGATCGCCGCAAAGGTCGGGCCGGCGCTCGTGAACATCGTCTCCACGTTCGACTACCAGGGTGCCGAGGGCGCCGGGACCGGCATCGTGCTGACGTCGACGGGCGAGATCCTGACCAACAACCACGTCATCGACGGGGCGAGCTCGATCAAGGTGACCGACATCGGCAACGGGAAGACCTACAAGGGCACGGTGCTCGGCTACGACACCAGCAAGGACATCGCGGTGATCCAGCTCGAGAACGCCTCGGGGCTGCCGATCGCGAAGCTCGGCGACTCCTCGGCGGCCGCGGTGGGCCAAGCCGTCGTCGCGCTCGGGAACGCCGGGGGATCGGGCAGCGGGCCGGTCAGCGCGGCCGGTTCGATCACCGCGCTCAACCAGTCGATCACCGCCGGCAACGAGATCGACGGGTCGAGCGAACGGCTCTCCGGCCTGATCGCCGTCGACGCCAACGTCCAGCCCGGCGACTCCGGCGGATCCCTGGTCGACAGCGCGGGCGAGGTGATCGGCGTCGACACGGCGGCGTCCGCCGGATTCTCCTTCCGGGCGGCGGCCGGGGCCGGCTTCGCCGTCCCGATCAACCAGGCCCTGGCGATCGCCAGGCAGATCGAGTCCGGGACCGGCTCCGCCACGGTCCACGTCGGCCCGACCGCCTTCCTCGGCGTGAGCGTCTCGGGGGCGCCCGGGCCACCCGGGAACTACGGCTACGGGAATGGCTCGGGCGTCGCCGGAGCGTTGGTGGCCGGGGTCGCCGACGGCACGGCGGCCCAGCAGGCCGGTCTGGTCAGCGGCGATGTCATCACTTCGCTCGACGGCCAGACGGTGGACGCGCCGGGAACGCTCACCAAGCTGATCGGCGAACGGAAGCCCGGCGACCGGGTCTCGCTGCGGTGGGTCGACGGCGGCGGCCAGTCGCACAGTGCGAGCGTCGCTCTCGGTACCGGTCCGCCGGCCTGAGGACCTCTCGAGACGCCGGTCTCACGGCTTGGGCCGCTCAGCGTGGGGCGCGCTGCTCGGTCCTCCCGCCGCTCGCACGCCCCTCGAAGCGGGGCTGGGGAGAGACCCCAGGGCCCTGTATGACCGCGCCGGCGCGGAGATCGGAGCGTCACCGTGCCACGGCCAGACGATGTCGTCGCCTTCGCGGACGCCCTAGGGGAGGGCCCGCCGAGGTGGCCACATTCGTTTCGGTCGGTGCTGGGCGCCTGGGCGCATCGCGCGAGCGGCGCCGCTCGCCTTACAGGGATTGATTCCAGCCAGTTCGCTTTGCAAACATCCGTCTAGACGTTATTATCCGCGAGCGGAGGTATTGACATAGCTCGCTCGGCTCCGTTCGAGAGCGAGCGCCGGAACGAGACGTTGAAAAACAAGCGGAGGTGAGGATCAATGAACGCAAGGCTCGAAGGTCGGTCGCTTGCCCAATTGGCGGCCCTGGCGATCGGAATCGCCTACGCGGGGGGCGGCCTCATCGGATTCGCCGTGACCGGGTTCGACGGCTTCACCTCGGCCGGCGGCGGACGGACGCTGCTGGGCCTGACGCTCAACCCATTCCAGGATCTCTTCCACCTTGTCGTCGGCCTCGGTGTGTTGTGGGCGGCCACACGCGACACAGCTGTAACCGAAGGGGTCCTGCTCGGCGTCGGCGGGGTGTACGTCGTGGCCACGATCACCGGATTCATCGGCGCCCACATCCCGGTGATCACGATCACGACCGCCGGCAACCCCGACAACTACCTGCACTTGGTGACGGGCGTCACGGCGATCGTTGCGGCGCTGGTCTCGTCCGCCAGCACGAGTCACGGCCGGCGGAGCGCCGCCTACTGACCGGGTCCCTGATCCCGGCCGCGTCCCGTCGGCCGGGATCCGCCGCGGGCGGAACTGAGAACGACACCGCGCCCGACACCCGATGAGCTCCTCCAGCCCCAGCCTAGCGCCGGTTCCCGCCCTCCACCAAGACGGGCTCGTTCGAGCCGGCAGCGGGCCTGGCGTAGACGTCGAAGCCGCCGAGCGGGCCGTCGGTGACCTCCTCGCCGCGCTCGGGCGAGATGTTGGCGATCACGGTCTGCGCGAAACGCCTCGGCGGGTGGCGAAGGCCTTCGCCGAGTTGCTCAGCCACGAGCCGGTCTCTCTGACCACGTTCCCCAACGACGAGGGCTACGACGAGCTCGTCCTCGTGCGCGCGATCCCATTCCACTCAATCTGCATGCACCACCTCCTTCCCTTTCACGGCGTCGCTCACGTTGCCTACCTCCCGGGAGACCGGATCGTCGGCCTGTCGAAGCTTGCTCGGGTCGTCGAGCTGTTCGCGCGCGAGCTCCAGCTCCAGGAGCGTCTGACGATGCAGATCGCCGAGTGCCTCCACCGGCATCTGCGGCCGAAAGGCGTTGGGGTGGTCATCGAGGCCGAGCACCTGTGCATGTCGTTGCGAGGCGTGCAGAAGACCGGCACGCGGACGACGACGTCGGCGCTGCTCGGGCTGCTCCGCGACGAAGCCCGGACGCGGGGCGAGTTCCTGTCGCTCGTCAGGGGCTGAGCACGACGACGGCCAGGTCATCCTGCTATCAGCCGCCGATCCAAGCGATGCCGCGCGCCGCGGCGCTCGCGGCGGCGTGCAATCCGACCCCGAGGCCAGCAGCTCAGCCGACGACCATCAGCGTGTTGCCATCCGGATCGCGCAGCCAGAACAGGGGCGGGACGGGGTCGCCCATGCGGCTGACCTCCGGGTCGACGTCGACGCCGCGGTTCTTCAGCTCGGCGTGGTCGGCGTCGATGTCCTCGCTGTGGAGGCCGATGCCCGTCTCGACGTTGCCCGTCGGCTTGCCGGGCGGCGGCGGAACGATGGCGATCGTGGTCATGGCGTCGGCCGGGGCCACCTCGACCCAGCGATAGCCCTCGGCGAACGGGACGTCGACGCGCTTCTCGAAGCCGAGCGTCTCTACGTAGAACGCGACGGCGCGCTCCTGGTCGGAAACGGGGACGACCACGGTGCTGATCTTGCTGATGCGGGTCTTGGTCAAGCTCACGACGGCCTCCTCGGCGGTGGGGATGAATGCCGTGGAGACCGCCGCACCCGACGAAACTGATCGCCCTGCTTGGACGGGCGCCTGCCCGAGTCGTGCTGGCTCGCCTGGGAGCATCCAGCTACAACCCGCAGGCGGCGGTCGAGGCCACGGCCGGCGCGAGCGCGATGACCCAAGCCAGGAAGTCGCCCTTGGCGGGCGATACTCGACGCCGCGTGCAGTATGTGTCGGAGGGGGCGGCCGTCGGCGGGCCGTCGCCCGCCGCGTGCGTCAAGAGGAGTCGAAATGCCGTCTGTCGTGCCTGCGCCGTTGGCGCGCGTTGCGGAGCTGCTGCGCTGTCCTAGCTGCTCAGGGTCGCTGGCTTCCGCGGAGGGAGCGTTGCGCTGTGCCGCTGGCCACACGCATAACGTTGCCCGCCACGGCCACGTGACACTCGTGCCGTCGGGCCGGCGACCCGCGAGTGGGGACGACGCCGCGATGGTCGCGGCTCGCGTAACCGTTCTTGACGAGGGCCACTTCTCGCCGATCACCGCCGCGGTGGTGAACACAGCCCTCTCGGCGACGACCGGCGACGCCCCGGTCGTCGTCGACATCGGCGCGGGGACGGGCCATCACCTCGCGGTGGTGCTCGAGGCGCTGCCGGGCGCGCGCGGCGTCGCGTTGGATGCCTCCCGGGCCGCCCTGCGTCGAGCGGCCCGCGCCCACCCGCGGATCGCGGCGGTCATCGGGGACGTCTGGCGGCAGGTCCCCCTCGGCGATGCGACGGTCGATATCGCCCTGAACGTCTTCGCTCCGCGCAATCCGGCCGAGATCGCACGTGTTCTGCGCCCGGGCGGGATGCTGGTCGTCGTCACGCCATCCGCCGAGCACCTCCGCGAACTCGTCGCCCTGCACGGCGTTCGGATCGACCCGCACAAGGGCGAGCGACTGGACCGCCAATTCGCCGGGTTGCTGCCTCAAGTCGACCGACAGCGCGTCGCCTGGCGCCTTCGGCTTGCGCCGGACGAGGTCGCGGCCGTCGTCCGCATGGGCCCCGCCGCCCATCACCTGACGCCGCCTGTCGAGCTGCGCCTAGGTGCACTCGCCGAACCGCTCACGGTGACCGCAGCCGTCGACGTCCACGTCTTCCAACGGCTGCGCCTATGAGCTGATGATCGCCGGAGTTCCGGCCTTCGAGTGACGCGGCTGAAGCAAGCGGTTCAGCGCCCGCTCCGCCGAAGACTACGACGCTCGCCAAGACGTTCGGCTTTCGCGATCCGACTCCGGTAGCCCGGCCAGTGCTGTCGCGTCGCGCGAGACTCGCTCCCCTTATGGGATGGGTCGGGCATGCCGGAGGAGGGACTCGAACCCCCGACACGCGGATTATGA
>CAVXPW010000003.1:0-228766 GCA_963763785.1 uncultured Solirubrobacterales bacterium | reverse complement strand
GATCACGTCCCTAGAGTTGGTGTAGGACGCGGTCGGACGGAATCGGCGGGGTTCGGGATCGAGTCGAGGCTCTGGGAGGCGTTCTGAGGGCCTGGACGGGGGCGGCGCTTGGGTTTGGTCGCCGGGATTTCGGGCTCTGGGGATGGTTCCGGCCACCGCGGCGCTCATCATCGTCGGAGTTCTCAAGGCTTCGACGAAAGGAGGCCGGCGGTGGCCGGTCAGGACAGGATGACGGTGTTGGAGGTCGTTCGGCAGGTGCTGCGTGAGGAGCATGGCGATGTGATTCGCGAGTCGGTGCGGGCCGTCGCGCAGGAGCTGATGAACGTTGAGGTGTCGGAGTTGATCGGGGCGGAGCTCGGCGAGCGCCGCCCGGAGGATCGTGCGACGCATCGCAACGGCTACCGGCCCAGGCGGTGGGACACCCGGGCGGGGGAGGTTGAGCTGCAGATCCCGAAGATCAGGCAGGGCAGCTACTTCCCGAGCTTTCTGGCGCCGAGGAAGCGCTCGGAGCAGGCGCTGGTGTCGGTGGTGCAGCAGGCGTACGTGTGTGGCGTTTCAACTCGGCGGGTTGATCAGCTCGTGGAGAGTCTGGGGCTGCGGATCTCAAAGTCGGAGGTCAGCCGGATCGCGGGGCTGCTTGACGAGCAGGTCCAGGCGTTTCGGGAGCGCCCGCTGGAGGGCCGCTACCCCTACCTGTTTGTCGACGCGAAGATCGAGAAAGTCCGTGACGGCGGCCGGATCGCGCGCAAGTGCGTGGTCGTCGCGCACGCCGTGCACGAGTCGGGGCGACGCGAGATCATCGGCCTGGACGTCGGCGAGGCGGAGACCGAGGCGTTCTGGCGCGAGTTCCTGCGTTCTCTGGTCGCCCGGGGCCTGGTCGGGGTGCAGTTGGCGATCAGCGACGCTCACCCCGGCCTCAAAGCCGCTCTGGCGCAGGTCCTCGGCGCGCCGTGGCAGCGCTGCTCGGTTCACTTCTTGCGCGATCTGCGCGGTCATGTCCGCCGCGACCAGCACGACGCGCTCGGGACCGTGATCCGCCAGATCTTCAACGCCGCCAACGGTGAGGAGGCGCGCCGGCGGCTGCGCGACGCGGTCGGTCAGCTCGAACGCCGGCCGCCGAAGATCGCCGCGCTGCTCGAAGACGCCGAGCCGGACGTCCTCGCGTTCTACGCGTTCCCCAAGGAGCACTGGCCCAAGCTCCGCTCCACAAACCCGCTCGAGCGCTTCAATCGCGAGATCGGGCGGCGCACCGACGTCGTCGGCATCTTCCCCGACGACGCGTCGGTGATCCGCCTCGTCTCGATGCTCGCGATCGAAGCCAATGACGAATGGCTCGTCGGCCGCGGCTACATCAGCCGCCAGTCCATGGCTGCCCTCTACGAAATCCCGACCGAGACGCCACCCGCTCTCGAGATAGAAGACGGCGAGGGGGTGAGCGCATCGCGGCCTGAGCCGCCAACGCACCCACCGACGAGATGAGCGGCGAACTCCTACACCACCTCCCGGGACTTCGACTGGGTCGGCGGGGACCAACGGCGGACGGCGAAGCGGCTGGGTGACGCGGATGTGCCGCCGCGCTACAAGCGGGCCGGCGAAGACGATGCTCGAGATCTGGAGCCGGTCATGCGCCGGCCGAGGGCTGAGTGGCCGGAGATCTAGGCGCCGCCGGTCGCCGAGGCGCTGCGCGATGACTACGGCAGCACCGGGTCGGTTGACTCGTCCGCAGGCGGATGGCGGCCCTGCGGCCGCGATGCGACGAGCGGCCGGCGCAGCGGACGCGCTATCACCGGGGCAGGTGAAGCAGGCCGACTGGGCGGAGATGCCGACCAGGCCGCGGATCGGCGGGCGGGAGCGGCGGGTCTACGCGCTTGTTTGTTCGCCGCCATCTGGGGGCGTCGGCGGCGCACATCACGTTTGACATGACGAGAGTCGCCCCTGCAGGGACACGTCCGCGCATTTGACTTGCTTGGCGGTGTCGTCAGGGAGTGCGTCTATGACAACTTGCGCTCGGCGGTCGCGCGGCGCGATGGTGACCAGGTCGCGTGGAACCCGCGGTTTCTTCAGCTGCGCGGCCATTACGCGTTTCATGCGACCGCGTGCACGCCCGCGACGCCGCGGGAGAAGGGCTCAGTCGAGGGGGCGGTCCGCTACCACAAGACCGGGTTCTGGCCGGCGCGACGGTTCGCGTCGTTGGAGGAACTCGATGATGTCTATGTCGATTGGCGCGACCGTGTCGCGTTGCCGCGTCGCCACGCGACAAGTCGTCACATCGTCGCTGAGCGCCTCGACGTTGAGCGCAACGCTTTGCGCGATCTGCCGCCGGTCGACTTCGACGCCGCTGGGCGCCGAGCATCAAGGGTGCCCCTGGACGGTTACCTCAAGCACGGGGGCAGCTTCTACCGCGCGCCGCAAGCGCTCGTTCACCAGCGCGTCGAGCTGCGTTTTGACCGCGACTGGGTCTGGATCGAGCATCGCGGCCGAGCGGTGGCGCGGTACCCGCGCAGCTACACGCCCGGCCGGTGGCAGCCGCCGCCCAAGATGCGGCCCGAACCGGCTGCCAGGGCCGCGCTGATCCCGATCGCCGGGCCCGAGGTCATCCCGCCGGCGCTTGCCGACTACGCCGAGCTCTGCGCATGACCCCAAAGACGATCGTTGGTGAGCGGCTGCCCTACCTGCTCTCCAAGATGAAAGCGCCACGGGTCCTCGAGCGGCTCGAGCAGACCGCGGAGCGAGCCCGCGCCGAGCAGTGGCCCTACAGACTCCGACAGAGAGGCACCGGCAACGCGCCCGCGGGTCAAGCTCCGGGCCTACGGCCCTCCGCCTGAACCGCGGAAACCAGGTGGACCGGAGCACTATTCGCTTCCTCAAACCGGTGCACTATTCGGCTCCTGTTGACACGCAGATCGTAGGCCGCGCCGTCGGATTCGATCACGAGTGCGAGGCTGGCACCAGACTTCGGGGATTCGTTCAACGCGCGATTCACCGTCGGAGCCTCATCGCCCAGCGCCCGCCGACGTCCACTGGACCGCGAATCGGCGGCAGAGGCGAACTTGACCGAAGCTCGCCAGCGCGGGCGGACGGGCGGGCGGCGGCGCGCTCAGGCGTCGCGGCGTGCCACGAAACTGCCCGTTGCCCGTGTCTCGAAATCGAAGAGCTGCTGCTCACGGCGATTCGGCAAGCCGTGGGCGCTGCGGTCGATCCAGGCGGCGGCGACCATCGTCGTTTAGTTCGCGGGCACGGGTCAGCGGTCCCGGCGTCTGATCGCTTCACCAGGGAGCCAACCTCGACGACCCTGCGTAGGAGAGCCCGGGTCAGACGATCGTCCCGTGGCCGACGACGAGCTCTCCGGCGAGCAGGCAGCCGAGCTGGCCCGGCGCGACCCCGCCCTCGGCCGCGTCGAGCAGCTCGAGCTCGAGGCGGCCGTCGGTCGGGCCGCCGACGATGCGGCAGGCCAGAGGGCGCTGGCGGTAACGGAGCTTCACCGCGTCGGCCCCGGGCCGGTGGATGACCGCGTCGCGCAGGGTGACCCGGCGGGCGGCGAGCTCGGCCTGCGGTGCCCGACGACCAGCGTGTCGCCGGCCTTTTCGAGCACGTAGAGCGGCTCGCCGCCGCCCAGGCCGAGCCCGTGCCGCTGGCCGATCGTGAACTCCTGCTGCCCGCGGTGGCGACCGAGGCGGCGCCCGGCCCGGTCGACGATCGGCCCGGGGCGGGGGCGCTGGCCGCCGTGGCGGACGAGGAAGGCGGTGCGGCCGGTTCCGGCGAGGAAGCACAGGTCCTGGGAGTCGGGCTTGCCGGCCACCGGCAGCCCGGCCGCCAGAGCGAGCTCGCGCACGGCGTCCTTGTGGAGGTCGCCGAGGGGGAAGCGCAGGCGGGCGATCGAGGCCGGGTCGAGGCCGGCGAGCATGTAGCTCTGGTCCTTCGCCGGGTCGGCGGCGACCCGCAGGAGGCCGTCCTCCACCCGGGCGTAGTGACCGGTGGCCAGCGCGGCGGCGCCGAGCCGGTCGGCCAGGGCGAGCATCTCGTCGAGCCGGACGTTCCCGTTGCAGCGCACGCACGGGTTGGGCGTCAACCCGGCGGCATGATCGGCCAGCCACGGCTCGACCACGCCGGCGCGAAACTCGGCCCGCAGGTCGATCGACAGGTGCGGGAGCCCCATCCCGTGGGCGAGCGCCCGGGCGCCGCGGACCGCCTGCGGCGAGCAGCAGCTCCGCTCGCCGTCGTTGGCCGGGTCCGTCCAGAGCTCGAGCGTCACCGCGACGGCACCCCGCCCGGCGATGAGCGCGGCCACCGCGCTGTCGACGCCGCCGCTCATCGCCACCAGCGTCCGTCGCGGTTCGGGCGCGAGCGCGGCGTCGGCGCGGGCGGCTGCCCCGAGTGCCCGGTGGAGCGCGTCGGCGGCGAGCTCGGCCGCGTGGTAGCGGGCCGGCGAGAGCCCGCCGAGGGCGGCGGCGATCTCGGGCGGCCCGAGGCGGGCGGCGTCGAGCAGGTGGCGCCCGCGAAGCAGGGCGACGGTCGCGCTGCCCGCGGCGATCGCCGCGCCGCAGCCCGTGGCGTCGAAACCGGCATCGGCGACCCTGCCGCCGTCGAGGGCGACCGACAGCCGGATCACGTCCCCGCAGGCCGCCCCGCCCGCCGCGCCGGTGTGGGCGCCGGCCGGCGTGCGGCCGCGGGCCAACGGGCGGTCGAGGTGCTCGCCGAGGCTCACTCCCGGAGTCTAGATCTCGCCGGCCGGGCCGGTGCCGACACGAACCGCGGGATCGACCGGGGCCGGGGTCAGGCCGGCGGAAGGACGAACAGCGTCACCGACCGGGCCGGGTAGCTGGCGCTGAAACCGACGGCGGAAACCGCCTGGTCGGCGATCCGGGCGATTCCCGAGCCGGTCCAGCGCCAGGTCTGCGCCGCCGGCGCCGCCGTCAGGTGAGCGAGGCCGAGCTGGCTGGTCAGCGAACCGGTCGTCTTGTTGATGACGAGCATGGTATGGGCGCCGTCGGCGCCGCGCCGCGCGGCGTAGACGGCGAGCTGGCCCTGGTCGGCGCTCGTCGAGCGCACCCAGGTGTCGCCGAACCGCGAGCCGCGGCCGTCGTAGTTGCGGTACATGCGGAAGGCGTCGGCGATCAGGTTGCCGTCGTTGCCGAGCGGCCACCGGGTGGCCAGGTCGAGACCCTCCCGGGCGAAGATCCCGAGCGTGTCAGCCTGGATCAGCGCGTTGACGACCGGGTCGGAGGAGACCGAGAGGTTGTACTCACTGAGCGACAGCTTCGTCCCCGGGTACTCGGCGGCCACCCACTGGCGCATGCGCGGAACGAGGCGGATCGTGTCGCCGATCCAGCTCGGGTCGGTGTAGGTCGGATCCCAGAGCGAGCGGGTCACCGCGGTGTCGGTCCCGCCCTGACTGTAGTAGTGGAGGTCGAAGTAGTCGAGGCGGCGCACCCCGGCGGCCTGGTCGCCGGCGCGGAACTGCTGGAGGAACCAGTCCGCCATCGGGAGCCCGCCGTGGCTGGCGCAGTCGGGCGAAGTCGTGCAGCCGGTGGCCCCGCAGCCCGACCCCGTGTCGGGGCTGATCGCGTGCTGGTCGGCGGCGGCGTCGACGCTGAGCGGCGGCCCGGTCGCGGCCGCGGCGGGCGGCGCGGCCGCCGCCATCAGCCGAGCAGAGGACCGCCGCGACGGCGCGGGCAACTCCAAGGCGGGGGAACGCTGGCCTCATCTCGTGGGGCGCCGCCGCCCGGCGGCCGGCTCCGGTGCCGAGTCTCGCACCGACCGGCCCTGTGAGCAAAGCCGCCTGGACGATCGTGCGAGTGCTAACCGGAGGACCCGAGCGCGGACTCGAGCACCTGTCGGGCGATCGGCGCCGCTGTGGCCCCGCCGAAGCCGGCGCCGACGAGCATGACGGCGACCGCGACCCTCGGGCGGCCCGCCGGCGCGAAGGCGACGAACCAGGCGTCGGCGTCCCGGGGGTCCTTTGAGTTCGGACGGAGCTCGGCAGTGCCCGTCTTGCCCGCCACCGCGACCCCGGGGATCGCCCCGGCGGTGCCGGTGCCCGAGCTGACGACCGACAGCATCATCGCGCGGACCTGGCCGGCGACCGTCGCCGAGACGACGGTACGGCGACGGATCGGCTCGATCGTCGCGATCCGCGGCTTGGTCCGCCGCCCGCCGGCGGCGATCGTCGCCCCGATGCTCGCCATCTCCAGCGGCGTGGCCAGGTCGCGGTCCTGGCCGATCGCCGCGGCGCCGACCGCGAGGTCGTCGCGGAGCTGGGCCGGCGGCGAGATCGTGCTCGGCTTGGCCGCCGGGATCGTGGTCGGGCTCTCGTCGAAGCCGAAGGCCCGCGCCGCGGCGACGAGCCGGTCGGCCCCGAGCTTGGCGCCGAGCGGGGCGAACACCGAGTTGCACGACTTGGTGAACGCCTCGCCCAGGGTGCCGCCGCACGCCTCGCTCGACGCGTTCGTCAGCTTGACGCCCGACAGCGTCGCGTAGGTGACCACCGGGTAGACGCTCGACGGCTGGGCGATCCCGTGGGCCAGGGCGGCCGCCAGGGTGACGATCTTGAACGTCGACCCGGGCGGCTGCGGCGCCGATACGGCGAGCCCGGCGAGGGCGAGCACGGCGCCGTCGCTCGGGCGCAGGACGGCCACGCCGCCGAGCCTGCTGCCCAGGGCGCTCGCCGCGGCGGCCATCAGGCGCGGCTGGATGGTGGTCTGGAGCGAGCGGCCGCGCACGGCGGGGGTGCTGGCGAGGATCCGCGTGCCGAACACGAGCCGCTCGGCCGGATGGCCGCCGAGCCGTCGGTCATACAGCCGCTCGAGGCCGGTGGGCCGTCCGCCGGCCGTGCCGGGCGTGCCGGCCAGCCCGAGTCCGAGTCCGGTCGCGCCGAGCCGCGTCCCGTCGGCGGCGAGGATCGCCGCGCGGGCCGGCTTCGGCCCGGCAGTCCGCCGGACGGCCTCGCCGCGGCCGAGGCCGGGCAGGCGCAGCGACGGATCCCAGTCGACGCCGGCGGCCGCCCCCGACCCCGAGACGGGCAGGGCGACGGTCCCGCGCAGGGTGCCGAAGTCGGCCGTCTCGACGGCGACGGCGAGTGGGATGCGGCCGCCGCGCTCGGAGCCGGGCGGGCCGAGGCTAAGCCGGCGCACGCCGGCGGCGCGATCGGCGCTGCGGTAGTCGAGCGCGAAGCCCGCCTCGGGGTAGGCGACCCGCGCCCGCGGCGACAGCGCGCGCCACATGGCGGGTGGGTCGCGCGCAGCCCAGGCCGAGGCGAACCGCCGGGCGGCCGCCGCCCGGGCGCCGGCGCCGTCGTCGCGCGCGCGCCAGACGACCACGCCGACCGCCACCGCGCCGAGGACGACGAGCGCGGCGAGCAGCCCGAGGAGCGGGGGCCGCGCGGTCCCGGAGCGGCCGAGCCGGGGCGCGGGGCGCCGCCGGGGCGTCCGCGACCGGCCGCCGGCCTGGAGCACCGAGGCTCGGGGACGGGGCTGGACATAGCGTGGGGGGCGGCGGGTCATCGATCGTCCTTTGTACACGCCTCCCCAGACGCGAACGGCACGCGGGTAACCTCAGAACGTGCGCACCGACGAGATCCGTGACCGCTTCCGCGAGTTCTTCGCCCTGCGCGACCACCTGCTGATCCCGTCGGGGTCGCTGGTGCCGGCCGACAACGATCCGTCGGTGCTCCTGACGACGGCGGGGATGCAGCCGCTGAAACCGTACTTCCTGGGCCAGGAGAAGCCGCCGCGCAACCGCCTGACGAGCGCGCAGAAGACCTTCCGGACGGTTGACATCGACGTCGTGGGGACCACCACGAGACACCTCACCTTCTTCGAGATGCTCGGCAACTTCTCGGTCGGGGACTACTTCAAGCAGGGGGCGGTCGAGTTCGCCTGGGAGCTCTCGCTCGAGGGCTTCGGCCTCGACCCGAGCCAGATCTGGATCACCGTCTTCGAGGGGGACGACGAGCTCGGCGTCCCGCCCGACGAGGAGGCGATCGAAGCCTGGCTGGGCGTCGGTGTGCCGCGCGAGCGGATCGTCGCCTGCCCGCGGAGCGAGAACTTCTGGACGGCCGGCCCAACCGGTCCGTGCGGGCCGTGCTCGGAGCTCTACCTCGACCGCGGCGTCGCCTTCGGCCGGCCCGGCGACCTCCCGGGGGGTGAGAACGAACGCTTCCTCGAGTACTGGAACCTCGTCTTCATGACCTTCGACCAGAACCCGGTCAACGTGCTCACGCCGCTACCGTCCCGAAACATCGACACCGGCATGGGTCTCGAGCGGATGGCGGCGATCATGCAGGACGTTCCGAGCGTGTTCGACACCGACACCCTGCGGCCGCTGATCGAGCTCGGCGAGTCGCTCTCGGGTCACAGGACGGGGAGCGACCCGGCCACCGATCGGGCCCTGCGGATCCTGGCCGACCACACCCGGGGGATGAACTTCCTGATCGCCGACGGGGTCGTCCCCTCCAACGAGGAGCGCGGCTACGTCCTGCGGCGGATCATGCGCCGGGCGATCCAGCAGGGCCGGACGCTCGGGCTCGACCCGGGCTTCCTCGGCGCCTACTCGGCCGTCGTGCGGGAGCTGATGGGCGGCGCCTACCCCGAGCTGATCGAACAGCGTCCGGCGATCGAGAAGTGGCTGTCGGCGGAGGAGGAGAGCTTCGGCCGGACGCTCGAGCAGGGCATGCGCAGCCTGCGCGAGCTGATCGAGCGGGGCCGGGCCTCGGGGGTCGTGGCCGCCGGCGACGCGTTCCGCCTCCACGACACCTTCGGGTTCCCGTTCGAGCTAACCAAGGAGCTCGTCTCCGAGGAGGGGCTCACGGTGGACGAGGGTGATTTTGGCCAGTTGATGGAGCAGCAGCGGATCCGCTCGCGCCCGTCCGGTGGGCGGGACTCGGGCGGGGGCGCCCGCGACCAGGCGCGGGAGTTCTCAGCGCAGACCGGCTTCACGACCAACTTCACCGGCTTCCAGACGCTCGACCAGGCGACCACGGTCGGCGCCGTAGCCAACGCGAACGGGCATTCCCCGGTACTCGTCAAGCTCGCCGACTCGCCGTTCTACCCGGCGGGCGGGGGGCAGGTGAGCGACGCCGGGGTCATCGAGTCGGCCGACGGCGAGCTGCGGGCGCGGGTCGCCGAGGTGGTCCGGCTGGGCGAGGACCAGGCGGTCCTGGCCGTGCCCGAGCGCGGCGACCTCCACGCTGGCGAGCGCGTGATCGCCCGGGTCGACCGGGCCGCGCGCCACGCGACCGAGTGCAACCACACCGCCACCCACCTGCTCCAGGCCGCGCTCCGCCGGCGCCTGGGCGATCACGTGCGCCAGATGGGCTCCTACGTGGGCCCCGACAAGCTCCGCTTCGACTTCAGCCACTCGCAGGGCCTCACCGCGGCCGAGCTCGGCGACGTCGAGGACCAGGTCAACGCGTGGATCGCCGAGAACCATCCGGTGCGGCCGATCATCACCACACTCGAGGAGGCCCGCGCGCTCGGGGCGATGGCCCTGTTCGGCGAGAAGTACGGCGCGGTCGTGCGCATGGTCGAGGTCGGGGAGGGCGACTTCTCGCGCGAGCTATGCGGCGGGACGCACGTGCGCTCGACCGCCGAGATCGGCGTGCTGCGCGTCGTCGGGGAGACCTCGAGCGCGGCCAACGTCCGCCGCATCGAGGCGCTCACCGGTCCGGCCGCGGTGACGCTCCTGCGCGACCACGACCGCGCGCTGGGCGAGATCGCCGCCGTCCTGCGCACCCGCCCCGACGAGGCGCTGGCCACCTTGCGCGCGCGTGAGGAGGAGCGCCGGACGCTGGCGCGGCGGGAAAGGTCGGGGAGCGCCGGGGGAGCTGCGTCGCCCGACCCGGACGAGATCGCCGGCCGGGCCGCCGAAGTAGGCGGAGCCACCGTGCTCGCGGCGGTCGTCCCCGCCGAGGGGGAGAAAGCGCTGCTCGCCCTGCTCGACCGGGTCAAGCCGAAGCTCGGCGACGCGGCGATCGTGCTCGGCGCGGCGAGCGGCGGCCGCGCCCTCTTCGTGGCCAGCGTCGCCCCGGCGCTCGTCGGTCGCGGCGTCAGGGCCGGAGCCGTGGTCAAGGCGGCGGCCGAGGTCGCCGGCGGCGGCGGGGGCGGCCGCGACACGATGGCCCGGGCCGGCGGCCGCGACGGCGCCAGGGTCGGCGAGGCGATCGACGCGGCGCGCCGGGCGATCGCGGCGGCGCTCGCCGGATGAGGGTGCTCGCGCTCGACTACGGCCGCGCGCGCTGCGGCTGCGCCGTCTGCGACCCGACGGCGACGATCGTCACCCCGATCGGCCCCGTGCTGGCGCCGGCCACCCGGCGCGGGCTCGCCGCGCTCGCCGCGCTCGTCGCCGAGCGCGAGGTCGAGCGGATCGTCGTCGGGCTCCCGCTCCGGCTGCGCGGCGGCGACAGCGCCCAGACCGTCGAGACGCGCGAGTTCGCCGCCCGCCTCGCCGCGCGGCTCGGCGAGGCGGTTCCCGTCGAGCTCTGCGACGAGCGCCTGACCACCCGTCTGGCCCAGCGCGACCCCGACCCGCGGACCAGCGAGGATTCGCGGGCGGCGGCCCACCTGCTCGAAGGGTGGCTGGCGGCGCGCACCCGCCCGACGCCCGGCACCGATCGTCTAGGCTGACGCGAGCGGGCGCGCCCGACCGGCGTCCCGCCCCGCTATGAGTCCGCCACGCAGAGGAGATTCCGGGCGCGCGCGCACGGCCGCGGAGCGCGAGCGCGACCGGCTGGAGCGGGAGCGCCGCCGGGTCCGCGAGCGCGGCGCCGCGTCACCGATCGACGACGGCGCTCGGTCGCGCTTCGAAGCCGAGCCGCCACCGCCCTACGAGGCGCATGACCATCCGCCGCCGCCCTACGAGGCGCTCGACCATCCGCCACCGGCCTCCACGGAGGTCGACCATCCGCCGCCGGCCTCCGCGGAGGTCGACCATACGCCGCCGGCCGACGCGGAGGTCGATCATCCGCCGGCCTACGACGGGCCGAAGGCCGAGGAGTACGCCGCCCCGATCGAGCACGAGGCATTTCCGCCGTGGGCCGACGACGGCGCCCGGACGGCGCCCCCGTCCGATCCGGGCGACGGGGCGAGGCCGCCGTGGGCCGACGAAGGGGCTCCCCGCCGCCGGCGCGACGCGCCCGCGCCGGCGAGCGGGGCTCCCGCCGCCCTGGCGCGAGCATCGGCCGCCGTCTCCACCGCCGCCGCCGCGCTCGCCGGTGCCGCCGCGGCCGGCCGCGCCCGCCTGCCCAAGCGCCCGGAGCGCCCCGAGCGTCCGGGGGCCCGAGCGGGCAGACCCGGCGAGGGCGGCGGCGGTAGCCTGCGCCGTGCGCCCCGCCCCCGCACCCGCCCCGGCCGCCCGATCTCCGCGGCGGGAGGCCCCGGAGCGCGCCCACGCACCCCTCCCGTGTCCCGGACCAAACAAAACCTGAGCGCCCCCGCCGCGCCGCGCGGCCGGGCCGGGCGCGTCGCCGCGGTCATCGCGCTCGTCGCCGTCGTCTTCGCGCTCTGGTTCCTCTTCTCCCTGTTCCAGCCCTTCAAGGGAGGCGGGACCGGGACGGTGGCGGTCGACATCCCGCGCGGGGCGAGCTCGAGCCAGATCGGCACGCTGCTGGCCGACCGCGGCGTGATCTCCTCGGGCTTCTTCTTCAAGCTGCGCGCCACGCTGGCCGGGAAGCGCAGCCAGCTCGGATCGGGCCACTTCCAGCTGCGCCGGGACATGAGCTATGGCGCGGCGCTCGACGCCCTGACCAGCAAGCGCGGCACCGCGAAGCAGATCACCGTCACGATCCCCGAGGGCCTCTCGCGGACCGAGATCGCCGCCGTGGCCAAGCGGATGGGGGTCACCGGCAACTATGTCAAGGCGTCGCTGCATTCCCACGTGCTCAAGCCCAGCGCCTACGGCGGGCCGGCCACGGCGCACTCGCTCGAGGGCTTCCTCTTCCCGTCGACCTACGATCTCCTGCCCGGCGACCGGGCGAGCAAGCTCGTCAACGCCCAGCTCCTGGCCTTCCAGACGAACCTGGCCAAGGTCGACCTGAGCGCCGCCCGGCGCAAGCACCTGTCGGCCTACGACGTCGTGACGATCGCCTCGATGGTCGAGCGCGAGGCCCAGCGCGCGAGCGAGCGCCCGCTGATCGCCGCCGTGATCTACAACCGCCTGCACCAAGGCATACCGCTCGGCATCGACGCGACGATCCGCTACGCGATCAACGACTACCTGCGCCCGCTGACCGTCTCCGACCTCGCGCTCACCTCGCCCTACAACACCCGCCTTCACAAGGGGCTGCCGCCGACGCCGATCGGCAACCCCGGCCTGGCCTCGCTCCAGGCGGCCGCCCATCCGGCGGCGGTCAGCTACCTCTACTACGTGGTCAAGCCCGGGGCGTGCGGCCAGCACGCGTTCTCGACCACGTTCAGCCAGTTCCAGCAGGACGTCGCCCGCTACAACGCCGCGCGCTCCGCCAAGGGCGGCAACTCGCCGACCAGCTGCACCCGCTGAGCGGATGCCGGCCCCGGGCGGCGCCGCCGCGGCCGGAGCGGCGAGGATGAAGCGGCTCGGCGTGCTGGGCTGGCCGGTGGCCCACAGCCGCTCGCCGGCGATGCAGCGGGCCGCGTTCGCCGCGCTCGGGCTCGACGACTGGTCATACCAGCTGCTCCCGGTCCCGCCGGAGCTGCTGGCCGAGACGGTCCGCGCCCTCGGCGGGGCGGGCTTCGTCGGCGCCAACGTCACCGTCCCCCACAAGCAGGCGGCGCTCGCCCTGGCCGACCGGGTGACCGCGAGCGCCCGAGCGATCGGCGCGGCCAACACGCTGAGCTTCGCCGCCGACGGGACGATCAGCGCGGAGAACACCGACGCGCCCGGGCTGCTCGACGCCCTCGCCGGAATCGGGCGCGACCCGGCGGGGGCGACGGCGCTGGTCATGGGGGCGGGGGGAGCGCCCGGGCGGTGGCCTGGGCGCTGCGCGAGGCCGGCGCCGCGGTCTCGGTCTGGAATCGCACGCCCGGGCGGGCGCGAAAGCTCGCGGCCGAGCTCGACGTACGGGCCGTCGAGCGGGCCGAGCCCGCCGATCTGCTCGTGAATTGCACGACGATCGGTCTGGCCGGATGTACGAGCGGGACCGATCCGGGCCTCACCTCTTTGCCCGTTCGCGCCGATGCCTTGGTCGAGTACGCGTGTCTGGTCGACCTCGTCTACAGCGACCGGCCGACGACCCTCCTGCAAGCGGCGCGCGAGCGCGGCCTGGAGACCGTCGATGGCCTGGAGATCCTCGTCCGCCAGGGCGCGCTCAGCTTCACCACATGGACGGGGCGACCCGCGCCGCTCGCGGCGATGCGAACAGGAGCCAGACGTGTATCAACAGGGATCGAAGAGCGATGACCGGCCACCTCACCTGAGGGCGGTTCCGACCGGCGCCGCGCGGGCGGCCGGGGCGCTCGCCGTCGATCCGGGGAACAAGAACTGGGACGGGCTGATCGCTCCTTCGCGCCGGGGGAGCACGACCCGCTTCCTGACCGACGTGATCGCCGAGCTCGGCCTCTGCACCCGCGAGCGGGTCGACGAGGCGATCGCCGCCGCCCGCGTCGGCGGGACCACGCCGGAGCAGTGGCTGGTCGGCGCCGGAGCCCTCGACCCCGACGGGCTGGCCCGGGCCCTGGCCGAGCGCCACGGCCTCGACTACATCGACCTCGGCGTCTACAGCGTGGACATGACGGCGGCCAACCTGGTCAACATCGCCGCGGCCAAGCGCTACGAGGCGCTCCCGGTCGGCTTCGTCGACCAGCGGACGCTGCTCGTGGCCATGGCCGATCCGGCCAACGTCGTGGCGATCGACGACATCTCGATCATGACCGGCTACGAGGTCCGCGCCGCGGTGGCGACCCGCGAGGACATCGCCACGGTGATCTCCAGGCTCTCGCGCTTCGGCGACGTCGTCGCCGAGTCGAGCGGCGACGACGAGGGCGCCGTCGAGGTCGTAGAGCTGCGCGAGTCGGCCGACGACGCGCCGATCGTCAGGCTCGTCCACCAGCTCGTCGCCCAGGCGGTCGAGCAGGGCGCTTCCGACCTGCACCTCTCGCCCGACGGCCAGGACCTCCGGGTGCGCTTGCGGATCGACGGCGTCCTCTCCGACGTCACGACGATCCCCCGGCGGATGACTGCCGGCGTGGTCTCGCGGATCAAGATCATGGCCGAGCTCGACATCGCCGAGCGGCGCATGCCCCAGGACGGCCGGGTGGGCCTGACTGTCGACGGCCACCACGTCGATCTCCGCGTGGTGACCCTGCCGACCGTCCACGGCGAGGGCGTGGTGATGCGGATCCTCGACAAGGAGTCGGTCGTCATGGAGCTCGCCAAGCTCGGCATGTCGCCGCCCGAGCACCAGCGCTTCGAGCGGGCGTTCCGCCAGGCCTACGGCGCCGTGCTCGTCACCGGGCCGACCGGCTCGGGCAAGTCGACCTCGCTCTACGCGGCACTGACCACGCTGAGCACGCCGGAAAAGAACATCATCACGATCGAGGACCCGGTCGAGTACGAGCTCGCCGGGATCACCCAGATCCAGGTCAACCCCCGGGCCGGCCTGACCTTCGCCAACGGCCTGCGCTCGATGGTCCGGGCCGACCCGGACGTGATCATGGTCGGCGAGATCCGCGACCGGGAGACCGCGCAGATCGCGATCGAGGCGGCGCTGACCGGCCACCTGGTGCTGACCACCCTGCACACCAATGACGCCCCGACCTCGCTGACGCGCCTTGTCGAGATGGGGATCGAGCCCTTCCTGGTCGCCTCGGCGATCGACTGCGTCGTCGCCCAGCGGCTCGTGCGGACGCTGTGCGCCCACTGCAAGCAGCGGACGATCCTCCCGGCCGAGACGCTCCGCGACTACGGCTACCACGCCGGCTTCGACATCGAGGGCTACGAGCCGGTCGGCTGCAAGCACTGCGGCGGCTCGGGCTACAAGGGTCGGATGGGGATCTACGAGGTGATGACGGTCTCGCCCGAGATCCGCAGCCTGACCATCGAGCGCCGCTCCTCGGACGAGATCGGCGAGATGGCCGGTACGCAGGGGATGCGCCGCCTGAAGGACGACGGCCTCGAGAAGGTCAAGCAGGGACGCACCTCGATCGCCGAGATCGCACGCGTGTGCGGGAGCGGCGTGGTGGGCTGATGGGACTCAATCATTTTCACCGGTTGCCGATAGGGGTTGACATATGACGCTTGACTTTGCAGACGTCCTGATGGAGATGATCGGCCGCCGAGCCTCGGACCTCCACATCGCGGCCGGGGCTCGGCCGACGGTGCGCGTCCGCGGCCGCCTCACCCCGCTCGAGGACTTCCCGGTGCTGGGCCCGGAGGACACGCGCGAGGTCGTCTACTCGATCCTCTCCGGCGAGCAGCGCCGGCGCCTGGAGAACGACCTCCAGCTCGACTTCGCCTACGTCATCCCCGGCCAGGCGCGCTTCCGGGTCAACGCCTACTTCCAGCGTTCGGCGCTCGGCGCCGCCTTCCGCCTGATCCCGACCGACCTCAGCTCGATCGACGCGCTCGGCCTGCCCCCGATGGTCCACGACCTGACCCGCAAGCCCCGCGGCATCGTCCTGGTGACCGGGCCGACCGGGTCGGGCAAGTCGACGTCGCTGGCGGCGATGATCGACGAGATCAACGCGACCCGCGACGAGCACATCATGACCATCGAGGACCCGATCGAGTTCCTCCATTCCCACAAGCGGTGCATCGTCAACCAGCGCGAGCTGGGGACCGACGCGACGAGCTTCGCGGCCGCGCTCAAGTCGGCGCTCCGCCAGGACCCGGACGTGATCCTGGTCGGCGAGATGCGCGACCTCGACACGATCGCCACCGCCCTGACCGCGGCCGAGACCGGCCACCTGGTCTTTGCCACCCTCCACACCCAGGACGCGCCGCAGACGATCGACCGGATCATCGACGTCTTCCCGGCCGAGCAGCAGAATCAGGTCCGGGTGCAGCTCTCGGTCGCGCTGCAGGGGGTCATCACCCAGCAGCTCCTGCCGACCGCTGACGGCGTCGGGCGGACAGTGGCCTGCGAGGTCCTCGTGCCGACCCCGGCGGTCCGCAACCTGATCCGCGAGGGCAAGATCCACCAGATCACCTCGTTCATGCAGACCGGCTCGGCCCACGGGATGCAGACGATGGATGCCGCGCTGGCGACGCTGGTGCGGGCCGGAAAGATCAGTCAGTCGCTCGCCGAGAGCCGCTCGTCCACCCCCGAGGAGCTCAAGCGCCTGCTCGGCGCCCACGCTCTGGCCGCCTAGGAGTCCACCGATGAGCACCTACACCTTCAAGGCGATGGACCTGGCTGGGGCCGCGATGCGCGGGCAGGTCGAGGCGGAGACCAAGCAGGCGGTGTCCGACCAGCTCAAGGCGCGGGGGCTGGTCGTCCTCGACGTGGGCGAGAAGCACGCCTCGCGCGAGCTCAACCTGACGATGTTCGAGCGCGTGAAGCTGAGCGACCTGGCGGTCGCCTCGCGCCAGCTGGCGACGATGGTGTCCTCGGGCATGACGATCCTCCGGGCGCTCTACGTGCTGGAGGAGCAGACCGAGAACAAGAAGCTCCTCGAGGCGCTGAGCGCGGTGCGCAAGGACGTCGAGGCCGGGCTCGCCTTCAGCGACGCGCTCGCGCGCCACCCGAAGATCTTCGGCCCCCTGTTCGTCTCGATGGTCCGCGCCGGCGAGATCGGCGGCGTGCTCGAGAGCTCGCTGCTGCGGATCGCCGACCAGCTCGAGAAGGAGGACGCGCTGCGCCGCCAGGTGCGCTCGGCGATGGTGTACCCGTCGGTCGTGCTGAGCGTCGCCGGGATCGTGATGATCGCGCTGGTCGCCTTCGTCGTCCCCGTCTTCGCCGGCGTCCTCAAGCAGGTCGCCGACACCAAGGCCGGGGCGACCCTGCCGACGATCACCCAGATCACGGTCAACGTCTCCCATGTCGTCACCAGCTACTGGTGGGCGCTGATCATCGGCATCGCGCTCGCCGTGTTCTCCTTCCTCAAGTGGAAGAAGTCGGCCGTCGGACGCCCGCAGTGGGACAAGTTCCGGCTGCGCATCCCGTTCAAGATCGGCGACATCGTCCAGAAGATCGCGATCGCCCGCTGGGCCCGGACGCTCTCGGCCCTGACCAGCGCCGGCGTCCCCCTCCTCGAGGCGCTCGACATCACGGGCAAGACGGCGGGCAACGTCGTCGTCGAGCGGGCGATGGGCGAGGTGATCGACTCGGTCAAGCAGGGCGGGACGATCGCCGACCCGCTGCGGACCTCACCCGTGTTCCCGACGATGGTCAGCCACATGGTCGGCGTCGGCGAGTCGACCGGCGAGCTCGACACCATGCTGACGAAGATCGCCGAGTTCTACGAGGAGCGCGTCGCCGCGGCGGTCAAGGCCCTGACCTCGATCCTCGAGCCGGTGATGATCGTCGTCATCGGCGGCATGGTCGGCTTCATCGTGATCGCCATGTACCTGCCGCTGTTCAAGGTCTACGACCAGGTGAAGTAGCCCGCCGGCCCCGGCGGCGACTACGACGCGGCGTCGAGCTGCTCGGGCGTGTCGATGTCGGTCGGGTCGCAGAGCTGGCCGGCCTCCCATTCGCGCACGCGGAACGACCGCAGCAGGTCGCGGGCGCCGACGTCGCCGGTCAGGGTGGCCACCTGCTCGAGCACCCGGCGGCCCAGCACGACCGGGTGGCCGGGCCGGCCTGCGTAGAGCGTACGGACGGCGTCGTGGCGGGCGGTCAGCTGGTCGAGGGCGCCGGCGATCACCTCGGGCGTGACGAAGGGCATGTCCCCGAGCAGCACGACCGCCGCGTCGACCGGGCCGGCCGCGGCCACCCCGGCCCGGAGGGACGCCGACTGCCCCTCGGCCCAGTCGGCGCACTCGACGGCCTCGACGCCCGCGAGGTCGACCGCCGCCCGGATCGCCTCGGCGTGGGCCCCGAGGACGACGATCAGCGGGTCGAGCGCCGAGGCGTTGGCGAGGACGTGGGCCAGGAGCGGGCGCCCGTCCAGCGAGGCGAGCTGCTTGGCGCCGCCGAAGCGCCGTCCGGCCCCGGCGGCGAGGACGATCCCGGCCACCTTCACGCGACGGACTCCATCAGATCGGCCAGCGCCTCGAGTGAGGCGATCGAGTTGCCCGCGAGCAGGTCGTCGGTGTGGGGGAGGGCGGCTTGCATCCCGCGGGTCAGCGGCGCGTAGGCCGGGTCGGCGGCCAGCGGGTTCAGCCAGACGAGCCGGTGGGCCGTGCGCCGCAGCCGCGCCATCTCGGCGCCCAGGAGCTCCGGGTCGCCGCGGTCCCAGCCGTCGCTGAGCACGACGACGATCGCCCCGCGGCCGAGGCGCCGGCCGTGCACGCGGTTGAGCTCCGAGAGCGCCGCGCCGATCCGCGTCCCGCCGCCGAGGTCGACGACCGCATCGCGCGCGCGCCCGAGCGCCCGGTCGGGATCGCGGCCGTGGAGCTCGCGGGTGATGCGCGTCAGGCGGGTACCGAACGCGAACGCCTCGACCCGGCGCCGCGCGGCGACGGCCGCCTGGACGTACTGGAGCAGCATCCGCGCGTACGGGGCCATCGAGCCCGAGACGTCGACCACGAGGACCAGGGGACGCGGCCGGGGCCCCGGCGCGCGCCAGCGCCGCTCGACCGGCTCGCCGCCGTGGCGCAGCGACGCCCGCATCGTCGCCCGTAGGTCGTGCACGTCGCCGCGGCGCCGCGACGCCCGGGTGCGGCGCGAGAGCCGCTGGGCGCCGCGCCGGGCCAGCCGCTCGAGCAGGGCGCGGGCGGCCGCCCGCTCGGCCGCCGAGTAGGCCGCGAAGTCCTTGTGGAGGAGGAGCTCCTCGGCGCTCCAGGCGGCCGGCAGCGGCGGGCCGTCGGGCACGCCGACGGCCGTCCGCGCCTCGGCGACCGGGATGCCGACGCGGGGGAGTGCGGTCCGCGCCGTCTGCATCAGCTCGTCGAGCAGCGGATCGGGCTCGGCCGGCGCCGCCAGCCCGGCCCAGATCGCGTCGAAGACGCCGACGTCGCGCCGCGACGAGCACAGGGTGGCCCGCAGCGCCTCCCGCGCCGCCGCCGGCGGGACGACAGCGAGCGCCCGGTGGGCGGCCAGCACCTCGCCGACCCCGACGCTCGCGCCGCTGTCGCGCATCGCCGCGGCGACCAGCGAGACGAACCGCTCAGGAACCGCCCAGCACTCCTTCGGCCCGGACGCGGTCGAGGTCCTCGCGGACCTTGAGCGCCGCGCCGAGCGTCGCGTCGAGATCGCCCACCGCCTCGAGCGCCCGCGCCCAGGTCAGCGTCTCGCCCACGCCGGGCAGCTTGTAGAGGTCGACCTCGCGCAGCCGGGCCACCGCCGCGCAGACCCGCCGCGCCGTCTCCGCCGCCACGCCCGGCAGCCGGGTGCGGACGATGTCGATCTCCCGCTCGAGCGCCGGGTACTCGATCCAGTGGTAGAGACAGCGCCGCTTGAGCGCGTCGTGGAGCTCGCGCGTCCGGTTCGAGGTCAGGACGACGACCGGCCGGCGCCCGGCGACGATCGTCCCGAGCTCGGGGATCGAGACCTGGAAGTCCGAGAGCAGCTCGAGCAGAAAGGCCTCGAACTCGTCGTCGGCCCGGTCGATCTCGTCGATCAGGAGCACCACCGGCTCGGTCTCCTCGAGCGCCTCGAGCAGCGGGCGCCGGAGCAGGAAGCGCCGGGAGTAGAGGTCCTCCGATGCCTCACCGGAGCGCACCGAGAGCAGTTGGCGCGCGTAGTCCCAGTCGTAGAGGGCGTGGTGGACGTCGATCCCCTCGTGGCACTGGAGGCGGATCAGCCGGGCGCCGAGCGCTCCCGAGAGGGCGCGCGCGACCTCGGTCTTGCCGACGCCGGCCTCGCCCTCGAGCAGGAGCGGCTGCTCGAGCGTCAGCGCGAGGAACACCGCGGTGGCGAGACCCCGGTCGGCCAGGTAGTCCTGGCCGGCCAGGGCCTCCTCGATGTCCTCGATGCGACCCCCGAGGGATCCGGACGGCGTCGGCGTCACCCGGCCGCCTGCTCGAGCGCCCGGCGCGTGAGCACCCGGGCGAGGTGGCGGCGGTAGTCGGCCGAGGCGTTGAGGTCCGAAGGGGGCGAGGTGCCCTCGGCCGCCTGGTCGGCCGCCCGCGCGATCGCCTCGGCGTCGAGCGGCTGGCCGCGCAGGGCCTCCTCGACCGCGGTGGCGCGCAGCGGCTTGACCGCCATGTGAGTGAGGCCGACCCGCACGTCGGCGCAGACGCCGTCCTCGACGCGTACGAGCGCGCACACGGCCACCATCGCCCAGTCCTCCTGGCGGCGGTTGAACTTCTCGTAGCCGAACGACCATCCCTCCTCGGCGGGCAGGCGGATCTCGGTCAGCACCTCGTCGGGCGCCAGCGCCGTCCGGAGGTAGTCGCGAAAGAAATCCCCCGCCGCGATCTCGCGCTCGCCGTCCGGCCCCCGGGCGACCAGCGTGCCCTCCGCCGCCAGCACGACGGCCGGCAGGTCGGAGGCCGGATGAGCGTGGGCCAGCGACCCGCCGATCGTCCCGCGGTTGCGCACCTGCTGGTCGGCGATCGTCGCCGCCGCCGCGCTGATCAGGCCGGCCCCGGCGTCGGCCAGGGCGGTGTGCGTGGTCATCGCCCCGATCCGCAGCGCGCCGTTGGCCTCGACGCCGGTGAGGTCGGGCACCCGCCGCAGGTCGACGAGCAGCGACGGCGCGGCGAAGCGCAGCTTCATCAGCGGCAGCAGCGAGTGGCCGCCGGCGAGGAGCTTGGCGTCCGCGCCGCCGTCCGACAGCGCCCGGATCGCCTCCTCGAGGGACTCGGGGGCGACGTAGTCGAACTCGGGCGGGATCATGCGCGCGCCTCCTGGATCGTCTGCCACACGTGCATCGAGTTGAGCGGCATGTTGATGAACGTCACCCCGAGCGGGCGCAGCGCATCGATCACCGCGTTGACCACCGCCGGGGTGCAGGCGATCGTCCCCGCCTCGCCGATGCCCTTGACCCCGAGCGAGTTGCTCGGCGACGGGGTCTCGGTCCGATCGGTCTCGAAGCTCGGCACGTCGGCCGCGCTCGGGATGCAGTATTCGAGGAACGTTCCGGTGACCAGCTGGCCGTTCTCGTCGTAGTGGATGCGCTCGTACAGCGCCTGGCCGAGCGCCTGGACGATGCCGCCGTGGACCTGGCCCTCGATCAGCATCGGGTTGATCGCCGGCCCGCAGTCGTCGACGGCGACGTAGCGCGCCACGTCGATCCGGCCGGTCTCCGGGTCGACGTCGACGACGCAGGCGTGGGCGCCGAACGGGTAGACGAAGTTCTCCGGGTCGTAGAACGTCGTCTCCTCCAGCCCCGGCTCCATCCCCTCGGGCAGGTTCTCAGGGATGTAGGCCGCGGCCGAGATCTCAGACAGCGCCATGCCCTGGCCCGGTGACCCGCGCACCGAGAACTTGTCCCCGCTCACCTCGATGTCCTCCGGAGCGGCCTCGAGCACGTGGGCGACGATCGCCTTGGCCTTGTCCTGGACCTTCTGGGCCGCGCGGGCGACCGCCTCACCGCCCACCGAGAGCGAGCGCGAGCCGTAGGTCCCCATCCCGTAGGGGCCGGTGTTGGTGTCGCCGTGCATCACTTCGACCACCTCCGGGGAGGTCCCCAAGCGGTCGGCGACGATCTGGGCCATGCTCGTGTCGAGGCCCTGGCCGTGGGGTGAGGTCCCGCTGAACACCGTCACCGAGCCCGACGGGTGGACGCGCACGACCGCCGACTCCCAGAAACCGGCCTGGATGCCGACGCCGCCGGGCCCGACGATGCGCGACGGGGCGAGGCCGCAGATCTCCATGTAGGTCGAGTAGCCGATGCCGCGGTAGATGCCGCGCTCGCGCAGCTCGGTCCGCTCGCGCTCGAACGCGTCCATGTCGAACTTCTCGACCAGCTTGTCGAGCGAGCCGTGGTAGTCGCCCGAGTCGTAGACGATGCCGACCGCGACGGTGGCCGGGAAGTCCTCCTTGGGAATGAAGTTCCGCCGCCGCACCTCGAGCGGGTCCATCCCGAGCTCCGCCGCCGCCTGCTCGACCATCACCTCGAGCAGGTGGGTGGCCTCCGGTCGGCCGGCCCCGCGCGTGGCGTCGGTCGGGAACTTGTTGGTGAACACCCCGGTGATGTCGGTGCGTACGCGCGGTATCTTGTAGCAGCCGCCGGCCACGAAGGCGGTGAACGACGGGATGAACGGCGTCAACAGCAGGTAGTAGGCACCGAGATCGGCGATCACGTTGATGTGGATCCCGGTGATCGTGCCGTCGCGCTTGATGCCGAACTTCACGTAGTCGATCTGGTCGCGTCCGTGGATCGTCGTCGCCATGTGCTCCGACCGGGTCTCCGTCCACTTGATCGGGCGTCCGAGCTTGCGCGAGGCGGCGCAGGCGATCGCCTCCTCGGGGTAGTGGTTGAGCTTGACGCCGAAGGCCCCGCCGACATCGGGAGCGACCACGCGGATGCGATCCTCGCTCATCTCCATCGAGCCGGCCAGGAACGACCGCGTGAGGTGCGGGATCTGCGTCGTCGTCCACAGGGTCAGGTAGCCGGCGCGGTACTCGGCGATGCAGGCCCGCGGCTCGATCGGCGCCCCGTGGATGCGGTGGTTGACGATCCGGCGCTCGAGCACGAGGTCGGCCTCCTCCCAGGCCACGTCCATGTCCTCGGATCCGAGGCCCCACTCGTGGGTCCGGTTGGTGGCGAACTCCTCGTGGACCAGCGGCGAGTCCTCGCGCAGCGCGGCCTCCGGGTCGACGACCACCGGCAGCGACTCGTACTCGACGACGACGTCCTCGCCGGCGTCGACGACCGCGTACTTGTCCTCCCCGATGATGGCGGCCACGCCCTGGCCGACGTGCTTGACCACGCTGCGGGCCAGCGGCCAGTGCTCGGGCGTCTTGACCTCGACCCCGGGCGGAACCCAGGCCATCGGCATCCCGGCGGCGAGGTCGAGATCCTCGGCGGTGAGGACGGCGTGGATGCCCTCGCGCGCCAGCGCCCGGGTCGCGTCGATCGACTTGATCCGGGCGTGCGCCTCCGGGGAGCGGACGACCGCCATGTAGAGCATCCCCGAGACGACCATGTCGTCGGTGAAGACGCCCTTGCCGGTGATCAGCGGCGGATCCTCCTTGCGGCGCAGCCGCCGGCCGACGTAGCCGTTGCCGTTGGTCCCGGACGCGCTCATGCTCCCACCCCCATGACCGGCACCGTAGGATCGCCGGGCGACTCCGGCGGCTCGGCGTCGCCCTCGTGGGGCGACTTGGCGGCCGCGAGCACGGCCTTGACGATGTTGTGGTAGCCCGTGCAGCGACAGAGGTTCCCGGCCAGGGCCTCGCGTACCTCGAGCTCCGAGGGATCGGCGTTGCGCTCGAGGAGGTCGGCTGCGGCCATGATCATGCCGGGGGTGCAGTAGCCGCACTGGAGCCCGTGGTGATCCCAGAACGCCTCCTGGAGCGGGTGGAGGTCGTCGATCGCCCCGAGCCCCTCGATCGTCGTCAGTCGGGCGCCGTCGGCTTGGACGGTGAGCACCGTGCACGACTTGACCGCCGCCCCGTCGAGATGGACCGTGCACGCCCCGCAGTTGGAGGTGTCGCAGCCGATGTGGGTGCCCGTCAGGCCGACGTGGTCGCGGAGGAAGTGCACGAGGAGCAGTCGCGGCTGCACCTCGCGTTCGTAAGTGGTGCCATTGATCTCGAGCGAAACGCGGACGTCCGCCATGGGGGGCTCTCCTCTCTCGGTGGAAACCGGTCCGGGGCTACCCCGGCTGTCCCGGCGGCAATCGAGGGGATCGCTCGTCCTGCGCCAGGAGCGCCGCCGACGCTCCACCCGACGTTCCTGCGGGTAGGTTGCATTAGCGTTTTGGTATCGCTAGGCTCCCGCACCGACCCGACCCGAGTTTCGATGGAGGACGAATGCCGACCGAGGTGAGCGCCGCGCCCGACGGGTCGCGGTGGGAGCGCGTCAAGGCAGCCCTGACGCCGGCCGAATGGCGTCGGGCGGCGGTCCTCGCCTTCGTCGTCGTGCTCCTCCACGCGATCGGCTTCTTCCTGCTCTTCGCGTTCATCGTCCCCCACCACTTCGCCCTCGGCGGCGGCGCCGTGTTCGGCGTCGGCGTCGGCCTCACCGCCTACACGCTCGGGATGCGCCACGCCTTCGACGCCGACCACATCGCGGCGATCGACAACACGACACGCAAGCTGATGACCGACGGCCAGCGGCCGTTGAGCGTGGGCTTCTTCTTCTCGCTCGGGCACTCGTCGATCGTGTTCATCCTCGCCGCGGCCTTCGCCGCCGGGATCAGGGGCCTCAGCGGGGCGGTCTCCGACCGCCAGTCGTCCCTCCACCAGGCGACCGGGCTGATCGGCCCGCTGGTCTCGGGGACGTTCCTCTTCATCATCGGGATGCTCAACCTGTTCGTCCTCGTCGGCATCGTCAAGGTCTTCCGCAGCATGCGCCAGGGCGAGCTCGACGAGGCGGAGCTCGAGCGGCAGCTCAACTCGCGCGGCGTGATGAACCGCATCTACGGACGCGCCACGCGCTCGATCACCAAGTCCTGGCAGATGTACCCGCTCGGGCTCCTCTTCGGCCTCGGCTTCGACACCGCCACCGAGATCGCGCTGCTCGCCGTGGCCGGGACGGCGGCGGCCGGCGGCCTGCCGATCTACGCGATCCTCTGCCTGCCGGTCCTGTTCGCCGCCGGCATGTCGCTGCTCGACACGATCGACGGGGCGTTCATGAACTTCGCCTACGGCTGGGCCTTCTCCAAGCCGGTGCGCAAGGTCTTCTACAACATCACGATCACCGCCCTCTCGGTGGCCGTGGCCCTGCTCATCGGCACCATCGAGCTCCTGTCGGTGCTCGCCAGCAAGCTCAGCCTGACCGGCTTCCCGTGGGACAACATCGCCGCCCTCGACCTCAACTACGTCGGCTACACGATCGTCGGCCTCTTCATCGCCACCTGGCTCGTCGCCCTCGCCGTCTGGCGCTTCGGTCGCGTCGAGGAGAAGTGGACGGCGCATCTCGCGCCGAGCGGCCTCGTCGAGGCCGAGTAGGGCGGACGCTCAGCAGCCCGACGTCGGGTCGCTCGGGATGGTCGGCGTCGCCGGGCACTGGGCCCAGTAGGCGCGGTAGTAGAGGCCGAGCGCGCCGATCTGGAGGGTGCTCGTCGACGGCTGGTAGGTGAAGTTGGCGGCGTTCCCGAGCGTGACCGCATAGCCGGCGATCGCACCGGTATAGGACGTGTTGCGCGACGGGCTGATCTTGACCGTCGAGAAGGGCGCGTCGACCGAGACGTAGCTGTTGCTGTTGTTGAACAGCGAGACGACGCTGGTCCCCGGAAGCGCCGGGTTGCCGTAGACGTAGAGCTGGATGTTGAGCGCGTTGCCCGACGGGTTGTCGAGCGTGTCGTTGTTGGAAAGGGTGAAGGTCCCCGTCGATGGGCAGGCCGGGGTGATGCCGTCGGAGAGAATGCGGCTCGGCGAGTCGATGTAGATCTGCGTCTGCACCGTGGCGCCGATCGTGATGTGGGCGTTGTTGCCCGCCGTGAAGTCGCAGAAGTTGTAGATCCCGCCGCCCAGGGTGAGCGAGCTGTTGTTGGACATCCGCAGGACCCGCGTCGTCGCGTCGTAGGTCACGCCCGAGCACGGGTCGAGCCCGCAGATCCGGGCGTCTTCGTTGACCGTGTTGGTATTGCCGAACTGGACATCGGAGAGCGCCGGCCAGGGCGTCGTCCGGCGGGCCGGCTGGCTGGCCGTCGGCGGTGCGTTGTTGGTGGTGCTGCTGTCGCTGATCGTCGCCGTCGGGCCGACCTGGTAGCCGTCGATCACCGTGCCGCCGCCGCCGATCGTCAGGGCCCCGTTCGTACCGAGGAGGGCCGGCTGGAGCGAGGTCCCGTTGATCGTCGCGTTGTTGCTGATCGTGACGGACTTGCTCCCGTAGATCGCCGTCGGGAAGACCGGCCGCGAGTCGTAGGCGACGACGCGCTCCTGGGTCCGCGCGCCGACGCCGTTTGCGGTGCCGATCGCGGTGATGCAGCGCTGGCCGATCGATGTCTGCGTGCTGTCGACGGTGTTGCCCGCGCAGGTGCCGCCGCCCAGCAGCCCCGAGATCCAGTACCGGTAGCTGGCTCCGTTGCCGATGCTCTCCGGACCGGCCGCGGCGCACATGTTGGTCGCGTCGGGGGCGCTGATCGGGATCGTCGGACAGTGGGTGTCGTCGGGGCGCAGCTGGTTGAGGCGAAAGGCGGCGACCCGCAGGCCGGCGTCCGCCGCCTCGAGCGCCGCCTTGGCGTTCGCGTCGCGCGTGGTCAGGTCGTTGGTCTGGGTCGAGGCGACCACGGCGGCGGTTCCGAGCAGCGTGAGGATGAGGAGGAGGGCGAGGGCGACGGGGAGGGCGATCCCCTGCTCGCCGGCGGCGGCCCGGCGGATCATTGGGAGTTGAGCTGGAGCTCGGAGGCGAACTGCGGGTGGTCGTAGATCAACGTCAGGTCGGTGCTCGCCGAGGCGGCGACCCACACGCGTACGCCGATCCGGTTGCCCGCGGCGACCAGGCGGGTGGTGCCGGTGCCGAGGAAGTTGAAGTTGAACGACACCGGGGTGGCGGCACCCGGCCAGGCGACCGCGGTATAGGCGAGGGCGCCGAGCTGTACCGGCGGGACGGTGATCAGCCCGAGCAGGCTCGCCGGGACGACGTAGAGCCCCACGCAGATCGTCGCCGAGGCGGCGGCTCCGTTCGCCGTCTGCGTGTAGAGCGTCATCCCTCCGTCGCCGGTCAGGGTGGTGGCGGCGCCAAGCGGCGGCGTGACCCAGAAGGCGCCCTTCGAGTTGTTGGATTGCGTCCACGGATTGGCGACCGCGCAGCTGCTCGAGTCGCGCAGGAGCGGCCGGCCGCCGCTCGCCAGGCAGCCGAGCTCCGACGAATAGCAATCGGGAACGGCGGGTGTGGAGGCGTCCTGCGGGGGCGGCGTCGGACCCATGAGGTCGGGGTTCTGGCAGCCCGCGACGAGCGGCAGGAGCGCGACGAGCGGAGTGCAGGCCAGGGAGTTGAGCGCGGCGATCGTCGGGTGGGTGGTGTGGCTGCCGGCGATCGGCTGGCGCACCGCGTTGTAGGCGCCGAAGAGGCTCCCGGCGAAGGTCATCCCCGGCGTGTCGTAGAGAAAGTAGGTGTTCGGCGTGCCCGTCCCCAGGCCGTTGGTACAGGCCACCGTCTGCCCGGCGCCGTTCTGGCACTGCGTGGTCGGGCTCTGCAGCGGGTTCTGGGCGCTGTTGGCCGGCGCGCCGCTCGGCGTGGCGTTCGGGTCGGCGATCACCGAGGCGGCGACCGCCGGGCGGCTCGGGTAGGCGGCGCCGTCCAGGGTGACCTCGATCGTCACCCTCCGGTAATCCTGCGTCGCCGTGCAGATCGTCCCGCCCGCGCAGTTGGCGTCGCTGGCCCAGGTGACGAAGTCGTAGACCGTGCCGCTGAGGCGGCCGTCGGACCACGGCGTCCCCGTTTTGGCAATCGTGCCGTTCGCCGCGTCGACGGCGAGCGGCTCGGCGGCGCCCGACGTCCGGTCGTACTGGAAGGTGGGCGGCGGCCCGTCGGCGACGTAGAAGTCGGGACTGGTGGCGGCGGTCGAGTGCGCGGGCGCCGCCACCATGGCCGCCTGGGCGAAGGGCAGCGACTCGACGCGCTCGAGCTCGCGCTGGGCCCGGTGCACCATCGTCGTGCGGCGCTCGGCGACGGCCGAGAGCCGGCGGGCGGCGTCGAAGAGGCCGATCACCGCGGTGATTGCGACGACGAGGAGCATCGTCGCGACGAGCAGCTCGATCAGGGTGAACCCGTGCTCGCCGGACCGGGCGCCGGTCATGCGCCGACGTCCAGGTTGCGCAGGTAGGTGCCCGAGTCGAGCACCGTGCTGTGGGCGAGCCCGCCGTGGGAGAGGTCGTCGGCCGCCGGGAGCCTGAGCGTCGCGTCGACGTAGGTCGGGGCGATCGGGTCGGGTGAGAAGGCGAACACCGGATCGGCTGGGGTGCCGTTGGTCATCCTCGGCACGACCACAGCGGCGCCGGCCAGAGCCGGGAGGACCCCCCCGGCGGCCACGCTGAGCCGCACGCACTCGTTGTAGGCGGTGCCCGCCCGGGCCACGTCACACTCGTAGAGCACCCGCAGCGACCGGCCGCCGCTCGAGACGAGGAAGTCGATCGAGTTGGGCGTCGTCGCGGTGACGCTCGTGGCCTGGCGGATCTCGTGGACCATGCGCGCGAGCCCCGCCTCGCCGGCCGCGACCTCGACGGCGAATCGCTGGTCGCGATTCTCGGCCCGAGAGCCCAGCTCGAGCAGGGTCAGCGTGGCGCCGAGGACGGCGATGAGCATCGTCGCGACGACGAGGAGCTCGATCAACACGAAGCCGCGGGCGCCACGCGAACGGTCGGCGACCACGGCGAGAAAGGAGCCCATGCGGAGTCCTCGGCGGCCTGGGTGCATCCCTGAACGGGATGAATGTCCACCGGCCGAGCCCGGCGGGCGCCGCGGCTACTGCAGGCGCGGCTGCTCCTCGTTGGCCACGCGCCGGTGCACCGGCCGGTCGATCGACTCCTCGACGCCGAGATCCTTGTCGCCCACGCGCTCGCGGCGGCGCTCGTTGAGGCGGCCGGTGATGTAGGCGAAGATCAGCCCGCCGAATACGAGCACGAGCAGGATGATCACGAGCAGGGCGATACCGGGCATGGAGGCTCCTGGGTCGGGGTCGACATGAGGCCGGGCGAGCCGCGACCTGGCGGGGGCATACCCCTAACGCCGTGCGAGCATGCGCATGGGCCATGCGCCCCACCGGGGCGCGATACGCAACTCTCGCCTCGGCAGCGAGTTTCTTTCGTCATGACTCACACGACGAAAGGCCCGTGATGCGACGCTTAGCTCTTCTTCTCGGACTCCTCGGACTCCTGGCTGGGCTCGGCCCGGCCTCGGCGCTGGCGCTCGCGCCGGTGGTCCTGACCGGGAGCGCGACGTCGGTCACGGCGACCACCGCCACCGTGGCGGGGACCGTCGACCCGTCCGGGGCGGCGACCAGCTACGTCTTCGAATACGGCCCGACCGCCGCCTACGGCCAGCAGACGGCCCCCCAGATGCTCGCCTCCGGCCTCGTCCCAGTTGGCGTCACGGGCTCGTTGACCGGCCTCACGCCGGGCACGACGTACCACTTTCGCGTGACCGCGACGAACGCGACCGGCCCGAGCTCGGGTCTCGACCAGACCTTCACCACCCCGGCGCCGACCGCCCACACCGGTGCGGCCAGCGCGGTGGCGGGCACGACGGCCACCGTCTCGGGGACGGTCAACCCGGCCGGGGTGGCCACCATCGCCTCGGTGATCTACGGACCGACGACGGGCTACGGGAGCAAGTCCCCCGACCAGCCGGTCGGTTCGGGCACGGCTGACGTGCCCGTGTCGGCGATGCTCACCGGCCTCACGCCGGCGACGACCTACCACTACCAGGTGGTGGCCACCTACACGGCGGGCGGCGCGACGGTCAACGTCCCCGGCGCCGACCGGACCTTCGTGACCGGCGGGTCGCCGGCGGCCAGCTCCTTCGCGGTGACGACCAGCCCGGCCGGCGGAAACACCGACCTGGCCACGTCGCTGACGATCGGCGTCGACCCGGCGGGCACGCCGGTGGGCGTGGCGACGACGGTCGGCGAGGCGCTGCCGTCCCAGTTCACCAACCAGCTGGCTTCGTTCGGGACGTGCGCCGCCGCGTCGTTCAACAACGTCCAGGGGCCGACGGCCGCCAACTGCCCCGACCGGACGTCGATCCTCGGCGTCGCCACGGTCGTGACCCGCAGTGACATCGGCGCCGTGGTGACCAGCGACCAGGGCTTCGTCGTCAAGACGGGGACCAACCAGGTCGCCGTCTGGTGGCACACCCCGGCGACCACCGCCGCCCCCGCCGGCGGCTTCGGCCAAGCCCCGGGCGTCGTCAGCCAGGAGACCGGCGCCTACGGTCCGGTGGTCTCCTACAACTTCACCTCGCTGGCGGCGGCAACCAGGCTCAAGCAGTTCGCCGTCGTCTACCAGCGCAACGCGGCGCTCGGCAAATCGCCGTTCGCGGCCACCGCCTGCGCCGGCGGGGCCTGGCAGTTCCAGGCGAGGATCGGCTACCTGGGCGCGGCCGCGCCCGAGCTGGCGACGGCGACGGTCGCCTGCGGGCTGGCGCCTCCGCCGCAGCCGTCGAAGCTCCAGCTGGCGCGGGCGACGATCACCGGTCGGGTGATCGACATCCTCGCCCCGATCAGCCGGCGGGCGTCCGGGAACGTGAGCCTCGAGCTCTACTCAGCCGGCCAGCGGTTCCGCTGGACGGCCCCGATCAACTCGGTCGACGGACGGATCCGCAATCAGCAGGTGCTACCGGCGTCACAGGCCAACAACGGAGGCACCGGGATCCTCACGATCAGGTACGCCGGCAACGCAGTCACCCGGCCGCAGGTCGTCCGCCTGCGGGCGGGCAGCGTGCCGGCCGTGCTCGACGCCTCCCGCCCCACGCTGGTCGGAGGCCATCTCGTCGCCCACGGGACCATCTCCCCCCAGGCCCGCGGCGTCGTCCGCGTCCAACTCGAGTACTACTCAAACGGCCTGACGACGACGCTCGAGCGCTTCGCCAAGGTCTCGAACGGCGCGTGGAGCCTCGACTACACGCTGACCGCAGCCCAGCAGGCGGCGGTCGCGGCGCGGCGCGGCCCTGTCGAGTCCTACATCCTGTTCACCGGCTACTTCCCCCGGCGGATGCGGGGCGAGATGATCGCCTACCAGGTCCTCGGCGGCTAGCCCGACCCCGGCGAAGGTCGGGCGCCCGCCTCAGCGCTCGACCATCACCGAGGTCGACTTGAGGATGACCTGCGCGTCGTCGCCGGCGCGCAGGCCGAGCGCTTCGACCGCCTCGCGCGTTACGACGGCGACGACCCGGGCGGGTTCGGTGGTGTCGAGGACGATGCGGGCGAGGAATCCCTCGATTTCGACCGAGACCACCCGGGCGGGCAGCCGGTTGCGGGCGCTGATCAGGTGGGGGACCGTCCCCCGCAGGCGGTCGACCTCGGCGGCTGCGACCACGCGATGGTTGCGCGCGTCGCGGGTCACGGCGATGCGACCCTTGCGGTCCCAGCGCCGGATCGTGTCGACGCTGACGCCGAGCGCCCGGGCGGCGGCCCCGATGCTGTACATCTCGCGAGCCATGAGACCACTGTTGCACACTCGGTAGCTAGGCACCTTCCCCAATCGCCCTGGGCACTCGCTATCGGTGCCTAGATGAGCTACCCTCGCAGTACGGAAACGGCGGCTAGGAGAGGCGGGCGCATGGCAGTCGAGGCGAATACCGGCGCGTTGGAGGCGCTGCTCATGAGCCGGTCGCTCAGCGACCCGGAGCTGATGGCGGCCAGCGAAGGCGCGCCCGACTACAGGATCCTGCCCGAGGTCAGCGTGCTGAAGATCGGCGGCCAGAGCCTGATCGATCGCGGCCGGATCGCCGTCCTCCCGGTCGTCGAGGAGCTCGCCGAGGTCAAGCGCAGCCACCAGGTCCTGATCGGCACCGGCGGCGGCACGCGGGCCCGCCACGCCTACGCGCTGGCCGCCGAGCTCGGGCTGCCGACCGGGGTGCTGACCGACATGGGCGCTGCCGTCGCCGGGCAGAACGCGAAGATGCTCGGCTACCTGATGGCGCGCCATGGCGTTCCCGTCGTCGGCGGGTCGGCCTTCGGGGCGCTGGCGCTCTACCTCGCCGAGTGCGGCGCGGCGATCTTCTCGGGCATGCCGCCCTACGACATGTGGCAGCACGTCCCGACCGAGGGCGTCATCCCGCCTTACCGGACCGACGCCGGCTGCTACCTGGTCGCCGAGGTCTATGGCGCCCGGAACATGATCTTCGTCAAAGACGAGGACGGGCTCTACACGGCCAACCCGAAGACCGACGCCGGCGCCGAGCTGATCCCACGGATCACCGTCGACGAGCTGATCGAGCTCGACCTGCCCGACCTGATCATCGAGCGCCCGGTGCTCGAGCTCATGCGCCACGCCCGCCACGTGAAGTCGGTGCAGGTGATCAACGGGCTGCGCCCCGGGCTGATCTCCCGGGCCCTGCGCGGCGAGCACGTCGGCACGATCATCTCGGCGACATGAGCGCCGTCGCCGGCAATCCGCCCGAGGAGAACGCGATGACGCAGTCAGACCCCGCATCCGCGGCCAAGCACGTGCCGTCGGCCCTGATGCGCCAGACGCTGCTCGACCGCGAGCTCGTCCGGCCGATCAACCGGCCCGTCGTCCGCCTGCTGCCCTGGCTGAACGTCGTGGCGATCGGCGGCAGCTCGATCATCGACCGCGGCAGCGAGGCGATCGGCCCGGTCGTCGAGGAGCTGCGCGCGGCGCTGGCCGAGCACCGGATGCTGATCCTCACCGGGCCCGGCATCCGCGCCCGCCACGTACTCGGGGTCGGCCTCGACCTCGGCCTGCCCACGGGCGTGCTCGCCTCGCTGATGGCCACCGAGGCCGAGCAGAACGGGCACCTCATCGCGGCGCTGCTCGCCGCCGACGGCGTTTCCTACCTCACGCACGCGGCCGTCGCCCACCAGCTCGCCGTCCACCTCGCGGCCAGCCCGGCCGCCGTCTCCAACGGCTTCCCGCCCTACGAGCTCTACGAGTTTCCGCCGGCGGTCGGCAAGATCCCGCCGCACCGGACCGATACCGGGACGTTCCTGCTCGCCGACGCCTACGGCGCCCGGCGGACGATCTACGTCAAGGACGTCGACGGCGTCCATACCAGCGACCCGGCGAAGACCGACGGCGGCCGCCCCGAGCTGATCGGCAGCATCGGCGCCGGCGAGCTCCTGGCCATGGGCCTACCGACGCTCCCGATCGACGCGCTCGTCCTCGAGCTGATGGGCAGCGCCAAGCACGTGCGGGAGATCCAGATCGTCAACGGGCGCACGCCGGGCAACCTCACGAAGGCCCTCGCCGGCGAGCACGTCGGCACGATGATCCGCGCCGACTAAGCTCCCGGCCGTGAAGGCGCCCGGCGCCGATCCCTATGTCACGCTCGGCGTGGCGCGCGACGCCGACCCGGCGGCGGTCCACACCGCCTACCGCCAGGGCGTCCGGCGCACCCACCCGGACGTGGGCGGGAGCGCCGCCGAGTTCGAGGCTGTCCAGGACGCCTACGAGACGCTCCGCGATCCCGCCCGCCGCGCGACATACGACGCCGCCCACCCGGTCACGCCGCCGCCCCGGTCCGGGCCTGCGCCCGCCGCCGACACCGGGTTCGCGCCGATGGAGGACCTGCTCGCCGAGTCGCAGCGCCTCGAGAACGAGGCTCGCCGGCTCGCCGGGCTACCTCCGCGCGACTTCGGCGGAGGGACTTCGCCGCCGGCGAACGGCACCGCCGAGGAGACCGACGACAGCATCGCGGCGATCCTCGACGACGCCCAGCGCCAGGTGCGCGACGTCGCCGGAGCCGTGGCCCGGGAGCTCCGCCGCCGCGCCCGCCGGATGCTCTGATCGGCTCCCAGGCCCGGGTGGCGGCGCCCTTCGTGCGGGGGCGCCGCCGGCGGCCGTGGTCGTGATCGCGGTCGGGAACGGGCTCGTGTGGCCGACGGTGCACGCGTCGGCCGCGCCCGGTCGGCGCGGTCGTGCGCACGCCGCGCGACGTCGCCAAGGTGAGGTAGCCGACGCCCGGGTCGGCTGTCGCGCTTTCGAGGGCGAGCCCCGGCGGCGAGCGGCGGGCCTCCCGCCCAGGCCGAGCCTTGCGATGTCGTCGGCGGCGAGGGTCACCGGGTCGCGGGCGGCGTCCGACGGCCGCCATCGTCTTATCGGTCAACCCATGCCCGCCGCTGTGGCCGGGCCGCCTGGACGCCCGGCTCAGCGCGCCCTCAGCGCGTCCAGGATCAACTCGAGGTGTCGCTGCCAGACGAAGCCCGGCTTGGTATGGCTCATCGTCGCGCAGACGCCGCACATCAGCATCGGGATATCGGAGGCGCTGACGTCCGGGCGCATCGTCCCCGCCGCCTGGGCTCGGGCCATCAGCTGGTCGGTCAGGCCGAGCAGCTCCTCCTGCTCGGCCCGGGCGTGCTCCCAGACCCGCTCGCCGGCGCCCAGCATCGCGAACTGGATGGCCGCGTCGCCGGCGGCGAGCTCGGCGTTGCGCCGCAGCAGCTCGGCGAACACCGCGAACGGCTCCCCGCTGCGCACGAGCGCCGCCCGCGTGTTGGCGCTCATCGCCGCGAACCGCTGGCGGACGAGCTCGCCGAGCAGGATCTCCTTGGTCGGGAAGTGGCGGTAGACCGTTCCGACGCCGACCCCGGCCAGGCGCGCGACCTCGTCCATCTGCGCCTCGGCGCCCAGCTCGGCGAACGCCTTCCGCGCGCCTTCGAGGATGCGCTCGCGGTTGCGTCTGGCGTCGGCCCGCTGGGGGCGCTCGGTATCGAGAGGGGGTCTCATCACAGAGGGGTCACATTCCGGCCTTGACAAACGGAACTATAGGTCCGTATGCTGGCCAGCGCAACCGGAACCGGAGATCACCTTCCATGACGCCCAGCGAAAACCTCCCCACCACGCCCGAGACGACGGCCCCGCCCGCCGCCCTCACGACGCCGCGAGCCAAGAATCTGGCCCTGCTCCTCCTGGCCATGACCCAGTTCGTGATCGTCATCGACGCCTCGATCGTCAACGTCGCGCTGCCGACGATCGGCACCAGCCTCCACTTCTCGCGGGCCGACCTCTCCTGGGTGGTCAACGCCTACACGCTGACCTTCGGCGGCTTCCTCCTGCTCGGTGGGCGCCTGGCCGACCTGATCGGCCGCCGGCGGATGTTCATCTCCGGCCTGATCCTCTTCTCGCTCGCCTCGCTCGCGGGCGGACTCGCCCAGTCCGAGGGCTGGCTCCTGATCGCCCGGGCGATCCAGGGTCTCGGCGCGGCGATCATCTCGCCGGCGGCGCTCTCGATCCTGACCACGACCTTCGCCGAGGGCGCCGAGCGCAACAAGGCGCTCGGGGCCTGGGGCGCGGTGGCCGGCGCCGGCGGCGCAGCCGGCGTGCTCCTCGGCGGCATCCTGACCAGCGGCCTCGGCTGGGAGTGGGTGCTCTACGTCAACGTCCCGATCGGCCTCGCCGCCGCCGCCCTGGCGCCGCGCCTGCTCCTCGAGAGCCGGGCCGACGAGGCCGGGCGATCGTTCGACATCCCCGGCGCGATCAGCGTGACCGCCGGCCTGAGCCTCCTCGTCTACGCCCTGGTCGACACCGTCAACGTCGGCTGGGGGTCGACCGCGACCGTGCTGCGGCTCGCCGGCGCCGCCATCCTGATCTCCGCCTTCCTCGTCATCGAGCGGCGGGCCGTCCAGCCGCTGATGCCCTTCTCGATCTTCCGCCTGCGCACGCTGCGCGGAGCCAACGTCGTCGGCCTGCTGATCGGGATGTCGCTCTTCTCGATGTTCTTCTTCGTCTCGCTCTACGTCCAGGGCGTTCTCCACTACACGCCGATCAAGGCCGGTCTCGCCTACCTGCCCCTGGCCATCGGCATCATCCTCTCGGCGGGCGCCGCCTCGGCCCTGGTGACGCGCTTCGGCTTCAAGCCGATCCTGATCAGCGGCCTGCTCCTCGTCGCCGCCGGCCTGCTCTGGTTCTCGCAGGTCCACACACCGGGCGGGTCGTTCACCCACGACATCCTCGGTCCGTCGCTCGTCGCCGCCGTCGGCCTCGGCTTCTCGTTCGTCCCGGTGACGATCGCCGCCGTCACCGGCACCGAGCCCCGAGAGGCCGGGCTCGCCTCGGGGCTGATCAACGCCTCGACCCAGATCGGCGGGGCGCTGGGCCTGGCGATCCTCGCGACGATCGCCAACAGCCGGACGAAGTCGGTGCTCACCGGCGGCGAGCACGACCCGCTCGTCGCGCTGACCCGGGGCTTCGACCGCGCCTTCCTCGTCGGCGCCGGCTTCGCCATCGCCGGCGCCATTCTTGCCGCCGTCCTGATCTCCTCGCGCGATTCGCGCGAGCAGGCCGTCGAAGCGCGGGCCGGCGAACCCGCGCCCGAGCCCGACGCCGAGCCGGCCACCGCGTAGCGCAACCGGGTGACGGGTAGGCTGACGGAGGCATGTCCCCCGTCAGCGCCTCCCGCACCGGTCCGGCGTGGCTGTCGTAGACGAGGTCGACGGCCCCCGTCAGGCGCCGCGCAAGCCCCATCGGATCGTCGACGCCGTCGACAGCTACCAGCGCACGCACCGCTGGGTCGGGTTTCCCCTGGCCGTGATCTACAAGTACGCCGACGACCAGGGCGGCTACCTGGCGGCGCTGATCACCTACTACGGCTTCCTGTCGATCTTCCCCCTGCTGCTGCTGATGCTGACCGTCCTCGGCTTCGTCCTGGCCGGCGACGCCCACCTGCGCACAAGCCTGGTCAACTCGGCCCTGGCCCAGTTCCCGGTCGTCGGCGCCAGCCTCCGCACCGCGATCAGGGCGCCGGCCGGCAGCGCCACCGGCGTGGCGATCGGGATCCTCGGCACGCTCTACGGCAGCATCGGCGCCGCCCAGGCCACCCAGCACGCGTTCAACAAGGTCTGGGCGGTTCCCCGCAACGAGCGGCCCAACCCGCTCAAGTCCCGCCTGCGCAGCCTCGTCCTGCTCGGGGCGCTCGGCGTAGGTGTGATCATCACCACGATCGCCTCGGGCTTGACGACCGGCGCCGGCGCCTACGGGGTCACGCTCGGCACGACCCTGAAGATCGGCGGCATCCTCGTCGTCGCCGTGGCCAACGTCGGCCTCTTCATGTTCGCCTTCCGCGTGCTGACCGCCCCGGAGATATCGACGCGCTGCCTGCGTCTCGGCGCGGTGATCGCCGGCCTCGGCTGGGAGGTGATCCAGTTCATCGGGACCTCCTACGTCTCCCAGCTCAAGGGCACCCAGGAGGCCTACGGCGTGTTCGGCGCCGTGCTCGGCCTGATCGCCTGGATCTACCTGCTCGCGGTGATGACGGTGATCGCCGCCGAGATCAACGTCGTCTCCCAGCGCCAGCTCTGGCCGCGGTCGCTGCTGACGCCGTTCACCGACAACGTCCACCTGACGACGGCCGACGAGCGCACCTACGCCTCCTACGCGGTGACCGAGCGCCACAAGGGCTTTGAGACGGTCGACGTAGAGTTCGAGGCTCCCCCGCCGCCGGACCCCGGCGAGCGACCCTAGGTCGAGCTCGTGTGCCCCATGAAGCGGTCGTAGACGCCCGACATCGCGAACAGGTTGCGGACCTGGCCCGAGCAGGCGACCACGCGCATCCGCTCGTCCTTCTCCCGCCAGCGCTTGTGGGCCTCGTACAGCACGGCGAGACCCTTGTAGTTCATGAACTCGACCCCGCTCAGGTCGACGAGGATCCGCTCGGCGTCGCTCTCCTCGGCCTCGCGGAGAGCCGCCTCGAAGTCCTTGGCGGTCGACCCGTCGACCCGGCAGCCGATCCTCAACAGCAGCCCGTCCCCGGTTCGCTCGGACTCGATCTCGATCTTGAAGGGGGTGAGAGCCATGCCCTGGAGTCTACGAGAAGTGCTCGGCGACCTGGCCGCCCGGCCGACGGGTACTCTGCCTGCATGACCGAGGATCCCCTACCCCGCCCGATCCACATCGGCGGCGTCAACAAGACGTTCGGCGAGGTCACCCTGACCGACGCCCGCACCCAGGCCAGCGAGCTCAAGGGCGTCGCCGGCTGGGGCATGAGCCGGGTGATGCCGGTCGCCCGCGCCTGGGCCGATCTCGTGCGGCTGATGGAGCAGGGCGGAGCCGAGCGCGTCGACCAGCTCGATCCGGAGACGATCGTGGCGATGGCCCGCAAGCTCTGGATCATCTCGCCCAAGGGCGACAGCCTGATCTGACCCCGCCGCCGGCCCTGCCGTTTCCGCGGGCCGCGCGCTTACACTGGCGCGGTGGCCGAGCTGCGCCGACCGGGACTCCAGCGCGTGCTGGGAGTCAACGCGCTGTTCTCGACGGCCTACGGCAACGTCGGCTCGTCGATCTACTACGCGCTCGGCCTCGTCGCCTCGTTCGCCCTCGGGCTGACGCCGGTCGTCTTCGTCATCACCGGCGTCATCTTCTACCTGACGGCGGCGACCTACTCCGAGGCCACGGCGATGTATCCCGAGGCCGGCGGCTCGTCGAGCTTCGCCCGCCACGCGTTCAACGAGTTCGCCTCGTTCTTCGCCGCCTGGGCCCAGATGCTCAACTACGTGATCACGATCGCCATCTCGGCGTTCTTCGTGCCCCACTACCTCGGCGGCCTGTTCTGGAGCGCGCTGCGCCACTCGCCCGGCGACATCTTCTTCGGCATCGGCGTGGTCGTCGTCCTCTCGCTGATCAACGTCGTCGGCGTCCGCGAGGCGGCCGGCCTCAACATCGTCCTCGCCGTCACCGACTTCGCCACCCAGCTCCTGCTCGTGGTGGTCGGCTTCGCCCTCGTCTTCTCGCCCCACACGCTGATCGCCAACGTCCACCTCGGCATCGCCCCGAGCTGGCACGACTTCCTCGTCGCCATCCCGATCGGGATGATCGCCTACACCGGGATCGAGACGATCTCGAACATGGCCGAGGAGGCCCGCGACGAGGCCCACACGATCCCCAAGGCGATCAACCGGGTGGTCGTCGCGGTCTTCGCCATCTACGCTGCCCTGCCGATCGTCGCCCTGTCGGCGCTGCCGGTGACACGGGGCCCCGACGGCCGCTATGTCACCCTGCTCGGCGTAGACGAGGCCCACGGCGGCTTCGCCGGCGACCCGGTGCTCGGGATCGTCAAGCACCTCCACCTCGGCGCCCTCCAGCAGGCCGGGGAGATCTACGTCGGCCTGCTCGCCGCGACGATCCTCTTCATCGCGGCCAACGCCGGGATCATCGGCGTCTCGCGGCTCGTCTACTCGATGGGGCTCCACCGCCAGGTGCCCGACCGGCTGCGCCAGCTCCATCCTCGCTTCAGCACCCCGTGGATCGGGATCCTCATCTTCGGGGCGATCGCCTGCCTGACGCTGATCCCCGGCCAGGCTGACTTCCTCGGCAACCTCTACGCCTTCGGGGCGATGCTCTCGTTCACGATCGCCCACGTCTCGGTGATCCGCCTGCGCATCAACAAGCCCGACGAGGTCCGCCCCTACCGCGGCCCGGGCACGCTGCGAATCGGCCGCCGCGAGCTGCCGCTGTTCGCTGTGCTCGGCGGGATCGGCACCGGCCTGGCCTTCGTCACCGTCACCGTCCTTCACACCGCCGTCGCCCTCACCGGGCTCGGCTGGCTGACGCTCGGCATCGTCGTCTACATCGTCTACCGCCGCGACCAGGGGCTCGACCTGGTCACCACCGCGCGGGTGCAGACGCCGCGGGCGGCGACCGATCGGGAGATCGAATACGACTCGGTCCTCGTCGTCTTCGACCAGAACGAGTTCCACGCCGACACCCTGCGCACCGCGCTCAAGGTCGCCTCCCACCGTCGCCGGAGCATCCATGTGCTCGTCTTCATCGAGGTCCCCGCCTCGATCCCGATCGACGCCCGGCTCCCCGACCAGGAGCGCGCGGCCCAGACGATCATCGAGACGGCCAAGATCAAGGGCCGCCGGATCGTCGACGGCCACTGGGAGAAGGTCCGTCCCGGGCAGACCGCCCGGCGCATCATCGACGAGGCACTCACCCGCAAGGCGGTCGCCATCGTCGTCCCCGTCCCCACGCGCCGCCGCGCCGACGTCGTCCTCGGGTCGACGCTCGAGACCCTGCTGCGCGAGCGCCCCTGCCGGGTGATCATCGAGTCGCGCCCGGCGCCCGAGGTGACGGCCAAGGCCCCGGTCGCCGCGTGAGCCCTGGCCGGGCCGGCGGCGCCCGCAGGCGAGGTGTTCGATGTTTGCCCCCGTTTCCGGGGTAAAGATCGATCGGCGTGGCCGCTAGTCGGCCAGGGGCGTCTCGTCGAGCGAGTCGAGCAGCTCGCCGATCGACTCGAACACGCACCGGGCCCCGGCCTCGCGCAGCTCGGACGCCGCGAAGCCTCCGGTGAGCAGGGCGATCGACGGCACCCCCGCCCGGTGAGCGGCCTCGCAGTCCCAGGTCGAATCGCCCACGAGCACCGCGCGCTCGCGGTCTGAGACCTTGTCGAGCGCCGCCAGGATCAGGTCGGGCTCCGGCTTGGTCTTCTCGACGTCGCCGCTCGAGGTGGCCCCGTCGATCAGATCGTCGGCGTCGATCATCGACCGGTAGTGGCCGAGGTCCTCCTCGCCGGCCGAGCTGGCCAGCACGACCTCGGCGCCGCGCTCGTGGAGGACCTCGATCAGCCGCCGGGCGTCCGGCATCAGCTCGACGTCGTCGATCATGTCGTGAAAGTGGCGCGTGTGGCCGTCGCGCAGCCGGTCGCCGCGCTCGCTCTCGACCTCCTCGCCGGCCACCGCCACGACGAGCTGGTCGCCGCCCATCCCGATGTGGCGGTGCAGCCGCCAGACGGGCAGGATCATGCCCTCGTCGCGAAAGGCCCGAAACCAGGCGATCGCGTGGTGGTAGTTGGTGTCGACGAGCGTCCCGTCGACGTCCAGCAGCGCGGCTAGAGCCACCGTGTATCCCGCATCCGCCGCTCTCTCCCCGGATCTCCCGGCGCGCAAACCTCCGCCCAGCTCAGCGCGGCCGGCGCTGCGCTGCCATGATGCCGCCTCCCCCCCGGCCCGGGGGACACGCGAGGTGGCTGTGGTCGACAACCGGAAGCGCCGAAACCGCATACCCCGCCCGCCGCGACGGCTCGCCGTCGGGCTGGCGCTCGCCCTCGCGCCGGCACCCGGGGCCGCCGCGGCGACCGGCGCCCTCGAGCACCTCGGTCTCGCCGGCTCCTCCGCCTCGGTGGCCCCGAGCTGTCCCTCGGCCCCCTGCGAGGTGATCACCGCGACGACCGGCTTCCAGGCCGCGGTCACCGGGCGCCACAACGCGATGGTCGTCCAGCGGCCGGGCCGGGTCACGAGCTGGAGCATCGACGCCGCCCCGGTCACCCCCACCCAGATCACCTACTTCGACCGGCTCGCCCACGGCCCGGCCCGGGCCGCCATCGTCATCCTCCACCAGGGCGCCCACTACCGCTACCGCGTCACCGACGCCGGCCCGCTCGTCGTGCTGACCCGCTACCTCGGGCACACGACGACCTTCCAGCTCGCGCGCCCGCTCCCGGTCAAGCCCGGCGACGTCGTCGGCTTGTCGGTGCCCACGTGGGCACCGGCGCTCGCCGTCTCACTCGACCGCGCCACCGCCTGGCGCGCCAGCCGCCCCCGCACCGCCTGCGCCGACCTGTTCGCCCCCACCGCCCAGACGGCGAAGGGCGCCCTCGCCAAGTACCAGTGCATCTACCGCACGGCCCGCCTCACCTACGGCGCCACCGTGGCCGACGACCCACCGGTCGCTCCGGCGCCGACCCGGCCCCGGCGACCGGCAACCGCTCCCAAGAACCCCCCCGCGAAGGCCGCCGCCGCGATCGTGCCCGCCGCCCGGCCTCGCTAGGCGACGCTGACCACGGTCAGCGTCCGCGACCCCCGCGGAAGGGGGATCGACGCCTGGTCGCCGGCCCGCCGGCCGGTCAGCGCCTTGGCCACCGGCGACTCGATCGACAGCCGGCCCTCCTTCGGCGCGGCCTCGTGCGAGCTGACGATCGTCCACGTCTGCTCGCTGCCCGACTCGTCGGTCACGACGACCACCGAGCCGAAGGCCACCGCCCCGGTGCCCTGGGGCGTCTCGACCACCTCCGCGCGCGAGATCCGCTCACGCAGCCTGGCGATCTTCGTCTCCAGGTGCGACTGGTCGTTCTTGGCGTCGTGGTACTCGCTGTTCTCCTTCAGGTCGCCCCACTCGCGGGCGGTCTTGATTCGGTCGGCGATCTCGCGCCGACCCTCGCCTTCGAGCACGGCCAACTCGGCGGTCAGGGCCTCGAGCCCGGCGGCGGTGAGCACGTTCGCTTCGGTCATGCGCGGTGAATCCTCTCGACGTTCGCAGTTGGCCTCTTCAGAGTAGACCCGCCGCGCCCCGCGTGCGAGGCGCCCCGCGGGCTCACGGCCGGCGCGCTCAGGGCCCGCGGGCGCACTGGACGAATGTCCAGTGCCGGGCCCCCGCGCGCTCAAGGCGGCCCCCGCCGACGTCGACATTGACCTCAAGCCGGAAGCCCTCGCTCGTCAGAGGAGGCGCATCCGGCGTCAATCGTCATCCCGAGCCTGAGGCGGAATCGGCTGTGAGCGCAAGGAAAGACGGGCCCTCGGGCTCACCCGGAGCCATCCTGCGCGCCATCCGGCGCCGGCTCCGCGGCGAGGCCGGGTTCACGCTCAACGAGCTGCTCATCGCGATGGTCCTCGCCGTGATCGTCGTCGGGGCGCCGATGACCCTGATCGTCGTCTCGATCAACCAGCAGAATGCCGCCTCGAGCCGGACGATCGCCGCCCGCGAGGCCCAGGTCGGGCTCTCCCAGCTCACCCGCGACCTCCGCGAGGCCCAGTACATCACCGACGCCTCCGGTGTCGACACCACCCCGGTGGCGATCACCAACTCCGGCGGCGTGGCCACGCTCAGCTTCTACCTCTCGACCGCCGGAAGCCCGACCGTCGCCGGCTCGCAGGTCATCTGGACCTGCACGCCCAACGCCAACTGCACCCGCAAGCTCGGCAGCGGAGCTGCGGTCCCCTGGATCCGCAACGTGACCGCCGCGACGTTCACCGGAACCTCGACGACCGGCACGACGGTGACCGTCAACCCCGGCTACGTCTCGATCAGCGTCGCCGCCCGGGTGACGAACCTCAACGACCGGACGGGAACCGCGGCGCTTTCCGGGACCACCAGCTCGATAACCATGCAGGACGGCGTCGGCCTGAGGAACTACTCATGAGCCTGCTCCGGCGGATCCGCCGCGATGCGGACGGCTTCACCCTGGTCGAGGTGCTCGTCGCCATGCTGGTCACGCTGGTGGTGATCGGGGCGATGGCCACGACCTTCGTCCAGAACAGCGACAGCGCCCTGGCCGGGCAGCGCCAGGCCACGCTCCTCTCGGTCGCCCAGCAGCAGATCGAGCAGATCCGCAACACCGTCTCCCGCTACGGCTTCACCGCGCTGGCGCTCAACGCCAAGCCGGCCGCCCCCTCGGACGCGTCGCTGCCGACCAGCCCGACCGACCCCAACGACTTCATCCAGAACTGGTCGAGCTCCTCGCCCTCCTACCTGATCGAGACCAACTACAACCAGACGACCGCCGGTCAGATCAGCAACGCGTCGAGCAGCGGCGAGACCCTCGAGATCGACACGACCAACGGCAAGGTCTCCCCGTACGTCACGTCGGTCCCCGCCGGCAGCGGCACGGCCAAGGTCTACACCTACGTGACCCAGGCGGCGGTCCCCTGCAACACCACGGTGCTCGGCGGCTGCTCCGCCGACGACGCCCGCCGGGTGATCGTCGCCGTGGTCCTCGACAACCCGACCACATCGAAGTCGATCGGGCCGAACGCGCCCGTCTACACGACGACCCTCTTCTCCAACCCGATCCCTTCCAACCAACCGAGCTCGGCCGTCGGCCTGCGCCTCGGACTGAACATCGGATGACCTCGATGCCCGACTTCCGCTCGCTCCGAAGGCTCCTCTCCGCGCGCCTGGCGTCGGCTGCCCGCCGCGAGGACGGCTACGTGATCATGGTCTCGATCGCCATGCTCGCCATCGCTCTGGCGATCGGCGGCGCCGCGCTCGGGGAGACCCTCTCCTCGCGCAGCCATGCCAACCGCGACGCCCGGGTCAAGCGCGCGCTCCAGGCCGCCGACGCCGGGGTCGGCGCCATGCTCTACCAGCAGAACGAGCTCCCGCTCAAGAGCCTCGAGTTCAACGGCGGACCGCTCGGGCTCGGGACCCTGACCGACTGCCTGGTGCCGGCGCTCGACGTGAACCTCAAGATCACCGGCGTGGCCGCCGCCGCCGCCGACGCCGCCGGCGTCTGCCCCGACAGCAGCGGCGCCGGCCATCCCTCCTCCGGCTCGGTCAGCTTCCCGGTCGGCGGGCACGCCTACTACCAGGCGCGGTTCATCCCCGGCGCCACGGCCAACGGCAACCACATCTCGCTCAACCCGAAGATCGTCTCGGTCGGCTACGACGACGCCGGCAACTCGTCGGCCACCTCCGGCTACACCGTTCGGCGCGTCGAGGCGATCCTCGCCCCGCTCGATCCCTTCCAGGCCATCGAGGCGTCGGGCAGCCTGACGTTCTCCGGCCTCAAGGTCCTCGGCCTGCCGCTCACCGCGACGCTCAACGGCAACGCCCGCGCCAACGGCTCGGTCTCCCTCCCGACCCTCTTCCTCAACCCGAATCTGAGCGGCTCACTGCTCGGCACGGTCACCTACGGACCCTCGCCGAGCACCTACACCGGGCCGGTGATCGCGCTCGCCAACGTCAAGCAGGCCACATCGACATTCACCCGGTCGCCGATCTCGATCGCCTCGACCAAGGTCAGCTGCCCGGCGGCCGATTCCACCCACCTGGCCAACTGCGGCGACATCAACGGCTACAGCACGGCGACCAACTCCGTGTTGGTCACCAACGGAAGCGCGATGACGATCCCGGCCGGCGACTACGTGTTCTGCAACTTCTCGACCAACGGCACCGTGACGGCGAACTCCACCGCGACCGCTCCCGTGCGCATCTTCATCGACAGCCCGAGCTCGACGCGCTGCTCGGGGAAGGGGGGCACGCAGGGGAACTTCACCGCGAGCCAGGGCCTCGGCAACGTGCTCGGCAGCACGCTCGGCGCCACCGGGGCGAGCGGACTCCAGATCTATGTGGTCGGCGACCAGGCCGCCGCTCCGAACACCTACGACAACAACACCACGGTGACGATCGGCGGTGGCTTGAACGTGATCGAGAACTACGTCGTCTACGCGCCGACCTCGAAGGTCAACGTCAGCAACTGCATCGTGAGCTTCAACATCCTCGGCGCCGAAACCGATGCCTGCCAAGCGATCCAGGGCTCGATCATCGGCGACGACGTCACGATCAAGGCGAGTGCCTTCACCCAGGACATCGACCTCGGCTCCTACCCGCTCTACAGCGGCCTCGGCGCCTTCCACGTCCAGAGCTACGTCGAGTGCCCGCCGGTGTACCCGATCCCCTCGCCCGACCCGACGACCGGCTGCTGAAGTTGCCGTTCGCCCCGGCAACGCCCGGGGCCGACTCCAGGGGCAGCGCGTCGCCGTCGCCGGGGCGCTGAAACGGGCGGCTCGTGGAGCGGCGCCGGCTGCGCGGCCACGGCAACCGGCCGCCGGCCGGCCTAGCGTGCGACGGCGCTGACGACCCGGCTGTAGTTGACCGCGTGGGTGACCGTGTTGCGCCAGCGCAGGCGCAGCTGCCCCGAGCGGACGAGCCGCACGCGGGTGTCCAGGTAGGCCGGGTGCGACCGCGTCCGGACCAGGGCGAGACGCCTGAAGGGGCCGCTGCGGCCCGGGCGGAAGTCAATCGACACGCGCTGGGAGGCGCCCGCCAGCGCCGGGCGCACGAGGCCCCAGACGCGCAGCAGCCCGCCCCGGGCGACGGTGGGGCGGGGGAGGAAGATCGGCATGCGGTAGGCGGCGAAGCTCGGCTTCGGCCTCCCGCCGCCGAACTCGAGGCCGGTCTCGAAACTCGAGCCGTAGCTGCCCGGATGCGAGCAGCGCACGCAGGCGACCTGCGGGGCGTCGACGAGGAGGAACTGCGAGAGGTCGCGGACCCGGGGATTGCCGTAGGCGATGAACTCGGCCTGGTTGAGGTAGGCGGCCTGCTGGGCGAGGCTGACCCCGGCCGGCGCCGGCGGCCGGGTCATGTAGCCGAACTCGGTCAGGTAGTAGGGCATCCGGCGCGTGCGGTGGTAGGCCCGCTGGGCGCTGTCGAGCACGCTGCCCAGGCGGCCGAGGTTGGCGATCGTGATGTAGTCGGGGTCCGCCAATCGCACGTTCGGCCCGAAGATGAGCTCGTAGGGATGGTGGGCGAAGCCGGTGGCCTTGAACAGCGCCGGGTGCTGGGCCGGGAAGCGGGCCGAGGCCTTGGCGTTAGTCGGGCAGCGCAGGTCGGCGGCCGCCCGGCCCCGCAGCGGCCGGTTGTTCGCGCCCAAGCAGTACATGTCGCGGATGAAGCGCAGCGGCTTGATCGCCCGCGTCTCGCCTCGCGCGTTGACGCCCTTCGGCGCCGTCTCGCCGAACAGGACCGTGTCGCTCGCGTGGCCGGTCCCCAGAAGCTGGGCGTAGGCCGCGTCGACCAGGTTGCGGTACATCGCCGGCGCCCGCTCGACGAGCCGGCCCCGCGAGTTGGTCGCCCACTGGGGTGTCAGCCAGCCCGCCTGGTTCGGCTCGTTCCACACCGACCAGCTCGAGACCCGCGGTAGCGGGGTCGCCGGGGGCACCGGCGGCGGCGGTGGCGCCGGCGTCGGGTGGCTCCCCGAGCCGTTCGGGTTGATCCCCAGCAGGGCCTGGAGCAGGTTCGGGGCGACCGGCGGCGGCGCCGGGGCCGGTGTCGGCGCGGTCGGCGCGGCGACCGGGGTCGTGTAGGTCCCGCTGTAGCGCGTGCCGATCGCGCGGACGAAGAGGGCGAACTCCGCTGCCGACGGCTGGTAGGTCGACTCGATATCCGTGCGGTCGGGGCTCCCCGTCGCCCAGAGCGGAGCCGGCGAGGTCACGTCGAGGTTCACCGAGATCCCCAGCGCCTGGGCGTCGGCGATGACCTGGTCGTAGCGCGACCACGCGCCGCTCGGATAGGCGCCGGGATCGCCCGCGTTGAAGTTGGCCGGGCGCGTCTTCGACAGCGGGTCGGGGGCGATCAGCCGCCAGAACACCGAGACGCGGATGCTCTTGACCCCGAGCGAGGCCAGCGTCTCCAGCGTGCTCACCGTCCCCTCCGGCGTGTTGTAGATCAGGAGGTCGTCGTCCTGGAAGATCGACTGCTGCCGGGTCGAGGCGCCGGCCGGCGCCGCTGCGGCCAGCAGGCTGACGAGCAGCGCGAGCAGGGCGAGCAGCGCGAGCAGGACGCCGGCGCATCGACGGCGGCCGCCGCGCTCGCCGGTCGGCGTCGCGCGGCGCGCGGACGCCGCTTGGCTTGGTTGGGTCATCAGCGGCGCTAGGTTAGCGGGAGCGCCGCGACGGTGACGCGGCCGTCGCTCCCGACGGCCAGGGAATGGCGTCCGCCGAGCAGCTCGAGCAGCTCCGCCCCGACCACCTCCCGCCGCCAGCCGCGTAGGGTGCGCAGCTCGGGCTCGTCCTTGCCCGCCCGCACGCTGGTCACGATGCGCTGGAGGTCGGCGCGCGCGGCGATCAGCTCGTAGGCCAGCCGGCTCTCGAGCGCGCGCGCCCTCACCAGGGCCTCGCACAGGGCGATCAGCGGGGCGTCGAGCGGCGAGCTCGCCTCGTGATGGGTGCTGTCGGCCGGGATCGGATCGCGCCGGGCGCCGCGTTCGATCGCCGCCAGCAGGTCGCTGCCCCGCCGGCGGAGGCTCCCGGGGTTGACGCCGCGAATCTGCTCGAGCTCGGTCGGGTTCCCCGGCCGCCGCTTGGCCAGTTCGACGAGCGCGGTGTCGTTGAGCACGGTCGACGCCGGCCGGTCCTGGCTCTCGGCGACCTCCTCGCGCCACTCGACGAGCTCGCGGGCGACCGCCCGGGCCGACGGCTTGAGCGAGTTGATCCGCGGCAGCCGCCCGAAGAGGACGTCGGGATCGCGGGTGTCGCTGACCTGCTCGAGCGCCCGGCACTCCTCGAGCGCCCAATCGAGCCGGCCGCTCGAAGCCAGCCGGCGCTGGAGCTCGGCGGCCAGGTCGAGCAGGTGAAGGACGTCCTCGCGCGCGTAGCCGACCTGCTCCCGGCTCAGCGGCCGACGGTCCCAGCGCGTGTAGCTCGCCGTCTTCTGCACGTTGACCCCGAGCACCTCGCGCAGCAGCGTGTCGTAGCCCGCCTGTGCCGCCAGCCCGCCGAAGCCGGCGGCGATCTGGGTGTCGAACAGGCGGGTCACCTCGGTGTCCAGGCAGCGGCGCAGCAGGGCGACGTCCTGGCGTCCGGCGTGGACGACGACCTCGACGTCCGGGTCGGCGAGGAGCGCCGCCACCGGGGTCAGGTCGAGCGACTCGTCGAGCGGATCGGCCACCACCACGGTCAGCCCGTCGACGTCGGCCACGACGAGCTGGATCAGGCAGAGCAGCGTCCGGTAGCGGCCCTCGCCGACGAACTCGGTGTCGATGCCGAAGCGCCCAATCCCCCGCGCCCGCTCGGCGAACGCCTCGAGGTTGTCGGTCATGCCTCGACCGGAACCCGCGCCGCCGGCAGCCGCAGGCGGAAGGCGGCGCCCGCGTCGCCTTCGACCAGCTCGAGCGAGCCGCCCATCCGGCCGGCCAGCTCCCGGCCGATGGCCAGGCCCAGCCCGAAGCCGCCCTCGCCGCTGCGCCCGCTCCCGCGCTTGAAGCGCTCGAAGATCAGCTCGCGCTCGTGGAGCAGGACGCCCGGACCGTGGTCGCGGACCTCGAGGTGGCTGAAGCGCTTGCCGCCGTCGAGCTCGACGGCCACCGTCGAGCCCGGCGGCGACACGCGCAGCGCGTTGTCGAGCAGGATACGCACGATCCGCGCCACGCTGCCCGGGTCCCCGTCGGCCCAGCACGAGGCGCCCGGCGGGACGATCTCGATCGCCACGTCCCGGTCGCCGGCCCGCCGCTCGAACTCGGCGGTCACCGCCCGCGCCAGCTCGACGAGCTCGATCGGCTCGGTGCGCAGGGCGATGTCGGCGTCGAGACGGCTCAGGTCGAGCAGGTCGGCGGCCAGGTTGGCCAGCCGCCGCGACTGCTCCTTGGCCTGGGTCACGCGCTCGCGGGCGTCCTCGATGTCGAGCGGCTCGGTCTCGAGGTCGTCGGCCAGCAGCTCGAGCATCCCGTCGAGCGAGGTCAGCGGCGTGCGCAGCTCGTGGGAGGCCGTGGCCACGAAGGCCCGCCGGGCATCCTCCTGCTGGCGCAGACGCCCGTGCATCCCCGCGAAGGCCCGGGTCAGCTCGCCGATCTCGTCGCGCGAGTGGTCGCTCGGCGGCGGCTGGGCGTCGAGCCCGCGCTCGTCGAGCTCGCGCGTGGCGTCGCGCAGGCGCTCGAGGCGGCGGAGCATCGTCGCCGAGAGGCCGACGCCGAGCAGCAGCGCCACCGCCAGCCCGACCAGCGCCGCCTTGACGAACACGTCCTGGACGACCCGGCTCGCCTGCTGGACGTAGGCCAGGTGCTTGCGCGCGGCCAGGACGTAGTGGGCGGCCCCGATCTGGAGGGGCTGAGCGACGAGCAGGTCGCTTCCCTCGATGACGTGGACCAGGTTCTTGCCGCGGAGCCCCTGGCCGAGGGCCTGCTGGTCGAGCGGCGGGTCGAGATCCCCGGTCGGGGTCAGCGGCCGCAGCTGGGCGTCGAACACGGCGACCCGGGCGCCGGTGCGACCCTGGAGCGCGCGCACCTGCTGGTCGAGTTGGGCCGCGTTCGGCGCGCCCCGCAGGTTGTCGATCTCGATCTCGTCGAAGCTGAGCTTGGCCGCGCCGACCGCGGCGACCAGCGTCGCCGTGCCGTCGGTGCGCAGGCGATCCTTGAGCGGCGAGAGCAGCGCGAGGGCGGCGAAGCCGAGCGACGCCGCGCTGGTGAGCACCAGCGCGGCCAGCAGGCGGGGACGCAGGCCGAACGCGCGCACCGGCTAGCTTTCCGCGAACCGGTAGCCGGCTCCCCGGACGGTGAGGATCAGCCGCGGCTCGTCCGGGCGCTCCTCGAGCTTCTCGCGCAGATGGCGGATGTGGACGTCGATCGCCCGCGGGTCGCGGTAGGCCGAGTCGCCCCAGATCGCCCGCAGCAGCTCCTGGCGGTTGAACAGTCGCTGGGGCTCGGACATCAGGCACGACAAGAGCTCGAACTCCGAGAAGGTCAGCCGGGCCGGCTGACCGTCGACGGTCACCTCACGCTGCGAGCGGTCCAGGCGCACCGAGCCGATCGTCAGCACCTCGCCGCCGAGGCCGCCGATCCCCCGCGGGCCGGCCCGGCGCAGGACGGCGCGGATGCGGCTGCGGAGCTCGGCCAGGCCGAACGGCTTGGTCACGTAGTCGTCGGCCCCGGCCTCGAGTCCCTGCACGGCGTCGGCCTCGCTGTCGAGCGCGGTCAGCATGATGATCGGCACCACGTTACGCCGCGCCCGGAGCGTGCGGCAGACGTCGTAGCCGTTGAGACCCGCGCCGAGCGCCACGTCGAGCAGCACGATGTCGAAGTTACCGGCTCCGGCCTGCTCGATCGCCGACGCCCCGTCGGGCACCGCGGTCACCCGATGCCCTTCGCGGGTGAACGAGCGGGTCAGCATGTCGCGCAGCGCGGCCTCGTCGTCGACGACGAGGATCTCGAGCGTGGGGGCCGCGGGCTGCTGCATGGCCGTGACGCTAGCGGCTCCCCAGGCGCCAGAGCAGCTTCGGCCGGTTGAGGCCGGCCTCGGCCGAGACGTCCTGCCCGTGGTCACGCACCCAGAACGCCGCACTCGAGCAGACCGGCAGCCGGCGCGACGTCCGCGGTCCGCAGCCGCCCCCGAGCAGGGCGTAGCGCACCGCTCCGGCCGCGACCAGCGACGCCAGGCGGGGTACGCTGACCAGGGGGCGAGCGTCGAAGGAGGTGAGGACGAGCACCGGCTGCCCGTCGCGGACGATCAGCGCGGCGGCCTGGGTCGCCGCCCCGGTGGCGAGCTCGTAGCGCGCGCCCTGGCGGTGGGCGCGCAGGTAGGCACTGAGCGGCTCGAGCTGTCCCGCCGGCGTAACACCGACGTGCCCGGCGTCGGTCTCCGCGTGCGCGACGAGCCCGACCGCGACCTCGACGGGCAGGAGCAGCGCCGCGACGCCGAGCGCCCCGGCCAGCGCCGCCCGGCGCAGCTCGCGCAGCCGCGCCCCGGCGGGTGGAGCGGCCGCCGCGAGGGCGACGACGGCGGCCACGGAGCTGATCTGCCAGACCGTGCTCGCCCCGCCAAGCAGGTAGTGCCCGTAGACGGCGAGGCCGACCGCGCAGACCGCCGCCAGCGCCCGCCCGAGGAGTCCGCCGGCGCGGACCGCCCAGGCGATGCCGATCCCGGCGGCCGCGGCCACGGCCGGGGTGAAGCCCTCCGTGTAGCGGGGATGGAGCCGAGCCATTGCGCTGAACAGCACCACGCCGGTGGCCAGCCAGAGCAGCAGCGCCGCCGCGGCGGCGCGTTCCGGCGCCCCCAGGACCGGGCGTAGCGCCGAGCGGACGAGGGCCGGTACGCCGAGCAGCAGGGCGACGAGGAGGACGTAGCCCAGGCGCAGCCCCGACAGCGGTCCGTCGTGGTCAAAAAGCCGCAGCGGCGCCGGCGTTCCGATCGGCACCGCAGCCCGCTGCAGCTCGCTGTTGCCCGCCGGCTTGCGCCGCGCCCCGCCTGGGTCGCCGCCGCTCAGGTCGGCCTGGGTCGCCGGCTTGGCGATCCGGTCGTAGCCGTTGAATACGAACGCCGCGTTCCACGCCGACCCGTCGGAGGATCCGATCGCGAACGGCGCCCCCGGCACGGCGAGCGTCGCGAGCAGCCAGGCGAGGGCGACGACGACGAACACGGCTGCCGCCCCGGCCAGGCGGTGCCAACGGCGCTCGCGCCCGGCCAGAAGGGCCAGGAGGACGAGCGCCGGGAGGCCGACCAGGCCCTGGAAGAGCTTGACGTTGAAGGCGATCCCCATCGCCGCGGCGGCCAGATAGAGATAGCGCGGGCTGCGCTCCTCGGCGTAGCGCACGAGCAGCCAGAACGCGACCACGCTCAGCAGCATCATCACCGCGTCCATCGTGTCGCTCCGCGCCGTGAGCACGGCGATCGGCAGCACCGCGAGGGCGAGCCCGGCCGCCAGCCCGGCCAGCGTTCCGAAGCTCCGGCGCACCGCGTCGTAGAGGACCGGCACGGCCAGCGTCCCGGCGATCGCCTGGGGCAGCTTGAGCGAGACCGAGCCGAAGCCGAACAGCTTGACCGATATGACCTGAAGCCACAGGTCGATCGGCGGCTTGTCAATGGCCACGCTCCCACCCGGCTCATAGACGCCGAAGAAGAAGTTGTGCAGCGACTGCGACATGCTCCGCACGGCGGCGTCGTAGAACGGATCGAGCGCCACCGCGCCGAGCCTGGTCAGGCGGAGCGCGCCGGCGCCGATCGTGATCGCGACGAGCGCGACCATCGCCGCCGCCCGGCCGATCGGGCGCTCCGCCGCGTCCGCCTCGCCCGCGGCGCCCGCCCGGGACCCCGGGGCTGCCGGCGTCGCTCGGGCGGGGATCGCGGGTGGCGCCACGGCGAAAGGATCGCACGGCGCCGATTCGTCTAGTCTCGCCTTCGATGGCCGACGAGACCGAGACCGCGCCCGGCGTGGGCGACTGCCTGGCCTGCCGCGGGACCGGCCAGGTCATCTCGAACCTCGGCGGGGCGGCGCGGCTCGTGCCGTGTCCGTGGTGCGAGGGCAGCGGCCTGCGATTGGCCGGCCATGACGCGCAGGCCCGGTGGCGCGAGGCGGCCGCAGCCGCCTGAGCACGCCGCGCCCGCGCCCGCACCCGCACCCGCTCCCCGCCCCCAAATCAAACATCCGCTGAGCTCGGCACCGGATTGCTCAGTGTCGGGGGACCCCATCTCAAACATCTGCCCATTTGGCTGATCAGCCGAGCGAGGGCCGCCGATCACTGGTCTGAAAGCCAGAGTCGTCGGTTCCAGAAGGCGCGGTGGTCATGAGGGTGATGCCGTGTTCCGGGGTCTTGAGTCATCAAGACGGTCGTGCTGCCGCATGCTCGGCGGCGGCCGCCTGCGCAGCTGGCCGCCCATGAACGACCTACCAGGAGGATCCAAATGTTGTCCAGGCTGCGCCGCCGTGCCAAGGATGAGAAGGGCTTCACGCTGATCGAGCTGCTCGTCGTGATCCTGATCATCGGCATCCTCGCCGCGATCGCGATTCCGTCGTTCCTCAACCAGAAGGGCAAGGCCAACGACGCCAACGCCAAGGCGGTGGCCCGGACCGCCCAGACGGCCGAGGAGACCTATTTCACCGACAACCAGACCTACGCGACCACGGCGGCGCAGCTCGAGGCGATCGAGACCACGCTGAGCGCGGCCGACCCCGGAGCGGCCAACGCCCCGCACGGCCTGGTCGTGAACTCGGCCAGCGGGACGGGCTTCAACGTGTCGGTCACCTCTGGCGCCAGCACGCCCGTCACCTACACGATCGCCAACGCCGGCGGCACGGTGACGCGCACCTGCACGCCGGTGAGCACCGGCGGCTGCAACGCCAGCGGCGGCTGGTAAGCCGCTCCAGGGCATCGTGTGGCGAACGTGGCGGGGAGCGAGGGCTCCCCGCCACTTCGCGCTCCACGGCCGGGACGGGGCCTGGCGAGGCGAGCGCCAGCGCCCGGTCCGAGCGCCGCAACGCCCCCCCACCGGCCTCTCCCAGGGTGGCCCTGCGCACCCCGGGAGGGACGTCTCATACATACGGCTACGCGGCCTAATACCGACTCAAGCAACCGTCGATGAGCCATTTGTAAGGACGCCAGAGCCGAGGTGCCGGAGGGCAAAATGCCCGCGAGGGTGTGACGCAAAGCCACGGATCTCGAAAGATCGCCCCCACGATGGGGGCTTCATAGACGAGACAGCCGGGCTGTCAAGGCGACAGGCTGCGGTCACCACTACATGGAGCTGGCGCTCATGTGTACACAAATGCGGATCCAGGAGGATTCAATGTTGCAGAAGCTGCGCCAGCGTGCCAAGGATGAGAAGGGCTTCACCCTCATCGAGCTCCTCGTCGTGATCCTGATCATCGGCATCCTCGCCGCCATCGCGATCCCGTCGTTCCTCAACCAGAAGGGCAAGGCCAACGACGCCAACGCCAAGGCCGTCGCCCGCACCGCCCAGACGGCTCAGGAGACCTACTTCACCGATAACCAGACCTATGCCGACACCGTCGCGAAGCTCGTGACGATCGAGCCCACGCTCGGCGCCGCCAACGTGGCGACCGCCAACATCCCGCACAACCTGGCCGTCTCCGGCGTCTCGGCCACGGGCTTCACCGTGACCGTTGTCTCCGGCGCCAGCACCCCCGTCACCTACAACATCATCAACTCGAGCGGCACCGTGAGCCGTACGTGCTCGCCGGTCAGCACGGGCGGCTGCAACGCCAGCGGCGCCTGGTAGTCCATCCCCTAGCCATCTGAAGCGGACCGGTGGCGGGTGGGCGACAGCCCCCCGCCACCGTCTGCGTTAACCGGCCACTACACGCAGCGGAGGAGTCCTGATGGGCGATCGACAGCGCAGGAGCCCCCGGGGGCAGGAGGGATTCACCCTGATCGAGTTGCTGGTCGTGATGCTGATCCTCGGGATCCTCGCCGCCATCGCCATCCCCTCGTTCTACAGCCAGCGGGGCAAGGCCATCGACACCGACGCCAAGGCCCTGGTGCGCACGGCGCAGCAAGCCGAGGAGACCTACTACACCGACAACCAGGCCTACACCGGGGCGACGGCGCCGCTGGTGGCGATCGAGGCCACGCTCGGACCGGTGGCGAGCCTCGCCGTCTCGGCGCCCAACGCCAACCCCTTCGGCGCCGCCACCCCCGGCGGCGCGCCGGCGGAGACCGCCGGCAACTCCTTCGACGTCGAGGTCAGCTCCGCCACCGGCGTGGTCTACGCGATCGTCAGGCACTCGAACGGCGTCGTCGAGCATGTGTGCTCCGTCCCGGTGGGAACGGTGGCCAGCGGCTGCCGCGTCACCGGCGGCGGCAGCTCGGGCCTCGGCAGCTGGTAGCAGGTCGATGCGGCCCGCCCAATCGAACAACCGTCCGCTTTCCATGCCCCAACGTGCCTCGTGACCGATACATCCGAGAAGCCAGAGCCAAGGTGCCAAGGGCAAAACACCAGTGATGGTGTGACGCAAAGCCACGGGTCTCGAACCGCCTCCCCGGTGGAGGCGCATCGAGACAGCCGGGTTGCCGTGACCGCGGCGAGCACAACCTACGGAGCTGGCGCCCAGCCAACGCCAAACGGATCCCAGGAGGATTCAAATGCTCCCGAAGATACGCGCGCGCGTCTCGGAAGACCGCGGCTTCACCCTGATCGAACTCCTCGTTGTGATCCTGATCATCGGCATCCTCGCCGCGATCGCGATCCCGTCCTTCCTCAACCAGAAGGGGAAGGCCAACGACGCGAGCGCGAAGACGATCGCCCGCACCGCCGAGACGGCCGAGGAGACGGCCTACACCGACAGTCAGCTCTACGCCACGCAGGCGGTGGGCGCGGGCGCGACCGGGGCGCTCAATACGATCGAAAAGACCTTGACCGCCCCGAGCGCGGCCTGCGTCGGCAGCCCGCCCTACGCGACGAGCCCGTGCGGGCTCTCAGCGAGCGCGACGGGCACCACCACCTACTCGGTCAGCGTGACCTCGCGCGGGGGGATCGTCTTCACGCTGACGCGCAATCCGTCGGGCACGATAACGCGGACGTGCAGCGTGCTCGGCGCATCCGGCGGCAACGGCGGCTGCCTGAACGTCGTCGGATCGAGCGGCTCCTGGTGACCCTGGGGCGGGCCTCGCGAGCCGGGCCGGGGCCGGCGACCTCGCCCTCGTCGGGCGGCCGGCGGCCGGCGGACCCGGCCGCCGCGCCGGCGCGGCGGCTAAGGTGACGCTCCCGATGCAAGCCGCCTACCTCGGCCTCGCGGCCGTCCTCGGGGCGATCGTCGGCTCGTTCCTGAACGTGGTGATCTACCGCCTCCCGCGCGGGGAATCGCTCGCCACCCCGGGGTCGCGCTGCCCGTCGTGCGAAACGCCGATCAAGCCCTACGACAACGTGCCGATTTTCGCGTGGCTCTGGCTGCGGGGGCGCTGTCGCAGCTGTCGGGAAGGGATCTCCGCACGCTATCCGCTGGTCGAGGCGGCGACCGCCGCCCTCTGCGCCGGCGTCGTCCTGGCCGAGGGGACGACGGCGGCCGCCGCGCTCGGCATCGCCCTGGTGCTGGTCCTCGTCCCGATCGCGCTGATCGACCTCGACCTCCAGATCATCCCCAACGCGATCACCGCCCCGGCAGCCGCGCTCGCCGTGGTCCTCGGCACGGCGCTCGAACCGGGGGGAGAGGTCGAGCGACTGATCGGCGGCGCCGCCGCCGCGGGCTTCCTGCTCGTGGCCGTGCTCGCCTACCCGCGGGGGATGGGGATGGGCGACGTCAAGCTCGCCGGGGTTCTCGGGCTCTTCCTCGGCCGCGCCGTCGCCCCGGCGCTCCTCGTCGCCTTGGTCGCTGGGGTGGTGATCGGCGCGGTCGTCATGGCTCGGGTCGGCGTCGCTGCCGGCCGTCGGACGAAGGTGCCCTTCGGCCCGTTCCTCGCCCTCGGGGGGGCGGTGGCGATCTTCGCCGGCGACGCGATCGTACGGGGGTACCTCGAGGCGTTCGGCCTCCAGTAGCGTCCGCGCGGCTCGTCGACCCCAGGCCGCGGCGGCCGAGGCGAACCTGAGGAGAACCTGAGCAACACCCAGGGCCCTGGCGCGTTCCAGAGGCATGCTCAATTTCCGGCTCCGCACCCTGATCCTGCCCCTCGTCGCCAGCGCGCCGCTCGCCTGCGCGCCGGCCGTAGCGTCTGCCGCGACGCCGCCGCTCGCCCGGGCGCCGGGCCGGGTGCTCCTCTCCGTCGACCGGGGAGCGGTCTCCGGAAACGTCGACGGCGGACGGGCGGCGGCGGCGGTCGCCCTGCCCGATGGAGGGTCGGCGCTCGTGGGCAGCGCCACGGGCCGGGCCGCCGCCTACGCGGCCGAGTTGACCGCGGACGGGCACTGAACCCGGCGTGCCCTCGGGCGCGCTCGACCCGACGTTCAACGGCGGCAGCCCGATCGCGCTGCCGTCCGGGACGGGCCCGAGCGGCTTGGCCTTCGGGGTCGTGGCCAACCCGGACGGCACGCTCGTGGTCGATCTGAGCGGCGCGCTGGTCCGGTACACGGTCACCGGCGCCCCCGACCCGAGCTTCGGATCGGGCGGCGTGGCGGCGAGCGGGCCGGGCGACCTCTCTCAGCTCCTGCCCGCGACCGGAGGCGGCGTGCTGGCCATCCACCAGAGCGACGCCGCGCCGGGCCACCAGCTCGTCGAGCGGATCACCGCCGCCGGCGCGATCGACCCGACGCTCGACGGGCCGACCGGCGCGAGCTTCGAGATCCCCTTCGGCGGGGGCAGCGCGAGTCTCCTCGGCAGCGCCACCCGCCTGGCGGTACCCCGGCTCGCGCAGAACACCTTCAACAACGGCTACTGGCTGCCGCGGCCCGACGGCTCCTACCTGGTGGTCGGCGGGGTGACGGCGTCAGAGCCGACGGGCGAGGGCGTCGGGAGGTCGATCTTCGACTTCGCGGCCGCCGCCCTGACCCCGACGCTCGCCCCGGACCCGACGTTCGGCGGCCGGGCGACGCCGCTGCGCGCCGGGGTCCGCGTCGCGCTCCAGCGGGCGAGCACCGCGCGCACGCGCCACGGGATCCGCGTGACGCTGAACGTCTCGGCACCCGGCCTGGCCAACGTCGTGGTCAAGGCCCGGGGCCGCGTCATCGCCCACAGCGTGCTCGCGGTGTTCGCGCCCGGGGCGAGAACGCTGCCGGTCGAGCTGACGAGCTACGGGAGCCCGTGGCTGCGCCGCCACCAACCGGTGAGCGTCAAGGTGACGGTCCAGGCCCGGGACCTCTGACGAACGTCGGCGCGGCGACCACCTCGGGCACCCTGCACTGAGCGTACGGCGTCCCCGCCGCGGTGTCGCTGTCGTGGTCATCGGATTGACGCCGCTCATCGCGAGTGGGATTGTCCTCGTCATGATCGAGGGGCTCGACTTCATCGGAGTGCCGACGCGAGATGCCGAGCGGGCGCGGAGCTTCTACGTCGACACGCTCGGCCTCCGCGCCGAGGACGGGGCTCGGTTCGAGTTCTGGATCGGCGAGACCTGCTTTGGGATCTGGGAGCCCGAGCGCCAGGGCCGCCCGTTCGCGCCGCAGAAGAACGCCGCGTTGGCGCTCCATGTCGCAGACGTCGCGTCGGCGCGGGCCGAGCTCGAGGCCAAGGGCGTCGAATTCGCCGGGGAGATCTTCGACACCGGCGTCTGCCTGATGGCCTTCTTCACCGATCCCGACGGCAACGAGCTCATGCTCCACCACCGCTACGCCCCCCGCTGATCGCGCCGCCCGCGACCGGCGCGGTGACCTGAGACCAGCCGCCGCGCCGGGACCCGCACCCGCGGGCGGCGGACGCCGGGGCGCCGCCCCGGCGACGCCAGACCGCGCCCGACCTCGGCGCCCGCCGCCGCCGCGGGAACTCCGACCCATCCCGCCGGGGTCCTGGCGGCCGGACGCGCCGCCGCCGCTGGCCAGATGTACGAGCAGACCCTAATGGTCACCCGGGAGGCGGCCGATGAAGGGACGGAAGGCGCTGGACAGCAGGCGCCAGTCCCCCACAAAGAGATTGATACTGATGCCCAACCGTCTAACCCAGCCGATCAAGCTCAAGCGGCCCTCGATGCCGGCGCGCCGGCGCATGGTCGAGGTGCCCGATGCCGTGCCCGAGGCGCCGCCGCCGGCCGGCGGCGCGCCGGCGCGAGCGGCCCGCGTCAGCCATCCGGTCAAGCTGCACCGACCGTCGGCTCCGTCGATGCCCTCGATAACCGGTCTGCGGCGGGGCGCCGGCGCCGGCGCCGGCCGCCGGACCGCCCAGGCCCTCGTCGGCCTGGACATCGAACCGGGCGGGATCGTCGCCGTGCAGGTCAACGTCAACGGGAGGGTCTCCGTCGAGCGGGCCGCGGGCATTGCGCTCCCGCCGGATGTCGTCCGCGACGGCGAGGTGACCGACGTCCCGACGCTGACCGCGGCGCTCTCGCAGCTGTTTGAGACGAGCGGGCTCTCCAAGCGCGTGCGGATCGGCATCGCCAACCAGCGGATCGTCGTGCGCCGCCTCGAGCTGCCGCCGATCGCCGATCCGAAGGAGCTTGCCACCGCGGTTCGCTTCCAGGCCCAGGACGAGATCCCGATGCCGCTCGACAGCGTGATCATGGACTTCCACGCCCTGGGGGTGGTCGAGACGCCGAACGGTCCGCGCCAGCAGATCATCCTCGTCGCCGCCCGCCGGGACATGGTCGAGCGCGTGCTCGAGGCCGCCCGGGCGGCGGGGCTGCGGCCCGAGGGGGTCGACCTGTCGGCCTTCGCGATGATCCGCGCCCTCGCGCCGACCGCGGGCCCGGTCGACGAGCGGGTCCTCTACCTCAACATCGGCGGCCTGACGAACCTCGCCGTGGCCGACGGCCAGACCTGCCAGTTCACGCGGGTGATCGGCGGCGGCGTCGACCAGATCGTCGCCGAAGTCGCCGAGCGATGCGCGGTGCCGCTGCCGCGGGCGCGCCAACTCGTCGCCGAGAGCCGTCCGGACTCCGGACGTCCGGCGACCGAACCGGCGGACGGCGCCGACGCGGCGCCGCCGGCCGATGGCGGCCACCAGGCGGTCGCCCGGTCGGTGCTCGTCGAGGGGATCCATCGGATCGCCGCCGAGGTGCGCAACTCGCTCGACTTCCACCACGCCCAGGGAGCCGGAGCCGGCGTGACCCGCGCCGTCCTCTGCGGGCCGGCGCTCGACATCGCCGGCTTCGACAGCGCCCTGAGCGCGGAGCTCGGCATGCCCGTGGGCACCGGGCTGGTTTCCCAGCTGACCGCGGATGCCGCCGGCGGCGTGCCGGCGAGCCGCCTGACAATCGCCGCAGGCCTGGCGATCGAGGAGGGAGCGTCATGAAGGCGGTAAACCTGATTCCCGCGGATCAGCGCAGGGGGGCCGGCGGAGCCGCCGGTCGGGCTGGGGGCGCGGTCTACGTGCTCCTCGGCGGCCTGGCGATCCTCGTCGTGATGAGCGTGCTCTACGCCGTCTCGGCCCACCAGGCGTCCGACCGCCAGAGCAAGCTGGCCAACGTCACCACGCAGGCTGACGTCGTCCAGGCCCAGGCGATCGCCCTCCAGCCCTACGTCACCTTCGCCGGGATCCGCGCCACCCGCGAGCAGGCGATCGCCTCGCTGGCCGGGAGCCGCTTCGACTGGGCGGCGGCGATGGACCAGGTCGCCCGGTCCCTGCCCAGCGACGTGACGCTGTCGGCGATGACCGGCGGCCAGCCGACGACTGCGGCTCCCGTGCCCGGCGCGCCGGTGCTGAGCGGACCGACGGTGGCGCTGACCGGCTGCGCCAAGACCCACCCCGAGGTGGCCAACGTGCTTGTCGCGCTGCGCGCCATCCAGGGCGTGACCGGCGTGTCGCTCGCCACCTCGCAGAAGCCGAATCCATCCGCGCCGCCCACCTGTCCGACGGGCGCCACCTTCACGGCGACGCTCGCCTACGCGGCGAACGCGGCCCCGACGACCCCCCAGGGTGTCACGGCGACAACCGCGACATCCCCGACCGCAGGGAGCACCCGATGAAGCCGCGCGATCGACTCGTTGTCTGTGTCCTGGTGGCGGCCGCCGGCCTCGCCGCGATCTGGGTGGGCATCGTCAGCCCCAAGCGCCACGACGCTGCCCAGCTGGGCAGCAAGGTCGCGGCGGCCGAGACCCGTCTGGGTGCGGCCCAGTCGCAGCTGTCGGCGGCGAAGGCGGCCGAGGCGGCCTATCCGACCAACCTCAAGGTCGTGAAGTCGCTCTACAAGGCAGTCCCGGCCGACGACGGGGTGCCGCACCTGCTGGTCACGCTCGACAAGACCTCCAACTACAAGCGGGTCGACTTCAAGGTGATCGCCGTCAGCTCGGGCACCCCGACTGGGCCCGGCGCAGCCGGGGCGACCCAGCCCGTCCCGGGCGGCCTGTCGCCGGTCGGCTTCACCTTCACGTTCAACGGCGGCTACATCGACCTCCAGCACTTCCTGCGGGCGGTCAACCAGTACACGCTGCTCAAGGGCAACCAGGTGGTCGCCCACGGGCGCCTGCTCACCATAAAGTCGGTGACCCTCGGGCCGTTGCCGGGGGCCCTGCCCAGCGTCGGCCATACCCAGGCCGCCGTGACGGCGACCGCCTACTCCCAACCGGCGGCGGCGAGCGGCTCGGCGCCGACATCAAGCACCTCCACCGCGTCGACGACCGTCTCACCGTCGACCAGCACGGCGACCCCGGTCGCGACCACGACGAACACGACCAGGTGATCCGATGAACTTCTTGACCTCTATCCGTGCCGATCTCGTCGAGAAGCGACTCCTGCCCGTCGCCGTCCTCCTCGCCGTGATGGCCGTCCTCGTGCCGGTGGGCGCCGGCGTGCTCTTGAGCTCGGGCTCGTCCCAGCCGGTGATCGGGCCGCCGCCGGCGGCCGCGCCGCCACCGGGAACACCGTCGCCGGCCAACGCGCTGGCCTCGGTCTCCGGGGGTGCCCCGACCGCCAAGCACTACACCGCCCGTGAGGTCGACCCGTTCCGCCTGCCGGCCGCGGCGCTCGCCCTCCAGGCCGCGGCGGCGGCGAAGACCCGGGCCGGGGCCAACGCGACCTCGGCGACCAAGGTGAGCCCGGCCGCGGCCAAGCCGGCCACGACGACGTCGACGACCAGGGCCACCCCGGTGACCCCGACCACCGCGGTCAAGGTGCCGACGCCGGCCACGGTCGCGCCGACGGCCCCGGTCGTGACGCCGCCGACCACCCCGGTGGCCACACCGTCGCCGCAGGCCCAGCTCGCCAAGCTCGGCCGCCGTGACTCCTACGCGGTCGACGCGAGCGTCGTCGATGCGACGGGGTCGCACAGCCTGACCGACGTGGTGCGGCTCAGCCCGCTGCCGTCGCAGTCCAACCCGCTCGTCGAGTACCTCGGTGTGCTGAAGAGCGGGCGCGCCGCCGCCTTCCTGGTCAACCCGGGGACGGTCGCCCAGGGGGCCGGCGCCTGCCTGCCCGCGGCCCGCGACTGCCAGGTGCTCGTGCTCAAGCCGGGCCAGCTCGAGACACTCAGCGTCCGCACCGGCAGCGGCCCGGTCATCCAGGCCTCGATCGCGGTGTCCGGGTGGCGTGTGGTGACGCACTCCTCGGTCGCGGCGGCGCGCAAGGCGCGGGCCCAGGAGGTCAAGCAGGGACGCACGCTGGTCACGCAGGCGGGCCAGCCGGCGCTGACCGATTTGATCTACAGCGTGGCCCAGGGCGCGGTCTCTGTCGTCCCGGCGATCGTCAACGCCCTCCCGGGGGCGCTGACGAAGCTGCTCGGCGGCTGACCAACCCCCGCCTCAGGCGTCCGGCGAGCCCCTCACGGGGCTCGCCGTGGTTGCCGGCCGGCTCCGCCGCCGACCGCGAGGCGCCGGGGCGGACCCGCGCGCGGGGGGCGGCGAGCGGGCCCCGTAAGCTTCACCACCCGATGGACCCATTGCGCCTGATCACCGCCGGCGAGTCGCACGGCCCCGGTCTGACCTGCCTCGTCGAGGGGCTTCCGGCCGGCCTCGTGCTCGATCTCGAGGCGATCAACCGCGACATGGCCCGGCGCCAGCTCGGCCACGGGCGGGGCGGGCGGATGAAGATCGAGCGCGACGCCGCCGAGGTCACCGCCGGGGTGCGCCACGGCCGGACGCTGGGCAGCCCGATCGCGGTGTCGGTGGCCAACCGCGACTATCAGAACTGGGCCGAGCGGATGAGCCCGTGGCCGGTGTCCGAGGCGGTCGACGAGGTGCACCTGCCCCGACCGGGGCACGCCGACCTGGCGGGGACCCAGAAGTACAAGCTGACCGACGTGCGCAACGTCCTCGAACGGGCGAGCGCCCGGGAGACGGCGGCACGGGTCGCGGGCGGCGCGCTGTGCAAGGAGTTCCTGCGGGCGCTGGGTGTCGGGATCGTCTCCCACGTCGTGCAGATCGGCACCGTCCGCGCCCCGGCCTATTCGGAGCCGCTGGCCGCGGAGCAGTTCGCGGAGGTCGACGCGTCGCCGGTCCGGTGCCTGGACGCCGAGGCGTCGCGGCGGATGGTCGACCACATCAACGTCCAGCGCAAGGCCAACGAGTCGCTGGGCGGCGTGTTCGAGGTGCGCGCCTACGGCCTGATCCCCGGCCTCGGCTCCCACGTCTCGTGGGAGGAGCGCCTCGACGGGCGCCTGGCCGGAGCGATCTGCTCGATCCAGGCGATCAAGGGCGTCGGTCTGGGGGAGGGGTTCGAGCTGGCGGGCAAGCCGGGGTCGGAGGCCCACGACGAGATCTTCCACACGCCGGAGCGCGGCTTCTACCGGGAGACGAACCACGCCGGGGGGCTGGAGGGGGGGATGACCACCGGGGACCCGCTCATCGTCCGGGGGGCGATGAAGCCGCTGCCGACGCTGACCAAGCCGCTGCGCTCGGTCGACATCGCGACGCTGGCTCCGGGGGCGGCGCTGCGCGAGCGGACCGACTCGTGCACGGTCCCGGCGGCGGGCGTGGTCGGGGAGGCGATGGTGGCCTACGTGCTGGCGTCGGCATACCGGCAGAAGCTCGGCGGCGACCACATCGACGACGTGCTCGGCGCGCTCGAGGCCTACCGCGAGCGGATCGGGCGGTAGTGGACATCGGGCTGGGCGAGAACTAGCGTGGCGATCGTCTTCATCGGCTTCATGGGGGCCGGCAAGACGACCGCCGCCCGCCACATGGCCGCTGTGCGCGGCGTGGGGCCGATCGACACCGACGCGCTGGTCGAGGAGCGCCTCGGGCACAGCATCGCCGAGGAGTTCAGCCTCCGGGGCGAGGCCTCGTTCCGGGCGCTCGAGGAGGAGGTGGTGTGCGAGGTGCTGGCCGCCGCGGGCCCGGCCGAGACGATCGCGTTGGGCGGGGGGAGCGTCTTGTCGCGGCGGGTGCGGGCGGCGCTCGGCCGCCACACGGTGGTGCTGATCGACATCGACGTCCAGACCGCCTGGCGGCGGGCGAGCGGGCGCCGCCGGCCGCTCGCCGCCGACCGGTCGGGCTTCGCCGCCCTCCACGCCGAGCGGACGCCGATCTACGAGGGCCTGGCCGACGCGATTCTCCCGGCGGCGGGGCGGGCCGACCCGGCGCGGATGCTCGCGGCGATCGACTCGCTGGGTCGGGCGCCGGCGGGGACGCGGCTGCTGTGGGGCACGAGCGCGTCCGGGGAGTACCCGGTGCTGATCGGGCCGGGGCTGCTCGGCGCCGATGTGTGGCCGCTGGCGCGGTCGCGGCGCTTTGCCATCACCGACGAGAACGTGGGCCCGCTCTACCTCGATCGGGTGCGGCCGCTCGCCGGCGAGATCACGCTGCCCGCCGGAGAGGCGAGCAAGACGGTGGCGAGCGCGGAGCTCGTCTGGCGCGAGCTGGCCCGGCAGGGCGTCGCCCGCGACGACCATATCGTCGCGGTCGGAGGCGGCGTGATCGGCGACCTCGCCGGCTTCTGCGCGGCCACCTACCAGCGGGGCGTCCCGATCGTCGGGGTCCCGACCACGCTGGTCGCCCAGGTCGACTCGGCTTACGGCGGCAAGACCGGGGTCGACCTGCCGGAGGCCAAGAACTACGTCGGCGCCTACCACCAGCCGGCCGGCGTCCTGGTCGACACGGCGGCGCTCGGCACGCTGCCGCCCGAGGAGCTGGCGGCGGGCTACGCCGAGGTCGTGAAGACGGCGCTGATCGCCGGGGGGGATCTGTGGCGGCGGGTCAGCCAGGGCGCGCCGATCGACGTGGCCACCGTCACCGCGTGCGCGCGGCTGAAGCTCGCGGTCGTGGCCGAGGACGAGCGCGACGGGGGCCGGCGTCAGGTGCTGAACCTGGGCCACACGGTCGGCCACGCGATCGAGTCGGTCACCGGCTACCGGCGCTACCGGCACGGCGAGGCGGTGGCGCTCGGACTGCTGGCGGCGCTGCGGCTCTCGGGCCGGGAGGAGCTGCGCGCGGAGGTGGCCGAGCTCCTGGCCGGGCACGGCCTGCCGGTGCGGATGGAGGGTGTCGACGCGGAGGCTGTCGTCGCGGCGACCGCGCGTGACAAGAAGCGCCGCGACGGCGCCGTCGCGTTCGTCCTGGTCGACGCGCCCGGCGCGGTGCGGACGGGCGCGCGGGTGGCGGACGGCGAGCTGGCGCGAGCCGTGCAAGAGTTGAGCGCCTGATGACGCTGGTGGCCAACCGCATCGAGGTCATGCACGGGGTGAACCTGAACATGCTCGGACGCCGGGATCCGGCGCTCTACGGGTCGCAGACGCTGGCCGAGCTCGAGCTCCAGATCGGGGAGTTCGCGCGGGTGCTCGGCCTCGAGGTGCGCTTCTTCCAGACCAACTCGGAGGGTGAGTTCGTCGACCACCTGCACCGGCTGGAGGGCATGTGCGACGGGATCCTCCTCAACCCGGGGGCGTGGACGCACTACTCGTGGGCGATCCGCGACGCGCTCGAGATCGCCGGGCTCCCGGCGGTCGAGGTCCACCTGTCGGCAGTCGAGCAGCGGGAGCCGTGGCGGCGGGTGTCGGTCGTGCGCGACCTGTGCGTGGCGAGCGTGAGCGGCCAGGGGGTGGATGGCTACCGCGAGGCGCTGGCCCGCCTGGTTCGGGAGCTCGGCGGATGAGTCGCGCGGAGCGTCTGGCGGGGCTGGCGGCGGCCAGGGACCTCGACGGGCTGATCGTCAGCGGGGCGGCCAACCTCCGCTACGTGACCGGCTACACGGGCTCCAACGGCCTCGCCGTGGTGGGGGCCGGCGGCGAGGGCCGCTTCCTCACCGACTTCCGCTACGAGACCCAGGCCGCGGGCGAGGTGGGGCCGGAGTTCACGCGGGAGATCGTCACCGGCGAGCTCCTCGACGCGCTGGCGACGGACCTCCCGACGGGGCGGATCGGCTTCGACGACGCGGCGCTGACCGTCCGCCAGCACGCGCGACTGACCGACCACGCGGGGTCGGGATCGGAGCTGGTGGCCGCAGGGGGTCTTGTGGAGCAGCTCCGGTCGGTGAAGGAGAGCGGCGAGATCGAGCGTATCCGGGCCGCGGCCATGCTCGTCGACGAGATCTACGCATGGCTGCTCGAGCGGGGTTTGGCCGGTCGGCGGGAGCGCGACGTGGCCCTCGAGCTCGAGCACGAGATGCGCTGCCGGGGGGCCGAGGGGGCGAGCTTCGAGTCGATCGTGGCCTCGGGCCCGCGGGGGGCGCTGCCCCACGCCAGCCCGGGGGAGGACCCGATCGAGCCGGGGACGCTGGTGACGATCGACATCGGCGCGCGCCTCGACGGCTACTGCTCGGACTGCACGCGCACCTTCGCGGTCGGCCGGCCGCCCGACGGCCTGGGGCGGGAGATCTACGAGCTCGTCCTGCGGGCGCAGATCGCCGGGTTCGGGGCGGTCGCGCCCGGGCGGACGGGTGCCGAGGTCGACGCGGTGGCGCGCGGCGTGATCGAGGAGGCCGGGCACGGTGAGCACTTCGGCCACGGCCTCGGTCACGGGGTGGGTCTCGAGATTCACGAGGGCCCGCGGCTGTCAAGGCGGGGCGGCGACCAGCGGCTCGAGGCGGGGCATGTCGTCACCGTCGAACCCGGGGTCTACCTCCCGGGGCGCCTCGGCGTGCGGATCGAGGACTTGGTGGTGGTGGGCGCCGAGGGGGCCGATGTGCTGAGCGGCTTCACCAAGGAACTGGTGATCACCGACTGAGGGGGGCGGCGGGTGCCGACCGGCCCGAGCTCCTCAGCGCATCACCACGGAACCGGTGATCGCCGGCTGAGGCGGGCCTGGGGTGGGCCGCCCCGGGGCGTGCGGGCGCGGTTCGCGCCGCCCGTAGAGGGCGGTGGCGAGGGCGAGCCCGGCGGCGAGCGCCAGCGCCATCGAGACGGCGGAGGTGACCCCGGCTGCGGCGTGCGCCTGGAGCCAGACGAAGATCCCCCAGACGGCGGCGCTCGCGGCCAGCGCGAACACGGGCGGCCGGCGTCGGGTCAGCGTCTCCCAGGCGAGCAGGGCGAGCACGAAGGGCAGGGGGTAGTAGACGACGTCCCAGGGATCGAGCACGCAGCGCAGGAGCAAGAGCAGGGCGAGCAGGAGCAGGGCATCGGCGAGCAGCCGATCGGTCCGGCGGCGGCGCAGGGCGAGCAGGGCGAGGGGGATGGCGAGAGCGACGATCAACGGGTGGGCGACTCCGTTCAGCCAGGGCGGCGGGAGGCGGTGGACGCGCTTGAGAGCGCCGTGCTCGTCGCGGATCACGCGGCCGGGCTCGCCGGCGAACCAGAAGACCTGCTCGGGGAGGAAGATGACGCCGGTCTGGGCCACGGCGACGCTCGCGGCGGCGCCGGCCGGAGTCGCCCGGGCGCTGAGCATGGGCAGGAGGAGGGCGGCCGCCACGGTGGCGGCGACAACCATCGCGAGGAGGCCCTGGCGGCCGAGGCGCCGGGTGGCGGGAAGGGCGAGGAGGACCGGGCCGGCGGCGAGGAGCGCCCACTGTTTGTTGGCGATGGCCAGGCCGAGCAGCAGGCCGGCGGCGAGCGCCCGGCCGCGGGCGGCGACGAGGACGGCGGCGACGCAGAGGACGCCGCCGAGCAGCTCCTCGGGGTGGCCGATCTCGAGGGCGCGGAGGGTGATCGGGTTGGCTACGCAGAGCCCGAGGGCGACCCCGCGCGAGAGGCGTGTGTGTCCGGCGGCGCGCATCCGCGAGACGAGGTAGACCCCGAGCGCGGCGCCGGCCAGGAGGCAGGGGAGGGCGACGAGGCGGTAGACGGCGAGCTCGCCGCCGCCGAACAGCCCCGGGAGGAGGGCGAACGGGGCGCGCAGCTCGAGCGACCCACCGTAGGCCGGGAGGAGCTGGAGGAAGCGGGTGACGTGGCCCTGGACGAGGGCGAGGTAGGCGGGCGCCGCCTCGTTGTCGTAGTCGGTCCAGGCGTAGCCGTAGAGCCCGAGCCACGCCATCACCGCGACGGCGACGGCGGCGATGGCGGCGCTCGGGGCGCCGGCGCGCAGGCGGGCTCGCATGGGGGTGGCATCGGCCCGGTCGGGATCGGGCTTGAGCGGACGGAGGCCGCGCGAGCGCGCCCTCGGCGGGTCAGCCGGGCGGGCCGGTCGGCGGGTCAGCTGGGCGGGCCGGTCGGCGGGTCAGCTGGGCGGGTCGGCCCGGGCGGGCCGGTGGGCGGGTCAGCCGGGCGGGCCGGTCGGCGGGTCAGCCGGGCGGGCCGATCGGCGGGTCAGCTGGGCGGGCCGGTCGGCGGGTCAGCTGGGCGGGTCGGCCCGGGCGGGCCGGTGGGCGGGTCAGCCGGGCGGGCCGGTGGGTGGGTCGGCCCGGGCGGCCGGTGGACGGGTCAGCCGATGACGACCCCGGGGAGCGGGCCGACCGGCCCGCCGCGGTGCCGCACGGCCGGCCGGCGGGGGATGGCGACCGGCGCCGGGCGGGCGGTCGCGGCCGGCGGGCGGCAGGGCCGGCCTACCCCGGGATGGGCGGCGGCCGAGCAGGGCGAGGGGGCGGCGGTGAGCGGGAGGATGTACTCGTAGAGGCCGCCGCGGACGACCTCGCGGGCGTGCTCGAGCGACCAGCGGGTCGTGGCCGGGCAGTGCGGCCCGCTGTAGCAGGCGCGGCTGATGATGACGTGGCGCACAGCCCGGCGAGCGACGAGCCCCTCGAGCTTGGCGAGGCCGACCAGCGGGCCGTGGAAGTCGCTGAGCACGAGCACGGGCTGGGCGTCGCGGACGATCAGCGTGATGACGGGGTAGACGCTCGCACTCGCCACCTCGTAGTAGGCGCCGTGGCGGTGGGCGTGGAGGTAGTCGGCGAACTCGGCGCCGCCGCCCATCACCCCGGCGGCGGTGGCGTTGCTGTCGACCAGGTCGACGGAGACACCGACCGGGGCGGCGAGCAGGGCGGTCGCGCCGGCGAGTCCGAGCAGGGCCGACCAGAGCCCGCGCAGGCGCCCGGGTGACCGTCCGGCGCCGACGAGCAGGAGGAGGACGGCCACCGCGGCGGCGACCAGGCAGGTGGTCGAGGCGGCGGTGGGCACGCTGCCGACGGTCGTCGCGAAGGCGGCGGCGCCGGCCAGGGCGAGCGCAAGAAGGAAGGCGGTGGCCCGCTCGTGGGCCCGGCGGATCAGCGCGCTGCCGGCGATGCCGAGCAGGGCGGCCACGGCCGGGGTGATCGCCTCGAGATACCGCGGCTGGAGGTCGCGCACGACGCTGAACAGGGCGCAGGCGATGGCCAGCCAGACGAGCAGCCCGGCGACCAGCCAGCGACGGACGCGGGCCTCGGGGTTGGGGCGCGCCCGCCGTGTGGACCCGGTGCTCGGCTGATCCAGCGGCGGCGCGCCCGGGTCGAGCGGCCCCGGGCCGGCGGGCAGCGGCGGCGCGGTCGGGGCATGGGCGGCGCGCGCCGTCGCGGTCGGCGGCTCCGGTCCGAGTGCCTCGCCCGGGTCGGCCGCCCGCGCGGCCGTGGTCAGCGGCTCCGGGACGTGCGGCTTGGTCGGCGGGTCGGCCGCGCGGGCCGCCGCGGCCCGCCGTTTCGGCGTGGGCGGGGTTTGGCCGGAACGCGCCCGCGTGGCCTGCGGCTCAGATCCGCGTGTTGTGGGCGGGGTGTCGGCGGCGTGAGCCGGTGCGGCCGGCGGCTGGGGGCCGAGTGGCGTGGGCGGGGTGTCGGCGGCGTGAGCCGGTGCGGCCGGCGCCTGGGCCCCGCGCGACGCGTCGGGCGACCGCTCAGGCGGGCGGCTGTCCGGTGGCCCGCGCCTGACTCGGTAGAGGTCCCCGTCGAGCACGGCACTGGCCGCCGGTGGGCGCGCTTTGCGGCGGCGGGCCAAGAGTGACCATCGGCGCCGCCCCGCACCCGTGTCGAGCGGGCTCGTCGGGTCGGCGGGGTTCGCCGGGTCGGTGGGGTTCGTCGGGTCGGCCGGGCGGGCCGGGTCGGGCGGACCGGTGGTGCGGGCCGGGCCGGTCGTGCGGGCCGGGCCGGTGGCGCGGGCCGGGCCGGTCGCGCGGGCCGGGTCGGTCGTGCCGGTCGTGCCGGTCGCGCGGGCCGGCTCGGCCGGGCGGGCCGTGCGGGCCGGATCGGCCGGGCGGGGCGTCGCCGACCCGGCCGCGGCCCGCGGCGCGGGCTGGCCCCCGCCCGTACTCTCCTTCGGCGACTGCGGTGGACGCCGAGCCCGGCGCCGGCGGCGGCGCCGGGCCCGCCCGGGCGCGGCGATTCGCGCCAGCCCGGCAAGTCCGGCGGCCAGGCCGAGCGCGAGCCCGGCCACGAGCTCGACGCCGATCCGTGGCCCGTAGAACGGGTGCGCGGAAGCCAGCAGGCGGGTCGGGCCGACCGGGCTGGCGCTGCCGATCGGCGCGACCTGCGCGCTCGTGCCATTGATCCGGTCGACCCCGTTGTAGACGAACACCGCCGCGTAGATGCTCCCGTTGCGCGAGCCGATCGGATACGGGCGCTGGCTGGCCGGGGTCAGCGAGGCGACGAAGATCCAGAGCATCCCCACGACGACGAGGGCGAGCGTCGCCCCCGCCGCGGTCAGCAGGCGCCGCCGTCCCCGAGCTACCCCCCACCACATCAGCGCGAGCGCCGGGAGGGGGACCAGGGCCTGCGAGAGCTTGACGTTGAAGGCGATCCCGACCAGCCCGGCGGCCAGGACCACCCAGCGCAGGCGCCCCGTGCGCAGGGCGGTCACCGACGCCCACAGGGCCCCGACGAGGATGGCCATCATCACCGAGTCCATCGTGTCGCTGCGTGAGGTCACCACCGAGATCGGCAGCACGGCGAGCGCGAGGCCGGCGAGCACGGCGGCGCCGCGGCCGAACACCGGGCGGATCGTCGCGTAGAGGAGCGGCGGCGCCACGATGCCGCCGATCGCCTCCGGGAGGAGCAGCCCCGTGGTGTTGAAGCCCAGCAGCTTCGTCGAGGCGACCTGAAGCCAGAGGTCGATCGGCGGCTTGTCGACGGAGACCCGCCCGCCCGGCTCGAGCGCGCCGAAGAAGAAGTTGTGCCACGACAGGTCCATGCTCCGCACGGCGGCGTCGTAGAACGGGTTGACCGGCGCGCCGTCGATCGCCCACAGCCGCAACAGCGCCGCCGCCGCCACGACCGCCGCCAAGCCGAGGCCGCCGGCGAACACCCCGCCGCTCGGGTGGGGGACGCGCGCGAGCAGGGCGTCGGCCGCGCGCCACCGGCGGCGGGGAACCGCCCGGCGGGAGACGGGGGGGCCTGGCTCGCCACGGCCGGCACGGCCCTGACGGCTGCGGACCATGGTGCATCCTATGCGCGCCGGGCGGCGCCTACGCCGCCAGCCCGCCCTCCGTCGCCGCGCCGCGGCGAGGCCCGCGCCGCCGGGCTCGGCCCCTATGATCACGGGGACCTTGGCCCAGATCACGACCAACCAATTCAAAGCCGGCAACCACATCGACGTCGATGGGGTGGTCTTCAAGATCATGGACTTCCAGCACGTCAAGCCCGGCAAGGGCGGGGCGTTCGTCCGCACCAAGCTGCGGCGGGCGAGCGACGGCAACGTGATCGACCGGACCTTTCGCGCCGGCGAGAAGTTCCGCTCGGTCCACACCGAGGCGCGCAAGATGCAGTTCCTCTACGCCGACGGCACCGAGGCCCACTTCATGGACACCGGCTCCTACGAGCAGATCGCCGTGCCCCAGCCGAGCGTGGCCGAGGCGCTGCGCTGGACCCGGCCCAGCGACGAGGTCGAGGTACTGTTCATCGATGAGGCCCCCTCCGACATCCAGCTCCCCAGCGCCGTCGATCTCGAGGTGACCGAGACCGAGCCCGGCCTCCGCGGCGACACCGCCTCGGGCGGCGGCTCCAAGCCGGCCACCCTGGAGACCGGAGCCCTCGTCGCCGTGCCGCTCTTCGTCGACATCGGCCAGCGAATCCGCGTCGACACCCGCACCGGCGAGTACGTCTCGCGCGTGCAGTAGACGGTGACTCACCGCCGGACCATGGCCGAACCGGCGATCCTGCTCCAAGCCCCCCGAGGATAGAGCGGATGCGCCGCTCCGAGCAGCGACGGGCCGCCGTGATCGCCCTCTACCAGCACGACCTCACCGGTCGCCCCCTGGTTGAGACGCTCGGCCGCGACGCCCGCGGGATGACGCGGTCGCTCGCCCGCGCCGCCGCCGATCGGGCCGTCGAGCTCGACGCCGTCATCGAGCGGCACGCCCGCGGCTGGACGGCCGCCCGGATCGCGCCGCTCGAGCGCAACATCATGCGCATCGCGCTGATCGAGATGCTCCACGCTGACGCCGTCCCCGCCCTTGATCCGATCCCCCCCGAGGGGGCGATCGACGAGGCGGTCGAGAGCGCCAAGCTCTTCTGCAGCGCGGAGGCGCCCGGTTTCGTCAACGGCATCCTCGACGCGATCCTCCGCGAGCTCCGCCGCGACCCCGGCGCCCTCGCCGCCGGCGAGCCGCCCGGCGCGACCGCCCCGGCCGCCACGCCCCGCTCGTGAACGACGGACCCGACACCCTCGATCACCTGATCGACCGCCTCGAGCGCGCCGCCGAGCAGCTTCGCTCGGGTGAGCTCTCGGCCGACGCCGCCGCGACGCTCGTCGAGGACTGCGCCGCTCTGGCCACCGAGGCCGGGGCGGAGCTCGAGCGCCGCGCCCGAGCCGCGGCCGAGGAGCCGCCCCCGGGCCAGGACCGGCTGCTCTGATGACGCCCCCCTCCGGAGCCGACCGGCCGGCGGCCCCCCCGGCCGCGGATCCCGCCGCCCCGGCCGAGTACCCCGACCACCTCCGCGCGATGGTCGACGCCTACCTCGAGACGATCGTCTTCTCGGGCGCCGCCGGCCTCGGCGGGCTCGAAAAGGCGATGCGCTACTCGTTGCTCGCGCCCGGCAAGCGGATCCGGCCCGTCCTCGCCCTGGCCACCGCCCGCGCGCTCCGCGCCGACCCCGAGACCTTCCTTCCGCTGGCCGCCGCCCTCGAGCTGGTCCACACCTACTCGCTGATCCACGACGACCTCCCCGCGATGGACGACGACGAGCTCCGCCGCGGCCGGCCGACGTGCCACGTCGCCTACGGCGAGAACGTCGCCATCCTCGCCGGCGACGCCCTCTATGCCGAGGCCTTCCGCCACGTCCTCGGCCACCAGGCCGGCGCCCCCGAGCGGGTGCTCGGCGCCGTCGCCGAGCTCGCCGCGGCGACCGGGGTCGACGGGATGGTCGGGGGCCAGTACCTCGACGTCTCCGGCGGCGCCGCCGCCGGGCCCGACGGGCTCCGCCGCCTGCACGCCCTGAAGACCGGCCGGCTGATCGGGGCGGCAGTCGAGTGCGTACTCATCCTCAGGGACGTCGGCCGACCTGCGAGACTTCACTACGGCCGCTTCGCCGCGGAGCTCGGCGTTCTCTTTCAGATCGTGGATGACATTCTCGACGTAACCGGAACGGATGCCGCCCTCGGGAAACCGAGCGGGAGCGACGCACGCCACGGCAAGCGGACCTACGTTTCCGAGCACGGGCTCGACCGGGCGCGGCGGCTCGCCGCCGATTCCCACGCCAACGCCCGCCGCTCGCTCGCGGCGGCCGCTCCCCGCGGCGCCGAGGAGCTCCACCAGATCACCGACTTCATCTACACCCGGACATCGTGACCCGCCACTACCTCCTCGAGAGCCTCGATCTCCCCGCCGATCTCCGCGACCTCACCGAGGAGAACCTCCAGCGGCTGGCGCAGGAGGTCCGCGAGCACATCATCGACACCGTCGGCGAGATCGGCGGCCACTTCGGCGCCAACCTAGGCACCTGCGAGCTGGCCGTCGCCCTCCATTCCGTGCTCGACTCCCCGCGGGACAAGATCCTCTGGGACGTCGGCCACCAGGCCTACCCCCACAAGGTCCTCACCGGCCGGCGCGATCAGCTCGGGACGATCCGCAAGTACGGGGGTCTCGCTCCGTTCTGCTCGATCGGCGAGTCCGAGCACGACATCATGGGCGCCGGCCACGCCTCGACCTCGATCGGCTACGCGGTCGGCATCAAGGAGGGCATGCGCCGCCGCGGCGACCTCGGCGCCGGCCGCGTGGTCGCGGTGATCGGCGACGGCGCGATGACCGGCGGGGTCGCCTTCGAGGCGATCCACCAGGCCGGCGGGCTCGGAACCCCGATGGTCGTCGTGCTCAACGACAACGGGATGTCGATCGCCCCCAACGTCGGCGCCCTCAGCCGCTACTTCAACCGCGTCCGGCTCAACCCCAAGCTCTGGCACGCCCGCTCGGACGTCGAGGAGGCGCTCGAGAGGCTCCCGGGCATCGGGGCCCGCTTCGAGCGCCTCGGACCCCAGCTGAAGGAGTCGATCAAGGCGTTCTGGGCCCCCGGGCTCTGGTGGGAGGAGCTCGACTGGGCCTACACCGGCGTCATCGACGGCCACGACGTCCGCGCCCTGCGGGTGGCGCTGAGCGATGCCCTCGCTGCCCAGCGGCCGGTCGTCGTCCACGTCGCCACCGTCAAGGGCAAGGGCTTCGGACCGGCCGAGCACGGCGGCCAGGAGGGCATGGAGCGCTGGCACGCCGCCAAGCCCCGCTCGATCGCCGGCGGGATCCCCACCCCGGCCCTTCCGGCGCCGACCAGCGTCCCGCCGCCCCAGTACACGACGGTCTTCGGCGAGGCGCTCGTCGACGAGTGCCGGCGCGACCCGCGGGTCGTCGGCATCACCGCGGCGATGAACTCGGGCACCGGCCTCAACATCCTCCAGAAGGAGCTCCCCGAGCGCTACTTCGACGTCGGCATCGCCGAGCAGCAGGCCGTCCTCTTCGCCTGCGGCCTGGCTCTCGAAGGCGCCAAGCCCGTGGTGGCGATCTACTCGACCTTCCTCCAGCGCGCCTACGACCAGATCGTCCACGACGTCTGCCTGCAGCAGCTCAACGTCGTCTTCGCCCTCGACCGCGCCGGCCTCGTCGGCGACGACGGGCCGACCCACCACGGCGCGTTCGACATCGCCTACATGCGCTGCCTGCCGAACATCGTCCTGATGGCCCCGCGCGACGAGGCGATGCTCGTGCGGATGCTCCGCACCGCACTGACCTACGACGACGGCCCGATCGCCCTGCGCTATCCCCGCGGCGCCGCCCTCGGCGTCCCGCTGCCCCACCCGCCGCGGCCGCTGACCATCGGGACGGGCGAGATCCTGCTGGAGGGCTCGGCCCCGGCCGGCTTCGCGCCCCGGGTCGCGCTGCTCGGCTACGGCAGCGGCGTCGGCAAGGCGCTCGACGCGGCCGCCCTCCTCTCGCGGGACGGCATCGCCGTGACCGTGGCCGACGCGCGCTTCGCCAAGCCGATCGACGCCGGCCTCGTCGTCCAGCTCGCCGCCGAGCACGACCTGCTGGTGACCGTCGAGGAGGGCGTCCTCGCCGGCGGCTTCGGCAGCGCCGTCTGGGAGACGCTCAACGACGGCGGCGGTCCGCTGCCCCGGATCATCCGGGTCGGCCTCCCCGACCGCTACGTCACCCACGGCGAGCCGGCGCTCCTCCACGACGAGGTCGGCTTCACCAGCGAGCGCATCGCCGAGCGGATTCGCGCCGCCCTGGGCACCGGCTGGCGGGCCCTGGTCGACCGCTAGGCCGAGGCTAGGCCGTCGGCGCGCCGTCGTCGGCGTCGGCCGCGCCAGGCTGCTCGCGCTCGTCGCCCGCCTTCATCGCCTCGACGACCCGCTGCATGAAGGGGATCGCCGCCTCGCCCGGAAAGGCCCAGCCGGCGGCCGGTGCGGTCATCGCCATCACCGTGCCGGTGTCGGGATGCTCGGCGACCTCCGGGATGTTCTTCGTCGAGACGATCAGCACCCGCGCGGTGTCCGGCCCGGGATTGGTCACCCGGTGGGCGCCCGCCTCGCCGCGCGGGAAGGCGACGACCGCCCCCGGCTCGAGGCGCCGCGTCCCCTCCGGCGTCCGCAGCGCCGGGCGGCCGTCGAGGACGACGAGGAGCTCCTCGTTCCCGTGGTGGACGTGGTAGGGCGACACCGAGCCGCCGGCGTCGACCTCGTAGAGGGTGGCCCCGAGCTCGCGGGCCCCGGCGTGGTGGGCCGCGCGCATGACGCGCCCGTGGAACGGTGCGTCGGGCATCTGGACGTCCCACACCGGGTGGTTCAGGTTCGGGTCGCTCGGCTCGGTCACGCTGCACCCTCCTTCGTCGGTGGATCCCCGCTCCACGCTAGTCGACTTCCCGCGCCGCGCCACCGGCGAACAGAAAAGGCCCGCCGGGGCGGGCCTTTTCGGGGGAGGAGAGTTGCCGCTTGTCTGTGCGGGCTCACCGATCCTCGCCCAACGCGCACCCGCGATGTGTGACGTTGGTCACACAAGCGGTCGGCTACCGTGTCGGGCATGGGCAAGCGCCGGCTGGACGCACTGCTGGCCGACCGCGGCCTGTTCGAGTCGCGCAGCCGTGCGGCCGCGTCGGTGCTCGCCGGAGAGGTCCGCATCGGCTCCCACGGGACCCGCGCGACGAAGCCCGGCCAGCTCGTGACCGAGGACGCCGAGCTCCACCTCGACGAGCGGCCCCGCTTCGTCTCCCGCGGCGGCGTCAAGCTCGCCAACGCGCTCGCCTCGAGCGGGATCGACCCGGCCGGACGGCACTGCCTTGACGTCGGGGCCTCGACCGGCGGCTTCACCGACTGCCTGCTCCAGGGCGGCGCCGCCCACGTCGTGGCCCTCGACGTCGCCTACGGCGAGCTCGCCTGGTCGATCCGAACCGACCCCCGCGTCACCGTGGTCGAGCGGAGCAACGCCCGCCGGGTCGACCGGTCGATGCTGCCGTACGCTCCCGACCTGATCGTGATCGACGTCTCCTTCATCTCCCTGCGGACCGTCCTGCCCGCTGTCCTGGCCACCGCGGCCGAGCGCTTCGACGCCCTGGCCATGGTCAAGCCGCAGTTCGAGCTCGGGCGCGGCCGGGCCAAGGGCGGCGTCGTGCGCGGGGCCGCCGACCGGCGGGAGGCCCTCGTCGCGGTGGCCGAGGCCGCCCGCTCGCTCGGGGTCAGCGTCCTCGGCTTCCACTCCTCCGGGCTTCCCGGCCCCAAGGGCAATCGGGAGACGTTCGTCGTCCTGGCCGAGGCCGGGCGCGGCGGGGCCGGGACGGGCGCGGTCTCGATCGAGGAGCTGGCGTCGGCGGTCGAGCCGTCGTGAGCCCGCCGAGCGGCGAGCGGTCGGTCACCGTCCTGACCCATGCCCGTCCGGCGGAGACCCACGACGCGCTCGTCCAGTTCGTCGAGATCGCCGGGGCGGCCGGGCTCCGGGTCCGCCTCGATCCCGACGAGACGCTCAAGCACGGATTCGACCATCCGGCGATCGTCCCCGACGCCCCGCTCCGGCGCGACGTCTGGCTCTGCGTCGCGCTCGGCGGCGACGGTACGGTCCTCCGCGGCCTGCGCAACTACTGCTCGACCGGGGTCCCGGTGTTCGCGGTCAACTTCGGCGAGGTCGGCTTCCTGGCCACCGTCGAACCCGAGGCCCTGCCCGGGGCGTTCGAGCTCGCCCTGGTCCACGACTTCGACCTCCTGCGGCTCCCGGCGATCGAGCTCGACACGCCGGGCGGGCGCCAGATCGCGATCAACGACGTCTCGATCCACCGCAAGGTCGGCGAGCGGGTGGCCGAGCTCGCCTACGCGGTCGGCGGCGAGGAGGTCGGCAGCGTCCGCTGCGACGGTCTCGTCATCGCCACGCCGGCCGGATCGACCGGCTACAACCTGGCCAACGGCGGCCCGGTGATGGCCTGGGGCGTCGAGGGGATGGTGGTCTCCTTCATAGCCCCCCACTCGCTGAGCGCCCGCGCCCTGGTCATCGCCCCCGACGACGTCCTGACCCTCCACAACTGCTCGCTGGGGGCGCTCGACGTGTCGGTCGACGGCCGTCCGGCGGCCGAGATCGCGCCCGGGGACACGATGGACGCCCGCTTCGTCCACGACGTCGGCACGCTGGCCCAGACCCACGGGTCGAGCTTCTACCGCCGCCTGCGCGAGAAGTTCGGCCGCCTCTCCCGCTGACCGGGCGCCGGCCCCGCCGCGGCCGCTGCGCCATACGTCGTCAGCCCGCGGCGACGACCGAGAAGAAGTCGCGGCTGTAGCTGGTCAGGAAGGCGCCGGGCGTGCCCGTCTGTCCCGGGACGACCGCGAGCGGTGAGGCGCTGCCGCGGCCGCCGCGGCCGTGCGTGTAGAGGTAGCCCGCCACCCACTGCGGGTTGATGTCGAGCTCGACCGCCCGCTGGGCGCCGTGGTCGATCAGCGCCCCGGCCAGCGCGGCGGGTGAGAGCGCCTCGCCCCCCGCCCAGAGCAACGCCCCGTCGGCGGTCACGGCCAGGGCGGCGCGGGCGACGTCGGTCCCGCCGCCGAGCGTGGCCCCCCAGCAGAGCCGGCAGCCGATGTTGGCGGCCGGGGCGCCGCCGTCGACCAGCAGCGTGAGGTTCTGCCGAACGGAGGCGATCGCCCGGTGGGGCGCCGGGACCTGCGAGCGCCAGGCGCCGATGTCGGTGGCGCCGTCGGCGTAGGTGACGATCGAGGCCGCCCCGGAGCGCAGCCGATAGCCGACGCGGCCCCGCTCGAGAAAGCCGCCGGCGTCCGTCGCGAGGTGAAACCCGCCGTTGAACGCCGCCACCACCCGGTGGGACTCGCCGCTGCTGATCGAGTCCCCGTGCGCCCAGCCCGATCCCCCGGGGTCGGTCGAGCCGGCGTGGAGGACGAGATGGACGGCCGTCGGCTCCAGGCGCAGCAGCGTCACGCTCGAGCCCGACTGGCCCGGGGCGGCGACCCGCGCGATCGACACCGCCGCCGTCGCGCCGACTCTCACGGCGGGCACCATGCCGTGGAGCCCGGCGTCATGGGCGGCGGGCAGCACCACCGGAGCGGGTCGGGCGCGGAGCGGCGTCACGGGCCGGGACGGCGTCGAAGCGGTCGCGCTGGGCGCCGTCGCCGGGAGCGGGGCGGGGGCGGCGACGGAGGCCGTCGCCGGCGCCGGACGCGTCGCGGCGGCCCCGCGTCCCGACCCACCCCCGCATCCCAAGGCCGAGACCGCGACCGCGATGGCGCCCGCCGCTGCGCCCAGGGAGATGCGCCGCCGCAGGCTGGTCGGACGGTGGCTCAACCGGGGTCCGTCCGGGTGTCCTTGGTCATGGGCCCTCTTCGCCGCCCGATCAATTGTCTCGAAGCTGGCGCTCGTCCGCGCCGGAGGATCTCAGCGACCGTCCGCCCGCGGGGCGACACGGGCCCGGCGCCGACCGGCTCGCCGCCGGTCCGTCCCCACCGCCTGCTGAAGTACGCCTTCGATGCTTGTCGAGCTTCGCGTCCAGAACCTGCTGCTGATCGAGGAGGCCCGCCTCGAGCTGGCCGGTGGGCTCAACGTGCTCACCGGGGAGACCGGGGCCGGCAAGACGGTGCTCGCCCACGCGCTCGACCTCCTCCTCGGCGGCCGCGCCCGACCCGGGATCGTGCGTCCCGGCGCCTGCGAGGCCTACGTCGAGGGCGTCTTCGAGCTCGATCGGGACGCGCTCACGCGCGGCGGCGACGGGGCCGCGGCCGCGGCCGCGGCGGGCGGGGCGCTCGAGCGCCTGCCCGACGACGCCGAGGAGCTGATCCTCGCCCGCCGGGTCGGGGCCGACGGGCGGACGCGGGCCTACCTCAACGGACGCTCGCTTCCGGTCGGCGAGCTCCGCGCGCTGGCCGGCGGGCTGCTCTCCTTCTACGGCCAGCACGAGCACCGCCGGCTGATGCTCGCTGCGGCCCAGCTCGAGATCCTCGACGGCTTCTGCGGCCCCGAGCAGGCCGGGCGGCGGAGCCGCTGCGCGGAGGCCTGGCGGAGTCTGCGCGAGCGGCGGGCGGAGCTCGAGCGCCTCGAGGGGCTGGCCGGCGCCCGCGAGCGCGAGCTCGACCTGCTGGAGTTCGAGCTGGGGGAGATCGACCGGCTCGAGCTGCGACCCCTGGAGTCCGAGGAGCTGGCGGCCGAGCGCGAGCGCCTGCGCCACCTCGAGGCGCTGCGGGGCGCGGCGTTCGGCGCGGCGGAGATCCTGACCGCCGACGACGGGGCGCTGGCCGGGCTGGCGGCCGCGGCGGGAGCCCTGGCCGGGGTCGCCGGGGTCGACGCCGAGCTCGATCCGCTGGGCGAGCGCCTCCGGGCGGCGATGCTCGAGGCGCAGGACGTGGTCTCAGAGCTGCGCGGCTACGGGGAGGGTCTCGAGGGCGAGCCCGGACGCCTGGAGCTCGTCGAGGAGCGCCTGGCGGCGATCGCCCGGCTCGAGCGCAAGCACGGCGGGACGGTCGCCCTCGTCCTCGAGCACGCCGCGCGGTGCGCAGCGCGGCGCGACGAGCTGCTCGGGGCCGAGCTCGCGGTCGCCGGGGCCCGGCAGGCGGCCGAGGCGGCCGCGCGGGCCCACGCCGAGGCGTCGCGCGCGCTCGCCGAGGCCCGGGCCGCCGCCGCGCCGGAGCTCGCGCAGGCCGTGTGCGCCCGGCTGGAGGGTCTGGCCATGGCGGGCGCCAGCTTCGCCGTCCTCCTCGGCCCGGCCGAGCCCGGTCCGGCCGGCACCGATGCCGTCCAGTTCGAGATCGCGCCCAACCCCGGCGTGCCGGCCGCCCCGCTGCGCGACACCGCCTCGGGCGGGGAGCTCTCCCGGGTGATGCTCGCCCTGCTCGGCGCGGCCAACCACGGCAGCGCGGCGACCCTGGTCTTCGACGAGGTCGACGCCGGCATCGGCGGACAGACGGCGCGGGCAGTGGGCGAGCAGCTGCGGGCGCTCGGCGAGGGGCGCCAGATCCTCTGCATAACCCACCTTCCCCAGGTCGCCTCGTTTGCCGCGCGCCACTTCACGATCGTCAAGGACACGAGCGTCGAGCCGGCCCGAACGCGGGTGGCCCGGCTCGAGCCCGAGGAGGTGGTCTCCGAGCTCGTGCGCATGCTCGGCGCGGAGGAGGCCGATCCGGCCGCCCGCCGCCACGCCAGCGAGCTTCTCCGCGCCGCCTGAGCCGCGCCGGCCGGCTCGGGACGCACACGGCCGAGGCCGGCGCCGTTAGTCTCGACGGCGTGTTGCGCCGTGGAAACTCGATCACACGGGTCGGCGGGAGCGGCCGCCAGAACCGCGGGTCGACCAGGAAGATCGGGAGCGGGGCCCGGCCGGCCTTGCGTCCCTAGGCGATGGCCCGCCAGGAGCTGAGCGTAGGTACGGCGCCGGGGCGCGGGGAGCCCCGCTCGGTGGACGGGCCGGTCCGTCTCGGACGCCGCACGAAGCTCTTGACCCGGCGGCTGCAGAGCGGCGACATCGCCATCGTCGACCACGAGAACCTCGATCGCGTCTCGGCGGAGGATCTCGTCGCCGTCGGCGTCAAGGCGGTGCTCAACTGCCGGCCGTCGACCAGCGGCACCTACCCGAACATGGGTCCGCTGCTGCTCGTCGAGGGCGGCATCCATCTCGTCGACCTGCTCGACGACACGGTGTTCGGTCTGCTGCGAGACGGCGAGCGGATCATGGTCCGGGGCGGGGAGGTGGTCCGCGACGGCAGGGTCCTGGCCCGGGGCACGGTGCTCGAGCCGGCGCAGGTCAGGGAGCGCACCGACGAGCGGCGGCGGGAGATCGGCGAGGCGCTCGAGCGCTTCGCCCAGAACACGATCGAGCACATGCTCGAGGAGCGCGAGCTCCTCGCCGGGGCCCTCGACCTCCCGCGCTTCGGCACCGAGTTCCGCGACCGCCCGGCGCTGATCGTCGTCCGCGGCGTCGATCATCAGCGCGACCTCCGCGCCCTACGGCCCTACATCCGCGACCAGCGACCGGTCATGGTCGGCGTCGACGGCGGGGCGGACGCGATCCGCGAGGCCGGGGTGCGCGTCGACATGATCGTCGGCGACATGGACTCCGCGTCGGAGGACACGCTCCGCTGCGGCGCCGAGCTCGTCCTCCACACCTACCCGGACGGGCGCGCCCCGGGGCGGGCGCGCCTCGACGAGCTCGGGCTGACCTACCGCCGCGTCCCGGCCCCGGGCACCAGCCAGGATGTCGCCATGTTGATCGCCGCCGAGAAGGGCGCGTCGCTGATCGTCACGGTCGGCTCGCAGGCGAACCTCGTCGAGTTCCTCGACAAGAACCGGCAGGGCGCGTCGTCGACCTTCCTCACCCGGCTGCGGGTCGGGGAGATCCTCGTCGACGCCAAGGGGGTCAGCCGCCTCTACCGCCCGCAGCCGGGCAGCGGACCGCTCCTCTTCGTGCTCGCCGCCGGCGTTCTCACCCTGCTGGCGATCATCTGGCTCACCCCGGGGCTCCGCGACGTGGCAGAGTTGCTCTGGCTGAAGATCCAGGCGCTGCTCGGAATCGGCCAGTAGCCCGGCCGGGGCCCACAGCTTGTTCGACTTCCGCTATCACGCCCTCTCGCTCGCCGCCGTGCTCATCGCCCTGGCCGTCGGCCTGCTCCTCGGGGTGGCCATCGGCGACGCGAACCTCGTATCGAACGCCGAGAAGCGCGTGGTCGACTCGCTGCGGGGCGACCTCAACCGGGCCCGGGGCGACGCGTCCAACGTGCGGGGCGAGCTCGGCTTCCGGGCGACCTACGAGAGCACCGTCTATCCCCAGCTGGTCGCCGGGGCGCTCAAGTCCAAGCGCATCGGGATGATCTTCCTCGGAGCGCCCTCGAACCAGTTGAGCGCGCTGGCCCGGGCGGCGATCGAGCCGGCCGGTGCGCAGATCGTCCTCGTCGGGGCGGTCCGCGACCCGGCCGACGCGGCCGGGCTGGCAGCGGCGGTGCCGTCGTCGTCGCGCTACGCCGCGCTCGGCGCCGATCCGTCCCTGATGAGCCCGTTCGGGCTGCGCATCGGGCTCCAGCTCGTCCACGGCGGGCAGTTGCTGACCCAGGTCCAGCGGCCGCTCTTCTCGACCTACAACGGGGCGATCGAGCGGCTCGACGGGATCGTCCTCGTCCGCTCGCCGGGCAGCGTCGACCCAGCCGCGCAGGCCGCGAACGACCAGTTCGAGAACGGCCTGGCCAACGGCCTCGCCGCCAGCGGCGTGCCCGTCGTGGGGGTCGAGACGTCGGCTGCGAATCCGTCCCAGGTCCCCTGGTACACGCAGAAGAGCTTCTCGAGCGTCGACGACCTCGAGGACATCGCCGGGAGCACGGCCCTCGTCGATGCGCTGGCCGGGGCTCACGGCGCGTTCGGCCGCAAGCCGACGGCGACGTCGATCCTCCCCCCGATCGCCGGCAACCACGGCCCGTGAGCACGTCGGGCCTTGGGCTCGCCCCCCTCTTCTCGCGGACCGCGGACATCTACCGGGCCCATCTACGGCTGATCCTGGTCATCTCGGGTGGGGTGGTCGCCGTGGTCGACCTGATCCTCGCCCTCGGCCTCGGCCAGCTGGCCGCCGGCTACCGTGCGCGGATGCCGGCCGGAGCCCAGATCGTCACCTACGCGGCGATCCTCTTCGTGACGACCCCGCTGATCACGGCGATGCTCGCCCGCGCCGTGCTCGATGTCGTGGCCGGCGAGGAGCCGTCGACGCGGCGGACAGTGCGCTGCGGGCTCGACCTGTTCGCCCCGCTGCTGATCGCGACCGTGCTCTGGACCGCGGCCTGGGTGGCCGGCCTGTTCGCGCTGATCATCCCCGGCGTCTACATCGCCGTGAGCTGGTACTTCGTCGCTCAGGCGATCGTCGTCGACGACCGGCGCGGCCTCGCCGCGCTGACGCGCAGCGGCGAGCTCGTCCGCGGACGCTGGCTGCGCGCGGCGCTGACCGGCGTCGTCTTCGAGCTCGTCGCCCTGATCCCGTCGTCGGTCGCCGGGCTCGCCTTCGACGCCGCCGCCCGGGCGGCCGACGCGGCGGCGATCCTCGTCGTCGGGGACATCGTCGTCCAGAGCTTCGCCCTGCCGTTCGTCGCCATCGGGGCCACGCTGTTCTATCTCGACCTCCGCGCCGAGCCCCCGCGGCTGCGCCCGCCGGCGGCGTAGCCTCGCCCGGCCCGCCCCCGGGTTGCGTCCGCCGGGATCGCTACCTTGGCTCGCATGGAGGCACTCCCGTTCTTCACCGCCATGTTCGCCGCCTTCCTGATCGCGCCGGCGGCGCTCCGCGCCCTCGGCGAGGGGCCGCTGGCGCGCGAGAACTACCGCGGGCGCCTGCTCGCCTGCCCGCTCGGGGTGGTGATCATGGCGGCCGCGCTCTGCGCCCTGATCCCCCTGGCGATCGCCCAGCAGGCGGCGGGTGGAGTGCTCCGCCCGGAGCTCGGCTGGATCGCGGTCTACGTGCTCGGGGCGGGCTTCGTCGGCCTCGCCGACGATGCCCTGGCCGATCGCGGGGCGCGGGGCTGGCGGGGCCATGCCGCCGCGGTCCTGCGGGGGCAGTTCAGCACGGGCGCGCTGAAGGCCGCCGGTGCGGCCGGCCTGGCCCTCTACGTGATGGCGCGGCCGGGCGCCGGCACCGCCCGCTTCCTCCTCGGAGCGGCCGTCCTCGTCCTCGCCACCAACGCCTTCAACCTCCTCGACCTGCGTCCGGGCCGCGCGTTCAAGGCCTTCGTGATCCTGGGCGCCGGCCTGACCCTCGGCAGCGCCGATCTGCTTCCCCTGTGGGCCGTCGGCCTGTTCGTCGGTCCGGTTCTCGTCGTCGGCATCTACGACGTCCGCGAGCTCGGCCTGCTCGGGGACACCGGGGCGAACGCCGTCGGCGCGCTGGCCGGCGCCTGGCTCGTCCTGACGCTGTCGGACGCCGGCCTCGCCGTCGCGCTGCTCGTGCTCGCGGCGATAACCGCCTACGGTGAGTTTCGGTCAATTTCCGAGCTTGTCGAGCGCACCCCCGGGTTGCGCCACCTAGACTCATGGGGGAGACCACGCGATGACGCATCCGTTTGACCGCCAGCGCGGCGGCCGGGAGCCCAACTTCGGGGGGCAGACCGGTCCTCGCTTCATCTTCGTCACCGGGGGCGTGGTTTCCTCGCTCGGCAAGGGCATCGCCGCCGCATCGATCGGCCGGCTGCTCGTGGGCCGGGGCCTGAGCGTCGGCCTGCAGAAGTTCGATCCCTACATCAACGTCGACCCGGGGACGATGTCGCCCTACCAGCACGGGGAGGTCTTCGTCACCGAGGACGGCGCCGAGACCGATCTCGACCTCGGCCACTACGAGCGCTTCACCGACGTCAACACGACGCGCGCGTCGAATGTGACCGCCGGCGGCGTCTACAACGCCGTCATCCGCCGCGAGCGCCGGGGCGACTATCTCGGCGCCACCGTCCAGGTCGTGCCGCACATCACCGACGAGATCAAGCAGCGGATCATCCTCATCGCCGAGGCGAGCGGCGTCGACTTCGTGATCACCGAGATCGGCGGCACCGTCGGCGACATCGAGTCGCTTCCCTTCCTCGAGGCGATCCGACAGTTCCCGGTCGACGTCGGCCGCCGGCGGTGCATGTTCATCCACCTGACCCTCGTGCCCTACATCGGCCACGCGGGCGAGCTGAAGACGAAGCCGACCCAGCACTCGGTCAACGAGCTGCGGCGGATCGGCATCGCCCCGGACATGGTCATGTGTCGCTCGGAGTCGGCGCTCTCGCGGGACATCCGCAAGAAGATCGCCCTGTTCGCCAGCCTGCCGATCGAGGCGGTGGTCTCGGCGCGGGACGTCGACAACATCTACAAGGTGCCGCTCGGCTTCCGCGCCGAGGGCGTGGACGACTTCATCCTCGATCACTTCGGCCTCGAGGCGCCGCCGGCGCAGCTGACCGGCTGGGAGCAGCTCACCCGGCGGGCCGAGGCGGCCACCGAGACGGTGCGGATCGCGCTGGTCGGCAAGTACGTCGCCCTCGAGGACGCCTACCTCTCGGTCTCGGAGTCGCTGCGCCACGGCGCCTTTCAGCACGGGGCGCGCCTCGAGATCGACTGGGTCAACTCGGAGACGTTGACCGACGCCGACTCGACCGCGCGGGAGGCGGCGCTCGAGCGGCTGGCCGGCGCCGACGGGGTCCTGATCCCGGGCGGCTTCGGCGGCCGAGGCGTCGAGGGCAAGATCCTCGCCGCGCAGGTCGCGCGCGAGCGGGCGATCCCCTACCTGGGGATCTGCCTGGGCATGCAGATCGCCGTCTGCGAGTTCGCGCGCAACGTCGTCGGCATGGAGGGCGCCAACTCGACCGAGTTCGACCCGGAGACGCCGTTCCCGGTGATCGACCTGCTGCCCGAGCAGAAGGAGATCTCCGATCTCGGCGGGACGATGCGCCTCGGGGCCGATCCGGTGAAGCTCCACGTCGACTCGCGCGTGCGCGAGCTCTACGACGAGCCGGTCGTCTACGAGCGCCACCGCCATCGCTACGAGGTCAACAACCTTCTGCGCAAGCGCCTGGAGGCCGCCGGCCTCATCGTCTCGGGCACCTCGCCGGACGAGCGCCTGGTCGAGGTCATCGAGCTGGACGACCATCCATTCTTCGTCGCCTCGCAGTTCCACCCCGAGTTCAAGTCGCGGCCCGAGCGCCCAGCGCCGCTGTTCCGCGAGTTCGTCGGGGCCGCCCTCGAGCGGGCGCGGTCACGCGGGGACGAGCCGGACGCGCATCCGCACCGGTCCCCGGACGGCGCGACCGCCGAAGGGGCGCGAGCCGGTCGATCGTGATCCGGGCCACGGAGGCCGAGCGCCGGCGGCTGCACGACGACTTCGCCCGGCTCTGCGCGGTGGCCAGCCCGTCGGGGTCGGAGCGAGCCTGCGCCGAGCTCGTCGGGCTCGAGCTCGGCCGCGTGGGCGTCGAAGTCGAGGAGGACGACGGCGGGACGCTGACCGGCGGCGACTGCGGCAACCTGCTCGCCCGGGTGCCCGGCAGCCGGGCCGGGGCCGTGCTCATCTGCGCCCACCTGGATACCGTCCCGCCGACCGGGCCGATCGAGCCGGTGATCGTCGACGGCGGGTGGGAGAACGCCGGCGAGGGCATCCTCGGGGCCGACAACAAGGCGGCGGTGGCCGTCGCCCTGGCTGTCGCCCGGCGCCAGGTCGCCCACCCCGACGGGCCGACGCTCGAGCTGCTGTTCACGGTCTCCGAGGAGGAGGCCCTGGCCGGGGTGAAGGCCTTCGACGTCGGACGCCTGCGCAGCTCGTTCGGCTACACGTTCGACCATGCGTCGCCGATCGGCGAGATCGTCACGGCCACGCCGACCTACTACCGGCTCGGCGCCGAGCTTCGCGGCCTGGCCGCGCACGCCGGCATTCGCCCGGAGGCTGGGCGCAGCGCCGTGCTCGCCGCGGCGCGCGCCGTCGCCTCGATGCGTTTGGGCCGGCTCGACGACGAGACGACGGCCAACATCGGCGTCCTCGAGGGAGGCACCGCGGGCAACGTGGTGCCCGGCCGCTGCCGGATCGTCGGCGAGGCGCGGAGCATCGACCGGGGCAAGGCCGAGCGCGCGGTGACCGACATGGTCGACCGGCTGGGCGACGCCGCCAACACGCCGGACTGCGAATGCGATCTCGACGTCACCGTCGAGCGGCTCTTCGACGGCTACCAGACGGCCCGCACCGCCCGGCAGATCCGCGTTGCCCAGGAGGCGCTCCGCGACTGCGGTTACGAGCCGCGGATGATCACCACCGGCGGGGGGTCGGACGCCAACGTCCTTCTGGCCAAGGGGTTCGACTGCACCAACCTGGCGAACGGAACCGAGCGCAACCACCAGCCTGACGAGCGGGTCAGCGTGAGCGCCCTGGAGGGGATGCTCGACGTCGCGCTGGCCCTCATGCGGCGGGCCGAGCCGGTGGTCTAGCGCGGTGGGAGAGACGGCGATCAGCGCCCCGGGTGTCCGCGGCCGGCCGCGGGCCGCGCGCCGGAGGCGACCGGCCGGGGGCGAGGGGGCGCGGTGCTAGCTCTGCGGCGCGGCCGGGTCGTCTCCGTCGAGCCCGGGCCCGAGCAGTCCCTCGTCGTCGAGCTCGCCGACGGTCCCCATCCGGCGATCGCCGATCTCGGCCTGATCGGCAGGTGCGAGGCGGGCGACGAGGTCATCGTCAACGTCTCCGCCCGGCGCCTCGGCCTCGGGTCGGGCGGCTTCGACATCGTCCACGTCAACCTCACCCGCGGGCTGGCCGGCGCCGGGCCGGCGCCGGCGCGCGTGATGAAGCTCAACTACGCGAGCGTCCAGCACGCGGTGACCCCGCTCGAGGGCGACGGGCCGGTGCGCCGGCTGGGCGGAGGGCGGTGGGTCGTCGTGATCGCGCTGCACGGGCAGCTCGCGCCGGTCGCCTGGGCGCTCGGCCGAGCCCGCCCGGGGATCCGGGTCGGCTACGTCCAGACGCCGGGCGGCGGGCTCCCCGGCTCGCGCTCGGAGGTCGCCCGCCGGCTGCGCGAACGCGGCATGCTCGCCGGTCATCTCACCGCCGGCCCATGCTACGGCGGCGCCGACGGCGAGACGGTGACCACGATCGGTGCGCTCGACCACGGCCTCGGCCCCCTGGGCTGGGAGGTCGCGGTGTGCGGCCCCGGGCCGGGGATCATCGGCTCGGCGTCGACGCTCGGCCACGGCGGGATGGCCGCGCTCGACTCGGCGCACGCCGCGCTCTGCCTCGGGGCGGCCGCGCTGATCGCCCCGCGCATGTCCTGCGCCGATCCGCGGCCGCGTCACCGGGAGATCTCCCACCACTCCCGGACGGTGCTCGAGCTCCTCCTCCGAGCCGTCACCGTGGCCCTCCCGCCCGGCGTCGAGGCCCCGGCCTGGGGCGGCCTCCACACCTGGCGGCGCGGCGAGGCCGACCTCGACGGCTACGCCGCGAGCGGCCTCCCGGCCACGACGATGGGTCGCTCGATCGACGTGGACCCGCTGTTCTTCGCCGCCGCGCTGGCCGCCGGCAGCCTCGCGGCGCAGGCGCCCGCCGGAACGCCCTGACATGGCGCGACCCGCGCGTGTTCGCGAGCCGACTGCCCGGCGGCGCGGGAGGTTTAGCGCAAAGCGCGGCGGGCAAGCATTACGCCAAGCAAACACCGACCAGGAGGGCGTATGTCAGATCCGGCCCAGGAGAATCACCCAGGAAACCCGCAGCGCGAGAACCCGAGCAGCGAGCACGGCGATCTCGATGACGTGAGCGTGGATTCGGGCCTCAAGAGCGCGGTGGAGGACGGACCGCTCACCGGCGGCGGCGAGCCGGCTGGAAACGTCGACGAGCACGACACGAAGTCTGCGGGTAGCCAAGCGGAGTAGGCGGCAACCGAGGAGGTCGACGGCTGTTCGTCGACCGAAGCCGGGTAGCGGCCGCGCGCCGGCCGCTACCCGTCAGTGGCCGCGCCCCCCGGTTTCAGCCCGGAGCGCGGAGAACGAGCGGGTCGTCCAGGTGGCGACGCAGGAGCAGGAAGGCGATCGTCCCGAGCACCGCGGGCAGCGTGAGCGAGATGGCCCGGTAGAGGAGGACGGCGGCCGCAGCCGGACCGATCGGCACCCCGTAGAGGACGAGCGCCCCGACGAGACCGCCGTCGACGGCGCCGACGCCTCCGGGGATGGGGACGATCCCGGCCATCTGGCCGACGAGGTGGGCCATGGCGATCACCGCGAGTCCGGGCGTGTGGCCGGTGGCGGCGAAGCTCGCGCCGAGCGCCCCGACGTCGAAGATCCAGTACGCGGCCGACCCGATCAGCCGCCAGTCGTGATGGCGGAGCTCCTCGACCGTGTCGTCGATTCCGCGGGCGATCGTCCCGAGCGCGGCGGCCAGCCGCCGGCGCGTGCCGGAGTCTCCGAGGCGCCCGGCCGCCCGGGCCCCGCCGAGGGTGAGCACGATCGCCGCGAGGCCGATCGCCGCCGGCAGCAAGGTGAGCAGCGGGTTGCGCGGCCCGGTCAGCAGGCCGAGCCCGAGCCCGAGGCCGACGATGACAAGTGCGACGACGTTGACTGCGCTGGTCAGGACGAAGACGACGGTCGATCGGCGGGCGATGCGCGCGGCGGGGACTCCGCGCCGGCGGAGGATCCACGCCCCGAGCCCGAGCCCGCCGAGCCCGCCGGCCGGAAGCACCGAGTTGGCCGCCAGCTCGGCCCAGCCGAGGCGGGCCGTGGGCCGGAGCCGGCCGCGGGGGAAGGCGAGCATGACGGTGAGGACGTAGCCGACGCACGAGAGGTACTCGAGGCCGACGGCGGCCAGCACCCAGCCGATCGAGGCGTGGGCGAGCTCGCGCTCGATCACGTCGAGGCCGGGCAGGGCGAAGAGCAGGCCGGCCACCACGGCGATCAGCGCCACCAGCCCGACGAGGCTGTTGCGCAGCCGGCGAGCGTAGCCGGCGCCGTCGAGGTCGCCCGACCCGACGTCGTCGGCCTTGAGCTCGCCGACGGGGATCATGAGAGGGAGCATACGGCCCGGACCGGTCCGCGCCGCCGCGCCCGGGTGAGAGAGCCCCGGTGGGCGGCATCGGATAGATTCGCGACGCCCCATGGATCGTCGCGACCGCAACCTCCACCGCCGGGCGGCACACCTGGCGACCGCGCTCGCCGTCGTGCTCGTCGGTGCCGGCTGCGGATCGAGCAGCAGCTCAAGCAGCACGGACGCGACGAGCTCGACGCCGTCGACGACGCCGGTCGCGCTCGGCACGACCCAGGGCGAGGCGGTCGGGCGGACGGTCGACGGGATCCAATGCCAGACCCAGGAGCAGGTGCTCTACCACATCCATGCCCATCTCGCGGTCTTCGTCGGCGACCGCCCCGGCCAGATCCCCGAGGGAATCGGCATCGCCCCACCCCGCACCGTCCAGCCCTCCGTCGACGGGCCGTTCGTCCTCGGCGGCTCGTGCTTCTACTGGCTGCACAGCCACACCGACGACGGCGTGATCCACATCGAGTCGCCCGACCAGCGGCGGTACACGCTCGGCGAGTACTTCGACATCTGGAACCAGCCGCTCAGCGCGACGCGGGTCGGCGCGGCGAGCGGGCCGGTGACCGCCTACGTCAACGGCAAGGCGTTCACCGCTGACCCGCGGACGATCCCCCTGGGCGCCCACGCGGTGATCCAGCTCGACGTCGCCGGCAAGGTTGCGCCGCGCCCGTACACGTTCCAGTCGGGTCTCTGAGCTCGCCGCCGATTGGCCGGCGCCGCCGCCGGGTAGCCTCGGCCGGCCGAAGGCGACGCCAAGGGGACAGCCGATGTCAGCGCGAGAGGACCGAGCCGAGCCGCCACCGCGCGGCCTCCTGAGCATCCACCGGTCGGGCGACCCCGCGACCGACGCCGGCTACGCCGACCCGCCGCCTCGGGTCGGCTTCTTCACCGACACATCGGTGTGCATCGGCTGCAAGGCGTGTGAGGTCGCCTGCAAGGAGTGGAACAACGTCCCCGACGGGTCATCGTCGAAGGGGGACGGCCTCCACCAGACCGGGTTCTCGCTCGACAACACCGCCGGCCTCGGCGCCGACACCTGGCGCCACGTCGCCTTCATCGAGCAGGGCAAGCCGCTTGGCGCGGGCCCCGGACCGGACGGCGACATGCGCTGGCTGATGGCCTCCGACGTGTGCAAGCACTGCACCCACGCCGCCTGCCTCGACGTCTGCCCGACCGGGTCGCTGTTTCGCACGGAGTTCGGCACGGTCGTCGTGCAGGAGGACATCTGCAACGGATGCGGCTACTGCATCCCGGCCTGCCCGTTCGGGGTGATCGACCGCCGCGAGGACGACGGCCGCGCCTTCAAGTGCACGCTCTGCTACGACCGGATCGGGGTCGGCCTCGAGCCGGCGTGCGCCAAGGCTTGCCCGACGGACTCGATCCAGTACGGCCCGCTCGAGGATCTCCGCGACCGGGCGTCGGCACGCCTGTCCGAGCTCCACGCGGCTGGTGTGGCGGAGGCCCGACTCTACGGCGAGCGCGCCGACGACGGCATCGGCGGGGCGGGCGCGTTCTTCCTGCTCCTCGACGAGCCCGAGGTCTACGGCCTGCCGCCCGACCCGGTGGTCACCACCCGCGACCTGCCGCGGATGTGGCGCCACGTCGGCCTGGCGGCGGCGGCGCTGGCCGGCGGGGTGGCGGCCGCCTTCGCCGGATGGCGCCGATGACCGATCCGGACATCTTGGCCGACACCGACGAACGCGCCGCGCCGGATCATGCCCGCCGCGCTGACCGGCCCGGGGCCCGGGGCGACTCCTACTACGGCCTCCCGGTGCTCAACGAGCCGGTCTGGGCGGCGCTCGACATCGCCGGCTACCTGTTCCTCGGCGGCCTGGCCGGGGCCTCGTCGCTGCTGGCCGCCGGGGCCGAGCTCACCGGGCGGCCGGGGCTCGCCCGCCCGGCCAAGCTCGGCGCGCTGGCGGCGATCTCCCTCTCCCTGGGGGCCCTGATCCACGACCTCGGGCGCCCGGCCCGCTTCCTCAACATGCTCCGGGTCTTCAAGGTGACCTCGCCGATGAGCGTCGGCACCTGGATCCTCAGCGCCTACGCGCCCGTCGCCGGGCTGGCGGCGGTCTGCGAGCTGGCCGGACGGGGGCCGCGCGTCGGCCGCGCGGCGACGCTCGGGGCGGCCGGCCTCGGCCCGGCGGTGGCCTCCTACACCGCGGCGCTCCTGGCCGACACGGCGGTGCCGGTCTGGCATGACGCCCACCGCGAGCTGCCGTTCGTCTTCGTCGGCTCGGCGGCCACCGCCGCCGCCGGGCTCGGCATGCTCCTCGCCCCGGTGTCCGAAGCCGGGCCGGCGCGTCGCCTCGGCCTGCTCGGGGCCGCCGGCGAGCTCGTCGCCACCCATCTCATGCAGGAGCGGATGGGCACGGTGGCCGAGCCGCTCCACGAGGGGCGGGCCGGGACGCTGCTGGGGGCGAGCAAGAAGCTGACGGTCGCCGGCGCCGCGCTCGGCGCCGTCCTCGGCCGGCGCCGCCGCGGTGCGGCGGTGGTCGCCGGCGGGATGCTGCTGGCCGCCTCGGCGTGCACGCGGTTCGGGGTCTTCGCGGCCGGGATGGCCTCGGCAAGGGATCCCGCCTACACGGTGGGGCCGCAGCGCCAACGCGCCGCTCAGCGGCCGGCGGCCCGGCGGTAGCGCGCCACGGCCAGGGGGGCGAAGATCGCGATGATCGCGACCGCCCAGGCGAATCCGCCCCAGACGCTGTCACCGGCCGGCGCGCCGACCCAGAGCGAGCGCAGGGCGTCGACCACGACGGTGAACGGGTTGACTTGGGCGAAGGCGCGGAGCGCCGCCGGCATCGAGGCCACCGGGACGAAGGCCGAGGAGATGAAGGTCAGCGGGAAGACGGCGATGAAGCCGAGCGAGTTGGCCGCCTCCGGTGAGGAGACGAGCATCCCGAGCAGCGCGAAGATCCACGAGAAGGCGTAGCCGAAGAGGAGCAGGAGCCCGATCCCGGCCAGCACGTGCCCGACCGGGGCGTGAAAGCTGAAGCCGATGATCAGCCCGGTGACGAGGAGCACGGAGACCGAGAGGAGGTTTGTCACCACGTCGGCCAGCGTCCGCCCGGCGAGGACGGCCGCGCGCGCCATGGGCAGCGAGCGGAACCGGTCGATCAGCCCCTTGTTGAGGTCCTCGCACAGCCCGAGCGCGGTGACGAAGCCGCCGAAGGCGATGTTCTGGACGATGATCCCGGGAATCAGGTAGTCGACGTAGGCGTAGCCGGGGGTGCGGATCGCCCCGCCGAAGACGTAGACGAAGAGGAGCACGAACATCACCGGCTGGACGGTGAAGGCGAGCAGGAGGTCGGGCGCCCGAGGGAGGCGGACGAGGTTGCGCTCGGCGATCACCAGGGTGTCCGAGACCAGGCGCCTCACGCGGCCTGCTCCGCCTCGGTCGTCGTCTCGGCCACGCGTCCGGTCAGGGCGAGGAAGACGTCGTCGAGCGTCGGGCGGCGCAGGGCGAGGTCGTCGACGCCGCGGACGCCCGCCTCGTCCAGGCGCCGGACTGCCTCGACGATCGCGCCGGACCGCTGGCGGACGGTCAGCTTGACGGTCGTCGCCTCGACTCCCGGCGGCTCGTCGGACATCGGCGCCAGGGCGGCGACCGCCCGCCTCACGGCCGTCGCGTCGACCAGGCGGACCTCGAGCCGCTCGCCGCCGACGCGGTCCTTGAGCTCGTCGGGCGTGCCGTCGGCGATCACCCGGCCGTGGTCGATCACGGCGACCCGATCGGCCAGGCGATCGGCCTCGTCGAGGTACTGAGTGGTGAGCAGGACGGTCGTCCCCTCGCCGACGAGCTCCTCGATCGTCTCCCAGAGGCCAAGCCGGCTGCGCGGATCGAGGCCGCTGGTCGGCTCGTCGAGGAAGAGCACCGGCGGCCGGGCGACGAGCGCGTCGGCGAGGTCGAGCCGGCGCCGCATGCCGCCCGAGTAGGTCTTCGTCGGCCGCTGGGCGGCGTCTGTGAGCTCGAAGCGCTCGAGCAGCTCCCAGGCGCGGGTCTTCGCCGCCGCCCGCGGCTTGCCGTAGAGGCGCCCGACCATCACCAGGTTCTCGAGGCCGGTGAGGTTCTCGTCGACCGCCGCGTACTGTCCGGCCAGCCCGATCCGCTCGCGCAGCCGGGCCGCGTCGCGGACGACGTCGAGCCCGGCGACGCGGACGGTGCCGGCGTCGGGGAGCAGGAGCGTGGTCAGCACGCGGACCGCGGTCGTCTTGCCGGCGCCGTTGGGGCCGAGCAGTCCGAGGACGGTTCCCGCCGCCGCCCGGAGGTCGACGCCGTCGAGGGCGCGGACCTCGCCAAAGGACTTCGCGAGCCCCTGGACGCTGATCGCCGGCTCGGCGCTCCTCGGGGTCGGGTCCACGGCCATGGGCGGACCTTAGAGCCTGGCCCCGTTTGCCGATCGGCGCGGTGGGTAGGAGGTTCGCACACCATCGAGAGGAGACCACCATGGCTGACGATCCGGATCCCACCAGCCCCGCCTACGCCGAGACCGGCGACACCCCCGGCATCGGGAGCGACGTGCAGAGCGGGCACGACCCGGGCAGCCCGACCGACGATGAGAGCAGCGGCGAGGCGCGGGACGCCACGGGCGGACACGCCCCGATGGACGACGACCCCAAGCCGCGCTAGCGCACCGGACCGGCGGCGTCTCCGCCGTCATTTCCCGACTCAAATCACGATTTCCCGGGCGGCGGTCGGTGACGACCGCCGCCCGGCGCATGCTCGCTGCCCCTCGCCCGGACGCCGGCCCGCGGCGCCACCGGGTGGTGGTGATCGGGTCGGGCTTCGGTGGCCTGTTCGCCACCCGTCGCCTGCGCCGGTCGCCGGTCGAGGTGACGGTCATCGATCGGGCGACGCATCACCTCTTCCAGCCGCTGCTCTATCAGGTGGCCACCGGGATTCTCTCCGAGGGGGAGATCGCGCCGCCGATTCGCGACGTCCTGCGCCGGCAGCGCAACGCCCGGGTGGTGCTCGGCGAGGTCTCGGAGATCGACTTCGAGGCCCGGACGGTCACCTCGCACGTACTCGGCCGCGACCTGGTCACCCCGTATGACAGCCTGATCGTCGCCGCCGGCGCCGTGGTGTCGTATTTCGGGCATGACGACTACCACCTCGACGCGCCGGGGCTGAAGACGATCGAGGACGCCCTCGAGCTCCGCAGCCGGATCTTCGCCGCCTTCGAGATGGCCGAGATCGAACCCGACCCGGACACCCGCGCGGCCTGGCTGACCTTCGTCGTGGTCGGCGGCGGGCCGACGGGGATCGAGATGGCCGGCCAGATCGCCGAGCTCGCCCACCGGACGTTGCGCTCGAACTTCCGGGCCATCGACCCGGGCGGGGCGCGGATCATCCTGGTCGACGGCGCCCCGCGGATCCTGATGTCCTTCCGCGAGGACCTGGCCGCCAAGGCGGCCCGGCGCCTCGCCGCCCTCGGTGTCGAGATCCGCGTCGGGGCGAAGGTCACCGGCGTCGACGAGGCCGGCATCACCGTCGAGGCCGACGATCCCGACCTGCGCCGCGTCGCGGCGATGACCAAGATCTGGGCTGCCGGCGTCCAGGGCGCCCCGCTGGGGCGGCTGCTCGCCGCGGCCGGCGCGACGGAGCTCGAGCCCGGAGCCCGGGTCCAGGTCCTCCCCGACTGCAGCCTGCCCAGTCATCCCGAGGTGTTCGTCGTCGGGGACCTGATGGCCCTCGACGGGCTGCCAGGGCTCGCCGAGGTGGCGATGCAGTCGGGCCGCCATGCGTCGGGCGAGATAATCCGGCGGCTGGCCGGCGACGACCGGCCGCGCCGCTTCCACTACCACGACCTCGGCAACCTGGCCTCGATCTCGCGCTATTACGCCGTGGCCGAGTTCGGCTCGGTCGGGATCGCCGGTTTCGCGGGGTGGCTGCTCTGGCTCGTGGTGCACCTGACCTTCCTGACCGGCTTCAAGAACCGACTGAGCGCGCTCTTCCACTGGGTGATCAGCTTCTGCGGCCGTGCCCGCGCCGAGCGGACGATCACGATCGCCGACGCGTTCTCCGCCCAGCGCGGGCGCCGCTGAGCGCCCCAGCGCGGGCGCCGCTGAGCGCCCGACCGTCCGCCGCGGCCACGCGGTCACGCACCGCCGGAGACGGTGATCCCGTGGCCGACGGCGGCGGTCTGCCCGGAGCTGTCGGTCACATACAGCGCGACGCTGTGGGTGCCGGCCGTGGTGAAGGCGTGGCTCGCCGTCACGCCGCTCCCGTCGGGCGTCCCGTCGTTCCACACCCACCGGTAGTTGGTGATCGTCCCGTCGGGGTCGCTCGAGGCGCTCCCGTTGAAGGTGACGGTCTGCCCGAGCGCCGGGCTGAAGGTGCTCGGGGTGTAGGCGGCCGTCGGCAGCTCGTCGCCCACCGTGATGCCGTGGCCGACGGCGGCGGTGCGCCCGTCACTGTCGGTCACGTAGAGCCCGACGCTGTGGGTGCCGGCCGTGGTGAAGGCGTGGGTCGCCGTGGCGCCGCTGCCGTCGGGGGTGCCGTCGCCCCAGACCCAGCGGTAGGCGACGATCGTCCCGTCGGGGTCGCTCGAGGCGCCGCCGTTGAAGGTGACGGTCTGGCCGATCGCCGGCGTGTAGGTGCTCGGGGCGTAGGCCGCGGCCGGGAGCTCGTCGCCGCTCACCGTGATGCCGTGGCCGGCGGCGGCGGTCTGCCCGGAGCTGTCGGTCACATACAGCGCGACGCTGTGGGTGCCGGCCGTCGTGAAGGCGTGGGTCGCCGTCACGCCGCTCCCGTCGGGCGTGCCGTCGTTCCACACCCACCGGTAGGTGGTGATCGTCCCGTCGGGGTCGCTGGACGCCGTCGCGCTGAACGTGACGGTCTGTCCGATCGCCGGGGTGTAGGTGCTCGGTGTGTAGGCCGCGGTCGGCGCCTCGTCGGGGCCGACGGTGACCGTCTCGTTGGCATCGCCACAGTTCCCGCTCGCCGTGTTGTTGGACGCGTCGCCCTCGTACTTGGCGATGAACCGGTAGGTGCCGGCGGTGGTCGCGGTGTACGGCGCCGAGGCCGAGGTCGCCGTGGTGCCGCTCAGCGCGGCGGTCACCGTCGAGAGGGGGGTGGCGCAGGCGGTGTCGCCGGGGCCGTAGACCCGGAAGGTCACCGACCCGGTCGGGGTCGGTGCCGTCCCCGGCCCCGGGGTCACCGTGGCGGTGTCGCTGATCGTCGCGCCGGTGTTGACCGCCGCGGAGGCGACCTGGGTGGTGATCGCCGGCTGGCCCTTGACGACGACGACCTCGCCCGGGTCGTTGCAGTTCGTGCTGGCCGGATTGAGGTACGCGTCGCCGCTGTAGGAGGCGCGATATAGATAGGTGCCCGCGGCCATCGGCGTGAACAGGCCGGAGGTGACCGAGCTGCCGGCAGCGACCGTCGAGGTGAAGATCGGCGCCCCGGCGCAGTTCGGATCCGCGGGGCCGTAGAGGCTGAACGTCACCATGCCGGTCGGCGCGGGAGCGCCCGAGGCGGGGGTCAGCGTCGCCGAGTCGCCGATCGGGCTCCCGTTCGTGCCCGCCGCGGATGCCACCTGGGTGGTCAGGGCGACCGAGTACTTGCTGACCGTGGTCTCACTCGATCCCAGGCCGGTGCTCGTGGCGCCGTTCACCGGGTCGGTCGCGGAGGCCGTCGCCAGCTCGGCGGTCTGCAGCCCTGCTGAGGGGTCTGAGTCCTTGGCGGGCAGGCGCGCGACATTGAAGGTGAAGTCGATCCGGCACACCGCGCTGGCGCCCGCGGACGGGCCGAGCGTCACCGCCGTGCTGGGGTTGAACGAGACCTTCCCCTGGCTCGGGTCGATCGACGCGACGCTGAACGTGATGCCGGCGCAGGCCGTCCCCGCCTCGCCGACGGCGGTCGGGCTCAGGCTGAACACGCCCGGGTCGGCGTCGGCCGCCGGGCAGTCGCCGAGGCTCAGCGACCCGCAGCTCGGGACGAGCGTGATCGCGGTGACGTGGAGGGTGTCGGTGTCGTTGGGCGGGCTCGAAAAGTTGGTGATTTGGATCACGGCCGGAAGCCCGGTGTTGCCCACGTGGGCCGACGGGGGGAAGCCGGGGCTCGTCGAGACGCCGACGCCTGCCCAGGCCGGCGCGGCGCCGGCCAGGAGGGCCAGGCAGAAGGTGATGCCCGCCATCACCCGCGCAACCCGCCGCCGCAAATCGACCGTGGTGTGCGTTCGGCCAACTGCTGTCACTTGTCTGCCCCCGCGTCGTTACTGGGACCCTTGGCAAGGAGCCTAGCGCAGGTTCTCGGCGCCCGAGTCACCGCCCGCTCGCTCTGGGCGCCCGGCCGCAGCCACAGGAAGTGGTCCAAGAAGGGCGAAAAGGACAGGGTGATCGTCCTCTCCGCAGCGGTCGAGCCGTTCGAGCAGCTCGTGGGTGACTTCCTCGCCTACCTCGAGTTCGAGCGCGGGCTCTCGCGCAACACGCTCGACGCCTACCGCGGTGACCTCGCACAGTTCGGGCGCCACCTCGGGCGGTGCCACCCGGCCCTCGCCTCGGCCGACGCGCTCGCGACCTTCATCGCCGCGCTCGCCGCCGGCGACGGCCGGCGTCCGCCGGCTTCGGCCGCCACCCTCCAGCGCAAGGCGGCCTGCCTGCGCTCCTTCTACCGCCACCTCCGGCGGGAGGGGATCGTCGACCACGACCCCACGGTCGGTCTCTGCCTCCCGCCCAAGGCCCCGCGCCCGCCGCGCGTGCTCACGCCCGCCGAGCTCGCGCGGCTGCTCGCCGGGCCGCGCGGCGGCGACCCGGGCCGGCTCCGCGACCGGGCGCTGCTCGAGCTGATCGCCGCCAGCGGGCTGCGGGCCTCGGAGGCGATCGGGCTCCACGCGGCCGACGTCGACCGGGGGCGCCGGATCCTCCGGGTGCGGGGCAAGCCCGGCCGGGAGCGCGGCGTGCCGATCGGGCGCACCGCGTTCGCCGCCGTCGCCGACTACCTCGAGCGGGGCCGGCCGGCGCTCGTCGGCCTCCGCGCCGAGCCCCACCTCTTCGTCAACCGCCGCGGGGCCCGCCTGACCCGGCAGGGGCTCTACAAGATCGTCCAGGGCTACGCCGAGGAGGCGGGCCTGGCCGGGCGGATGAGCCCCAACACGCTGCGGCACACCTTCGCCGCCCACGCTCTGTCGGGCGGCGGCGATTTGCGCGCGCTGCAGGGGATGCTCGGCCACGCCGACATCGCCACGACGCAGCTCTACCGGAAGGTCACGATCGAGCCGCCCGGCTGAGCCCCGGCCGCCTAGGAGTCGAGCGGCGTCAGCGGAAGGCGGTCGGCCACCCCGGCGAGCACGAAGAGCTTTCGCGCCTGGGCCGAGTCGCCGGTGATCTGAAGTCGATAGCCGTCGCTCGACGAGCGGCCCGCGGCTCGGAGCAGGGCGCTGACCCCGCTCGAGTCGATGAACTCGACGCGGCTGAGGTCGACCACGATCGCCCGCGCGTCGGTCGCCTCCGCCCGGGCGAGCTCGTCGTCCATCAGCTGAGCCGTGGCCACGTCGAGCTCGCCTTCGATCTCGAGGTAGACCTTGCCGTCGCGGTTGACGCTGTCGATGTTGAATCCTCGGTGAATCGGAACTCCCAGTATCCGTGCTCGCCTGGATTGTCCGATCCGACGCCCCACCGTCGTCGCCTCGTCTTGCGGGCGATTCTATCGCGGGCGAGCGGCCCTGGCAACCCCGCTCCCCTCGGGCGCCGCCCGACGCGGACTCGCCGGCACTCTGCCGTCGACGCGCGTCTACGTCAGGGGAGATTGACGCCGATGGCGGTGGCCGGGAGCGCCCTGGCCTAGAATCGCGGCGGTGCGGTCACGCTGGCTTCTGCTCGTGTGCGGTTGCGCGGTGCTCGCCGGGTGCGGCAACTCGCGCACGCCGCCGCCCGATCTCTCGCTGGCGGCCGCCCCGAACGGCTTCGCCCGGCAGGTCTTCCCGAGCGCCGGGGTGCGCCTGCGTGCTCCGGTCGCCTGGCAGGCGCAGCCCGGCAACCCGCCGCTCGTCCTCGCCGTCCGTTCGGGTCTCGCCTGGGCCGCGGTCTGGCGATACCCGCGCACCCAACGCCTGCCCCGGTCGGCCGCCCAGCTTCGGGTGGCTCTGCGCCGGCTCGTCCGCACCGTGCGCTCGCGCGACGCCGGCTTCGTCCTTGAAAGCGCCGCCGTGGTGCCGGTCGCCCACCGCGGGGCGATCCAGGTCCGCGGCCTCGAGACGATCGACGGGCAGCGCCGGGAGGTCCGCTCGACGCATCTCTACGCCTACGGCGCCGAGCTCGTAGTCGATGCCTTCGCCCCGCCGTCGCAGTTTCGGACCGTCGACCAGGTGGTCTTCCATCCGCTGCTCCGGGGGCTGCGCCTGCAGGCGCCGGGGCCGTGAGCCGGCCGGCGCCGGCGCTCCCCGGTCCGGCGGCGGACGCCTGAGATGCCCGAGCTGCCGGAGGTCGAGACGATCGTCCGGCGATTGGCCCCGCTGGTCGCCGGACAGCGGATCGCGACGATCGCGGTGCTCGACCCCCGCTGGTGCGCGCCCGTCGCGCCACCCGAGCTCGCCGAGGTGGTGAGCGGTCGCCGGGTGATCCGCCTCTGGCGCCGGGGCAAGTACCTGGTCTGGGAGCTCGAAGGGGACGCCCACCTGGCTATGCACCTGCGCATGACCGGGACGCTCCTCTGGGAGCCGGCTGTGCTCGCGCCCCACACGCGGGTGGTGATCGGCCTCGAGGCGGCGCGTCTGGCCTTCGTCGACCCGCGGCGGTTCGGGACCGGCGAGCTCCTCCTCGGCGCCCCCGCGCGCGACGCGTTCTTCGCGGCCCGGCTCGGCGTCGAGCCGCTGGAGGCGGCCTTCACCGCCGGCCACCTCCGATCACTCGCGCGCGGGCGCCGCGGCCCGATCAAACCGTTCCTGCTCGACCAGCGCAACGTCGCCGGGGTGGGCAACATCTACGCCGACGAGGCGCTCTTCCGCGCCGGCGTCCATCCGCTGCGCGCCGCCGGCTCGCTCGCCCCCCGCCAGTACGCCCTGCTCCACGCCGCCGTCGTCCTCGTCCTCCGGGCCGGGATCGACGCCCGGGGGGCCTCGATCGACGACTATCGCGATCCCGACGGCGTTCGGGGAAGCTTCCAGGATCGCTTCCTCGTCCACCGGCGCGAGGGCCTGGCCTGCCCGGTGTGCGGGCGGGCGATCCGCAAGCTCGTCGTCGCCGGGCGGGGAAGCTACGTCTGCGAGCGCTGCCAGCCCCGGCCCCGGCCGCGCCGGCCGCCGGTGCGAGAGGTCGGCTAGAGCACCAGACCGCTAAGCCGCGAGCAGCTGGTCGAGGCGGCCGGAGTTGGCGGCCGCGACCACCTCGGTGTAGCCGCCGATCAGCTCCTCGCCGATGATGACCTGCGGGAAGGTCATCATCCCCGTGCGCTCGACGAGCTCGGCCCGGCCGGCCGGGTCCATCGAGAGGTTGATCTCGTCGTAGGTGATCCCGCGCTTACCGAGGAGCGCCTTGGCCATGCGACAGTAAGGGCATGGCTCGGTGGTATAGACGGTGACCGTGACGTCGCTCATGACCAGAAAAATGATAGCGCCCGCGCGGGCGTCCCTCCGGGTCGCGCGACGGGCCCCCCGGGCACCCTCGGCGGGCGCGCGGTGAGCGGATCGCTGAAGACCGAGGCCGTCGTCCTGCGCTCGATGCGCTTCGGCGAGGCCGACCGGATCCTCCACCTCTACACCCCGGGCGGCGGGCGCCTCGGGGCGATCGCCAAGGGCGTGCGCAAGACGCGCAGCCGCTTCGGTGGCCGGCTCGAGCCGTTCTTCCGCGTGCGCCTCGTCCTCTACGAGGGGCGCGGCGAGCTCTTGACCGTGACCGCCGTCGAGACGATCGACCCCCACGCCCGCCTGCGCGAGCACGCTGCCGGCCTCGACTCGGCCGCCCGGGCGTGCGACGCGGTCGGGCGGATCTTCGAGACCACCGAGCCGCACGCGGCGGTCTACAACCTCCTGTGCAACGAGCTCGCCCTGCTCGACTCCGATCCGTCGCAGGCGAGCCACGCCAACGCGCTCGCCTTCCGGATGAAGCTGCTGATCGCCGCCGGCCTCGCCCCGCAGCTGGCGGCCTGCGCCGCCTGCGGGTCCAACCAGCATCTCGTCGGCTTCTCGGCCGCGGCCGGCGGAGTCGTGTGCAGCGCGTGCGAGGCGGCCTCGTTCCCGCTCGACGAGGCCGCCCATGCGTTCATGACCGCGGTGGTCGGCGGGCCGCTCGCGCAGACGCCGCCCGCCTCGCCCCGCACGCTGCGCCAGGCGGAGCGGGCGATCTCCGAGATGCTCGAGCACCACGCTCATCTGCGGCTGCGCTCGGCCGGGCGGCCGTCATGAGGGGCGCCGGCCCGGTGGCTGCGGGGTTCGCCGATCGCCGCCGCGAGCTCGAGGCGCATTGGCTCTCCCCGCTGGCCACGCCCTCCTACCCGGCCCACCGGATCCGCCCGGAGGAGGACTGCGGCCTGCGGACTCCGTTCCAGCGCGACCGGGACCGGATCGTCCACAGCAAGGCGTTCCGCCGCCTCAAGCACAAGACCCAGGTCTTCGTCGCCCCCCAGGGCGACCACTACCGCACGCGGCTGACCCACACGATCGAGGTCACCCAGATCTCGCGGACCGTCGCCCGGGCTTTGCGCCTAAACGAGGACCTCGTCGAGGCGATCGGCCTCGGCCACGACCTCGGCCATCCGCCCTTCGGACACACCGGCGAGGAGGTTCTCGACCGGTGCCTGAGGGAGCGCTTCGACGGCGCGGCCTTCCGCCACTGGGAGCACTCGCTCCGCGTCGTCGACCGGCTCGAACGCGGGGGGGAGGGCCTCAACCTGACGGCCGCCGTGCGCGACGGCATCCTCTGCCACTCCGGCCGGGCGCCCCAGCCCGCGACGCTCGAGGGGGCGATCGTCCGCCTGACCGACCGCTTCGCCTACATCAACCACGACATCGACGACGCCGTCCGCGCCGGCGTCTTGCGCCTCGGGGACCTCCCGGCCGAGCCGATCGCCGAGCTCGGGGCGACCGGCTCGCGGCGAATCGACGCCCTCGTGCACGACCTCGTCGAGCATTCGGGCCGGGCCGGGGCCATCGTCCAGGGCGAGCGCGCGGCCGCGGCCATGGGCGAGCTCCGCGCGTTCATGTTCGAGCGCGTCTATCTGCGCCCGAGTGCCCGGCGCGAGCACGCCAAGGTCGAGCGGGTGGTCCGGACCCTGTTCGACCACTACTGCGAGCACCCGGAGTCGCTCCCCGGGGCTGGGAGCCCCGCCGAGCGGGTCACCGACTATCTGGCCGGGATGACCGACCGCTACTGCATCGCCAGCTTTGAGGCCCTGACCGTGCCGCGGGCGTTCGCCGGCGGCGGCGTCGGGCTCGAGGAGTAGCCGGGTGGCCCGGTACACGGCCGACTCGAAGGAGCGGGTGCGCGACGCCGTCGACATCGTCGACCTGATCGGCGCCCGCACCGAGCTGCGCCGGGCCGGAGCCGACCGCTACACCGGGCTGTGCCCCTTCCACGACGAGCGGACGCCGTCGTTCGGGGTGACCCCGTCGAAGAAGTTCTACTACTGCTTCGGCTGCCAGGCCGCCGGCGATCCGTTCACCTTCGTGCGGGAGATGGAGGGCCTCGACTTCGTCGCGGCGCTCGAGTACTTGGCCGACCGCTACGGCGTCAAGCTCGAGCTCGAAGCCGAGGACCCACAGGCGGCGGCCCGCCGCCGGCGCCGCGAACGGCTGCTCGCGCTGCTCGAGCGGAGCTGCGGCTACTACGAGCGCTACCTCTGGGACTCCAAGGAGGCGGCCGCGGCGCGCGAGCATCTTCTCGGCCGCGGGCTCGACGAGGCGATGCTGCGCGAGTTCCGCGTCGGCTACGCACCGAGCGCCTGGGACCGCGTCCTGGTCGCCTCGCGCCAGGGCGGCTTCACCGAGGCCGAGCTCTACGACGCCGGTCTCGCGCAGCGCTCGCGCGAACGCCCGGGCAGCGTGTATGACCGCTTCCGGGCGCGGATCATGTTCCCGTTGTGCGACAACCGCGGCCGCGTCCTCGGCTTCGGCGGACGGACGATGAGCGCCGATCACCCGGCGAAGTACGTCAACACCGCCGAGAACGAGATCTACCACAAGGGCAACCACCTCTACGGGATGCACCTGGCCCGGGCGGCGGCGGCCAAGGCGGGAAGCGTGATCGTCTGCGAGGGTTACACCGACGTGATCGCCATGCACCAGGCCGGCCTGCGCAACGCCGTCGGCCTGATGGGTACCGCCCTGACCGACGAGCAGCTGGCCGAGCTGCGCCGCCTGGCACCGACCTTCGCGCTGGCCCTCGACGCCGACGCCGCCGGGCAGGAGGCGATGATCCGGGCCGCCGGCATGGCGGCTCGCCACCAGCTCGAGCTCCGGGTGATCGAGCTCCCGGCGGGGAGCGACCCGGCCGAGCTGCTGCAGCGCGACGGCCCGCAGGCGCTCGCCGGCCTGGCCGCAGGCTCGGTGGCCTTCGTGCGCTTCCGCGTCGAGCGGGTCCTGGCCGCCGGGGACCTCACCACCGCCGAGGGGCGCGACCGGGTGCTCGCCGAGCTCGCCCTGGCCTTCGCCGACGTCGGCCCGGGGGCGCTGCGGGTCGAGCTCGAGCGCCTCGTCGTGGCCAAGCTCGGGGTCTCCGAAAAGATGGTCGGGCAGCTGCTCGCCCCTGGCGGGTCGAGGCCGGCGGCGGCCGGCCGGCGGGTGCCGAGCCCGGCCGAGTTCGCGCTCGACGCCCGCGAGCGCTCGGAGCGCGCCTTTCTCGCCCTGTGCATCGCCCTGCCCGAAGCCGGCCGCACCGCGCTCGGCGAGCTCGACCTGGCGAGCGTGTTCACCGGCGAGCTCACCCGGCGGGCCGCCGTCCACCTGCGCGAGCACATCGACGAGCCGGGGAGCGCGCTCGAGGACGTCGACGACGACCGGCTGGCGGCGCTCCTGGCCGAGCTCGCCGTCCGGGCCACCCAGGCGCCGGCGCAGCCCGCCCAGCTCCAGGTCGAGCGCCTCCAGCTCGAGCTGGCGCTGATCGACCGCGAGATCCTCATCGCCCGGGCCGCCGGCCTCGGCGGCTTGAGCGACCTCGCCGGGCGGCGCCGGGCCGTCCAGGAGGCCTTCGAGCAGGCCCTCACCCTCGCGCTCGAGCAGACCGCCGGCCAGCGGGGCTGAGCGCGTCGGCGCGGTCAGGCCGGGCCGCTGAGGTAGAGCCGGGCCACCGCCTCCGCGAGCCCGTGCTGCCGGCGCGCGCTCGCGCCCGGCCAGGTCACCGTCACCGCGACGAGCCGGGTCCCGTCGGTCGTGAGCAGCCGGCGCTCGGCCGGGAACCAGTCGGCGCCCATGCCCAGCCCGCCGACGTACTGCGGGTACCGGCCGGCGCCCTGATGGGCCCAGATCACGTTCTGGCTGTACTCGACTGCCTCGCGGTCGAAGCGGGCGTAGGCCTGGGGCGCGGTGTCGATTGCGGCCAGCACGCCGATCGAGCGCCCGCCGCCGGGCGGAGCCGCGGCGAAGGCGCATTCGAAGGCCCCGCTCGGTGCGGTCGACGCCCGCGTGCTCACGAGCTCGGGGCGCGTCCCGGCCTCGCCGGCGATCACCGCGCGGGCCGCCGCCGTGCACGGCCCCGGGGGGGTCGGCGCGGCCGCTCGCCCGGCCGCCGGGGGCGATCCTCCGCAGCCGGCCGCGGCGAGCGCCGCCAACCCCCAGGCCAGCACCGTATGCAGGCACCGCGGCATCTCCTCACAGGATGGCAGCCGCCGCGTGATCTTCAACGGCGCCAAGGGAGAACGCGGCGTCGATCCTCCTTCATGGCCCGGTCTGCGCGGCTCCACGTGGCGGTGGCCGGGCGCGCACCGGTCGCGCTGGTGATCACCGTCGCCCGCCGCCCGCCCGCTGCCGCTCGCGGCGCTGAAGGCCGGACCTCTCGGCCCCGCGCCCACGTATCACCATATGTGGCGCACCCGGCGCGCAGCGCTCGCCTGCCCGATCCTGACCCGCGGCGGCGCGTGGCAATACCTTCCGGGGCAGGGATGCCCATCCGGGCCTCACACGCGTTGACCCAGGGAGCCGCGTCGGCCGCTCAGGAGGCGTTCCTGTCCGCGCACGCCACCGGCGACCACCGCTACGCGGCCGCGCGCGGAGACGTCGCCCCGGCCTGGCGTCCCGGTGGCGCCCACGTGCTCGCCTACGTCGGCGCCGGCGGCCGGATCGACGTGGTCGCCGTCGACTCGCGCCGGCTGCTCTGGCGCAGCGCGGTGCCGGTCGGCGGCGCGCTCGAGCTGGCGTGGTCGCCGAGCGCGGACCGGCTTCTGGTGACGACGCGCCGCCGGCTCGTCCTGCTCGACGGCGCCTCGGGACGGCTGTCCTCGCGCGGGCTCCCGCCCGGGTTCGCCGTGACCGCGGCGGCCTGGGCGCCGCCCGGGGCGGCGAGCTCGCGCTGGTGCGCCAGGACCTGGCGGCCGGACGCAGCGAGCTCGCGCTGGTCAGTGCTGGGCGCGGCCTCACCGAGCGACTCCTGTTCGCCGGGTCCGGCCGCTTCGGGTCGCCGTCGTGGTCGCCGGGGGGCACCGGCCTCCTGCTGCCCTGGCCGGATGCCGACCAGTGGCTCTTCCTCCCTGCGGTGGGCCGCGGCCGAACGACGGCGGTGGCCCACATCGCCGGGCAGTTCTCCCCCGGAGGGACGCGCCCCGCCTTCCCGCGCTCGGCCACGTGGTGCTGCACCCCCGGCTGAGCCTCGGGTCCGGACCTCTCGAGGACGAGCGCGCGTACCTCCGGTATGCGTGTTGCCCTCACAGCGCTCTGCGCCGGCCTCCTCGCCTGCCGAACGCAGAGCGGGGTTGCGGCCACCGCCTTCCTGCGCCGCGATCCCTACGTCGGCGTCAGCTGCCCGCAGCCCAACTCGATCGCCTGCGACCGGGTCGGGCTGGCCGTCTGGATGCGAGCACCGGCCGCCGGGGTCACCGCCGAGATCGACGGGCGGCCGCTGCGCCTGCACGCCGGGGGCCTCGGCGGGCAGGGGCCGACGTACTGGGAGGGGTACCTGCAGCCGGCCGGCCCGCTCGCCGGCCCGCTGAAGATCGGCCCCGACGACGGCGGCACCTGGTGGGCGGGTCAGGCGCCCAAGAACGCGCGCGTCCTCCTTCGGATCAGTCGCCCGGGCGGCGCGATCGACACGACGCGGCTCTCGGTCAACGTCAGCCCGGGTTGGGGCTAGCTGACGCATGGCGCCGAAACCGGCCGTCTGGCTCACCGCCGCAGCGGCGACCGTCGGCGTCCTCGCCGGGACGCGCTCGCCCGTGAGGGCTCCGGCCGGCCGGCCGCCGCCGGCGTGCGCAGCGACGTCGGCGCAGGCATCAGCGTCCGCTACCCGCCCGCCTGGCACCGCCTGGTGGCACCGATCACCTCGCTGGTCTTCCCCGACGAGCGCGTGCTCCTGACCTCCTATCCGGCGCCCCGCGGCGGGAACTGCAGTCCCGACGCGGCGGAGCGCGCCCTTCCGGCCGGCGGGGCGCTCGTCTACCTCTTCGAGTACCGCCCGCCCCGCGGGCCGATCTGGGCGCATCTACGCCGCTGGGCCTTCCCGCCGCAGCCGGCCCACTTCGCCCTGCGGCCCGCCGATCTCGCGACCTACGAATGCTGGCGGGTGCCGAGCTACCTGATCCGCTTCCGCGCCGCCGATCGGCCGTTTTAGGTGCACGTCGCGCTGGGCCCCGGCACCGGCGCCGCCCGCCGGACCGAGGTGCGCTCGGTGCTCGACAGCCTCCGCATCGCTGCTGCGCCGGCGCCCCCAAACCGACCCCTACGCCGGCTGGCGGGCTCTGACCGACGAGATCGGCGACACCGTGCGGACGCCGCCGGGGTGGTCCGCTGCGGTCGACGCCGCGCCGCGTCGCCGGCCGCGCCCGCGGCCGCTCTTCTTCGCCGCCACCGGCGGCTGGCGGCCCTCCCGCCGGCGCGGCGGCTGCCCGCCCGAATCCCGGACGCCGCCCTCCGCGCGCTCGGGCCGCGCGGAGTCCTCCTGTGGATCGTCGAGGAGCCAAACGGCCCGCCCGCGCCCGCCTTTCCCGGCCTGGCCCGCCGACCGTGGCCGCAGGCCGACGCGTTTCGGACGGTCGCGCGAGGACCGGCGGCGCGGTGGCCCGGCCTGCGGTGGGAGCGCGCCGGCGCCGCGGCGGGGAGTCATCGCTTCTCGGTCTGGATCATCAGCGGAGTGTGCGCCGCGGCGGCCGACCGCGCGCTGGTCGGCCAGGCCGCCACGGCGCCCGAGCTGTGGACCGGACGCTCGCGCGACGCGCCCTGCCGGCGCGCCTGCCCGGGCGGTTGACGGCGCTGCGCCGCGCTACCGTGTGCTGGTCGGAGAAACGCCTGAGCCGGGGAGGGGTGCCATGAGCCAGTACGAGGCCGTCGCTCGCTGAACGCGGGGAGCGAGATGCTGGTCGATCTGCACGCCCACTACCCGATGCACGTCCTCGGCGGCCGGGCGCACGCCGGCATCCCGCTGCGCCGCTGGCGGGCCGAGCGTCTGCGCGCCGGGCTCGTCGACCTGATTTCCCGGTTTTTCAACTACGAAGGGCCGCGGGGCACGCCGTCGGTGACGATGGACCTGATCCGGCAGGGCGACGTCGGCGTGGTGCTGTCGGTGCTCTACTGGCCGTTCGACGAGATCGACGCCGGCGCCGAGTTCGGTGCCGCGCCGGGGGCGGAGGCGCCGGGCCATCTGCTCGACCAGCTCGCGAGCGTCGAGGAGGAGATCGAGCGCGACCACGCCGGCGTCGCTCTGGTCGTGCGCTCCGGCGCCGACCTCGACCGGGCGCTCAGCGAGGGCCGCACCGCCATGGTCCACTGCGTCGAGGGGGGCTTCGCCCTGGGGGCCGACGCCGACCAGGTACGCGCGACGGTGGCCGCGCTCGCCGTCCGCGGAGTCGGCTACGTGACGCTCGCCCACCTCTTCTGGCGCCGGGTGGCCACCAACGCCCCGGCGCTGCCGTTTCTCCCCGACCGCGTCTACCACGCGCTGTTCCCCCAGCCGAGACGCGAGGGTCTCGGCGAGCTCGGGCGCGTAGCCGTCGACGCGCTCGTCCGGCACCGCATCCTGATCGACGCGACCCACATGAGCGCGCGGTCCCTCGAGGAGACGCTCGACCGCCTCGACGGCAATCCCGATGCCCGGGGCGTGCCGGTCATCGCCTCCCACGGGGCGTGCGATCTCGGACGCGGGCCGGAGTACAACCTCGGGCCCGAGGCGATCGTCCGCATCGCCGCCCGCGGCGGCGTGATCGGGCTGATCGACTGCGCCCATTACCTCGCCTACCGGGAGGCGCGCCAGCCGCAGACGCTCGATGAGTCGGTGGCCGTCCTCTGCCGCCACGTCGACCGGATCGTCGAGCTCACCGGCGGGTTCGACTACGTCGCGATCGGCAGCGACCTCGACGGCTACATCAAGCCCGCCCTGCCCGGGCTCAAGGACATGGGCGAGATGGGCGGGCTCCAGCGCCTCCTGCACGCCCGCTACGGGCCGGCCGACGCCGAGAAGCTCTGTAGCGGCAACGCCCTGCGCATGCTCCGCTACCGCTTCCCCTGACGGCTGCGCTCGCGGACGCCCGGCGCGTGGGCTCGGCGTGCGGGGCGGCGGGGCGCCGCGGGCGCGGGGGCGGGGCGTCGGCGGGCGTCCTACTATGCTGCGACTGCCGCGCGGAGGCCCGAGCGCCCTCGCCGCGGCTGGTGACGATCCGGGGTAGCTCAATCGGCAGAGCGGCGCCCTGTTAAGGCGAAGGTTGTGGGTTCGAGTCCCACCCCCGGAGTTGCCGTCCAGCGCGAGAACACCTACGCGCGGGCGGCCAGCTCCTCGACGAGCTCCGCGGCGCGGCGCCCGGCGTCGTGCCCGGCTGCCCACGCCGCGAGCGAGTGGACCGCCCGGCTGATCGAGGAGTCCTCGAGCGCGCGGGTCACCGCGAGGCGGACGGACAGGGGCGCGACCAGCCGCCGCGGCACGCGCACTCCGACGCCGGCCCAGTCGACGCGGGCGGCGTTCTCGTTCATGTCGCCGGCCGCCGGGCAGGCGACGACCGCCGCCCCCGAGGTGAGCGCGCGCACGACGGTGCCGTGGCCGCCGTGGCAGACGACGACGGCCGCGTGGGGCATCGTCCGCGAGTAGGAGAACCAGTCGACGACCCGGGCATTTGCCGGCGCCGGAAGCGGACGCGGCGGCGGCCGGCGGTTCCACGTGGCGAGCACGCGCACCGGGAGGCCGTCGAGCCCGTCGAGGCAGGCGCGGAGCAAGCGATGTCCCGGGTCCTGGGAGGTCGACGGGGCGACCACCACGAGCGGATCGTCGCCGTCGGGCAGCGCCACGTCGGCGGTCGGCGGCTCCCACAGCAGCGGACCGACGACGTGCTCGTGGGGCCCCCAGGCCCGCGGGTACTCGAGCGCGGGGAAGGTCGCCACCAGGCAGAGCGCGCGGCTGATCCCGCCGTGGTGGTGGGCGAGCGGGCCGAGTCCGAGGCGTCGCCGCGTCTCGTTGAGCTCGGTGCGGCCGAGCTCGAGTCCCCGGGCCACCGGTCGGGCCAAGGCACGCCAGACGGCTCGACCGGCGGCGGTCCGGGGCAGCCGGGCGCCCACCGAGTAGACCGGAAAGCCGGGGGCGCCGGCTGGGTGGACGTGGGGGATGAGGGTGGCCACGGGGATCCCGGCACGCTCGCCGGCCAGGGCCGGCGCGAGCGTGAGGATGTCGGCGACGACGGCGTGCGGGCGCAGCTCGGCGAGCAGCGGCGCCGCCTCGGCGGCGGCCCGGACCACGGCCGCGTACGGCTTCAGCGGCCGCCCGGCGGTCGGGAAGACGTCGTATTCCGGGGCCCGGGCGAAGGAGATCCCCAGGGCTTCGATCTCGGGCGCCCAGCGATCCCAGGTCTGGATCGTCACGTCGTGGCCGCGCTCGCGCAGCGCGCGCCCGAGCGCGATGATCGGGAAGGCGTGCCCGGGGTCGCCGAAGGCGCCCAGCAGGAGCCGCAGGCTTCGGGCCGGCGAGGGGCGGCTCGGGCTCAGGCGGCGAGCTCGGCGACGAGGCGGAGCTGGTCGAGGCGTTCGGCGGCGGTGAAGGCGAGCGGGGTGACGCCGAGCGTGCCGACGCCGGCCTCGCGGTAGACGGCCAACCGGTCGCGGACGTGCTCGCGCGGCCCGCACAGGGAGACCGCGTCGATCAGCTCGTCGGGCAGCGCCGCCATCGCCTCCTCGCGCCGGCCCTCGAGGTAGAGGTCCTGCACCTTGCGTGCGGCCGCCTCGAAGCCGTAGCGGCACATCAGCTGGTTGTAGAAGTTCTGCCGGCGCGACCCCATCCCCCCGACGTAGAGGGCGATGAACGGCCGCATCGCGCTCCGAGCCCGATCGAGGTCGTCGGTGATCAGCACATTCACGGTCGGCGCGACGTCGAACCCCGCGAGCGAGCGGCCGACCCGGGCGGCCCCGTCCTCGAGCAAGGCACGCGACTCGCCGACGTGCTCGGGGGAGAACAGGGTCGGGATCCAGCCGTCGGCGATCTCCCCGGCGAGCGCCGTGTTCTTCGGGCCGATCGCCGCCAGGTAGATCGGGATCCGCTCCTGCACCGGCGCGATGGTCAGCTTCAGCGCCTTGCCCGGCCCGTCGGGGAGCGGCAGCTCGAGCGTCTCGCCGTGGAACTCGACACGCTCGCGGGCGAGCGCCATCCGTACCACCGCGACGTACTCGCGCGTCCGCTGGAGCTGGTGGGCGAAGCGCTGGCCGTGCCAGCCCTCGGCGACCTGGGGGCCCGAGGAGCCGATGCCGAGCCGCATCCGGCCGCCGGAGAGCTGGTCGATGGTCGCCGCCGTCATCGCGGTCATCGCCGGGCTGCGGGCCGGCATCTGGAAGATCGCCGAGCCCAGCTTGATCTCCCGCGTCCCGGCCGCGAGCCAGCCGAGCACGCTCGCCGCGTCTGACCCGTAGGCCTCGGCCGCCCAGACCGAGTCGTAGCCGAGTCGCTCGGCCTCCTGGACGATCCCGAGCTGGTCGGCGGCGGTCAGCCCGAGCCCCCAGTAGCCGACGTGGACCCCGAGCTTCATCAGAGTGTCTGGGCGGCGCGCACCATCTGGATCTCCGGGACGATCGCGGCCGGCGAGAGTCGCAGGAGCGCGCGCACCATCTCGGCGACGTCGGACGGCCGGATCATGTCCTGCGCCGCGACCCGGTCCTTGACGAAGTCGGTCATCGCCGTGTCGACGAAGCCCGGGCAGAGGGCGCAGGACTTGATCCCCTGGGCGGCGAGCTCGCGGTTCATCGATTGGCTGAAGGCGATGATCCCCGCCTTGGTGGCCGAGTAGACCGAGAGCCAGGCCTGCCCGTGCTTGCCGGCGATCGACGCCGTGTTGACCACGAGAGCGCTCCGGTGCTCGGCGCCGGCGGCCCGCAGCAGCTCGAGGCACTCGCGGTAGAAGATGATCACCGCGCGCAGGTTGACGTCGAGCTGCATGTCGACGTGCTTGGTCGGATAGCCCTCGATCGAGGCGCCGAGCCCGACGCCGGCGTTGTTGACGAGGACGTCGAGACGCCCGTAGCGCTCGGCGTGGGCGGCCACGACCCGCGCGATCTCCTCCTCTGCGCCGAGCGAGGCCGCCACCTCGTGGACGTCGAGCCCGGCGGCGCGGAGCGTCTCGGCGGCCGCGGCGAGCTTTTCCGGCCGGCGGGCGACCATGGTGACCCCGTGTCCCTCCTCGGCCAGCATCCGGGCCAGGGCCAGGCCGATTCCGCTCGAGGCGCCGGTGACGAGGGCCGCCCGTCCCGCCTGATCGTCCGCGCTCCTCGCCTCGCCTGCCATCGAGCGGTGAACCCTAATGCAAGCCCGGTGGGCGACTTTCGGCCCGATGATCGGGTGCGGCTGGGAAGGAACGCCGGGCCATAGAGTCCCAGGTGACGATGCGCCGCCTCGCCGCCTTCCTCCTCCTCGCCGCCGGACTCGCCGGACTGGTCGGCCTCGCCGGCTGCGGCTCTAGCGCCAAGCCGCTCGCGCCGGCGGCGCGGACGGCCGACTTCCCGGCGGCGGCGAGCACGACCTTCCAGGCGCTCAGCCACCTGCCGGCCGGCCCGCAACTGGCCCCGAGCGTTTCGCTCCTGCGCGTCGGACGCAACCGCTTCGGGTTCGCCCTGTTCACCCCGGACTTCAAGCAGGTCACCAACGCCGAGGTCGCGCTCTTCACCGTCGACCTCCACGGCAAGCACCTCGCCGGCCCCTTCCCGGCGCATCTCGAGTCGCTCGGCGTCGCCCCGCAGTACCAGAGCCAGACCGTCGCCCAGGATCCGATGGCCGCCCACAGTGTCTACGTCGCCGAGCTTCCGTTCGCCCAGGCGGGCCGGCAGAACATCCTCGCCGTCGAGCGGATCGGCGGTCAGCTCCGCTACGGGAACGGCACGGGCTCGGATGTCGGTGCGGCCGGTCCGCCCGACGTCGGAGCGGCGGCGGTACCCATCCACACGCCGACCGTCGGCCAGGTCGGCCGGGCCAACATCTCGACGATCGACACGCGCCAGCCGCCCGCGCCCGACCTCCAGCAGGTCGACTTCGCGACCGTCCTGCACCGCAAGCCGGTCGTCCTCCTCTTCGCGACGCCTCAGCTCTGCGCGAGCCGGGTATGCGGGCCGGTGACCGACATCGAGGAGCAGGTGAAGTCGGAGATCGGCAGCCGGGTCGCCTTCATCCACATGGAGATCTACAACCAGAACCAGGTCAGCAAGGGCTTCCGGCCGCAGGTCGCCGCCTGGCGGCTGCCGACCGAGCCGTGGGCCTTCGTGATCGGGAGCGACGGGCGCATCGTCGCGCGCTTCGAGGGGGCCTTCTCGGTGGCCGAGCTGCGGGCTGCCGTGGAGCGCGTGCGCTGACGCGGGGGGCCGCCGGCGAAGCGGGTCGCCGCCGGCGGGACGGGCGCGCTCCCCGCCCCGCCGATGGCGAGCTGCGTCAGACCTTCTGACCGTTGCGCTTGTGCACGGTCAGCTTGAGCGTGACCTTCGAGGTGACCGCCGGGGAGTCGAGACGACCGCGGTAGTCGTACTCGATGCTCCGCGAGGTCAGGTTCGAGGGCAGGATCAGCGTGAGCTTGCCGCCCGGCCGGGACTTCAGGCCGGTCTTGATCAGGTGGCGCTTGCCGTTGATGACGTGGATCACGTCGATCTTGGCGCCGACGATCGACGTCGGGTGGCCACCGCAGGTGACGATCCGCCCGCGGGTCACGTTGCGCGTCCCGAAGACGCTCGACAGCGTGTGCTGCTTGTTGCGGTCGAAGTACATCGTCAGGCGCCCGCACGTGGCCGGCGCTCCGTTGGTGGAGCCGATGTTGCCGTTGTGGTCGCCGCCGGTGACCCCGCTGTTGCCGGTGTTGTTGCCACCGGTCCCGTTGATGCCGGGCGGGATGACGTACTGCTTGTTCGGGTTGCAGACCTCGGTTTCGAAGCCGCCCTTGGCCTCGCCGATGATCAGGTCGACCAGCGGGGTGCCGCTGGATCCGCTGAGGATCGTGATGTGGAGCGCGCGGACGGTGAGCGAGCTCGGCGTCGAGATCTTCTCGTTGACGGTGAGGCTGACGACCGCGCCCAGCGGCTTCAGGAGGTCGCTGAGCCCTTGGAGCAGCCCGTCGAGCGAGATCGCGTTCCCGCCGAGGGTGATGTTGACCGCCTGGCTCGTGCCGGTCAGCTTCGGCGCGCCGTTGACGCAGCTGCCGGTCACCGTGGCGTTGGCCGCGCCGACTCCGAGGGCGATCGTACCGCCGGCCGGAAGCTCGACGGTGAGGTTCTCGACCCCGCCCTTGGCGACGATGGTCTGCGAGATCGAAGGGCCGATGGCCGGCGTGATCGAGGTGTTCGCGTAGGCGGACGGGGCAGCGAGGAAGTTCGCCGGGAGGCCGACCGGCGTGGCCAGGTTGCTGGCGCCGACCTCCGAGTTGACGCACTGCTCGCGGTCGGGGTTGCCGCCGTTGCCGGTGTTCGGGTTGCCGTTGGCGACCTCGGGCTCGACGCGGTTCATCCCCGCGACCGACGCGTAGAGGGCGCTGCCGCGGCACTGCCAGAGGGGCGAGCTGGTGAAGGCGCCGGCCGGCGCCGAGGTCATCAGCAGGCCGCCCGTGAGGACGGCGGCGCCGATCAGGCCGTGCCGGGCGGTGCGTAGCCGCGACGACCGTTGCTGCCGTTGCGCGCGCGGGCGCAGGCCGTCATTCGATCCATCCATTCGTGAAATCCCTTCAATCGCTGGGACGCGACAGTTCCGTCGACGCGCGGTCAGACTCCGCGGGCATGCCGCTGGACCCCCTCGGCACCGTACTGCCGTCCGTTGGCTTCGTGCTCACTTACGGCGTCCGTTGATCATAAAGTCAACCTCGACGCAAGGGCGAAAATCTCCCAAAGACCGTGGAGATTCGCGCCCGTCCCCCGGGGCGGGTCTCCCTGAGCGGCTCGGGGCGGCGTACCCCGTGAGCGCGGATCGACCCCCGGCGCCGGGGATGGGCCAGGCAGGGCTCGAACCTGCGACCTACCGATTATGAGTCGGCTGCTCTAACCACCTGAGCTACTGGCCCGCCGGCGCATGATCCCACCGATCGGGATCAGTGCTCGTGGCCGTGGGCCTGCGGCGGTCCGGGGCCGTGGACGTGGGGGTGCGAGTGGACGAGGTCGCCGTGGCTGTGGTCGTGCTCGTGGCCCTCGGGCTGGCGGTGGGCGTGGTCGCCGTGCGTGGGCCCGCCCCCCGCCGATCCGCGCTCGCCGCCGGCCACGCCCCCGCCCGCCGGCGCCGGCGAGGCCGCGCACGAGGGGCACAGCCCGACGATCGGGAAGTGGGTGAAGCGGACCTCGTAGCCGAACCGCCGGCGCAGCTCGTCGCGCACGGCGTCGAGCCGGTCGGGGGCGACGGCCTCGACGCGGGCGCAGCGGTCGCAGTAGAGATACTCGCTGTCCCGGCGGCCGACCAGGACGTAGAGCCCGGGTCCGTGCCCGAGATGGACGTGATGGACGAGACCGTGGCGCTCGAGCATCTCGAGGTTGCGGTAGACGGAGGCCGCGTCGATGTCGAGAGTGCTCGCCACGTGCTCGGCCGAGACCGGACCGCTCGCCGCGAAGAGGAGCTCGAGGACCAGGCGGCGCACGATCGACACGCGCAGCCCGCGGGCGCGCAGCGCCCCGAGCGCGTCGTCGAGGTCATCGAAGGCGAGCGCCTCGGCCTGGGGAGCGATGGTCACCGAATCCTCCGCTGCCGCCGGGGCGCTCAGGCGCTCCCGACGAGGACGCCGATACCGAGCACGATCGCGCCGCCCAGCGTGACCACCACGAGCGACGAGCGCAGCGTGACGTGGAGGAAGCGGTAGCGAACCCAGGCGATCGCGAAGAGCTCGACGGCGACGACGATCCCGGCCACGACGAGGGCGCGATTGACGTTGCTGATCAGGAAGGGGAGCGAATGGAAGATCCCGCCGAGGGCGGTGGCGCCGCCGGTGATCATCCCGCGCACGAGCGCGGAGCCGCGTCCCGTTATCTCGCCGGTGTCGGATAGAGCCTCAGACATGCCCATGCTGACTCCCGCTCCCAAGGCTGTCGCGATCCCGACGAGGAGCGCTGTGCGCGAGCTCGTCGAGACGGCCGCGGCGAAGATCGGCGCCAGGGTCGAGATCGTCCCGTCGATCAGCCCGACCAGCGACGGCTGGACGATCTGGAGGACGAAGTCCTCCTCGCTGCCCCCGGTCACCCGCCTGATCAGGCGGGCGAGCCGCGAGTGGGAGCCCCGGCCCTTGGCCTGGTCGGCGGCGCGTCCACCGCCCGCGCCGGTCGACCCGGCGCCGTCGGGACCTGGCGGTCGCGGCGCGGTCGCCGTGCCCGGAGCCGCCGTGCCCGGAGCCGCCGGAGCCCCCGTATCCTGCGCCGCGGTGGTCCGCGCCGCCGCCTCCGGCGCCGCGGTGGTCCGCGCCGCCTCCGGCGCCGACGCGCCGCCGCTGTCTGTCGGGGGACTGGCCACGATCTCAAACAATAGCATTCAAGTTTGAATAAGGGTCGCCTAACAACAACTATTACCCGCATCAGCTACAATTTGGCTATGGCTCACGAAGCTGCCGACACCCTGCTGGTGGACAAGCTCCGCGAGCGGCGCCAGCGCGTCACCTCGCAGCGCCTAGTCATTTTCCGCGCCCTCCACGCCCGTCCGCAGCACCTCACCGCCGAGCAGGTGCTCGACGCGGTGTCGCCGGCGCTACCGGGGATCGCCATGCCGACCGTCTATGCCACGCTGCTCCTCCTCGAGGAGCTCGACCTCGTCCGGCGGGTCAGCACCGGCAGCGGGGCCGTGGTCTTCGATTCGCTCGTCAGACCCCATGCCCACACGGTGTGCCGCCGCTGCGGGGCGCTCGCCGACCTCGACGCGCCGTTGGCGCCGCCCGAGGCGCTCCGGTGGGCGAGTGACGCCGGCTTCGCGCCCGACCACGCCCAACTCCTGATCTGGGGCCTCTGCGCCGACTGCGTGAACGCCGGTTAGAGTCGCGCCGACGATGGGCGACTACCGCTTCCTCACCACCTGGTGCGTGGACGCGCCGATCGAGCGGGTCTGGGACGTGCTCAACGACTCTGCGCGCTACCCGGAGTGGTGGAAGGGAGTGGAGGCCGTCGAGCTACTGCGCGACGGCAACGCCGATGGCATCGGTCAGACCAGCCGGTTCAGCTGGCGCAGCGTGCTGCCCTACACCCTGCGCTTTGATGTCGAGATCACCCGCGCGCGGGGCCCGCACCTGATCGAGGGCAGGGCGACCGGCGAGCTCGAGGGGCGGGGCGTGTGGCGGCTCTACGAGGGGGAGGGCACCGCGGTGGTCTACGACTGGCAGGTACGCACGACGGCGGCCTGGATGAACTTCCTCGGGCCGGTCGCCCGCCCGGCCTTCGCGTGGAACCACGACCTGGTGATGCGCCAGGGCGGCTTCGGGCTGGCCCGCCGGCTCGGCACGACGCTCATCGCCCACGACTGAGCCGCCCCGCCGGCCCGGCCCGGGCGGTCCTTATCCTCTCGGGTATGGACCTGACCGGGAAGACCTGCCTGTTGACCGGGGCCAACCGCGGCATCGGGCTCGCCCTCGCCCACCGCCTGGCCCGGGAGCCGCTCGCCTCGCTGCTGCTCGGGATGCGCTCGCCGGCCGACTGCGCGCCGATCGACGCCCCGGCCGGCGGAGCAGCCGAGATCTGCCCCGTCCGGCTGGACCTCTCCTCGCGCGAGAGCATCGACGACTGCTGGCGGGAGCTGTCCGACGCTCCGATCGACCTCCTGATCAACAACGCCGGGCAGATGACCGGCGGGCTGCTCGAGGAGCAGGACCTCGAGCGGATGTACGCGATGTTCCAGGTCAACCTCGTCGCCGTGGCCCACCTGACCGCGCTCGTGCTGCCGGGGATGCTCGCCCGCCGGCGGGGGAAGATCGTCAACAACGCCTCGATCAGCGGCTACGCCTACTTCCCGGCGGCCACGACCTACGCCGCGACCAAGGCCGGGGTCGTCGCCCTGACCGAGTCGCTGCGCCGCGAGCTCAAGGGCACCGGCGTCGAGACGCTCCACCTGATCACTCCCGGGGTGAGCACGGAGATGCTCGACGACACCGAGTCGGCCTACGGCCGCTACATGGACACCTCGGGATGGGAGCGCCAGGAGCCGGAGGCCTGGGCCGAGAAGGTCGTCGAGGCGATCCGCTCGGACGCCCGCAAGCTCGAGCCGGGCGGGAAGATCGGCTGGGCGGTGCGCGCCTCGCGCGGGCCGGCCGCCCTCCTCGACCTGGCCAGCGACCGGATGTTCAGCCGCGAGCCGCGCCGCTGAGGGCGATGTGCGACGGCCCCGGGCCGGCGACGAAGCTCGGCTTGGCCAGGAGCAGCTGGACGGTGCCGATTCGCCGGGAGTCGAAGCCGCCCTCGCAGTAGGCGAGGTAGAGCTCCCAGAGACGCTGGAAGCGGCCGTCGTAGCCGAGCGCCCGGACCCGCTCGAGCTGGTTCAGGAAGTTCGCGCGCCAGCAGCGGAGCGTCTGCACGTAGTGGGCCGTCAGATCGTCGAGGTGGACGGCGCGCAGATCGCTCATCCGGGCCACCGAGCTCGAGATCACCTCGAGCGAGGGGAGGCAGCCGCCGGGGAAGACGTGGGTGTTGGCGAAGCTCTTGGTCGCCTTCTCGACCTCGTAGGCGCGGTGGTCGATGGTGATCGCCTGGAGGAGCATCGCGCCGTGGGGGGCGAGCAGGGCGCCGCAGCGCTCGAAGAACGTGTCGAAGTACTGCCAGCCGACGGCCTCGATCATCTCGATCGAGACGAGCTTGTCGTAGCTGCCCCGCAGGTCGCGGTAGTCCTCGAGCAGGAGCGTGATCCGGTCCTCGAGGCCGGCGGCGGCGACCCGCTCGCGGGCCAGGGCGAGCTGCTCGGCCGAGATCGTCGTCGTCGTCACCCGGCAGCCGTAGTGGGCGGCCGCGTGGATCGCGAAGCCGCCCCAGCCGGTACCGATCTCGAGCACGTGATCCCCGGGTCGGAGGTCGAGCTTCTGGCAGATGCGGTCGAGCTTGGCCACCTGCGCCTCGTGGAGGGTGGCCCCGGCGGACTCGAAGATCCCGCACGAGTACATCATCGTCTCGTCGAGCATCAGTCCGAACAGGTCGTTGCCGAGGTCGTAGTGGGCGGAGATCTGCCGCCGCGACCGGGCCGGGGTGTTGCGCTCGAACCAACGCATTCCGGCCTGCGGCAGGGCCACCAGAGGACGGAGCGCCCGCCGCCAGGCGTCGAGCTGGGGCATGTTGAGCGCGGCGAGGCGGGCCAGCTCGGGCAGGTCGGCGCAGTCGAACATACGCTCCATGTAGGCCTCGCTGAGGCCGATCGACCCGCGCAGGAGCTGCCGGTAGAAGGCCTGATCGTGGACGTGGAGGGTGACCATCGGCGCCCCGGGCTCGCGGTCTCCGAACCGCCGGGTCAGGTCGCCCTCGATCAGGGTCAGCGACCCGTGCCGCGTGCGCCGCAGCAGGGCGTGGACGAGCCGGCGGGCGCCCTTGTCGGTCATCGCCGGGCCCCCACCATCGGCGCCGCGGGTGCGACGGCGGGCCGGCCGCTGACCCCGGGCGCCTGGCGCGAGGCGGCCGCCTGGTCGCGGCGGGCCCGGCCGAGCAGCGGGGCGCCGCTCGGGTTCGGGTGGTAGCGGGCGCCCTTCAGCTTCAGGCGCAGCGCGTGCCCGTAGATCTGGCCGACGATCCGCAGGGTCAGCGCCGGGTGGCGGGCGAGCACGGCCGTCGAGAACGGGCGTCGCTCGAGGGAGAGCGTCGCGTCGAACACGACGGTGCCGTCCTGTTCGCTGTCGATCTGGACGACCAGCCGCTCGCCCGGTTCGGTCAGGCGCCAGTCGTAGGTGTGGTCCATGCCCATGAACGGCGAGACGTGGAAGTCCTTGGCGAAGCGCCCGCGCACCAGGCCGGCCGCCACCTGCGGTGACGACGCCGGGTCGGCGGCGAGGACGTAGGCGTGGCGCTCGCCCCACGGCGTGTTGGTCACCTCGGCGACGACGGCCTCGACGCGCTCGCCGGCGGCGTCGTAGCAGTAGTAGAAGCTGACCGGGTTGAAGCAGTGCCCGAGGTAGCGAAGGTTGGTCAGGAGGCGGATCGGACCCTCCGGACGCCGGCCGGTCCGACCGGCGACCAGCGACCGGACGCAGCGGGCGAGCGGCTCGGCCGGGTCGCCGAAATGGTCGGACCGGCGAAACCAGGCGAGCGCCGGGCGACGGGCCGACCAGAGCGGCATGGGGTCAAGGACGCCGGGCAGCTCGTCGAGGTCGAGGTAGGCCATGAAGAGCGGGAAGCGGAGCTCGTGCTCGACGGCGCCGCGGCGGCGGTGTCGCACCCAGCCCTCGTAAACGCAGCTCTCGGTTGTCATCGCGCGTTCCCCAACGCCTCGCACGCCCGCAGGGCGGAGACGACCCCGTCCTCGTGGAAGCCCCAGCCCCAGTATGCGCCGCAGAAGTGGGTTCGTCGAGGGCCGGAGATCTCGGCCCAGCGCGCCTGGGCGGCGACGCCCGCGGCGGTGTAGACCGGATGGGCGTAGGGGATGACCTCGATGATCCGGGTCGGGTCGATTCGGTCGGTCATGTTTAGTGATACGCAGAAGTCGTCCGCAGCGGTCAATCGCTGGAGATGATTCATGTAGTAGGTGACCGTGGTCATCGGCCGCGGCTGGGCGAACAGGTGGTAGTTCCAGGCCTGCCACGCCGCCCGCCGGCGGGGCAGCAGCGAGCGGTCGGTGTGGAGGACGGCCTCGTTGCGCTGGTAGGGGAAGGCCCGGAGCAGCTCCTGCTCGACGGGCGACGCGTCGGCCAGCGCGTCCAGCGCCTGGTCGGAGTGGCAGGCGAGGACGACGTGGTCGAAGCGCTCGGTCTCCCCCGCCGAGCGGACGGTCACGCCGTCGTCGTCGCGGGTGATCGCCGTCACCGGTGTCCCCAGGCGGATGCGATCGGCGAACGGGGCGGTCAGCGCTTCGACGTAGCGGCGGGATCCGCCGACCACCGTCTGCCACTGCGGCCGGCCGCGAAAGCCGAGCATGCCGTGGTTGTGGAAGAACTCGGCCAGGAAGCGGACCGGGAAGCTCCACATGGCCGCCGGGTCGGCCGACCATACCGCCGAGGCCTGGGGCACGATCAGCCGGTCGATGAAGGCGCGGGAGTAGCCGGCGTCCTCGACCCACTCGCCGAGCGACGGCCCGGCGGCGCCGGAGGCGAGCAGGGCGGTGAGCTCGCGGTTGAAGCGGATGAGGTCGGCGATCATCCGCAGGAAGACCGGGTTGACCAGATTCGAGCGCTGGCAGAAGACGCCGCGCGGCGTTCCGGCGTACTCGAAGTCCATGTCCTCGGCCTTGACCGAGAAGCCCATATGGGTCGACTGGATGGCCACCCCGGCCTCGCGCAGGAGCCGGTTGAAGTTCGGATAGTTGCGGTCGTTGAGGACGATGAAGCCGGTGTCGACGTGCCAGGTGCCGTCGGTCCGCTCGACGGTGATCGTGTTCGTGTGGCCGCCGAGCCGGTCGGCGGCCTCGAAGAGCACGATCTCGTGGCGGGGGTGGAGCTGGTGGGCGGCGACGATCCCCGATACTCCGCCGCCGACCACGGCGACCCTCATGGCGCTGCCCGGCGCGCGGGGTGGGGTGCGGTCGCTAGCATCGTCGGGCGCATGGCGTCGAGGGTAGTTGCGGCCCTCTGGAGTCGGCGGATCATCGGGGGTCATGGAGGAACAGCGAGGGGAGGCGTCGAAACAACCGCTCGCCTATGAAACGGACAGCCCCCAGTCCCGCCGCTCCTCCTCCGCGAAGCGGGCCCCCCCTGCCGCAGACCCTCTCGAGCTACATCCAGTCGCGCTTCGACGAGTGCTCGCGCTCGCAGAAGGATGTCGCCCAGTACATCATCGACCACCTCGACGAGGCGGCCTTCCGCACGGCGGAGGAGCTCGCCCGGCGGGCGAACACCTCGAGCTCGACGGTCGTCCGCTTCTCGCAGGCGCTCGGCTTCGAGGGCTTCCCCGAGCTCCAGCAGGCGGCCCGCGAGGAGTACCGCCGGGCCAACGCCCCGGGCCCCCGCCCCGACGGCGACGCCCCGGCCCCGCTCTTCTCGCTCGACCAGACCGACTTCGAGACGGCGCTGGCCGCCGACCACGTCAACGTCGAGGAGACGGCGCGCAAGGTCTCGCGCCAGAACATCGAGCGCGCGATCGAGTCGATCGCCTCGGCCGACCGGATCCTCATCGCCGGGACCGACCAGATGGCGTTCTTCGCCAGCTATCTGCGCCATCTGCTGATGCTGCTCGACCTCCGCGCCGAGTTGGTGGCCAGCCCGTCGCAGGAGGCGCTCAGCCGGCTCGGCCGGATCGACGCCGACACCCTGGTCATCGGCCTGTCCGCCGGACGCCCCCACGCCCTCGTCCTGCGGGCGATGAAGCTCGCCCGCCACCGCAAGGCGCCGACGATCGCGATCACCGACGCGACCCTCTCGGAGATCGCCAAGCTCGCGCGGATCAAGCTCTACTACTCCTCCAACAGCCCAGCCTTCGTCCGCTCCCACACGGCCCTCCTCGGGATGATCCAGGCCATCGCCTACGGCGTCTACTCCCGCGACGAGGAGCAGTACGCCGACCGCATCAAGGCTTTCCGCCTCAAGTAGGGGTTCGCTTGGGTCCGCGGCGTCGCCGCCCGGCTCGCTCCGCTCGCGGCTCCCTCGCGGACTTCGCTCACCGGGCTGGGCTGGCGGGAGCCGGGGGGCTTCGGTTTCGTCGGGACCTGACCGGGGTTCTCCCGCGTCGCATGGTGCCGCGTCGTCGGGGCTCGCGGCACCGAGGACTCACCCGGGCCGCCGCGTCCCGAGGACGAGCTCATCGAAGAAGGACTGCGAGCCGATGACGAGGTTCCCGCGTTCGAGGAGCACCTGCTCGGCTGTCAGGTCTCCCCTGAGCTGCTCGACGATCTCCGCGGCCGGGCGTCGTAGACTTGAGGAGTATGTACGACGAGGCGACATTCCGCGTCAAGTCCGGGCTGGCGGAGATGCTCAAGGGCGGCGTGATCATGGACGTGGTCGACGCCGGGCAGGCCCAGATCGCCGAGGCGGCGGGGGCGTGCGCGGTGATGGCGCTCGAGCGGGTGCCGGCCGACATCCGCCGCGACGGCGGCGTCGCGCGGATGTCCGACCCGGCGATGATCCGCGAGATCCAGGACACCGTGAGCATCCCGGTGATGGCCAAGGCCCGGATCGGCCACTTCGTCGAGGCGCAGGTCCTCGAGGCGCTCGAGGTCGACTATGTCGACGAGTCGGAGGTGCTGACGCCGGCCGACGAGGCCAACCACATCGACAAGTGGGAGTTCAACGTCCCCTTCGTCTGCGGGGCGACCAACCTCGGCGAGGCGCTGCGGCGGATCGGCGAGGGGGCGGCGATGATCCGCTCCAAGGGCGAGGCCGGGACTGGCGACGTGGTCGAGGCGGTTCGGCACCTGCGGGCCATCGTCGGCCAGATCCGGCGCCTCCAGACGGCCCACCCGGCCGAGCTGCCGAGCGCGGCGAAGGAGCTCGGCGCCCCGCTCGACCTCGTCCGCGACGTGGCCAAGAACGGCGCCCTCCCAGTCGTCCTGTTCTGCGCCGGCGGTATCGCCACGCCGGCGGACGCCGCCCTGGTCATGCAGCTCGGCGCCGAGGGCGTGTTCGTCGGCTCGGGCATCTTCAAGTCCGAGGATCCGGCGGCGCGGGCCCGGGCGATCGTCGAGGCGACGACCCACTTCCGCGATCCCCAGCGCGTCCTCGCGGCCTCCCAGGGGCTGGGCGGCGCGATGGAGAGCCTCGAGACGCGTAAGCTCGCCGGCGAGCAGCTGCTCGCCCAGCGCGGCTGGTGAGCGGCGGCCCGGCCGGGGCGCCGCTGATCGGGGTGCTGGCCCTCCAGGGCGGCTTCGCTGCCCACACGGCGATCCTCGGCCGGCTCGGCGCCGCGACCCGCGAGGTCCGCGTCCCGGAAGACCTGGGCGGGGTCGACGGCCTGGTGCTGCCGGGCGGGGAGTCGACGACGCTGACCCTGGGCATCGAACGCGAGGGCCTGGGGGAGCCGCTCCGGGCACTCGCCGGCGGCGGCGCGCCGATCCTCGGGACCTGCGCCGGGCTGATCATGCTCGACCGCGACCACCTCGACCTGATGGACATCCGCGCCGAGCGCAACGCCTTCGGGCGCCAGGTGCGGAGCTTCGAGGCCGACCTCGCGGTCGCCGGGTTCGCGGCGCCGGTGCGCGGGGTGTTCATCCGGGCGCCGTGGATCGTCGAGCCCGGGCCGGGGGTCGAGCCGCTGGCCGAGCTCGACGGCCACCTGGTGGCTGCGCGACAGGGCAACCTCCTCGCCGTGGCCTTCCACCCGGAGTTGGCCGGCGAGACGCGCCTCCACCGTTGGCTCCTGGCCGCGGCGCGGGCGACGGCTCCGGCCGCTTAGTTGGCGCGGTAGCCGCCGGAGGCGGCCGGCGGCGCGCCGGTGGCCGGCGCGGCGGTGGCGGCGGGCGCGGCAAGGACGCGAGCCGTCGGCGTGGTGGGCGACACCGTCGCCGGCGGGGCCGGGGTCGTCGTGGCGGCGGCGGTGCTGACCGGCGCCGTGGCCCCGGTCTTCGCCGCGCCGGTGCCGTTCGCCGCCGCCGCCGCGGCCGCCGCCTTGCGGGCGGCGCGCCGGCGGGCCGCCCGTCGCAGCCGGGCCGCGTGGAGCCGGGCCGCGTGGGCGGCCGGGGAGTGGTCGTAGGTGCTCGTCGGGGTGGTCGGCGTCGTGCTCCCGAGGCTGCTCGAGTTGGAGGAGGATGTCGGGCTGCTCGTCGGTGCGTGGCCTGAGCTGAAGACCCCGGCGACGGCGAGCACGATCAGCAGGGCGACGACGAGGACGGCGGCCGGCGCCACCACCCGGGCGCCGGGGAGCCGGCCGAGGAGGGGGGCGACGCGCTGCGTGAGGGAGGACCTGCCGGCCGCCTCGGTGGGCCCGGCATAGGGTGCCGGGTCGGCCGGCCACGGCTCCTCCGGAGGGCCGCCGGCGTAGCCGAGCGAGGCGGCGATCTGGTCGACGGGGATCACGCCGGTGGCCGCTTCGCCGACGGGTGCCCGGTGGCCGGCAGGTGGATTACCCGGGTCCGGTATCGCCACGCCGGGCCGCGGCGGCGTCCCACGGGCGCTGGAGGGGACTCGGGCAGGGCCGGACGTGTCGGGACCCGGCTGGTCCGAGGCCGCAGCCACAGCCGCAGCCGCAGCCGCGGCGTCGGCGGCGGACGGCCGAGCGGTCCGGTGCGGCGGCCGGGCTGCGGCCGCCGTGACCGCGGCGTCGGCGGCGGACGGCTGGTCGGCCCGGCCAGGCGGTGATGGCCGACGCGAGTCGGCGGTGGCCTCGCCGGCGGGCGCGGTCATCGCGGCGACGGCCCGCGGGCGCGGCGGCGGGGTCACCGAGCGGGAGGAGGCGCCGAGTGGTGCGGCGTGGCGCAGGGCGGCGATGATCGCCTGGCGGCCGATCGGGGTCAGGGCGCCGGCCGGCGGGTGGACGTAGGCTCGCTCGGCCTCCTGCTGTGCGCGCTGGGCGGCGCGGCAGGCCACGCAGCGGGCGAGGTGGCGGCGGAGCCGGTGGCGATCGGCCGGGGCGAGCGCCTGCTCGGCGGCGCCGGCCAAGAGCCGGGGAACCTCGGAGCAGAGGTCATCGTCGAGGCGCGGGGTGCCGTCGGGCGGGTCGGGGGCGTGCGCGGCCGCGGCCTCGCGCGCCTTGGCGAGGAGCAGGGCGTCGGGATTGAGGCCGAGCGGCCGGGTGGCGCCGACGGCCGCCGCCCGGAAGGCGCCGAAGGCGACCGCGGCGGCCTCGATACCGCGCTCGGGGCCGCACACCGCCGTGCAGTAGGCGATGACCGATGGCCCGCGGATATCGCACAGTCTGGCGAGCGCGGCGGGCTCCCCGTCGAGCACGCCGCGAGCGCTAACCGCTGGCCGGTGGTCCGACATGCTCTGAAGCGTAGGTCAAACGCGAGAATTGCCTGCGTGTGACGGTGCAGACCGGGCCGGGCGCTCGCCTGAGCGGCCCGACCCGGGCGGCTACGCCTTCGTGTGGTTGAGGCCGATGCGGATCTCCCGGGCCAGCACGTAGGGGTCGCCGACCTTGAACTGGTGGGAGAAGTAGAGCTGCGGCGATTCGGCCGTCTCCTGGTTGTAGAGGCAGCCGATGTCCCAGCCCTGACGGCGCATCGTCCTGATCACCGGGGTGATCTCGCCCGAGGTCATCGAGAAGTCGGGAACGGCGGCCGCCCGGCTGCCGTCGGGCGCGAGCGGGCGGAACTCGATGTTGGTCGAGACGTTGGCGTCCGGGGCGACGACGACGTTCCCGATCACGATCGTGTCCGTCCGCGAAACTCCGACCGTGACGACGCCGTCCTCGCCGACCGAGGCGTCGCCGCGGAGGATCCGCCCGAGCCGCTTGGCGTCGAGCGGGCTGGTCGGGTTGGGGGTCATCGCCTGGGGCAGCGGCGTGGCCGTCGCCCGGAGCACGGCGCGCACCGCCCGGGCGAGGCGCAGCGCGTCACCCACGCCGCGCAGGTGGATGAACCACACCTCGGGGCTGATGTCGTAGAAATGCTGGTGGAAGGCCTGGAAGACGAGGCCGCTCGCGAGGATCGCGTCGATCACGGGATCGATCTCGGCAGGCAGCAGGGCGAGATCGCCGTTGAAGAAGGCGGCGCGCCCGCCGAGCGGCTGGAAGAAGAGGTCGCCGTGGATCTCGAACGACGGCGTGAAGGCGACCCCCTGCGGGCCGGTGACCGGGCCGATGTCCCGGCGCGCGATCGGGATGCCGAGGACACCCTTGGTCACCGTCCCGTCGGCCTCGATGATCTGCTCGATCTGCTTGGCCGGAAGCCGCCCGTGCTGGCGCCGGCGCACGGCCGCGACGGCGGCGGCGGCGAGCGGCGAGGCCGCGACGGCGGTGCTCCCGGCGAGACCGCCGAGCGCTAGCGCTCGGCGACGCGTGAGCTGCGAACCAGGATCGACGAGGCGTGACATAGATGCTCCTTCCCGAGAACCAAGACCCCGCGCGCCCTACCCTGGGCGCGGTTGGCGAAACCGGCCGGCCGGCTCATCCGTCAGCTTGCTGCCAGCGCGCGCGGGCCGCCTCGATCCGGGCGACCGCCTCGTCGCGCGAGGCCCAGCCGGCGAGCTCGACCTCCTTGCCCTCGGGCTGCTTGTAGATCGAGAAGAAGTGGGCGATCTCCTCGCGCAGGGCGTGCGGGAGGTCCCCGAGGCTCTCGAGCTCGTTCCAGTTCGGGTCGTGGAGCGGGACGCAGAGGATCTTGTCGTCCTCGCCGTGCTCGTCGCGCATCCTCAGCACGGCGATCGGCTTGACCGGGATCACGCAGCCCGGGAAGGTCGGCTCCGACACGCAGACCAGCGCGTCGAGTGGATCGCCGTCCTTGCCCAGCGTCTCCGGGATGAAGCCGTAGTCGCCCGGGTAAACGACCGAGGAGAAGAGGAAGCGGTCGAGCTTGATCGCCTTGAGCTCGGGGTCCCACTCGTACTTGTTGCGGCTGCCCTTGGGGATCTCGACGAAGCAGAGCAGGGCCACGCCCGGGAGGTTATCCCGACACGGCGAAGCGGACGACGCCGTCGGCGACGGTCTCGTGGATGCGGCCGTCGTTCAGCAGCAGGTCGGCGTGGCCGAGGACCTCCGAGAGCGTCAGGTAGGCCTGGGTGACGGCGACGTTCCCCCAGAGCGCCTGGGCGATCTCGTAGGCGCTCGACGGGCGCTCGGCGATCAGGTCGAGGATCTTCTGCGCCCGGCGGTCGTAGAGGCGCAGGCGCTCGTCGATCAGCGGGGTGTGGTCGGTGATCGGCTCGCCGTGGCCGGCGAGCACCAGGTCGACGGCCATCGCTCGGGTCGCCTTGAGCGAGTCGATGTAGGAGACGAGGGCCTGCGGGCGGACCCCGTCGTCACTCGCCGGGCCGCCGAGCGGGCGGGTGAGGAGGGGGTTCGAGGAGATGTGGGCGATCAGGTGATCGCCCCCCAGGAGGATCCGCCGCTCGGCGTCCCAGAAGACGGTGTCGCTCGGGCTGTGCCCCGGCCGGTGGAGGACCTCTAGCGTGCGGTCGCGCAGCTGGATCGTCGCGCGGTCGGGGAGGGGCCGGCTGACGGCCACGCTCGACCCCCAGGCGCGGTAGCTGGCCGAGACGGCGCGCAGCGCGTGGACGACGTCCTCGGGCAGGCCGTGGCGGAGCATCATCCGGGCGGCGAACCGGTCGTCGAGCTCCATGTCCTCGCTGTAGCGCTCGAGGTAGGGGCCGACGAGGTCGAGTGCGGCGACCTCGGCGCCCGAGCGCCGGGCGATGATCGCGGCCAGCCCGATGTGGTCCATGTGCTGATGGGTGAGGACGAGCAGGCCGATGTCCTCGATCGCGTGGCCGCGGCCGGCAAGCGCCTGCTCGAGCTCGTCGAGCGCCTGACCCGAGTTCGGCCCGGCGTCGATCAACGTGAGCGGATCGTCCTCGAGCAGGTAGAGGTTGACCCGGCCGACGGCGAACGGGGTGGGGATCGCCAGGCAGTGGATGCCGGCGTCCGCGGCCACGGGTTGCCGACTCACTTCCGGATCAGCGCCAGGACCTCGTCGCGGCGGCGCTCCATGTCCTCCCGCGAGACGAGTGACTCGAGGCAGAGGCGCAGCAAGGGCTCGGTGTTCGACGGGCGGACGTTGAAGTGCCAGTCGTCGTAGTCGACCGAGATGCCGTCGAGCCGGCTCTGGCGGGCGTCGTCATAGTGGGCGGCGATCGCCTCGATCCGCGCCCGGGGGTCGTCGACCTCGCTGTTGATCTCGCCGGAGATGAAGTAGCGCTCGTGGAACGGCGCGAGCAGGTCCGACAGGCGGCGGCCCGAGCTCGAGATGAGCTCGAGCATGAGGAGCGCCGGCAGGGTCCCCGAGTCGGCGCAGTAGAAGTCCCGGAAGTAGTAATGGCCGGAAACCTCTCCGCCAAACAACGAGCCCTCGGCGTTCATCCGCGTCTTGAAGAAGGCGTGGCCGACGCGGTTGATCTCGGGGACTCCGCCGGCCCGCTCGACGGTGTCGCGCACCGCCCGGCTCGCCCGCACGTCGTAGAGGACCGCCTCGCCGGCCGCGCGCTTGCCGAGCAGCGACTCGGCCAGCAGCGCCGTGAGGAAGTCGCCGTCGACGAACTCGCCGGTGTCGTCGATGAAGAAGCAGCGGTCGGCGTCGCCGTCCCAGGCGATCCCGAGGTCGGCCTGCTCGGAGCGGACGCGCTCGATGATCAGGCGGCGATTGTCGGCCAGCAGGGGGTTGGGCTCGTGGCCGGGGAAGCTGCCGTCCGGCGTCCAGTAGGTCTCGATGAGCTCGAGGTCGAGCCTGCGCAGGAGGGGGCCGACCATCGGCCCGGCCATGCCGTTGCCGCCGTCGAGCACGACTTTCAGCGGACCCACCCGGTCGGGGTCGATGAAGTCGAGGGCGGCGGCCTGGAACCCGTCGTAGACGTCGACGTCGTGGGCGCTGCCGCCGCCGGGCGGGTCGTCCAGGCCGGCCTCGATCGTCTCGCGGATGTCCTCTATGCCGGCGTCGCCCGAGAGGGGGATGGCGCCGTCGCGCACCAGCTTGGCCCCGGTGTAGGCGGCCGGGTTGTGTGAGGCGGTGCACATCAGCCCGCCGTCGAGCTCGCGCGACCCGACCAGGTAGTAGAGCATCTCGGTCCCGACCTGCCCGGCGTCGAGCACGCGAACACCCTCGGCGACGAGGCCGTCGCGGTAGCGGGCCGACAGCTCGGGGGCGCTCAGCCGCATGTCGCGCCCGAGGCCGACCTCGAGGTCGGCGGTCGGCTTACCGGCCAGGTCGGCGAGAACCCGGGCGAAGGCCCGGCCGATCTGCTCGGCGCCGTCGCCGTCGATCTGCTCGCCGTAGAGCCCGCGGATGTCGTAGGCCTTGAAGATGCCGGGGTCGATGGTCACCCGCGGCATCCTAATGTTCACCCTGGCCAGCCGAGGTATTCGCTGCGGTGCTCGCAAAACGTCGCCCGGATGTCGTCCTCGCTGGGGGCCGACAGGGCATGGATGGCGGCGATCAGGCGCTCGATCCGCGGCGTCATGACGAGCACGTAGCGGGCGGGTTGGGTATGCGGGTTCCAGTAGGTGTGCGGCGTGCCGCGCGGGACGAGGACGGCTCCGCCGGCCGGAACGGCGACCACCTCCTCGTCCACGAGCACCCGGAGCTCGCCCTCGGTGACGTACCAGGCCTCGTCGTCCTCGTGGTGGAGGTGGAGCGGGGCGACGTAGCGCGGCGGATCGGTGCCGCCGCCCCAGTCGCGCCACTCGACGAGGACGAGCTCTGAGTCGGGCGCACCGACCCGGCGCCCGGTGAGCGGAACGGCGGCGAGGCTCGCCAGCGGCTGGGGGCTCTCGTCAAACGTCGGTGCGCACCTCGGCGCCGTCCTGGGCCCATCGCGTGTGGAAGGCGCCCTCCCGGTCGATCCGGCGGTAGGTGTGGGCCCCGAAGTAGTCGCGCAGCCCCTGGACCAGGCTGGCCGGGCCGCGCTCGCGGCGGTAGCCGTCGTAGTAGGCGAGCGCCGAGGAGAAGGCCGGGACGGGGACGCCGAGCTCGGTCGCGGCCACGACGACGCGGCGCCAGGCGTCCTGGGCGGCGGCCACCGGCTCGCGGAAGTGGTCGACGAGGAGCAGGTTCGGCGTGCGGGGATCCTGCTCGTAGGCCTCGCGGATCCGGTCGAGGAAGCGGGCCCGGATGATGCATCCGCCGCGCCAGATGGTCGCCGTCTCGCCGAGGTCGATGTCCCAGCCCTCGGCCTCGGCGGCCGCGGTCATCTGCTGGAAGCCCTGGGCGTAGGCGACGATCTTCGAGGCGTAGAGCGCGTGGCGGATGTCGTCGACCAGCGACCGGTCGGCGCGACCGCCCGGCCCCGGATTCGGGCCGGCGAGGCGCGCGGAGGCGGTGGCGCGCTGATCGCGCAGGGCGGAGAGGCTGCGGGCGAAGACGGCCTCGGTTATCGCCGTCAGAGGGACGCCGAGCTCAAGGGCGTCCTGCGCCGTCCAGCGGCCGGTCCCCTTCTGCTCGGCCTGGTCGACGATCACGTCGACCAGCGGCCGGCCGGTCGCCTCGTCGGTCTTGCCGAGGACCCTGGCGGTGATCTCGATCAGGAAGGAGTCGAGCTGCCCCTCGTTCCAATCGGCGAAGACGCCGGCGATCTCGGCCACCTCGAGCCCGGCCCCGTGGCGGAGCAGGTCGAACGCCTCGGCGATCAGCTGGATGTCGGCGTACTCGATGCCGTTGTGGACCATCTTGACGTAGTGGCCGGCCCCGTCGGTGCCGATGTGCGCGCAGCAGGGCGTGCCGTCGACGACGGCGGCGATCGCCGTGAGCACCGGCTCGACGGTCGCGTAGGCGTCGGCGCGGCCGCCGGCCATGATGCTCGGTCCCTTCAGTGCACCCTCTTCGCCGCCGGAGACGCCGACGCCGAGGAAGTGGAGCTTGCGCTGCTCGAGGGCGGCCCCCCGGCGCTGGGTGTCGCGGTAGTGCGAGTTGCCCCCGTCGATGATGATGTCGCCCTCGTCGAGGTGGAGGGCGAGCTCCTCGATCACGGCATCGACCGGGGCGCCGGCCTTGACCATCGTCATGATGACTCGCGGCCGGGTGACGGCGCCGACGAAGTCCTCGATCGAGGTCGCGCCGGTGATCGGTCCCTCGGAGCCGTGCTCGGCGATGAACTGCTCGGTCCGCGCGGGCGTGCGGTTGTGGACGGCGATCGGGATGTCGTGGTGGGCGACGTTGCGGGCCAGGTTGGCCCCCATCACCGCCAGACCCGTCAAGCCAACCCGGCACTCACCGCTCATCTGCCACTCCGATCGGACGCCCGCGCGAGAGCTCAGCCTACCCGCATCGCCCGACCCGAAGGACACGGGTCGCCCCCCGGCCGCGGGGGATAGCCTGCCGCGGGTGCGGGTCCTCTGCGTCGGCAGCATGTATCCGCCGCACCACCTCGGCGGCTACGAGCTGGTGTGGCAGGCGGCCGTCGAGCATCTGCGCGGCCGCGGGCACGCGGTCCGCGTCCTGTGCAGCGACCACCGGGAGCCCGGCGCCGAGGCCGGGCCCGAGGACGACGTCCACCGGGACCTGCGCTGGTACTGGCGAGACCACGCCTTCCCACGCCTCGGCCCGCGGGCGGTCGTGGCGCTCGAGCGGGGCAACGCCCTGGTCTTCGAGCGCCACGTCGAGAAGTTCGCTCCCGCCGTCGTCACCTGGTGGGCGATGGGGGGAATGTCGCTGTCGCTCGTCGAGCGGGGCCGGCGCCGGGGGCTGCCGGCCGTGGCCTTCGTCAACGACGACTGGCTGATCTACGGGCCGCGCGTCGATGCCTGGCAGCGCCTGGGCGCGTGGATCCCGCGCGCGCTTCTCGAGCGGGCGACGCGGCTCCCAGCGGGCTTCGATCCGCAGGCGCTCGGCCGCATCGTCTTCGCCAGCGCGGCGGTCGGGCGCGCGGCAGCCGGGCGGTGGTCGCTGCCGCCGAGCGAGGTGGCCCACGGCGGCATCGACTCCGCCTTCCTTGCCGCGGCGGCACCCGCGCCGCCGACCTGGTCCTGGCGCCTGCTCTACGTAGGGCGGATCGACCCACGCAAGGGCGTCGCCACCCTGCTCGAGGCGCTCGCCTCCCTCCCGCCGGAAGCGACGCTGAGGATCGTCGGCGGCGGCGAGGCCGCCCATCTCGGGAGACTGCGCGAGCTGACGACGGGGCTCGGGCTGGACGGCCGGGTCGCGTTCGTGGGGCCGCTCGCCCGCGACGAGCTCCCGGCCGTCTACGCCGCCGCCGACGCCGTCGTCTTCCCGGTGCTCTGGGAGGAGCCGTGGGGGCTCGTACCCCTCGAGGCGATGGCCTGCGGCCGGCCGGTGGTGGCGACCGGGACCGGAGGGTCAGCCGAGTATCTCCGCGACGGGGAGAACTGCCTGCTGTTCGCCCCGGGCGACGCGGCGCAACTCGCCGAGCGGCTGACCCGGCTGGCCGGGGACGCCCGGCTGCGGACGCGGCTGCGGGCCGGGGGCCTGGCCACGGCCCGGGCCAACACCGACGCGGCGTTCAACGACCGCGTCGAGACGGTGATCGCCGAGGCCGCCTCCCCGACGGGCGGTCCGTCACAAGATCTGCCGGGCGGCGAACTGCCTCGGTGACGGCAGCGGATCGACGAGCAGGCGCGGCTGTCACGCCCGATCTCAGTCGCGTTCTGCCAGCGTCCGGCCGGTGTCGATCGCCTCACCCAGCCGCTCACCTCACCCGCCACTCACCCGCCCCCAGTGGACCGAACCCCCGACCCGCCTATGCTGGGCCGTCATGCGGCGCGCGCGATCAATCGGCCTTGGCCTGCTCCTGCTCGTCGCGGTCCCCGCGAGCGCAGCCGCCCGTCTGCCGAGCGTGCTCACCCAGTCCACGCCGGAATTTGCCGTCCGGCCGGCGACGATCGGCTACACCGGCGACGGCACGGGCATCGTCGGCGGCCCGGACGGTAAGAGCGTTCGCCGGCTCGGGCACATCCGGTGGACGACGTATGACAGGCACCAGGCCGTCGGCCGCGGCCTCGTCTGGCTGGACGACTGCACGCCGAGCTGCGCCCAGGGAACGTTCAGCGCGGCCCCAGTCCAGATCCACGCCTTCGCTCCTGCCAACGGCCGCTTCACCCACGTGACGCTGATCTACACCTACCACGGAAGCCGGCAGGTCGATCGACGCTTCATCCGCTACTACCCGCCCTCCGCCGCCGGGTCTCGAGGGTACTGGGAGTACGCGATCGTCTGAACTTCCCGAGCTCCGGGTACGCCTCGGCGGGCTTGCGCGCGCCTCCCGATCTCCGGCTACGTCTCGGCTCGCGGCGCTCGCGCGCGGTCCCACGCGGCGAGGAACACCGGGGCCAGCGCCTGGGCGTAGGACGCCTCGGCGCTCGCCCACGCCCGCGCCCCCACCATCGGCGTACCCCGCGGCAGCACCCCCGCCAGCCGGCGCCCGCGGCCGCGGGCCGGCGCCCGCGCGGCGGCCGCCGAGAAGATGTCGTGGAAGTGGGGGCGCACGTCCGGGTAGCGCTCGACGAACGCCCGCTCGGCGACCGCCAGCCGCTCGACCCGCGCCAGCCAGTCCTCGAGCGTCGAGGCCCCGAGGTGCTCGGCCGACGCCGATCTCCGGTAGCGCACCACCAGCCCGCCGTCGTCAACGGCCCGCCGGGCCAGGTCGAGGTCCTCGTAGAGGTAGGGGAAACCGGCTTCGTCGAACCCGCCCAGCCGCTCGAGCAGTGACCGCTTGACCGACACGTTGGCCGTGTACATCCGGCCCCAGCCCACGTCGTCGCCGTCGCTGAGCTCCCCGTAGTCGAACTGCAGCCCGCCGGCGTCCAGCCAGCGCATGAACGGCGTGACCCGCACCTCGCCCGCCCAGCGGACGTCGCCGAGCACGCAGGTCCGCTCCGCCGGCTCGGCCTCGTGGCCGGCCAGGTGCTCTGACACCAGGTCGCGGTCGGCGAGGATGTCGTCGTCGACGAAGAGGACCACCGGCGCCCGCGTCGCCCGCCAACCCACATTGCGCGCCGCCGAGGCCCCCGGGCGCCCCGCCTGGAGGTGGCGCCAACCGGCCACCCCGACCGACCGGCCCGCGGTGGCCGACGGGTCCGGGTCGAGCGCGTCGCTGACCACGGTGACCGTGAAGTCCTCCTCGGTCAGCGCCGCCAGCCGCTCGAGCGCCCGCTCGAGCTTGTACTGGCGCCCGAGCGTCGGCATGACGACACACAGCCTCGGCTCAGGCCGCCGGGTCATCGAAGGCGGCGGCCGCCGACCCCCGCCGCGCATGGTGCACGACGTGGGGGATGCGCAGGCCGTCGGTCGCCCGCAGCGTGAACTTCCCGTGCCGGCGGACGTCGTCGAAGCCCGCCGTCCACAGCATCCGCCGCCAAGTTCGCGCGCTCGGCAGCCAGAACACGACCGCCGACTCGCGGTCGGCGTGGTAGCGCGCCAGGCCGACCGGCACCAGATCGCACATCCGGTCGTACTCCTCGGCTGAGATGAAGGTCCCCCGGCACAGCGCGGCGATCCGCTCGAGCGCGAGGACCTGATCGCGCAGGTGCATGAGCACCGACCCGCAGAACACGAGGTCGAACGTCCCCAGCTCCTCCGGCCGCGCGTCGTAGATGCTGCAGTTGACGCGCTCGACACGAGACTCCAGGAGCTCGTGGGCCAGCCGGAATCCGGCCCCCCGCGGCTCCTCGGCGAACGCCTGCGGCCGCCGCCGCGGCGGCCAGTCGAGGTCCCGCTCGTCGTCGAGGTCGAGCGCCACCACCTCGGCTGCCCCCCGCCGCTCGAGCTCGAAGGCCCAGAACCCGTCCCAGGTTCCGATGTCGAGCGCCCGCATCCCGTCGAGTCGCTCCGGCAGCCCGTACTCGCCGACGAACGGCCGCAGGTCGAACCAGCCCGCGGTCACCCGGCCGGGCGCCAGCTCGATCGAGTGGTACCACCGGCGCTCCATCGCTCGCTCGAGCAGCTCCACGGCGTTAGCGTAACGAGCGGTGGCCGACCCGACCGATCCCCGCTCCCCGACCCGCCGTCGCGCCCCGGGGCACGGGCTCCCGATGATCGACCCCGAGCGCGAGGAGGCCGAGCTTCGACGATACCTCGGTGGCGCCTACGACCACGCCCGGCTCGTCGACTGGCAGGGTCAGCTCGAGCGCGAGGCGGCGCGAATCGGCGACGAGCAGGCCCTCTACCGGAGCTCCGAGGCCTACCTCTACAACCTGACCGCGTTCGCGATGACCCGGACCAAGGAGCCCTACCTTCACGATCTGGCCGCGCTCGTCCCCGCCCCCGCGCGGGTGCTCGATTACGGCTGCGGGATCGGCAGCGACGGCCTCGTCCTCGCCGAGCACGGCTACCACGTCGAGTTCGCCGACTTCGCCAACCCCAGCGTCGGCTACCTGCGCTGGCGCCTTCACCAGCGCGCGCTGCCCGCGGTCATCCACGACCTCGACCGCCGCCCGCCGCCCGGCGGGTTCGACGCCGCCTTCGCCTTCGACGTGATCGAGCACGTCGACGATCCGTTCGCCCTGCTCGCCCGGCTCGAGACGCTCGCCGACCTCGTCGTCGTCAACTTCCTCGACCCCGAGCCCGGCGAGACGCGGCTCCACCACGAGCTCCCGGTCGCCGCCCTCCTCGCCCACGCCCGCGCTCGCGGGCTGCGCCGCTACCGCCGCTACCACGGCCGGTCGCACCTGGTCGCCTACGCGCCCGGCCGCGCCGGGCTCCCCGCTCGGGTCGCCGCCGGCGCGGCGCTCGCCGCCGGCCGCCTGCGCGCGACCCGATGACCGGCGACCGCCGCCCGGCCGCCAGCCTGATCGTCCCCTTCGCCGGCCGCCAGGCCGAGCTCGAGGCGATGCTCGACCGGCTCGGGCGCCTCGCGCTGCGCCCCGGCGACGAGGCCGTCCTCGTCGACAACCGCCCCCGCCCGGCCGCTCCGCGGCGCGCGCCGCCGGGGGTGCGCGTGCTCGAGGCCTCCGGCCGCGCCTCCTCCTGGTATGCCCGCGACAGCGGCGCGGCGGCCACCCGTGGGGAGTGGCTCGTCTTCATCGACGGCGATACCCGCCCCGAACCCGACCTCCTCGACCGCTATCTCATCCCCGAGCCGGGGAGCACCGTCGGCGTGCTGGCCGGCGGGGTGCGCGACTGGAGCACCGCCCCGACCGCCTGCTCGCGCTACGTCAGCGCCCGCGCCAAGATGGACCAGGGCGTCACGCTCGCCCACCGATACCGGCCCTACGCCCAGACCGCCAACTGCGCGGTCCGCCGCAGCGCCTTCGACGCCGTCGGCGGGTTCGCCCCGGGCGCCGGCTCGAGCGCCGCCGGCGACGCCGACCTCTGCTGGCGCCTCCAGCGCGCCGGGTGGCTGATCGAGTCGCGCCCCCGGGCGGTCGTCGACCACGAGAACCGCACCCGCTTTCGCGACCTCTACCGCCAGCTCGCCCGCCACGGCGCCGGCCTCGCCTGGCTCGAGCGCCGCCATCCGGGGAGCGCGCCGCCGCCCCGTCCTATGGAGCTCCTCGGGCGGGTCCCCCACTACCTGGCCGCCGCCGCCCGCGCCCCCGACCGCGAGGAGGCGCTGTTCGCGCTGGTCGATCTGATCTCCCTCTATGCGCGCGATCTCGGGCGGTTTCGAGGCCGCGACCTCTGACCGCCCGGGCTAGACTGCGCGCCGTGGACCGGCCCGGCCCAGCCGATCGCGTCGGCGCGCTCCCCGACCTGGCCGAGCGGGTGGCCTCCCGCCAGTGGTACCACACGATCGAGCTCGCTCCCGGGGTCGTGACCCCCGGCTACTTCGACACCCGGCCGATCGTCTCGCGGCTCCCGATGCCCGCCCGCCTCGACGGCCTGCGCTGTCTGGACATCGGCACGTTCGACGGCTTCTGGGCCTTCGAGATGGAGCGCCGAGGGGCCGCCGAGGTGCTCGCGGCCGACATCCTCGATGAGCGCCGCCTCGACTGGCCGGCCGTCGTCGAGCCGGCCGACTGGGCGGCGATCGCCGAGCGCAAGGGCGGGGGAGACGGCTTCGCGATCGCCGCCGAGGCGCTCGGCTCCCGGGTGCAGCGGCTCGACCTCAGCATCTACGACCTCGATCCCGAGATCCACGGGATGTTCGACTTCGTCTATGTCGGCAGCCTGCTCCTCCACCTCCGCGACCCGATCGGCGCACTCGAGCGGGCGCGCGCGGTGACCCGCGGCCGGCTGTTGAGCGTCGACGCCTTCTCGCTGCCGCTGACCCTCACCGCCCCGCGCCGGCCCACCCTCCGCCTCGAGGACGGCGGGCGTCCGTACTGGCTGAAGCCGAGCCTCCGCGGCCTGCGCGACGTGGTGGCCCGGGCCGGCTTCGCGATCGAGGCCGGTCCGGTCGCCTTCCTGATGCCCCCCGGAGCCGGGCATCCCCGCCCGCGGCTGCGCCCCTACGCGGTACGCACCCGCGCGGCGCGGAGCGTCCTCCTCTGCTCGCGCTTCGGCGATCCCCACGCGGCGGTACTGGCCCGGCCGCTCGCGACCTGCGCCCCCCCGGTGCGGACGCCCAGCGCCGCCGGCACCGGCCCCTCGGGCTGATTCAGAGCGTCGTCTCGGCCGCGCTCGCGCCGGGCGGTCCCCCCGGCGCGTCGTCGCGCTCGGTGACGGGGCCGAAGCGCTCGATCACCCGCGCCGGGACGCCCACCGCCAGGCAGTAAGGCGGAACCGGGCGGGTGACGACGGCGTTCGCGCCCACGAAGGCGTGGCGCCCGACGTCGGCGATCACGGTGGATTTGCTCATGATCGCGGCGTCGTCGCCGATCCGGATCGGCCGGAAGTCGTAGCCCTGGGCGAGCATCGGCCGCTCGGGGTCGCGGAAGCGATGGTTGCCGTCGACCACGCTCGCGCCCTCCGCCAGGACGCAGCGCGCGCCGATCGCGATCGTCGTGCTGCACTGGATCGAAACGCCGTAGGTGCACTGGCAACCCGCGCCGAACTCGATGCGCGCCTCCGGGCCGCCCAGCTCGGCCCGGAAGTCGCGCCGGAACTCGGCTCCCGCCCCGGCGATGAAGGTCCCGCCGAACGGCATGTGCAGGTTGAACCCCGGGCCCAGGTAGGTGCCGGGGCCGAAGTGGATCGTGGCGTCCGGGTTGCGCAGGCGGACCCAGCGCTTGCGTAGGGCCGACATCAGCGCCGGCCCCCGGTAGTAGCCGAGCGAGACCGGAAGCCGCCGCAGCCGCAGGAGAAGGGGCTCGACGCTCGCCCTGACCGGTTGCGGGAGTCGCGGTCGCGCCATCGCGCGCAACGCTACCGGGGCCCGCCCCTGCTGAGCGCCCGGTATCGTCCGTTCAGGGTTCTACGGTCTAGCGCGGCTCGACACGGAGGAAACGCGAAGTGCAGATCAAGCTTGTCTCGCTCGAGGACGGAATCACGTCCTGCGGCTTTCGCAAGATGGCCGCGTTTGCCAGCCGGGTGAATCCCGACAGCGAGGCCTGCTACATCTCGACCGCCCAATACCGCAGCGTCCGCAACGCGGTCAAGGGGACGACCGGCAACAGCGGCGGCAGCTTCGGGCCCGATGAGATCGACGAGATCGCCCAGGGCCTGGCCGGCGCCGAGCTCGTCGGCTTCTCGTCGATGACCGGCTACGCCGACCTCACCCGCCGGATCATCACCCGGGTCCGCGAGGTCTCGCCCGGGAGCCTGGTGATCTGGGGCGGCATCCACCCGATCATCCACCCCGAGGACGCGATCCTCGCCGACGTCGACGGGATCTGCGTGGGGGAGGGCGAGTTCGCCTTCGAGGAGCTCCTGGCCGCGCTCTCCGAGGGCCGCGACCACACGGGGACGCGGAACTTCTGGTTCAAGCGCGGCGAGGAGGTCGTCAAGAACCACTTCCGGCCGCTGATGTCAGTGCCCGAGATGGAGACGCTCCCCTTCCCCCAGTACGGCCAGGGCGAGCTGATCTACCGCCAGGGCGGGGGCTTCCAGCCGATGAAGAGGAGCGACTTCCTGGCCAACGACGGGCTCGGCTACACCACGCTCTGGTCGATCGGCTGCCCGTTCCACTGCGAGTTCTGCGGCAACACCAAGTTCATCGCCAACGATCCCAAGTACAAGAAGATCCGCCACCCGGGGGCCCGTTACATCGTCGACGAGGTCAAGGCGGCGCGGTCGCGCTTCCCCCACATCAGCCAGGTCTCCTTCCACGACGACAGCTTCATGGCGATCTCCTACAAGGACATCGAGGAGTTCTCCGAGCTCTGGAAGGCCGAGCTCGACATCCCCTTCGCCGTCTACGGGGTGATCCCCAACTACGTCAAGCGCGACAAGTTCGAGATCCTCACCTGGGCCGGAATGAACCGCGTGCGCATGGGCATCCAGAGCGGCAGCCAGGAGATCCTCGACTTCTACCGCCGACCGACGCCCCCCGAGAAGATCATGGCCGCCGGCGAGGTGATCGCTTCCTTTTCGCCGAAGTACCACATCCCCCCGGCCTACGACATCATCATGGACAACCCGATCGAGACGCGCGAGAACGTCATCGAGACGCTCGAGCTTCTCTACAAGATGCCGCGTCCCTACACGCTGTTCATCTACTCCCTCCGGGTGATCCCCAACACCGGGCTCGAGCGGGCGATGCGCGAGCGCGGCGTCGACATCGAGGAGATCTCCGCCGCCTACCAGATGATCCCGCCCCGGGTGGCCAACCTCGTGCTCTACGTGCTCGCCATCGGGCGGCCGCCGCGCTGGCTGTTCGACTTCCTCCTGCGCCACGTCCGGGCCAGCGCGACCCCCCAGCGCGAGTATCCCCGGATCGGCCTGGTCCTCCGCACGCTCTACCTGGCCAAGCGCGCCTTCGACCACGCGCGCTTCATGGACTTCTCGATCACGACCGGCTGGAGCGGCTGGATCGCCTGGCGCCTGGGCATCGTCGACCTCTGGCAGCGGCGCCTGAAGCGCCGGCCGCCACGGCCGGCCCCGCCGGTGCGGAGCACGACCCCGGGCAAGTCGAACCCGCCCGCCCCGATGCCGTCGCCGTCGGTCACGACCGGCGCCTGAGACGCCTCACCCCGGATGGGCCCCGCCCCCGCCGAGGCGCCGGCGCTCCTGTCGCTGCAGGACACGCTCTACAACTCGACCAACCCGACGCGGCGCTGGCTCCACGTCAGCCGCCGCGACCACATCCGGCAGGCCCTGCGGCGCGCCGCCGACGAGCGGCCGCTGGCCCGCGTTCTCGAGGTCGGGCCCGGGAGCGGGATCTACCTGCCGCTGCTCAGCGAGCTCGCCGAGACGGTGGTGGCCAGCGACATCGAGGCCGCCTTCCTCGAGCGGGCGCGGGAGATCGCGGCCACACGGTCGAACATCGAGGTCGTGCTCGACGACATCGTCGCCTCCCGGCTCGAGGACGAGAGCTTCGACCTGGTGCTCTGCTCGGAGGTCATCGAGCACATCCCCGAGCCGGCCGCGGCCCTCGCGTCGATGCGGCGGATCCTCCGCCCCGGCGGCCGGCTGCTCCTCTCCACGCCGCACCGCTTCAGCCCGCTCGAGCTGGCCGGGAGGGTGGCCTTCCTGCCGGGCGTGGTCGATGTCGTCCGCCGCATCTACCGGGAGCCGATCCTCCCGACCGGCCACATCAGCCTGATGAGCGCTCGCGAGGCGCGGTGCCGCCTGCTGGCGGCCGGCTTCGCCGTCGAACGCAGCTGGGCGACCGGCGTCTACCTCCCACTCGTCGCCGAGCTGACCGGCGAGGCCGGCCTGCGTCTCGAGCAGCGTCTCGAGCGACGCCTGTCCGGGAGCCGGCTGAACGGGTTGCTGTGGACCCAGTACCACCTGGCGGTCCGATGACGGTGACGCTGTCGATCGTCTTCCCCGCCTACAACGAGGAGGACCGGATGGGCGACCTCCTCGCCGGTCTGAAGGAGGTGGCGGACGCCGGCCTGCCCCGTCTGACCGTGCTCGAGGCGGTGATCGTCGACGACGGCTCGATCGACGGTACCGTCGCCCGGGTGCGGGCGGCCCTTCCGAGCTCGCCGTGGATCACGCTGCTGGCCGACGGCACCCCCAACCAGGGCAAGGGCGCGGCCACGGCGCGCGGGGTGGCGGCCGCCCGGGGCGACCTCGTGCTGCTCGCCGACGTCGACCTGGCCACGCCGCTGAGCGAGGTCTCAAAGCTCCACGACGCCCTCCGCCGGGGCAGCGACGTGGCGATCGGCTCACGCGACGTCCCCGGCTCGGTGGTCACCGGCGCGTCGTTTCACCGCAAGATGATGGGGCGCATCTTCAACTACGGCGTCCGGCGGATGACCGGACTCCCGTTCCGCGACACCCAGTGCGGCTTCAAGCTGATGCCGGCCGCGACCGGCCGCCGGCTGCTCGGCGTTCAGGCGATCGCCGGCTACGCCTTCGACGTCGAGCTGCTCCTGCGCGCCCGGGCCCTCGGCCTGCACGTCGATGAGGTGCCGATCGCCTGGGAGCACCGCCCCGGGTCGAAGCTCAACCCCCTGCCGGCGGCGGTGGTGATGACCCGCGACGTCCTGCGGCTGGCGCTCGCCGACCGGCGGACCGTTCACGAGCTCGCCCGCGAACCGTGCGGTCAGTGATTCGGCCGCCCGGCCGCCGCGCGAGCCTGACGACGGAGGATGCGGGCGCCGACCGGCGCGCGGGCCATAGGGCGAGCCTCGGCTGCGGCGCGCTCCTCGTGCTGGCCGCCGTCTGGCTTTTGGGCGACGCGATCCTCGGCGGGAGGATCCTCGCTCCCGGTGACCTGACGCTGTTCACGGTGCCGCCGTTCACCAGCGTGCGCCCGCCCGGCCTCCTGCGCGCCGCCAATCCGAGCCTGACCGACCTCGTCTTCGTGGTCGAGCCGTATCTGCTGCACGCCCGCGAGGCGATCCGCGGCGGGGGGCTGCCGGTCTGGGACCCCTCCGTCGGCACCGGCCGTCCGCTCGGCGCCCAGGCCGCCTCGCAGCTGTTTCCGACCAGCTGGCTCGCCTACGTCCTGCCCTTCTGGCGCTCGCTCGGCTTCATCGCGCTGGCCAAGCTGATCCTCACCGCCGGCGGCACCTACTGCTTCGCCCGCTCGCTGCGGCTGCGCCCGGCCGCCGCGGCGCTCGCCGCCGGCGCGTTCGCCTTCGGCACCCAGTACGTCGTCTGGCTCGGCCACGGCATGACCGACGTCGTCGCGCTGATGCCGTGGATGTTTCTCTTCGCCGAGCGTCTCGGCAGGCGGGGGCGGTCCTCCGACGCCGCCGCGCTCGGGCTGACCATCGGCATCGCCCTCTACGGCGGCCATCCCGAGTCGCTGCTGGTCGCCCTGACCGGCACCGCCGCCTACCTGCTGGCCCGGATCGCCGGCGCCCGCGACCGCGAGGGCGCAGCCGCCGGCCGGCGGCTGCGCCTGGCCGCCGGGTCGCTGGTCCTCGCCGCCGCGGTCGGCGCCCTGTCCTGGGTGCCGCTGGTCGAGCTGCTCGGGCAGTCGACGCGGGTCGGGCGCGTCAACGGGCCCGACTCGCTGCGCCAGCTCGCGGTCGGGCTGGTCTTCCCCGAATGGTGGGGGCGCCCCGACAAGCGGATCTTCGACGCCGGCGGCGCCGGCGCGATCTCGAGCATCTTCCTGGGCCGCGCCTACCTCGGCGTCGTGCCCGTCCTGCTCTGGGTCGGCATGCTCGCGGTCCCCCGCCGCCCGGCGCAGCGCTTCTTCGCCGCCGCCGCGATCGGCTCGCTGGCGTTGATGGTCGACCTCCCCGGGCTGCGCTGGCTGGTGACCCACGTACCGCCGCTCTCGTTGATGGTCATCCACTACTTCGTCTGGCTGGCCGCCTTCTCGCTGGCCATGCTCGCCGGCCTGACGCTCGACCAGCTGCTCGGCGCCCACCGGGCGCGGCAGGTCCGCGCCGTGCGCCTGATGGCGGTGGCGACCGCCGTGCCGGTGGCGGCCGCGCTCCTCCTGCGCGGCGGGGCGATCGCCGGCGCCTGGCGCGGCGCGCTGCGCCAACTGCCCGTCCAGCAGCTGGATCCCGGATCGGCGGCGATCGCCGCCGCCGGCGCCCTGGTGCGCTGGGTCCTCATCGCCGCCCTCGCGCTGGCCGCCGCCGCGATCGCCCTGCGCTTCGAGCGGGCACGGGCGCCCGCCCTGGCCTTCGTGCTCGCGCTCGCCCTGGCCGACCTGGTGACGATCGGCCGCGGCTACCAGCCGGCGCTCCCCCCGGCGCTCGCCCACCCGCCGGCCCCGGCGGCGCTCGCGCTGGCCCGGCGCGACACACGGCTGGCGGCGCCGAGCTTCGATGTCGCCCCCAACCTGGCCGAGCTCTACGGCCACGCCGACGTCCGGGTCGAGGACCTGCCGGAGATCAAGCGCTACAGCGCGGTCGTGCAGGCGCTGGGCGGATCGGTGCTCCGCGCCTTCGGCGACAGCGTGATCGCGCCCGACCGCGGGCTCGGCGAGCCGGGCGCCGGAGGATCGGACCGCACCCTGCTCGACCTGCTCGGCGCCGCGCAGATCGTCGACCACGGCGGGAGCGTTCCGCCCGGTCCCGGGCTTCGGGTCGTCTACCAGGCGCCCGGACAGCGGCTGATCGAGAACGCCCACGCCCTGCCGCGGGCCTTCGGCGCCTACTCCTGGCTCCCGGTCGGCGGTCTCGCCGCGGCGGCGGCGGCGCTCCGTGGGCAGAGCGCAGCGGAGCTCGCGCGGCGGCCGGTGATCGAGGGGGCGCCGGCCGCGGCACCCTCCGGTCGCGCGCCCCGCCCGGCACCGGCTGAGATCGTCTCGAGCAGCGACACGGCGGTGACCGTCTCGGTCACCCTGGCCCACCCCGGCTACGTCGTCCTCGGCGACCTCTACTACCCGGGCTGGAGCGCCCGCGTCGACGGGCGCCCGGCCCGGATCCTCGCCGCCGACGGCGCCTTCCGGGCGGTGGCGGCCGGCGCCGGCGCCCACCTGGTGCGCTTCGTCTACCGGCCGGCCTCGATCCGGATCGGGTTGGTGGTGACCCTGCTCGGCTTAGCCGGCGGCATCGGGGTCGTCGTCCTCTCCGGGCGGCGGCCGCGCCGCCGCCGCCGCTGAACGGGCCCCCGGCGAGACCGGCTCAGAGTCCGCGCGGGTGGCGGGCGACGAAGCCGCTGGTGTCGGTCATCGTCTGCGTCCAGCGCGTCCCGTCGGAGGCGAGCGCGACGGTGTCGAAGCGCCAGCCGGCCGCGACCATGAAGGCGTGCCCGGCGTTGGCGTAGACGGTGATCCACCGCCCCGGGCCCGGATCGCCCCAGCTCTCGAAGCCGGTCGAGTCGAGGGGGGAGGAGACGAGGCCGGCGGCGGCGAGCGCGTAGCTGACCGACCCCGAGCAGTCGTAGGCCTGGGCTTGGAAGGAGGCGTGCCCGCCGCCGTAGAGGTAGGGGAGGCCGGCGATCGCGTTGCCGGCGGCCATCACCTGGGCGACGGCCGCCGGAGCGCCCGACGGGGGCTGCGCCAGGCCGCCGGCCGAGATCGGAATCGAGCTTCCGGGGCTGACCGGGGTGGCGAACGCCTGGGCCCGAGCGCGGGCGATCCGCGCGCCGAGCGCCGAGATCTGGCCCTTCAGGCGCCCGAGCGCCGCCTGGTCACCGGCACGGCCGGCGACCAGGGACGCCTGGTGGCTGAGGAGCGCCCCCTGAACCGCGGCGGCGCTGTCGCGGGCGGCGAGGACCTCGTTGGCCAGCGCCTGGTCGCGCGCCTGGAGCCCCTCGAGGCGGACGGCCTGGCCGAGTACGGCGGTGCGCGCGGTCCGGGCGCCGGCGAAGATGTCGGCGTCGTGGATACTGACCCGCCGGAGGAAGTCGATGCGGTCGAGCAGGTCGGCGAACCCGTGGGCGTCGAGCACCACGCTCACCACGTCGGGGGTGGCTCCCTCGTAGCTGGCGACGAGGTTCGCCTTGAGTGCCGTCGCCGCGGTATGGAGCCGGTTCTCGAGCCGGGTCAGGCGATTGCGGGCGGCGACCAGGTTCCGCTGGACGGCCGCTAGCTCGGCCTCGCGGGCGCCGGCCCGCGCCTGGAGCGCCGCCAGGCGCGCCTCGGCGCGTTGGACGCCGCCGGTCGTCGCCTGGATGCGCTGGGTCTCGGCGGCGATCGAGGCGCGCAGCTGTCCGGCGGCCGCCTGGCGGGAGGAGAGGCTGCCCTGGAGATCGCCCTGGGACGACGGCGCCGCGTAGAGCAGGCAGACGGCGCTCGCCACGAGGGCGGCGAGCAGCCGCCGGGGCACCCCGGCGGAGGCGAAGAGCGTGGTGGGCGAGGGCGCGTCCATGTGCGGCGAGAGCGGCCGGACCTGCCGGCGGCGGGGGCGGGGGCGGCGCGGCTGCCCGCGAAGCTAACAGCCCGGCACGCCGCTCGCCTTGCATCGGCGCGGGCTGCAAGAAATGCTGCACTACCAGGGATATCGCTCGCGGCCGCGAACCGGACCCCGCGCGTCCGCCGTCGGCCGCGATCGCTCGTCAGCGAGCGAGGCCGGTGGAGTGCATCCGCAGGTAGGCGCGGTGACGGTCGCGGGAGTCGGCAAAGCGCGCCGGGTCGCGCCGGGCGGCGAGCGCGAGCGGTGCCCACCGGGCGAGCGCGCCGGCGACGTTGATCGCCGCGACGAGGCGGGCCGGCCGGACGCCGAGCCGGCGCGCCATCCAGGCGTAGGCGGCGGCCTGGGCGCGGACCTCGCGCTCGGCGCCCCAGCTGGCGGTCCGGGTGGCGGCGCTGACCGCGTGGCGGGCCCGGGCGCCGGGCTCGTAGCGCGTACTCCAGCCGGCGCGGGCCAGGCGCCAGCAGAGGTCGAGGTCCTCGGCGTAGAGCCATTGGGCCGCGTCAAACCCGCCGACCTCCTCCCAGGCGGCTCGGCGCACGAGCAGGAACGCACCGTGGGCCCAGTCGACCTCGCGCGCTCGGTCGGGATCCCACCGGCCGTTCAGGCAGAGCCGCTCGCCGGCCGCGGGCACCGCGCGCCAGAGGCCGAGGTTGAAGACGAGGGTTACGGCCGGGGTGGGAAAGGCGTGGACGGTGTGCTGGGTCGAGCCGTCCGTGGTCACCAGCCGCGGCGCGAAGGCGCCGGCCCGGGGGGCGCAGGCCGCCGCCTCCAGGAGCGCGGCGAGCGCTCCCGGTGCGAGGGCGACGTCGGCGTTGGCGGCGGCGATCCACTGGGTGGCCGTGCGCCGGGCGACCTCGTTCACCGCCGGCCCGTAGCCGAGGTTCTCCGGGGCGGCGATCAGGTTGACCCACGGGTAGACGTCGCGCACCAGGGCGGCCGACCCGTCACTCGAGGCGTTGTCGACCACCCACACCTCGGCGAGGCCCGCCGCGGCGTCGGCGCGCAGCGAATCGAGCGCCTGCCCGAGCAGCTCCCGCGTGTTCCAGGAGACGACGGCGACGGCCACCTGGGCGGCCGGGAGGGCGACTGGCATGACGCGCAAGGGTAGCCTGCGGCCCGTGGCCCGGCCCGAGATCAGCGTCGTCGTCCCCGTGCGCAACGGAGCCGCCGCGCTCGGTCTCCTGCTCGAGAGCCTCGCCGCCCAGACGCTCGCCGCTGAGCGCTTCGAGGTCGTCGTGGTCGACAACGGCTCCCGCGACGACGCGGCGGCCGAGACGGCGCGCCGAGCCGGAGCGGTCGTCGTCCGCGAAGCCTGGGCCAACCGCGGGCTCGCGCGCAACCGGGGCGTCGAGGCGGCCGGGGCCGAGTTGATCGCCTTCACCGACGGTGACTGCCGCGCCGAGCCGGGCTGGCTCGAGGCGCTGCTCGACTGCCTTTCGCGCGCGCCGCTGGTCGCCGGGCCGGTGCGGCTCGACACCGCCGCCCCACCCAGCCGCTGCGAGCGCCTCGAGCTGCTCTGGCGCTTCGCCCAGGAGGAGAACGTCCGCGACCACGGCTGGGCGGCCAGCGCGAACCTCGGTGTTCGGCGCGCGGCGTTCGCCTCGATCGGTGGCTTCGACGCCCAGTACCGGCAGATCGGCGAGGACGTCGACCTGTGCCTGCGCGCCGGCGCCGCCGGCCACCGGCTGGGCTACTGCCCGGAGGCGGCGATCAGCCACGCCGCCGAGACGCGCCTCGGGCCGATCCTCCGCCGGGCGTTCCGCCACGGCTTCTCGAGCGCGCAGCACCATCACCGGCTGCCGATGGCGGTCGGCTGGCGCTATTGGCGCCATCCACGGCCGGCGCTCGCCGGCGACTGGGCCCTGCGGCGCTTCGGAGCCGACGCCCTGGCCCAGCGCGACCTGCTAGGGATCGCCCGGGCCGAGTACGCCGCCCGGATCGCCGGGTCGGTTTGGGCCGAGCTTCGCCGCGCGCGCTGAGCGTAGCGCCCTGCACGGGCGGGGCGCGCGATAATCGCGGGGTGAGCGAGCGCAACGTCCTCGGAGGGGAGCTCGAGCCGTGCGGCATCGAGCCCCTCACCGGCTTCTACCGCGACGGGTGCTGCCGGACCGGGCCCGAGGACCGGGGGAGCCACACGATCTGCGCGGTCGTCACCGAGGAGTTCCTCGAGCACCAGCGGGACATCGGCAACGACCTGATCACCGCGATGCCGGAGTACGCGTTCCCCGGGCTGGTGCCCGGCGACCGGTGGTGCGTGACGGCGGCCAACTGGATGCGGGCCCATCAGGAGGGTGCGGCCGCCTTCGTCGTGCTGGCCTCGACGCACGAGCGCGCGCTCGCTGTGGTTGCGCTCACGGCCCTGCGCGAGCACGCGGTCGACGTGCCGGCCGACCCCGGGGAGCTCGGCGCGAGCTGACTCCCGGCGGACGCCCGGCGGTGCGGCTCGGCGGTCCGCCTACCGGCCCGGCCCGGCCGATAGCCTTCGGCGCGCGATGAGCAGGCCGAGAGCCAGGCGCGGATGACGAGCGCCAGGCGCGTCGTCCAGCTCGTCCGCGCGGCGCTGGTCTACGGGATCGTGCCGGCGCTCGTCCCGGCCCGCCGGCGGGCGATGCCCGGTCCCGTCCGCCTGCGCCGGGCGCTCGAGGAGCTCGGCGGGACCTGGGTCAAGCTCGGACAGACGCTGGCCCTGCGCTTCGACATCCTCCCGGCGGCCTACTGCCAAGAGCTCTTCGGACTGCTCAACGAGGTGTCGCCGTTCCCCTACCGCGAGGTCGAGCGGATCGTCCGCCGCGAGCTCGGACGCGACATCGACGAGCTGTTCGCATCCTTCGGCCGCGAGCCGTTCGGCGCGGCCTCGATCGGACAGGTGCACGATGCCGTCCTCCCGTCGGGGGCGCGGGTCGCCGTGAAGGTCCAGCGCCCCGGCGTCGAGAACCTGTTTACGACCGACATCTCGCTGATGTACCGGGTCGCCGGGCTGCTCGACCTGACCCACGCCTTCGGGGGCACGCGGACCCGCGACGTGATCGACGAGTTTGCGCGGTGGACCCGCGACGAGCTCGACTACCGGGCCGAGGCGGCGAACGCAAGCGAGCTGCGCGCCAACACCCGCGACGCCGAGACCGAGCACAACCCCGAGGTGCACGCCGCGCTCACCACGCGCCGGGTGCTGACCGCCGAGCGTCTGGACGGCATCCTCCTCGTCGACGTCATCCGCGACCTGCGCCGCGACCGCGAGGGCACCGTCGAGCGACTGCGCGCGGCGGGCTTCGAACTCGACCAGGCGGCGGCGAACATCGTCTGGAACTTCCTCAACCAGGTGTATGCGGTCGGCGTCTTCCACGGCGACCTCCATCCGGCCAACCTGCTACTCCTCGCCGACAACCGGATCGGCTACGTCGACTTCGGGATCATCGGGCGGCTGCCGATGCCGGTGCGCGAGTCCCTCGTGAGCTACGCGTCGAGCCTCTTCACCGGAGAAGTCGACGCGGCGATCAGCGAGTTCCTCCGCTGGGTGCAGCCGTCGTCCGCGACGCTCCTGTCGGCGGCCACCGACGAGATCGTCCAGCGGACGCATCGCTTCGTGGCCGACCTCGACCGCGCCGTCTCCGGCAAACGCGAGATCATGGCCGACTACCAGGTGGACCTGCTCGCCATCACCCGGACGCACCGGATGGCGATCGATCCGGTCGTCGTCCTCTACATGAAGGTGGTGCTGACGATCGACTCGGTGACCCACGAGCTGTCGCCGTCGCTCGACCTCCAGTCGCTCCACAGGCGCTTCGTGCGCGAGCTGATCGTCGAGGGTCTCAAGCAGCCGCAGCCCGCCGCCGGGTGAGCGCCGGCGCGGCCCGGAGAGCTTCGCCCGTCGGGTGGGGCGAGGCCGTGCATTAGCCTTCGCCGATGCCCGAGCCGGTTGGGGAACTTCGCCCGCGGCGCGCTGCGGTGACCGGGCGCCTCGGCTCGCTCGTGGCGCAGTGGCGGGCGGGCCACGCCGCGGCGGAGTACCGGCTCGCGCGGCGGGTGCTCCGCCGGCTCGGCTACCACGTCGTGCGGGCCGACTACTACAGCCCGATCCCCGATGTGGGGGCGATCCCCGAGCGCGTCTGGAGCACGCCGGACCCGATGCCGGGGCTCCGCTTCGACCTCGACGCACAGCTCGACTTCATCGCGAGCCGCCTCGCCGGCTACCTGACCGAGTTCTCGCCGCCGGCCCGGGCGCCGGGGAACGCCGAGGGCTTCTTCATCGAGAACCCGTTCTTCGGCAGCGTCGACGCGGAGATCCTCTACGCGATGATCCGCAGCCTGGCGCCGCCGCGGATCGTCGAGATCGGGGCGGGATACTCGACGCTGGTCATCGCCGGCGCGGCGCGCCGCAACGCCGGGGCCGGCCGCCGTGCGCGGCACGAGGTCTACGACCCGTATCCGTCGGCGGTGCTCGGGCCGATCAGCGACCGGATCGAGCTCAGCCGGACTTCGGCCGGCGACCTGCCGGCGGGGACGCTGCTCTCGCTCGCCGCCGGCGACGTCCTCGTCATCGACACCACCCACACGCTCAAGCCGGGCGGCGAGGTCGTCCGCCTCCTGCTCGAGCTGCTGCCGCAGCTCGCACCCGGCGTCGTGGTGCATGTCCACGACTTCTTTCGCCCGTTTGAATACCCGCGCGTCCTGCTCGAGGAGTTCGGCGTGTTCTGGCAGGAGCACTACCTGCTCCAGGCCTTCCTCGCCCACAACGAGGAGTGGGACGTCCTCTGCGCCAACCACGCGCTCGCCCGCCTGCGGACGCCGGCGATCCGCAGGCTCGTCCCGTCGCTGACGCCGGAGGCCGCGCCGAGCAGTCTCTGGATCCGGCGCCGGGCCCGGGAGCCGTGAGGCCCATGGGCACGCGCGAGCGAGCCCCTAAGCCGAAGCCTCGGCCGCCGCGGGGCTCGTGCGCCGCAGGTAGCCGGCGAGCTCGCGCAGCAGCGACCGCTCGATCAGCAGGGTGGCGGAGGCCATGGCGATCAGGTAGGCGGCGATCTCGCCCGCCGCGACGAGCAGCGTCCGCCGGCCGTCGATGGTGCGCAGGGCGAGGATCAGCGCCGCGGCGGGGATCGTCGGCGCGATCGCGCGGGCGGCGTGGCGGGCCATGCCGAAGGCCGGGAAGAGCCGGGCGAGGTAGATCGCGCGGGCGGTCACGGTGACCGCGGCGGTGACCCCGAGCCCGATCTCCAGGCCGCGCAGGCCGTAGATCACCAGGAGCGGGAGGGCAGCGCAGACGAAGGCGAGCATCGCCGTGATGCTGACGACGGCGATCGGGCGGGTATCGCCGCGGGCGCGGTAATAGGCGTCCCAGTTGTAGCCGAGCTGGTCGGCGGCGGCGACGAGTCCGAAGATCTGGAGCAGCTCGACGGCGGGCTCCCAGTGGGGGCCGAGCCCGTAGTGGACGAGGTCGGGGGCAAAGAGGGCGATGCCGACGCCGAGCGGGACCCCCCACATGAGCCCGAGCCGGTTGGACTTCACGAACGACTCGAACATCAGGTCGGCGCGGTCGCGCACGGCGCAGATCGCGGGATAGAGGGTGGCGGTGACGATCTGGTCGACCTGGGTCGTGTAGAGGGCGACCGAGCTGGCGAGGGCGATCGAGCCGACGCCGGCCAGGCCGACGGCGGCGTTGCCGACGAGCACCGAGCTCTGGGCGACGACGATCCCGCCGGCACCGGCGGCGACCAGGGGCCAGGAGAAGCGGACGTACTGGCGCAGGGTGCCGCGGTCGTAGCGCAGCGCGAGGCGGTAGGGCGAGGCGCGGACGATGGCGAGGGCGCTGGCGTAGTTGCCGGCGAGCAGGCCGATAACGAGGCTCCAGTAGCCGGCGCCGGCGGCGGCGAGCCCGACGGTGACGACGAACTCGACGACCGGGTCGATTGCCTCGAGCGAGCGCTGGCGGACGAACTCGAGTCGGCGCCAGAAGACCCAGAGCGGCGACTGGAGGACGAGCGCGGGGATGATCAGGATCACCACCAGGCCGGGCGCTAGGAGCTCGGGACGGGCGTAGACGAGGGTCATCAGGAAGACGACGACGAGGGCGAGGAAGAAGAAGGCAGCGCTGATGAACAGCTCGAGCGTGAAGGCGCGCTGGAAGGCGAGCTCCTGGTCGTCGTCGTCCTGCTGGAGGTAGCGGTCGCTTATGCCGACCTGCTTGAGCCAGCCGAGCGTGCCGAGGGTGACCACGAGCACCCCCCAGACGCCGTAGTCGCGGCGGCTGAGGAACCCGGCGACGGCGAACCCCTTGACCAGGCCGAGCGAGGTGAGGGCGGCGAGGAAGGCGGCGTTGATCATCGTCCCCCGGGCGGCGCGTTGGCGGAGGCCGACGTGCTCGCGAACGGCGCGGGGCGGGGGGGTGGGAACGGGGCCCGGCGCCTCGCCGGTGGGCATCAGCGGGGGCGACGGAGGCCCGCTCGTCGGCACGGGCGCCGGCGGCTCGCCGGGGGGCACGAGCGGCGGCGTCGGGGTCGTGCTCTCGGTCATGCGCCGCCGTCACGCTACCAGTGATCCTGGGGGCTCGGGGGGGCCCACCGCGACTACGATAGGCGGCATGCCAGCCCCGTCGATCTCGGTGGTGATCGCCTCGCACGAGCGTCCGCTGCGGTTGTTGTGGCTGCTGAACGCGCTCGAGGAGCAGACGCTCGCGCGGGATCGCTTCGAGGTCGTCGTCTGCCACGACTCGCGCGGGGAGCGGACGGCGGCGCTGCTCGAGGCGCACCCGCTGGCCGCGGCCGGGGTGCTGCGAAGCGTGGGGCTCCCGCCCGGGCGAAACCCCCCGGGTGCACAGCGCAACGTGGCCTGGCGCCTGGCGCGGGCGCCGCTGATCGCCTTCACCGACGACGACTGCCGCCCGCCGCCGACCTGGCTCGAGCGAGCGCTGGCGGCGGCGATCGACCACCGGGGAGCGATCGTGCAGGGCACGACCCGTCCCGACCCGGACGAGCTGGGGCTGCTCCACGCGTGCGCGCATCCGCACACCCAGGACATCGACCCGCCGGTCGACTGGGTGCAGACCTGCAACGTCGTCTACCCGCGGGAGGTGCTCGAGCGGGCGGGCGGCTTCGACGAGCGGCTCGAGGGGGGCGAGGACACCGATCTGGCCTGGCGGGCGCGGGCCGGGGGGGCGCCGCTCGTCGGGGCGCCGGAGGCGCTGACCTATCACGCCGTCGAGCCGCGCTCGCTGGCCGGGGCGGTGCGGGCGAGCTGGCGGTGGCGCCACCTGCCGGCGGTGGTGGCGCGTCACCCGCAGATGCGGGGGAACGCTTCGATCGGGCGAATCTTCTGGAAGCCGCGCCACGCGCGCCTGATGCTGGCGGCGGGGGGCGCGGCGGCCGCCGGGCTGCTCGGCCGGGCCGGCGTGCCGGCGGCGGCGCGCTGCGGGCTGGCGGTGGCGCTGGCGCTCCCGTGGGCGGCTGCGGCCGCGCCGTCCTACGGCTCCTCGGCGCGGGGGCGCGCGCGGGCGGCGGGCGAGCTGCCGGGGGCGGCGGTCACCGACGCGTTCGAGGTCGCCGCCCTGACGGTCGGGAGCGCGATGGCGCGGACCGTCTTCCTTTGACCCGGGTGGCGCTGCTCAGCCCGTGCTATTGGCCGGAGGTGCGGCGGGGGTCCGAACGCTTCGCGCGCGAGCTGGCCGACGGGCTGCTCGCGCGGGGGCACCGGCCGCGGCTGATCACCAGCCATCCGGGGTGGCCGCAGCGGGCGCTCGAGGACGGCCTCCCGGTCACGCGGGTGTGGCGGCCGCCGGCCGGGCGCCTGCGCCGGCGGATGTACGAGGACCACCTGACGCATGTCCCGTTCAGCTATGCGGCGCTGCGGGCCGGCGACGACGACGTCGCGCACGCGCTGTATGCGACCGACGCCCTGGCGGCGGGGCGGTGGGGGCGGCGGACGGGGCGCCCGGTGGTCTTCTCGCTGATGGGCATTCCCCACCGGCGGGCGCTGGCCGACCGGCGCGGGCGGATGGAGATCATGCAGCGGGCGATCGCCGAGGCGAGCGCGCTGGTCGTCCTCACCGAGGCCGCGGCGGCCGCGTGTCGGCGCTGGCTGGCGAGCGACGCGCGGGTCATCGCACCGGGGGTTGATCTGGACCGGTTCGCGCCGGCTCGGGCGCGTTTGCCGGTGCCGACGATCGTCTGCGCGGCGGCGATCGAGCGTCCCCGGAAACGCGTGGGGCTCCTCGTCGAGGCGTTCGCGCTGGTGCGGCGAGAGCGTCCCGACGCGCGCCTGGTGCTCAACCGGCCGGCCGGGTCGAGCGCGGTGGCCGACGTGCCGGGCGTGGCCTTCGCCGACCTCGACGACCGGGCGGCGTTGGCCGAGGCCTACGGGACGGCGTGGGTCTCGGCGCTGCCGTCACAGGACGAGGCGTTCGGCCTGGTATTGGCCGAGGCGCTGGCCTGCGGGACGCCGTGCGTCGGTTCGAATCTGGGGGGGATCCCGGAGGTGGTGGACCGTCCGGAGATCGGGCGGCTGTTCGAGGGCGACGAGCCGGAGAGTCTCGCCGCGGCGCTGCTCGAGGCGCTCGAGCTGGCCGGGGATCCGGCGACGGCGGCGCGCTGCCGGGCGCGGGCGGCGGAGTTCTCGACCGACCGGTGCACGGAGCGCTACCTCGAGCTCTACCGCGAGCTGAATGCCGGCTGAGCGACCGGGCCGCCGGGGGCCCCGGCTTCGATGATGCGGCGATGACGCCGTCGGTGGTCGCCGACCAGGCGCTGCTCGTCCTGGCGACGCTGGCGCTCGCCGCCGCGGGGCTGCGACTCGCGTGGGGGCTGGGGGCCCGGGGCGTCGAGCGGGCGCTGTGCGCCATCACGCTGGCCGCGGCCGCGGCGGGGGTCGAGGCGCTGGCCCTCGGGCTGGTCGGGTTGGGCGGGGACGGCGTCGCGCTGACGCTCGCGGCGCTCGCGACTTGGACGGCGGTGCGGGCGGCGGCGCGGGGGCCGGCGACGGGGGCGCTGGTCGAGCTGCTCGGCTGGGTGCGCCGGGCGGCGCCGGGGACGGCGGTCGGGGTCGGGGCGGCGGCGGGCGTTGTGGTCGGGTGGATCGCCTTCCAGCTGCGCCATCCGTTCATCGGCGGCGACGGCCTCATCTACCACCTGCCGATCGCGTCGGCCTGGGTGCAGAACGGCCGCCCGGGCAGCGTGGTCGCCGTACTCGACGGGCTGGCGGTGGGCAACTATCCGGTGACCAACGAGGTTCTGGTCGCCTGGGGTCTGGGCATCTCGCGCAGCTGGGTAGTGGCGTCGATCTGGTCGCCCATCCTCTTGGCGGCGCTGGTCGCCGGGGGTTGGCTGGCGCTCCGCGAGCTGGGGGTGCCCGCCCGGGAGGGGGTTCTCGGGACGGCGGCGGTGGCCGTGCTCCCGCTGGCGGTGTTCGGGCTCGGCGGGCCGACGACCGACCTGGCGGCGACGGCATGGCTGGCGGTCTGCGCGGGCCTTGCGGTGGCGGCGCGGCGGACGCCGGGGCTCGTCTACCCGGCGGTGCTGGCGGCGGCGCTCTGCCTGGGGACGAAGACGACGCCGGCCCTCCTCGTCCTTGCCCTGGCCAGGGTCTGCGCCGGGCCGCTGCGGCGAGCGGCCGCCGAGCACCGGGGCCGGCTGGTGGCCGTGCTCGGCCTCGGGGTGGCGATCGGCGGGGTGTGGCCGCTGCGCAACCTGGTCGTCCACGGGTCGCCGCTGTGGCCGTTGGTGGCCGCGCCGTGGGGAGACCGGCTGCCGGCCGGCCTCGTGCCCTTCCAGAGCAGCTTTCTCGATCATCCGCGGCACCTGGTCGGCGCCCACTACGAGGGCTACCTCAACGCGCTGGCCGGCGGCGTGGTGCTGATGGCGGGGGCGATCGTCCTCCCGCTCGTGCGGCGCTCGCGGGTCGCGGCGGCCGCGGGGGCAGCCGCGGCGGCGGCGCTCCTGGCCTGGGGGGCGGCGCCGTACACGGGCATCGTCAGCGACGACTTCGCGGTCGGGGCGACGCGCTACCTGCTGCCGGCGCTCGGGGCGTGCGCGGTGGCCGTCGCGCTGTCGGCACGCGGGGCGGGTCCCGGGCTGCGCCGGGCGGTGACGGTGGTCTTTGGCGCGGCGATCGTCTGGTCATGCTGGCGAACGGCGGCGCTGGGCTTCCCCTACACACCGTCGGCGCTGCTGCTCGGGGTGGCGGCGGGCGCCGGCGCGCTCGCCGCGGCGACGGTGTCGTCATCGAAGGTGGCCCGCCGGGGGCTCGGCCAGGATCGGCGCCTGCTCGCGGGGGCGCTCGGCGTGGCCTGCGTGCTCGGGCTGTCGGTGGCCGCCGACGGCTACGTCGGGCGCCATGCCTTGACCGGGCTGCCCGACGGGGCGCTGCTGCGGGCGGGCGTACCGGATCTGGCCAACGGGACGCGGCCGATCGCCACCGCGCCCGGAACGGTGGTCATGCTGAGGGGCGACCGGCTCGAGCACAAGCTCAGCGTGATCGGCCCGGGGGAGACGTGCACGGCGCTGCGGTCCCGCCTTCGCGAGGGCCCCGTGGTTCTCCAGTCAGACCCGCCGTCGCCGCTCTACACCCGGCTGACGGCGTGCCTGGCCGGGGTGGCGGCCCGCCGGTCTGACGGGCCCTACGACGTCTACGGCTGACGCCGGGCGTCGGCGCAAACTAAGTCTAGTCTAGTCTAGTCCGACTTAGTCCTGGGCGGCGGGGAATTCGGGGATGGTGAGGGTGCCGTCGGCGGCGATCGGAAAGCCGGGGTTGTAGGCGACCTCCCAGGCGTGGCCGTCGAGGTCGGCGAAGTAGCCGGCGTAGCCGCCGTAGAAGGTCTCGGTCGGAGGCCGGGTCACGTCGGCGCCGGCCTCACCTGCGGCGGCCATGATCTCGTCCACCTCCGCCGGGGAGCGGACGTTGTGGGCGAGGACGATCCCCCCGAAGCCGCCCGGCGATCCGGCGGGCACGCCGCAATCGGCGGCGAGCCTGTCGCGACCCCAGAGCACCAGGGCGAGCCCGCCGGCCTGCACGAAGACGGTCTCCTCGAGCTCCTGCCCGGACCAGCCGAGCCGCTCGTAGAACGCCTTGGCCCGGGCAAGGTCGGACACTCCGAGGGTGACGAGGCTGATCCGTGGCTCCATCGCGGCGCCGATCCTCTCAGGCTGAGGCGCGGGCCGCCGTCCGCCGCGCTCGCCCGCTCGCGTGAACCGCCGGGGTCGAGCCGGGGCCACGCCCGGCTACCGCCTGGTGATCCTGGCACCGACGGCACCGAACATTCCATGACAGGTGCGCCCCGAGGGCGTAGGTTTCGCACATGACCGTCTACCCGTCGTTTCGCTACCACAACGCCCGCGCCGCCATCGACTGGCTCGTCGAGGCCTTCGGCTTCGAGCAGAAGGAGGCCTACGCCGACGGCGAAGGCGTGATCCGGCACGCCGAGCTCAGCGGCTTCGGCGGGATCGTCATGCTCGGCACCGAACCCGCGGACGGCGATCCGCTCTGGGGTTCTCACGCCGGCCAGGGCTGGGTCTACCTCTCGACCGAGCAGCCCGACGCCCTCCACGACCGGGCGGTTGCTGCCGGCGCCGAGATCGTCAAGCCCCTCGCCGACACCGACTACGGCTCGCGCGAGTTCTCCGCCCGCGACCCCGAGGGCAACATCTGGAGCTTCGGAACATACGCCCCATGAAATTAGGGAGTGACATGCGCAAGAGGGGACTGAAGGTGGCGGCGATCGGAATCTGCGCCGCGACGACGATGCTCGTGACGGGGCTCACCACCGCGGGCGCCACGCAGACGGTGAAGCTCGCCTCCCACATCACGATCAAGAGCAACGGGCTGACGTTCAGCGGCAAGGTGACCTCGACCAACGCGGCGTGCAAGAGCCCGCGCAAGGTGACGCTCTACCGGTCCCCATCGCTGGTGCTCGGCTCGACGACGACGAGTTCCTCCGGCAGGTGGAAGCTCACGGCTTCCGGGTCGGCCGGCATCACGCTGGGCCACTTCTACGCGAAGGTCAAGCAACGCAGTGAAGGGACCGCCGGCACGATCTACGTCTGCAAGGCGGCCAAGTCGAAGACGATCCCCTACCACCAATAGGCGACCCTGCCGGGCCGGCCGGGGGCGACTCCGTCCGGCCGGCCGGGGGCGACTCCGCCGGGCCGGGCCGGGGGCGACCCCTCCGGGCCGGCCGGTGGGCGACTCCGTCGGGCCGGCGCTGGGCTGCTCGGGCCCGAGCGCCGGCCCGTAGGTCACGCGGCCGGGGCCGCCGCCGCCTCGCGGCCCGCCGGATGGAGCGCCCGGTCGGCCTCGGCCGCCTGCGCCTGCGGCGGGCGCAGGACGACGATCGCCACGATCACCCCGACCGCGACCACCGCAGCCGCGATCTCGAACGCCAGGTGGTAGCCGCCGGTGAGCGCGCTGACCAGCGGACGGCCCTGGGCGCTGAGCGCGTGGGTGTGGTTGGTGGCGATCGTGCTCAGGACGGCCAGCCCCAGCGCGGCGGAGACCTGCATCGAAACGTTGACGATCCCCGAGCCGAGTCCCGCGTCCCGCGGCGGAACGTCGGCCATGGCGATGCTCAGCAGCGGCATGAACGAGCTTCCGGCGCCGAGTCCCAGCAGGAGGTAGGCGAAGAAGACCGTCGGGAAGTAGCTCGCGTGGACCCCCGCCGTCGAGAGCAGGACCAGGGCCGCCGCGCACGAGAGCAGCCCGGGGACGAGCGTCCGCATCGGCCCGACCCGGGCCACCATTCGCGCGGTCACGCCGAGCGACAGGATGGCCACGGTGAGCGTCATCGGCAGGAAGGCGAGGCCGGTGGCCACCGCGCTGTAGTGGAGGACCTGCTGGAGGTAGAGGGCGCCGAGGAAGAACGTCGTGAACATGCCCGTGACCAGGAAGCCCCGCACCGCGCTCGATCCGATCAGGCCCCGCAGGCGCAGGATGCGCAGCGGCATGATCGGGTTGGCCACGGTTGCCTGCACGCGCAGGAAGGTCGCCAGCAGAGCGATCGCCGCCCCGCCGAAGCCGAGCGTGTGCGGCGAGCCCCACCCGTACTGGGGGACCTCGACGATCGCGTACACGCCGACCATCATGGCCACCGTCACGAGAACCGAGCCGACCACGTCGACGCCGCCCTTGCGGCCGATGCCCTCGTTCTCCTGGATCAGCGCCCGGCCGAGGAGCACGGTGGCCACGCCGATCGGCAGGTTGATGAAGAAGATCCAATGCCAGTTGATCGCCTGGGTGAGCGCCCCTCCGGCCAGGAGGCCGATCGAGCCGCCGCTGACCACGACGAACATGTAGGCGCTCATCGCCTTGGCCCGCTCGAACGGCTGCGGGAACTCGGTCACGATGATGGCGAGGATCACCGAGACCGACAGCGCCCCGCCGGCGCCCTGGACGAACCGGGCGGCGATCAGCACCAGCTGGTCCTGGGCCAAGCCGCAGACCGCGGACGCCACGGTGAAGAGGAGGACGCCGCTGAGGAAGACCCGCTTGCGGCCGATCAGGTCGCCGACCCGGCCGGCCATCAGGAGGAAGCTGCCGAAGGAGATCAGGTAGGCGTTGATGACCCAGGTCAGGCTCGACTGGGTGAAACGGAGGTCGTGCTGGATGAGCGGCAGCGCCACGTTGACGACGGTCGTGTCGAGAACGCTCATCAGCTGGCCGAGGCAGACGACGACGAGGGCGATCCAGCGGCGGTGGTCGCTGAGTAGCCGGGCGGGCGCGGAGGCGGCGGAAATCAACAAGAAAACTCCTACAGTTACGGGGATCAACTCTGTAGCAAGATACTTCCCTGCCATAAGGATCATCACTGTAGCATAGATGATCCCGCCGCTGTAGATCGTCTTTCCGGGCGCTACGATAGGGATATGTCCAACAGTGGCGGCCCATCCGGCCCGATGTCCGCTCTCTTGACCCGTCTGGCCAAGCTCGTCTATCGACGGACCTCCGAGGAGGTTCTCGGGATGACGCTCCGCCACTTCGTCACGCTCAGCTACCTTCGCGACCATCCCCGGCTGCCCCAGCAGGACCTCGACGACGTCCTCTGCATCGGGGCCAACAACCTCGTGCTCCTGCTCAACGAGCTCGAGGCCGCCGATCTCGTCGAGCGCCGCCGCGATCCGGTCGACCGGCGCCGCCATCTCGTCGCCCTGACGCCGACCGGCGAAACGGCCCTCCGGAGCGCCGAGCAGATCCAGGAGACGATCGAGGATGAGATCTTCGGGGCGCTGAGCGTCGACGAGCGGGCCGCCCTCCACCGGCTCCTCGCGCGCGCCCTGGCCGCCGGCGAGCCCGCCGGGTCCGCCCCGGTCGAGGACGTGGATGTCGCCGCGTCGCTCGGCGCCGCCGCCAAGTAGACCTCACCGGCCTGCCAAACTCACCACATCCGCACGTGAACCAAGGGAGTAGAGGCGTTTCATGGGCACCTTCATCGTCATCCTCGTAGTGGTCGCCATCATCGCGGTCGGCCTCGTCCTCAGCCAGCCCCAGATCCGCGACCGCATCCCCTTCGGCCGGCGGACCGCTGGGCCGCGGCCGGCCCGCCGGCGGGAGCCCGATGCTCGCCGGCGGCCACCGAGCCCCCGCGAGGAGCGGGCGCTGATCTCCGAGGGCGAGGCGATCCGCGAGCGGGTCGAGGACGATCTCCGCCAGACACCGCCGGCCGTCCGGGCGCAGACGCTGGCCAGCCGCGCGGCCGCCGGGTCGGGAGAGGTTCCCCTCGAGGACCCCGCGGTCGCCCCCGGTCACGGCCCGTCCGCCGGCGACCCCTACGCCGACGACGGCCCGCTCGACCGCGAGCGGGCGATCCGCCGCGAGGAGCGCGCGCGCCGGCGATCGGGGGGATGACCGCCGCCCGCTAGGCCGGCGCTCCCCCTGGCGCCGGAGCGCGGAAGGCGTCGATCGCCCGGCCTCGGGCCGGGGCGCCCCCGACGGCGCGCCCCGCCCTCAGCGCGTCAGCAGGCGCTCGAGGACGACGTCGGGGTGATCGCGGGTGAAGCGCTCGAGCATGAAGTCGCTGGTGAACAGCGCCAGCTGGCTTCCGTCGGTCCGGACCATGACCTCGGCGTGGCGGCTCGTGCGAAGGACCTCCGCCCCGTCGCGATCGGTCCGTCGCGCGATCGACCACGGCGTCGGGTCGAGGGCGACGGCCACGCCGAACTCCCGGCGCAACCGGTCGACGGCGACCTCGAACTGGAGCGGACCCACCCCGGCGAGGACCGGCGTCGGGTCGGTCGGCCCGCCCCGCCGCAGCACGTGAACCACCCCCTCCTCGGCGAGCTGGGCCAGCCCCCGGTGGAAGTGCTTGTGGCGCGTGGTGTCGAGGTTGCGGACGGTGACGAAGTGCTCCGGGGCCAGCGTCGGGATCGGCGGGAACTCGACCGGCTCCTCCACGTAGAGCGTGTCGCCGACCCGCAGCTCGGCCGCGTTGATGATCCCGACCACGTCGCCCGGATAGGCCTCGTCGAGCACGGTCCGGTCCTGGCCGAACACCTCGTGGGCGTGGGCCAGGGTGAACGGCCGGCCGGTCCGGGCGTTGATCGCCCGCATCCCCCGTTCGAAGCGGCCGGAGCAGACGCGCAGGAAGGCGACCCGGTCGCGGTGGCGGGGATCCATGTTCGCCTGGACCTTGAAGATCAGCCCTGAGAACGCCGAGTCGATCGGCCTCGGCTCGCCCGAGCACGACGAGCGCGCCGTCGGCGGCGGGGCCAGCCGGACGAGCGCGTCGAGCAGGAGCTCGACGCCGAAGTTCGACACCGCCGACCCGAAGAACACCGGGGTGCACCGCCCGGTCGCGAACGCCTCCGGATCGAGGTCGCCGCCGACCGCGTCGAGCAGGTCGAGTTCCTCGGCGGCCGTCGGCCACGCGTCGGGCTCCGCCGCGGCCGCCTCGGCAGGGGAGTGGACGGCGTCGGCCGCGCGCGTCGCCCCGCCCGCCGACCGGGTGAACCGATGGAACTCGCCGCTCCGCCGGTCGACGACCCCCCGGAAGTCGCCCGGCAACCCGACCGGCCAGGTCATCGGCGCCGGCTGGAGGCCGAGAGTCCGCTCGATGTGGTCGAGCATCTCCAGCGGCTCCATGCCCGGCCGGTCGTACTTGTTGACGAAGGTCAGCAGCGGGATTCTCCGCGCCCGCGCCACCTCGAACAGGCGCAGCGTCTGGGCCTCAACGCCCTTGGCCGCGTCGAGCAGCATCACCGCGCAGTCGGCCGCCGCCAGCACCCGCAGGGTGTCCTCGGAGAAGTCGCGGTGGCCCGGCGTGTCCAGCAGGTTGAAGACGATGCCCGCCTGGCGGAAGCGCAGCACGGTCGAGGTCACCGAGATGCCCCGCTCGCGCTCGAGCTCCATCCAGTCGGACGTCGCCGCCCGCCGGTTGCGGCGGGCGTGGACGGCCCCGGCCTCGGCGACCGCCCCGCCGTAGAGCAGCAGCTTCTCGGTCAGCGTCGTCTTACCGGCGTCCGGGTGGGAGATGATCGCGAAGGTGCGGCGGCGCCCGGCCTCCGCCGCAATCGCCGCGCCGCCCGCTCCGGCCGGGGGACGGTGGGGTGTATCCGGGGCGACCCGGTCGGCGACGCCGCTCGCCGGCCGGCTCACGCCACCGCCGCGTCGCGCAGCTTCTGGGCCACGTCGAGGCTTTGCAGCTTCTTCAGCGACTGATTCTCGATCTGGCGGATCCGCTCGCGCGTCACGTTGAACGTCCGCCCGACCTCGTCGAGGGTCCGCGGATGCTCGCCACCCAGGCCATAGCGCAGCTCGAGCACCCGCCGCTCCCGATAGCTCAGGCTCTCGAGCGCCTCGCGCAAGGCCTCCTTGCTGAGGATCTCGGCCGCCCGCTCATACGGCGACTCGGCCAGCTCGTCGGCGATGAACTGCCCGAACTCCGAGCCGTCCTCGTCGCCCACCGGCTTCTCGAGCGAGATCGGCGCCTGCGCCGAGCGCTTGATCGAGTCGACCTCCTCCGGGTCGATGCCGGTCACCACGGCGATCTCCTCCGGCGTCGGCTCGCGGCCGAGCTCGGTCACCAGCTTGCGCTCGGCCCGACCGATCTTGTTGAGCTTCTCAACCACATGGACCGGGATCCGGATCGTCCGCGCCTTGTCGGCCAGCGCCCGGGCGATCGCCTGACGAATCCACCACGTCGCATACGTCGAGAACTTGAAGCCCTTGCGATAGTCGAACTTCTCCGCCGCCCGGACCAGGCCGAGCGTCCCCTCCTGGATCAGGTCGAGGAACGGCAACCCCTGGTTGCGATAGTTCTTGGCGATCGACACCACCAGACGCAGGTTCGACTCCACCATCTTCTGCTTGGCGTCGAGATCGCCCCGCTCGATCCGCTTGGCCAGGTCGACCTCCTCCTGCGCGGTCAGCAGCCGCACCTTGCCGATCCCCTTGAGGAACAGCTGCAGCGAATCGGTCGTCATCGCCGGCGTCAGGTCGAGCGCCGTCTTGGCCTTGCGGCGCCCCCGCTTGTCGGGCGCCCGCTCGACCTCGCTGCCCGCCGCCGTCGCCGGGTCGATCTCCTCGACCAGCTCGATCTCCGACCGCTCGAAGAAGCCGTGGAGCTCCTCGAGATCGGCCTCGTCGAGGGCCAGCTCGGCGACTGCCCCCTGGATCTCGGCGTAGGTGAGCACGCCCACCTGCTGACCACGGCTGATCAGACCCTTGACCTCGTCGAGTTCCTGAAGCTCCTGTAGAACCGCTACGGACATTTCGGCGTCTCCTGCCTTCGGTGAAAAGTGAGCTTCGCCGGTCTTCTCCGAGCGCGTGCGCCGGGCGCCGTCGAAAACCGCCTAGGGGGGGCTGGGAGACGCGCTCGGCTTGTAGGCGAGTGGCCCGGGCGGCGGCCCCGACGACGGCCCGAGGAAGCTCGGCCGTCATCATCCGCTTGCCCGTCCGCGCCGTCCCGTGCCGCGTCCAGCAAAGGAGATTCTAGCTGGCCGTGCAAGCGGTTTGAGTCGATCAGCCCCGGATCGGCCCAGATTTTCCCATTGCGGCGAGGCGCCCGGCGCCGAGCGGGCCGCTCGCGGCCCGCGGGTAGACGTCCTCGTAGCCGTCGACGGCCACCGGAGTGGCGGGCGCCAGGCACCCCGCGAGCCGCCGGCTGCTCGGCGCCGCGCGGGCCAGCACCACCGGTCCGCGCCGCCGCCGCGCCCGCACCGCCGCGCAGCTCTCGCCGCCGCCAATCAGGGCCAGCGGGCGCTCGAGCCGGTCGCCGCGCAGCAGCACGAAGACACCGGGCGAGGAGGCGACCGGCCCAGCGGCGGCCAGCGCCGGCACCGCGTAGAGCGCCCGGTCGGGCGGCCGGTCGGCGGCCAGGTAGCGCGCGAGGTACCCCTGGGCCCCGAGCGCCAGCCCGACCACCCCCGCCGCTCCGAGCGCCCCCGCGGCCACGCGGCGGCCCCGCTCCGCCGGGGCCCGGCGCACCAGGACCGCGGCGACGGCCCCCGCCGCCGCGGCCGCGACCAGCGTCGCCAGCGACGGCCGCAACCGGCCGAACGCGGCCGTCTTGACCACCGAGTACGCGATCGACCCGGCCAGTGTTGCGAGCACCGCGCCCCGCAGCCGGCGCCCGGCGCCCCGCGCCGACAACGCCACCGCCACCGCGCCGGCGGCGATCGCCGGCAGCAGGTAGCGCGTGTTGGCGATCGCGCCCACCGCCCCGTAGCTCTCGAGGCCCGTGTAGGGCGCCACGCCCCACGCGAGCAGGGCGAGGAGGGCCGCCGCGGCCGAGAACAGGGCGGCCCGTGATCGACGCACGAGAGGAAGAACGAGGCCGCCCCCCATCAACACGGCAGCTCCCCCCAGCACCCGCAGGTAGTCGCGCCAGTAGGTCCCCAGCAGGTGGCGCGGATCGTCGAGGAAGCGCGCCTTCAACGCGCGGAAGGTTGCCGGCACCGGATCGCCCCACGGCGCGGCGACCAGCGGCCACAGCGGCGAGCCGTGCTCGACCAGATTGCGCACAGACCACACGCCGCCGACCGCCGCCGCCACGGCGACGGCGCCCAGCAGCCAGCGCGGTCGCGCCGCCCGCAGCGGCCTCGCGGCCACCGCCGCGAGGATCACGACGAGGATCGCCGGCGTCGTCTTCGTCCCCACGCACAGCGCCGCCGCGATGACCGCCGGGTAGATCAGCCCCGGCCGGCGCCGGGCCGCGGTGGCCAGGCCGGCGGCCACGGCCAGCCAGGCGAGCGCGGCGATGTCGGTGTAGGGGGCCCCGAGCTGGCCGACCATCAGCGGCGGGACGCCCACCGCGATCACGGCCAGGGCCCGCTCCGGCGGCGCCACGCCGAGCTCGCGCAGGGCCACCCAGCCCCCGGCGGCCACCGCCGCGAACAGCAGCGGCGACCAGATCGAGACCGCCACCCAGCTGCGCGAGATCGCCATGATCCAGGCCACGAGCGCTTCGTTGGTCAGCGGGTAGTTGCCGAACGGGAGGCCGTTCAGCACCTCGACGACGCTCCCCGGCCGGCCGTTCTGGACCCACGCGGTGGCGATCGGCAGGTGGTAGGTGAGCGCGTCCGGGCCGATCAGCGGATGGCGCAGCTGCCACGCGATCCAGGCCACGACGACGGCCGCCGCCGCTCCGACCGCGGCCGCTGCGGCCGGCGGGGTTTCGCGCAGCCAGGCCAGCAGCTCGGCGCCCGGAGCGAGCGCCGGGGTGGGGAGGAGGACGCGCGCCGCCGCGTAGGTCGCGAGCGCCGCCACCGTCAACGGGACGGTCCCGCCGCCGAGCGAGGCCAGGCCGAGCACCAGGCCGGCGAGGACGGCGCCCGCGGCCGCGAACGTCGTCGCGGCCAGCACGCGCTCGAGCCCGTCGCGCGCCACCAGCGACGCGAGCCTGATCCCCGCCGCGCCGAGCGCCGCCACCGCGACGACGAGGAGCACCTGGTGGAGGATGACGTCGACGGTCATGCCGGCCGCCGCCACGCGCTCAGGCCGCTCGGAGCCGCCTCAGAACCCGCGGGTCCGCACGCGCTCGCGCACGAGTCGGGCCAGCACCGGGGCGAGGGCGTTCGCCATCAGGCGGTAGCCCGCCGAGGTCGGGTGGATGCTGTCGATCAGGGTCAGGCCCGTCCTCGCCGCCTTGAACGGATCCCACAGGTGCGACAGGGCCGGCGTGTAGGCGCACCCCTCCTCCTTGGCGACCTGGCGGTCGATCGCCGCGAACCGCGCCACCAGGGACGCGGAGATCGACAGCGGGGACGGGTCGGCGATCAGGCACATCCCGCCGTAGCTGCGCACGAGGCCGACGCGGCTGCGCAGCTCGCTGTTGTAGCGGGCGGCGAGCTTGTTGCTGCTCCCGCCCTCGGCGAGCAGCTCGTACAGATAGCCGGCGAGGAAGACGGAGATGTCGAAGCGCTGCTGGAGGAGCGAGGTGAGCACCCGGGGGCTCGAGTACTGGGTCAGCTCCTGGCCGGCATGGCCCAGGTTCTCGACCTCGACGCCGATGCGCCCGTCGGTCACCGGCTTGCGGACGACCGCCCCGGCGAAGACGAGCGTGCCCGACTGCGGCCCGTGCACCGTGATCTTGCGCACGCCGGGCGGCACCGTGATCCACTGCTCGGTCGGCTGCGGCGGGCCGATCGAGCTCGCGTCGATCTGGAAGGTCTGGGTCCCGGCGGTCACCGTGAAGACGCCGGCCCCGGCGAACTTCGTGAAGAGGATGCCGACGTCCGGCCCGTCGACCGGCGCCGTCGCCGTCGCCGTCGGCGAGGAGGTGACCGCGCTGTAGCCGCTCGGTCCGTCGTTGCCGAAGGACGCGAACCCGGCGAGCACCCACGCGTTCGGCCGCGGCGCCTGTCGGCCGACGACCGTGTACTTGTTGAAGGTCCACCGGAAGGGGGTCGCCGGAACCAGACCGGTCGCGCCGAGCTCGAAGCCGCCCGCCCGAGCGATCGCCGGGCCCAGCCGCGGGACGAGGCTCAAGGTCAGGTAGTGCTGGATCGTGTAGCCCTCGACCACCGAGTCGCCGTAGACCCCGATCGTGACCCGAGGGCCCTTGGCCTGGGCCGGCGAGACGGCGACGAGCATCAGCCCGGCGAGGATCGCGACCACGACGGCCGACCGGCGCGCGCGGCGAATCAAAGTGCTGACCCCATTTTCAGACCTCCCCGAAGGTTGTTGGCTCGCCCAGCCTAGGGATCCGCCGTCCCGACCGGCCCCGTCAGCTCTATCGGTGCGACCGGCGGGATTCTTTACGACGTCGATCTGGGCGGGAGCTGCCACTCGGTCAACTGGCTCGCCGCGTCGTAGGCGACCCGGCGAAAGCGCGCGGCGCCCAGCGCCGCCGGGAGCGCCGCATCCGCGCCGGCCGGGCCGAGGTAAAAGCGGGTGCCGTGGGCGCGGCGCAGCGCGCTGACGATCTCCGCCAGCTGCTCATGGGTCCACACCGCCCACACCTCGCTGTAGGGCGAGACGTCCTCGACCCCCGCCTCGTAGGCGATCAGCGGGCCGAGCCCCTCGAGCACGACGACCTTCTCGCCCTGCCGGGCCGTGCGCCGCACGAAGGCGATCGCCGCCGCCCGGTCATAGGGCTCGCCCGGTCCGGCCGTCCGGCGCACGAAGGCGCTGATCGCCGTGCCGTCGTAGGGCGGGGCGCCGGTCCGCGCGCTGATCCGGCTCAGTTGGCGCCACGGCGCCGGGATCTGGGTCAACGCCGTGGCCAGCAGGCCGAAGAGGACCAGGGCGGCGGCGACCGCGAAGGCCGGCGGTCGCGCGGCCGGGTCGAGCCGGCGCGCGGCGAGCGCGCGCACCGCCTCGAGGGCGAGCAGCGCCGCGGCCAGGCCCCATGCCGAGAAGACGCCGACGATCTGGTTGGCGTCCAGGTAGTGGGCGCCGGCGCCCAGGCCGAAGACGCCCGCGAAGGCGAGCGCCCCGGTCAGCGAGCGGTCGGGGTCGGGCGCCCGCCGGTGGCGCAGCGCGGCCCGCGCCAGGGCGGCGGCGAACGTCGCGTAGACGACGAGGTGCAGGCCGATCCTCGGCACCGGCGTCCCCCCGAAGCCGGCGAGGCCGAACAGCTGAGCGTAGGTGGTCAGGCGCCCGAGCTCGACCGGGCGCCCCGTGCGTAGCCAGAGCACGGCGGCGACCGTGGCGAGCGCGGCCCCCAGCCCGATTGCCACGGCCCGCACGAGTGGGAGGAGCCAGCCCTTGAGCGGCTCGCCGCGGGGCGCGCCCGCCGCGAGGGCGAGCGCCGTCGCCGCAAGCGCCGGGAGTCCGAACTCGATGTCGTTGAGCGTGGCCAGGCCGGCGAGCACGAAGAGCCACACGGCCCCGCGCGGGCGCCGGCCGCGCAGATGGCGCACGCAGAGCCAGAAGAGCACGTAGGGGCCGAGGTAGCGCAGCGGGAAGACGCCGTAGTAGTTGCCCAGGTAGAAGCGCTCGACCCCGAGCCGGGCGTCGGTGTAGAAACCCGCGGCCAGGACCGGCAGGTAGAGCACGACACCGAGCCGCTCGCTGCGGCCGGCCAGCGCCAGCCCCCGCTCGACCGCGAGCAGGGCGCCCAGCGTGAGCAGGCACATCAGCCCGGTGAACGACTCGACCGACGGGCCGAGGAGCCGCAGCGGCAGGGCCAGCACCAGGGGCACGAGCGAGCCGTACTCGGCGTTGTAGTCGATCAGCGGCGTCCGGCCGCCCACCGTCGCCACGAAGTCGCCGTAGACGAACTGCATGTGCCACCACATGGCAAACAGCGCGTGGCCGACGTTGGCGTTGCGGAAGATCGCCGGCAGGAGCCAGCACGCGGTCGTCACCGCGGCCAGGGCGAACCAGCCGGCCCGCGCCGCCGGGCGCCTCCGCGCCGCCGGGCGCCGCGCCGCCGTCTCCGCCGCCACCAGGTCGGGACGCCACCAGACGGCGGCGGCCGCGAGCAGCGCCAGGAGGGCGCCGGCCGCGAGGTCGAGGCTGCTGAAGTGACCGGCCGCCGCGGTGCGGTCGGCGAGCTCGTAGTCGCGAAAGCACCAGACCGCGAGGCCGGCGGCCGCGAGCTTGGCCGCCGCCGCGACCAGGCCGGCGATCCGCGACGTCGCCCAGCCGGCGCTCTGCCCGGCGCCCAGGCGGGCGAGGGCGATGGCGGCGGCGATCGTCGCCGCCACCGCGAGCAGATAGGCCGTCTGCTCGACCGGCTGCGGGTCGACGAGGCTCTGGAAGAACGGAAGGAAGTGTCGGTGAACGGGCGGGAAGAGCACGCCGCTGAGCGGCGCGACGATGACGATCTTGGCCGCGGCGGCCACCGCGGCGACCGCGACCAGCGCGGCCCAGAGCCCGGCGTCGCCGGCGGCCGGGCCCGGGCCCGCGGGGCTGGCCGGCTCGGGTGTCACTGCGTGCAGGCGGTGGCGCCGATCCTCGCCGCCGCCGCGGAGACCCGCTTCGCAGCCGCCGGCTCGCGGTAGATGTAGGCGATCCCGCTCGGGTCCTTGGCGTCGGCCTTCTGCTTGAGGGTCAGGAAGAGCCGATCCACGATCAGCTGCGCCGCCACGAAGGCGTTCCAGTCGGCGGCCGCCGCGGCGGCCGGGGGGAGCGAGCGGATCGCCTGCGACGCCCGATCGACGATCGGGAAGATCCGGTCGTAGTAGGCGGCGGCCGAGATCGCGTTGGAGTCGAGATCGGGGGGAGCCGGGAACGGAGCCGACTGCACGCGGACGGCCGTGCAGATCGCATCGGCCTTCGCCGCCAGCTGCGCCCGCGAGAAGCCCGGACCGGCCGCGGTGGCCCGGGCGGGGGTGGACGGGCTGCTCGTGCTGCTGGTGCTCCTCGCGCACGCGCTGAGGCCGGCGGCCAGAGCGAGCACGGCGGCCAGAGCGAGCACGGCGGCCACGGTGGTCGGCTTCATCGGTTTCCACTCTCCATGTGACGTCGCGAGGCATCTTGATCGATGCGCATCCGCCCCGCTGCCGCAGGCCCGCCGTGCCGCTCCGAGCCCGCTCGCGGGCCCGCACCCGCCGGACCGGGCCACCGCTAGCAGTATTCTCGCTCACGCCGGTGACCGAGCTCGTCGACTCTGCCCTCCTCATCGCAGGGGTGCTCGCCTTGGCTGCCGGTGCGTGGCGTATCGCGTCGCTCGCCGCGGCCGCCGGCGGCATCGAGCTCGCCCTCGCGACCGTGGTCATCGCCGCCGCCGCGGCGATCATCGAATGCCTGGCGCTCGGCCTGGTCGGCCTGGGGAGCAATCCGCCGACGCTGGCCGCGGCCGCGATCCTCAGCTGGGCGGCCGCGGGCCGATGGTTGCCGGCGCCGGCCGCCGGCGGACTGCTGCGGACAATCCTCGACTTCCTCGCCGGAGCCCCGCCCGGGGTCCGCGCGCTGCTCGGCGCGGGCACGGGGGTGCTCGTCGCCCTGAGCGCCTTCGACATCCAGCACCCGCTGGTCGGCGTGGACGGGATGATCTACCACCTCCCGGAGATCGCCAGCTGGGTCCACAGCGGCCACCCGGGGGCGATCGTCACGTCGCTTCCCGGGGTGCCCACCGGCTCCTACCCGCTGACCAACGAGGTCCTGCTCGCCTGGGGCGTGGGGCTGATGCGGAGCTTCGCCCCGGTCGCGCTCTGGTCGGCGACCGGCCTGGCCATGCTGCTCGGCGGCGGCTGGCTCGGGTTGCGCCGGCTCGGCGTGCCGCGCGGCGTCGCCGTGCTCGCCCTCGCCGCCGTCGTCCTCGCGCCCGACTTCGCCGCCCAGCTCAACACTCCGATGAACGACGGGATCACACTCGGCTGGCTGGTGGTCACCGCGGCGCTGACCCTCGCCGCCGTGCCCGATCGCCCGCGCCTGTTCGCCGTCGCGGTGCTGGCCGGGGCGCTGTCGATCGGGACCAAGACGACCGGCGGGCCGCTCGTCGTGCTCGTGCTCCTCCTCGGGGCGGTGCGCATGCGCGGCTGGTCGCGGCCGGCACTCGTGCTCGCCGGTCTCGCCGGCCTGGCCGCGGGGGGGACCTGGTACGTGCGCGACCTGATCCAGCACGGCTCGCCGTTCTGGCCGCTCGTCCGCGGGCCCTTCGGGGACCCGATGCCGCCCAAGCTCGTCGCCGGCGACGTCCGCTTCATCGCGCACCCGCTGGCCACGCTCGACGGCCGGGTGCGCGAGTACGGGCACCTGCTGGCCGGCAGCCTCGTGCTCCTGACTGGCGGCATCGGCGCCGTCGCGCTCGAGCGCGGCCGCCGGGTCGCGGCGGCCAGCGCCGTCACCGCGCTCAGCCTGCTGCTCTGGGCCAACGCCCCGTTCACCGGCCGCAGTCCCGACCCCTCGAGCGACGCCTCGCTCGTCGTGACCCGCTACCTCCTGCCCGGCGTGGCCTGCGGGGCGCTGGCCCTGGCCCTGGCCGCCCGGCGCCGCCACCTCGGCGGCCGGCTGGCCACCGTCCTGCTGGCCGCCGGCTTCCTCTGGAGCCTCCACCAGTCGGCTCAGCTTCCGTTCCCGGCCCTCCCGGGCGTCAAGTGGCTGCTGGGCGGCGCGCTGCTCGGCGCCGTGCTCGCGGCGGCCGCGCGGCGGCCGGCCGGGGTGCTGCGCCGGCGGCCGCTGAGGCTGGCCGGGGTGGCGGTCGGGGCGCTCGCCCTGCTCGCCGCCGGCGCGCTCGCCGCCGCCTCGCCCGGCTACGTGATGCGCAACACCGTGCCGGTGACCGGCTGGGCCGCGCCCCTGCTCCAGTGGTTCGCCGGCGTGCCCGCCTTCCGCGACGGGAGCGACCCGATCACGACCACCCCGCCCGCCGTCGGGCTCCTCGCCGGCGACGAGCTCCGCCACGGGGTCAGGGTGATCGGCCAGCGCGAGTCGTGCGCTCGGATCGAGGCCGGCGAGCGACACGGCTGGGTCGTCGTCTACGACTTCCCGCCGCAGAAGTGGTTCCCGGTCAACCCGGCCAACGCGTGCCTGGCCGGCCAGCATCCCGTCTTCGCCTCCGGTGTGTTCCGGGTCTACCGCAGCGGCTGACCCGCGGGCGGGCCGGTCGGGCTCGGCGTGCGGCCTCGGGTCGCGCTCGGGCTGCGGCTCGCGTTCGGGCTGAGGAGTGCCGTCGGGACCCGGCGCCCGACTCGTCGGCGGCCGGGCCTCAGGTGTTGGGCGCGACCACGGCCCGCTGCCCGCGACCGCGGCCCCAGGCGAGCACCGGCCGCTCCACCGCCGCGTGGACGAGGGCCCCGGCGGCGAGGGTGAGCGGAAGCCCGAGCGCGGTCAGGGCGAGGAACTCGGTCCACGGGCCGCCGACCCGTCCGACGAGGCGCAGGACCTCGAAGATCGTCGCGCTCTGGACGACGTAGCACGGGTAGGAACGCGCGCCCAGCCAGCGTGAGACGCCGTTGTCGAGCCACCGCGGGCTGTCGTCCCGGCGCCACTGGCGCGCGAGCAGGGCGGCGAAGGCCAGCCCGGTGGCCAGGGCGACGCCGAGCGCCCCCCGCGCGCGCAGCAGGGCGTAGGTGTCGACCGAAGCCGACCAGGCCAGCCCGAGGGCCAGCAGGATCGACGCCCAGCCGAGCGCCGGGCCGAGGTAGGGGAGGCGCCCGCGCCGGAGCGCAGCGGCGAACTCGATCTCGAGGGCGGCGAGCGCCACGCCCGGGGCGAAGTAGTAGAAGGTGGCCGGCGGGCTCTCGGTCCAGAGGGTCCCGATCGTCGTCGCCCGCAGGTGGGCGCTGAGCACGGTGGTGATCGCGAGCAGGCCGCAGATCAGGGCGACGCGGGCGCGCGGCGAGGGCTCGCGACCGCCGCGGAGCGCCGCGGCGCGGCGGGTCGCCCGGGTGAGCAGCCAGGCCGAGAGGGGAACCGTCAGGTAGAAGGCCATCTCGACGTCGATCGTCCACGCCTGCCCGATGAAGCTGGCGGCGCCGCTCGGGTGGTAGATCTGGGCGAAGCCGAACACGGCGGCCCAATCGATCGCCGAGGACCCCTGGGAGCCGTAGAAGAGCAGCATCAGCGCGCTGAGCAGCCAGAAGACCGGCACGATGCGCAGCACCCGGTGTCGTGCGTAGCGACGCAGCGACGGCGTCCGGCGGTCGAGCACGTAGGCCCGGACGTACGGCCGCGAGATCAGGTAGGCCGAGAGCACGAAGAACACCGGGAGCGCGAGCTGGAGGCCGGACATGATGATGCCCGGCAGATCGCCGTAGGCGGCGCGGAAGCCCGGGGTGTAGACTTGGTCGATCACGAGCGTCCCGCCGGCCAGGTGGGCGACGACGATGCAGATCATGCCGAAGCCGCGAATCGCGTCGCCGGCCAGGAACTCGCCGCCCCGCGCTCCGCCCTCGGCGCCCGACCGGTCCGCGGCCATGGTGTCCGGCGAGGACCCGGCCGGGGTGGACGCGGGCGGGGGCGCGGGCCGGCGCGGCGGCGGGGCGGCGCCGAGATCGACCGCTTCGTCGGGGACGGGCACCGCGTCACTCTAGACGCGAGCCGGCCGGGGCGCCGCCGGCGCCGTCGAGGGCGAGCGGGGCGCTCAGCGCGCGACGGCGTGCCAGTTCAGGCGCACGTACTCGAGCACAGGCGGCGAGCCGAGCCCGTCGAGCATCGCGTCGAGGAATGGGTCGCGCAGCTCGGGCGGCATCCGCTCGAGGTAGGGAGGGCAGATCACGGTCTCGAGGAACTCGCGCGGGCGCGGCGGGCTCACCGGGGCCGGCTCGAGCCAGCAGCGCTCGACGGCGAAGCCGGCCCGCTCGAGGCGCTCGCGCGTCTTGGCGGGGGCGCCGTAGTGCCAGGGACCGGCCCAGTCCGCGAAATGGGCGGCGAGCTCGGGCTGGGCGGCGAGCCGGGCGGCGAGCAGGCGGACGCGGTCGATGTTTCCGCGACCGCCGCACTGGGCGACGAAGGCGGCCCCGGGGCGCAGGACGGCGCGGATCCGGGCGAACAGGGTGTCGTGATCGTGGATCCAGTGGAAGGTCGCGGTCGAGATCGCCGCGTCGAGCGCGTCGCCGTCGAGGGAGAGCTCGAGCAGGTCGGCACAGATCACCTCGACGCGCTCGGGGTCGAGTCGGGCGCGGGCGGCCGCGACCATCGACGGCGACCCGTCGACGGCGATCACGCGGCCGTGCGGCAGGCGCTCGAGCAGCATCTCGGTCACCCGGCCGGTGCCGCAGCCGGCGTCGAGGACGCGCTCGTCGCCGCGCAGCCCGAGCCGGGCGACAACCGCGGCGCCCCAGGCCTGCTGGGGGGTCGAGATGGTGTCGTAGCTGTGGGCGTTCCAGTCGCGTGGCGTCACGGGGCCTACGTTATCACGTACTAGCGACCGTGATAACGGATGCCCGACGGCCCCCGACGGCGGGCGCCGGGCGTCATACTGCCGGCCGATGACCGCGCGATCGGCGACCCCGGTGGTGATCCTCTGCGGCGGGCGGGGGACGCGCCTGCAGGAGCACACGGCCTCGATCCCCAAGCCGCTCGTCGAGATCGGGGGCCTGCCGATCGTCTGGCACGTGATCCAGATCTACGCCGCCCAGGGCTTCACCGACTTCGTGCTGGCGACGGGCTACCGCCGCGAGCTGATCGAGGCCTTCACGGCCGGGTGCGATTGGCCGCCGGGCGTGGGCGTCGAGTGCGTCGACACCGGCCTCGACACCCCGACCGGCGGTCGCCTCCACGCCCTGCGCGACCGAATCGGGGGGGCCCGCTTCTGCGCGACCTACGCCGACGGCGTAGCCGACGTGCGGCTCGACGCGCTGATCGCCCACCACGAGGAGGCTGGCGCGCTGGCGACGATGACGGTCGTGCGCCCCGAGCTCCAGTTCGGCATCACCGAGCTCGGCGCAGACGACCGGGTCCGCGGCTTCCGCGAGAAGCCGCGCTCCGAGCACTGGATCAACGGGGGCTTCTTCATCTGCGAGCCGGGAATGCTCGGGTACCTGAAGCGCGACAGCGTGCTCGAGCGGGAGCCGCTCGAGCGCCTGGCCGCGGTGGGCGAGCTCGTGGCCTATCGCCACGAGGGCTTCTGGGAGTGCATGGACACCTACAAGGACGCGGTGCTGCTCAACGACCTGTGGAGGTCGGGCGCGCCGCCCTGGCGCGTCTGGAGCGCGTGAGCCGCGTCCTCGTCACGGGGGGCCACGGACTGCTCGGCTCCTGGCTGGTCAAGGCGCTGCTCGCGCGGGGCGACGCCGTCACCGTGCTCGAGCGCGGTGGCGGCGCCGGCTCGGCCCTGACGCTCGAGGGCACGGACGCCTCGGTCGAGGTCGTTGGCGCAGACGTGCGCGACGGGCCGGCGGTCGCCCGCGCGGTGGCCGGGCGCCGGCTCGACTCGGTATTCCACCTCGCCGGGCAGGCGATCGTGGCCACGGCGCGGCGCTCCCCGCTGGAGACGTTCGAGACCAACGTGGGCGGGACCTGGAACGTGCTCGAGGCGTGCCGCGAGGCGGGCGTCGGCCGGGTGGTCGTCGCCTCCTCGGACACCGTCTACGGCCCGGATGCGCCGGGTCCGTGCACCGAGGACCTCCCGCTCCGGGCGGCCTTCCCCTACGACGCGAGCAAGGCGGCGGCCGACGTGATCGCCCGCAGCTACTGGCCGAGCTACGGCCTGGCGGTGGCCGTCACCCGCTTTGCCAACGTCTACGGCGGCGGCGACATGAACCGCTCGCGGCTCGTCCCGGGGTCGGTCTGGGCGGCGCTCGCCGGCGAGCGGCCGGTGATCCGCTCCGACGGCACCCCCCAGCGCGACTTCCTCTACGTCGAGGACGCCGTCGCCGCCTACCTCGCGCTCGACGTGGCGCTCGAGCGGGGCGACGGCGCCGCGGGGGAGGCGTTCAACGCCGGCGGCGGGGAGACGCACCAGGTCCTCGACATCGTCCAGGCGGTGTTCGCGGCGGCCGGGGCGCCGTTCGCGCCCGACATCCGGGGGGCCGGGGTCCCGCCGGGCGAGCTCGCCCGGCAGGTCGTCGACCACGGCAAGCTGGCGCGGCTGACCGCCTGGGCGCCGCGCGTCGCGCTCGCCGAGGGGGCCCGGCGAACGGTCGAGTGGTACCGGCGCTACGCGCCGGCCCCGCCGGCGGGGGCGGGCGCCGTCTAGAATCAGGACGATGTCGGGTCATTCCAAGTGGGCGTCGATCAAGCACAAGAAGGCGATCGTCGACGCCCGCCGCGGTCAGCACTTCACCAAGCTGGCCCGGGCGATCACCGTGGCCGCCCGCGACGGGGGCGGGGACCCGGAGATGAACGCGGCGCTCGGCAACGCGGTGCAGAAGGCCCGGGACGCGTCGATGCCCAAGGACAACATCGAGCGCGCGATCGCCAAGGGGATCGGGGCCGGAGCCGACGCGGCGGCGTTCGCGGCCGTCGTCTACGAGGGCTACGGGCCCGGGGGCGTCGCGCTGCTGATCGAGACCCTCACCGACAACCGCAACCGGACGGCGGCCGACATTCGCCACATGCTCGGCAAGGCCGGAGGAAACCTCGGCGAGCCGGGCAGCGTCGCCTATCTCTTCAACAAGCGGGGCGTGATCGTGGTCGACGGCACCCGCCACGGCGAGGACGATCTCCTGGTGGCGATTGAGGCCGGGGCCGAGGACATCCTGAGCGACGGGGACATGTTCGAGATCGTCAGCGACCCCGGCGACCTGCCGGTGGTCCGGGCGGCGCTCGAGGGAGCGGGCATCGAGCTCGAGAGCGCCGAGGTCACCCAGCAGCCGACGATGCGTGTCGAGATCGACGAAGACGTGGCGGGCAAGCTGCTGCGGCTGATCGAGGTGCTCGAGGAGAACGACGACGTGAGCACCGTGCACGCGAACTTCGAGGTCTCCGACGAAGTCCTCGAGCGCGTCGCCGGCTAGACGCCGCGAGCGGCCGGGAGCCGCCGTGGTCGTCGATCTGCGCGGCGTCGAGTTCGTCGAGAGCTCGGGGCTGACCTGATTCTGGAGCAGCATCGGTGGTCCGATGTGGATGGCGCTCGGTTCGTCATCGCCCGGGGGTCGGCCACGGTGCGGCCGCCCTTGGGGCTCAGGCCGAGCGGTAGACGCGGAACTCGCCGGAGGCGAAGAGCGGCCGCTGGCCGGCGAGGCAGGCTCCGGCCGAGCTCGTCGGGAAGAACTTGATCAGGAAGGCGGGGAAGTCGAGCACGACGACCCAGCCGCGCCGCGCGCGCGCCCGGACCATCGGACAGGCCTCGTCGCGGCCGATCAGATCGAGCTCGTGGCGGAGCCCGTCGCCGGCGAGCAGCCCGATCCGCGGCGCGGTGGTGGCGATCGGATCGCTGCCGTCGCGGAAGGCCGGCTGGGCGGAGAACCAGCGCAGGAGCGGTGCGGCGAACGTCGTATCGGTTTGGGCGTTGCGCGTCACGTACCCCGGCGCCACGGCGGCGAGCCCGGCGGCCAGCCCGAGCGCGATGAGGGCGGCGAGCGCCGAGGCGCGCCGGTGACCGCGTCCGGGGAGGCCCGCGGCGGGCCGTGGGGCGAGCGCGGCCAGCGCCGCGCCGAGCAGCGCCGCGGTGGCCAGGCGGGCGGGGCTCGGGAGGGTGGGGAAGGCGAGCTGCGCCGACTGGTAGGCGCTCCAGGCGAAGGCGGCGGCCAAAGCGCAGAGCGCGAGGCGGCCACCGGCGTCGCGCTTGCGGGCGACGAGCGCGAGCGCGAGGGCTCCGCAGGCCACGCCCGGCAGCAGGTAGCGGGTGACCGCCAGCGAGAGGTCGCCGGCCGGGTCGTGGCCGCGCCCGGTGAACGGGGCGTCGGTCCAGAGCAGCAGGCTGAGGAGCGTCACGGCGCTGGCCGCAGCGACGCGCCGGGTGTGCCGGAGCGCCACGGCGCCGATCCCGGCGGCCAGGAGGACGAGGTTCCCGGCCATCAGCCGCGCGTAGTCGCCCAGGCGGCCGTCGAGGGTGGCCAGCGGGCGCGCGATGAAGCGGACGTCGGCCGGCACGAGGCTCGCCGGGACCGGGTCCCCGAACGGGCCGGGGAGCAGCGGCCAGAACGGCGACCCGTGGGTGACCAGGTTGCGCAGGTACCAGGCGCCGCCGGCGATCAGCCCGGCGGCGGCGGCGAGGAGCAACCACCTTCGATGATGACCTGCCGAGGACGACGAGCTCCGCATCAGCAGGCCGCCGAGCAGGAGGACGAGCACGACGAGCGGCGCCGCCGTGGTCTTCGTCCCGACCGAGAGCGCCCCGGCGAGCACGGCGATCGCGTAGAGGCGCGGCCGGTCGGGCACCGCCGCGATCGTCAGCGCCGCGGCGGCCACCAGCCAGGCGAGCGTCGCCCCGTCGTTCATCGGCGTGTTGAGCTCGGCGGCGAAGTCGGGCGAGGCGACGACGGCCGCGAGCGCGAGCGCCGCCACCGCTCGCGGCACGCCGGCGCGCCGCAGGCCGAGCCACCCGGCGCCGAGCAGGAGGCCGAGCGCCGCCGCCGACCAGAGGGCGATGGGGACGAAGCTCCGCGTCAGCCCCATGCCCCAGGCGAGCAGCACCTCGTTGGTCAAGGGGTAGGAGCCGGTCGGCACCCCGGGGATCGAGGCGACGATCGACCCGGGATGGCCGCTGTGCAGCCAGCTGACGATCTCCGGCAGGTGGTAGGCCATTCCGTCGAGGCCGACCAGGGGGTACTGGAGAGCGAAGGAGATCAGCCCGACGAGCAGGCCTCCGAGCGCGCCGATGAGGGCCCGGTCGCCACGCGGGGCGCGGGCCAGGAAGGCGAGGGCGGCGGCGGCGAGACCGCCGTCGGGCGGCGCCGGAGCCCACCGGCGGGCGGCGGCCCAGCTGAGCCCGGCGGCCAGCGCGAGGGCCAGCGGGTCGCTCCCCAGGCCGGCGAGCCCGAGCCCGAGGCTCTCGAGGATCGCGGCGGTGCAGGCGAGCACCACGGTGGCCACGGCGCGCTCGAGACGGCCCGGAGCGGCGCGCGCGGCGAGGCGGGAGGCCCCGGTCGCCAGGGCGAGCACCGCGACGACGAACAGGGCGGAGTGGGCGAGCTCGGTCACCGGCGTGGCGAGGATACGCGAGGGCCGGATCCCCCGGGTGGGGACGCCCGCCGCCGGCGGCCGGGCGATCGGGCCGCGCGGGGGAGGCGTCCGCCCGGCGGCGGAGAATGGTTATCCGACTGATGATCGTGCTCGGCATAGACCCAGGGTTGGCCCACACGGGGTTCGGCGTCGTCCTCGGCGACGGCGGCCGTCTGTGTGCGCTCGACGGCGGGGTCATCGAGACTCCGGCGCAGGCGGCGGGCGAGCGCCGCCTGGCGCAGATCCAGCTCGAGATCGGCTCGATCCTCGACCGCCATGGACCGAGCGCGGTGGCGCTCGAGGATCTGTACTTCGGCCAGAACGTGCGCAGCGCTTTCGCGGTCGGCCAGGCGCGCGGCGTCGTCATGGCGGCGGCCGGCGCGCGCGGGATCCCCTGCCATTCCTACACCCCCCAGCAGGTCAAGAGCGCCGTGTGCGGCAGTGGCCGGGCCGGCAAGGCCCAGGTCGGGCGGATGGTCGCGGCGCTCCTCTCGCTCGCCGCGCCGGCCGATTCGGACCATGTGGCCGACGCGCTGGCGGTCGCCATCTGCCATGTCAACCGGGCGCCGCTCGCGGCCGCGGTGGTGCTGTCGGCGTCGAAGGCGGCGGGCTCGTGATCGCGCTGATCCGCGGCGAGGTGGCGCTGCGGCGCGCCGACCACGTCGTCGTGCTGTGCGCCGGCGTCGGCTACCGCCTCGCCGTCTCGACGCACACCCTGGCCCACGTGCCGGCGGTCGGCGCCGAGGTCACGCTTCACACCCAGCTGATCGTCCGCGACGACGCTCTCGTGCTCTACGGGTTCCACTCCGAGCAGGAGCGCGAGCTCTTCCTGATGCTCCTGGGGGTCCAGTCGGTCGGGCCGAAGGTGGCGCTGGCCGTGCTCTCGGGAGGCGCGCCGCGCGACCTCCTCGGGGCGATCGCCGCCGGCGACGCGACCCGCTTCCAGGCGGTCCCGGGGATCGGCAAGCGGACGGCCGAGCGAATCATCGTCGAGCTGCGCGACAAGGTCGGGGCGGCCGCCACCCCGGCGCTCGCCCCCAGCGACCTCGACGACCCGCGAGTGCTCGCCCGCGACGGGCTGGTCGAGCTCGGCTTCGCCCACGCCGAGGCCGAGCGGCTGCTCGACCGCGCGGCCGGCGCGTCCGCATCGGAGACCGGGAGTGCCGAGGAGCTCCTGGCCGGGGCGCTGCGGGCGGCGCGGGCCCCGGAGGCGGGCCGATGACCGACGGCGGCCGCATTCAGACGCCCTACCTCGTCGAGGAGGACGAGTTCGACCGCTCGCTGCGCCCGCGCCGCCTCGAGGAGTTCGTCGGCCAGGCGCAGCTCAAGGAGCAGCTGGCGGTGGCGATCGAGGCCGCGCGCGGGCGCGACGAGGCGCTCGACCACCTGCTGCTCGCCGGCCCGCCGGGGCTGGGCAAGACGTCGCTGGCGCAGATCGTCGCCGCCGAGCTCGACGTACCCTTCGTCCAGACGGCGGGGCCGGCGCTCGAGCGCAAGGGCGACATCGCCGCCTTCCTCACGGCGCTCGCGCCGCGCAGCGTGTTCTTCGTCGACGAGATCCACCGCCTCCCGCGGGCGCTCGAGGAGACCTTCTATCCGGCGATGGAGGACCGGCGCCTGCCGATCACGGTCGGGCAGGGGGCCGGGGCGCGGGTGGTGACGCTCGACCTGCCGCCCTTCACGCTGATCGGGGCGACCACCCGGTCGGGCCTGCTGACGACGCCGCTGCGCGACCGCTTCGGCATCCAGGCCCGCCTGGAGAGCTACGCGCTCGAGGAGCTGGCGGCGATCGTCGGCCGGGCGGCGCGGATTCTCGAGGTGGAGCTCGACCCGGACGCGGCGCGGACGATCGCCGGGCGCAGTCGCGGAACGCCGCGGGTGGCCAACCGCCTGCTCAAGCGCGTCCGCGACTATGCCGAGGTCCGCATGAGCGGGGTGATCACCCCGGCGGCGGCGAGCGAGGCGCTGGCGCTGCTCGAGGTCGACGGGCTCGGCCTCGACCGGCTCGACCGCGAGATCCTGCGGGTCGTCTGCGAGCGCTTCGACGGCGGCCCGGTTGGGCTCTCGACCCTGGCGATCGCCGTCGGCGAGGAGCGCGACACGATCGAGGACGTCTACGAGCCCTATCTGCTCCAGCTTGGCATGCTCAAGCGCACGCCGCGCGGCCGGGCCGCCACGCCGCGCGCCTGGGGGCACCTCGGGCTCGAGCCGCCGCGCGACGGGAGGACGCTGTTCTGAGCGCGGACGGTCACGGCGACGGGCGAGGGCCGGCGGGCCGGCGTGGTGTACTTGACGCACGCCGGCCGTGAGTCGCTCGCGTGGCGACCGGGTGGCGGATGCCCGCCGCTCGGAGGGGGGGCCGGGTGGTGACCCAGGGTCCGTGCTCAACCGGCACGAGTAACCTGTCGAACCGCATGTCCCATCCGTTCATCTGCCCCAACTGCGGCGACCGGACCGTCGCCTCGAATCGCTACGAAGGCTTCCGCCGCGAGGTCCGCGGGTGCGAGAAGTGCGGTTTCGGCTTCCTCTTCGAGCTGCTCGACGACTATTACCCGGCCCCCGACGCGGCCTTCTTCGTGTGCGACGGCGAAGGCAGGGTGATCGGCTGCGGGCGAGGGTCGTTCGAGCTCACCGGGTTCGAGGAGGAGGAGGTGATCGGCCAGCCGATCACCGATGTGCTCGGCCTGCGCTTCACCGGCGGCCAGAATCACGTGGCCACCGTCCTCGAGTGGGGCGTGAGGGCGCTCGGCAAGGAGGCGACGCTCCGGACCGAGAGCGATCTCGAGGCGGCGGCCAAGGCCGACCTGTTCCCGGCCTACGACGACGACGGCGGCCTGCTCGTCGTCCTGACGCCATCGCGATGACCCCGGCGCCCGCGATTCGCGCACTGCTGCCCGAGCGCGGTCGTGCCGGGGGCGGCCGATGACCGACCGCCGCCGCAACGCCCTGGTCCTGGCTCTCGTCGCCGGGCTGATCATCGCCTCGCTGCTGGTCGCGACGGGCATCCCGGGCCTGTCGAAGGCCCAGCCGACCAAGCTCGGGCTCGACCTCAAGGGCGGCGTCGAGCTCGTCTACCAGGGCAAGCCGACGCCGCAGTCGGCGGTCAACTCCGACTCGCTGACCCGCGCGATCGACATCATCCGCCAGCGCGTCGACCAGCTCGGCGTGGCCGAGCCGGAGATCCAACGCTCGGGCAACGACTTCATCGACGTCAGCCTGCCCGGCGTCAAGGACGCCAACCGGGCCGAGGCACAGGTCGGGACGGTGGCGCAGCTGCACTTCTACGACTGGGAGCCGAACGTCATCGGGCCGAGCGGCAATCCGGCGCCCACCGATCCCAACGTGACCGGCGGCCAGAACCCGGGTGACTCGACGTTCGGCCTGCCGCTCTACAAGGCGGTGTTGCTGGCCGGCAAGCGGCCGCTCATCCAGCGCAAGAGCGACACGACACTCGGTCTGGGCGTCGAGGGCGTCTACTACCTGGTCAACGACAAGCAGCAGAAGGTGGTCGGCGGGCCGGAGGACGCGGCGGCGGCCCTGTTCAGCGAGAAGACCAAGCCGCCGGGCACGCGGGTCGTCCACGTGCACGCGGGCACGGTGATCGTCCAGGCCCAGGCGGCGGCGAAGCAGTCGGCGGCGACGCTCGACAGCTACTACGTGCTCGACGACAACGTCGCCCTGAGCGGCACGGACCTCAAGAACCCGCAGCAGTCGTTCGCCAACGGCGCGGGCGGCAACGGCGAGCCGATCGTCACCTTCGACTTCACCAGCAAGGGCCGCACGATCTTCCAGAACGTCACCCGGACGATCGCCCACCGGGGGGCCGACAATACCCTGCTGGGGGCGGCCAACCTCCAGCACTTCGCGATCGTCCTCGACAACAAGCTGATCTCGGTCCCGTCGATCGACTTCCGGACCTACCCGAACGGCATCGACGCCAGCAACGGCTCGGAGATCACCGGTGGCTTCACGATCGACTCGGCGCAGAAGCTGGCCAACCTCCTGAAGACCGGCGCGCTCCCGATCAAGCTCAAGTTGATCTCCTCGCAGCAGGTCTCGGCGACGCTCGGCAAGCAGGCGCTCAGCCAGGGTCTGGTTGCGGGCCTCGTCGGCTTCGCCATCGTCGCGCTCTTCCTGCTCGCCTTCTACCGGGTCCTCGGCGTGATCGCGGTGACGGCGCTGTTGATCTACGCGCTCTACTTCTACGCGCTGATCAAGATGATCCCGATCACCCTGACCCTGCCGGGGATCGCCGGCCTGATCCTGACCATCGGGGTGGCGGCCGATGCCAACATCGTCCTCTTCGAGCGCGTCAAGGAGGAGTACCGCGCCGGGAGCTCGATCCAGCGAGCGATCGTGACCGGCTACAAGCGGGGGATCGCGGCGATCATCGACGCCAACGTCGTGATCTTCATGACGGCGTTCATCCTCTTCGTGCTGGCCACCGCCGGCGTCAAGGGCTTCGCCTTCACGCTGGGCATCGGGACGATCACGTCGCTGTTCACGGCCGTGGCCGCCACCCAGGCGATCCTCGGCTCGATGGGACGCTCGCGGCTGATCTCGAGCGCCGCGGCGCTCGGGGCGCGCGACCGCGGCCGCCGGTGGCACTACGACTTCATGGGCGCCTCGCGGTGGTTCTTCTCGCTCTCGGGCATGATCCTGCTCGTCGGGGCGCTGGCCATCGGCGGCAAGGGGCTCAACTTCGGGATCGACTTCAAGTCGGGGACGCAGATCAAGACGGCGCTGACGCGGCCGGCGAGCGAGAACCAGGTCCGCGACGTGATGCGCTCGCAGAACATCAACGACGCGCAGATCCAGAAGGTCTCCTCCAAGGAGCTCGGGGCGAACGGCATCCAGATCTCGACCAAGACCCTCCAGCCGGGCGCCGTCTCGGCGGTACAGGGGGCGCTGGTGGCGAAGTTCGGCGGGACGCCCAATTTCTCGGCTCAGTCGATCGGGCCGACGTTCGGGCAGACGGTGGCCAAGAGCGCGATCTACGCGATCATCGCCTCGCTGCTGGTCATCTCGATCTACATCGCGCTGCGCTTCGAATGGAAGTACGCGGTCCCGGTGCTGATCGCCCTGATGCACGACCTGCTGATCACGGCGGGCGTCTACTCACTGACCGGGCGGGAGGTGACGACCTCGACGGTGGCTGCCCTCCTGACGATTCTCGGATTCTCGCTCTACGACACGATCATCGTGTTCGACCGCGTGCGCGAGAACGTGCCGCGGATGCCGCGGGCCGCGTTCTCGCAGATCGTCAACCGCTCCATGTCGGAGGTCCTCACGCGGTCGCTGGCCACGACCTTCTGCACGCTGCTGCCCGTGCTCAGCCTGCTCCTGTTCGGTGGGCAGACACTCAAGGACTTCGCCTTCGCGCTGCTCGTCGGCGTCGCCTCGGGCGCTTATTCCTCGATCTTCATCGCCTCGCCGGTCCTCACCCACTGGAAGGAGCGCGAGCCGCTCTACGCACGTCGACGGCTGCGCATTGCCGCCGAGAACGCCGGCGTCGTCCCGGCGTACGCCCTCACCGGCAGCGCCGCGGTCGAGATAGACCCCGACGCGGGCAAGCGCCAGCGCCGCCCGGGCCGGCTGACGACGCCGGAGCTGCCCGACCAGTCGATCTCCCGGGCCGAGTTCGACGAGCTCGTCCGCGACCTGGATGTCGACGCGGCGCCGACGCCCGCCGCGCCGGCGGCTCCGGCGCGCCGGGGCCGGACCGCCCAGCAACCGGCCCGGGCGTCCCGCTCCGCCCCCCCGGCTCCCCAGGCGCCGCCTGCCGAGTCGACCTCGCCGGTGGACCCGACGGCCGACGCCCTCCCCGAGGACGTCGTCATGCCCGGCCAGCCGAAGGCCGCAAAGCCGCGGGGCGCCTCGAAGTCCAAGCCGCGCAATCGCCGCCACGGGAGGCCGCGCTGATGGGGATGCTCGCCTGGGTGATGATGGGACTCGCGATCTGGCACTTCACGATCTGGCTGCCCGACCATTTCTGGGGCGGGATCGTCGGCGCCTTCGTCGGCGCGATCATCGGTGCCGTGGTCGTCGGCCTCGCGATCTACGCCGCGCAGGGGGGCGGGTTCGCGATCCCGGGCAGCAAGGCGACCCATCTGACCACGGCGCTATACGCGATCCCGGGAGCCCTGCTCGGCCTCGCCGCCGTCTACTTCGAGGGCCTGCGCCGCGAGCGGCTGTCCGGCGCGGCTCACTGAACCGAGCCGAAGTCCTCGGTGACCGTGGTGCCGCGGACGCCGCCGACGGACCTGGCCGGCGGGGCGAGGCTCAGGCCGATGCCGGTGTCGCGGAAGCCGGCGTCGAGGATGTTGGCGCGATGCTCGGCCGAGGCCATCCAGGCGGCGACGATGGCGGCGGGCGTACTCAGCGACGCGGCCACCCAGGCGATGTTCTCGGCGGCCATGAAGCGGCGTCCGCTCGGCAGGTAGCCGCTCGAGTCGATCCGGGTGCCCAGGGTGTCCCCGGCGGAGCCGCGATGGTCGAAGACCTTCGTGCGCGCCATATCGTCGCTGTGGCGCTGCGCGGCGCCGGTGAGCGGCGCGCTGGCCCGCAGGGGGGCGAGGCCGGCGAGCGCCCGCTGACGGTTGATCAAGCAGAGCAGGGCGTCGCCGACCGCCGCGAGGTTGGTCGACCGGGGAACGCGGGCCGCGTTCGGGCACGATCCGTCGGTCGACGGAGCCGGGAGGGCGACTCCTCGGGCGTGACCCTTGCCTTTGCCGATCATGAGGTTTGCGCAGCGGTGGGCGCGGGTAGGGTGACGACAGGAGACGCGTGCGGACCTTCCGTGCGCCGCTGACGCGAGCGGGCAGGCGCCGTCCAGCCAGAGTAGGCCGACCACCGCCAGCAGGACAGGACCCCAGGCGCGCACCTGGAGGCCATGCTCGTCGATCCGCGCCGGGAACGCAACCTGGGTAACACAGCGGTCACGCTGCGACGCGGTCGCCGTCCGGGCGCGACGCTTCGACCGCGGTCGGCCGGTGCGGCCGCCCCTGAGACGCTGCCGCGACCCCCTTTCGACGCGGCCCTCGGGCCCCGTGCCCGCTCCGGCGAGGCGGTTCCGTCAGGGCCTGGGCGTACGCTGCGACCGTGCCCGGCATTCGCCTCGAGATCCCGCCCGCCCCGCTCTCGCAGGTCCGCCGGCTGGAAGCCGAGCTCGGCCTCGGCGGCGTGCTCGCCGAGGTCCTCGTGCGGCGCGGTCTCGTCGAGCCGCGGGCGGCGCGCGACTTCCTGCGCGGGGACGAGGCCCATCCGGCGAGCGCGTTCGCGGGGATCGAGGAGGCCGCCGACCTCATCCTCGGCCACGTCCGCGCCGGCACGCCGATCACCGTCCACGGCGACTACGACTGCGACGGCGTCTGCTCGACGGCGGTCTACGTGCGGGCGCTCCGAGCGCTCGGAGCGAACGTCGACTGGTACCTGCCCGACCGGCGCGGCGACGGCTACGGGCTGGCGGTGGCCACCGTCGAGCGGCTCGCCGCCCGGGGGACACGGCTGCTGCTGACCGCCGACTGCGCGATCACCGCCGTCGAGGCGGTGGCCGCCGCGCGGGCGGCGGGAGTCGACGTCGTGGTCAGCGACCACCACCGCCCGCGGGCCGACGGGGTGTTGCCCGGGGCGGCGATCGTCCACCCGCTGGTCTGCGGCTACCCGTTTCCCGACCTGTGCGCGACCGCGGTGGCCGCCAAGCTCGTCGCCGCCGTCCACGCGGCGGCGGGAACGGGCGGAGGGGAGCCCGACCCCGAGCTCGTCGCGCTGGCCACCGTCGCCGACGTGGTCCCGCTGCGCGGGGAGAACCGCCGTCTGGTGCGCGACGGGCTGCGCGCCCTGGCCGTCACCGCCTCCGTCGGGCTCCGGGCGCTGATGGCCGTCGCCCAGGTGTCGCCCCTCAACGTCGACGAGCACGCCCTCGGCTTCCGCCTGGCGCCGCGGATCAACGCGGCCGGGCGGCTCTACCGCCCCGACGTCGCCCTCGAGCTGCTGCTGACCGGCGACCCGGCGCGCGCCGGGGCGATCGCCGCGGAGCTCGACCGGGCCAACGCCGAGCGCCGCCACGTCGAGACGCGGATCCGCTTCGAGGCGGAGGCGCAGGTCAGGGAGCAGGGCGAGGCGCCGGCCTACGTGCTGGCCGCCGAGGGCTGGCACCCGGGCGTGATCGGAATCGTCGCCGCCCGCATCGCCGAGCGCCACCACCGGCCGACGGTGATGATCGCCCTCGACCGGGTCGGGGCGGCGACCGGCTCGGGTCGGTCGATCCCGGCCTTCGACCTGCTCGGCGGGCTGCACGCCTGCGCCGGGCATCTGCTCGGCCATGGCGGCCACCGCGCGGCGGCCGGGCTGCAGATCGAGCCGGCGCGGGTGGACGCGTTCCGCGCCGCCTTCGCCGCCCACGCGGCGGATGTCCTCGACGCCGACGACCTCGTGGCCGTCGAGCGGGTCGACGCCGTCGTGTCCGGCGAGGACCTCGGGCTCGGATTGGCCGAGGAGCTGCTCGGGCTCGCACCGTTCGGCCACGGCAACCCGCCAATCTCGCTGCTCCTGGCGGCGGCCGTGCTCGAGGATCCGGTCGGCTTCGGCGGCGCGGAGCGCACCGACCACGTCCGCTTCAGCGTCCGCTCGGGCGGAGCGCGCGCGCGGGCGGTGAGCTTCGGTGCCGGGCCGCACCTCCCGGTGTCGGCCGGTGTCCCGGTCGACGCGACCTTCCGCCTCGAGCGCAACGAATGGGAGGGCGTCGTCGCGCCGCGGCTCCTGCTGCGCCACGCGCTCCCCTGCCGCCCGGGGCCGATCGCGCTCCTGGGTGAGGAGGGCGGCTACCTCGAGCGGGTTTTCGCCGAGCTCGAGGCGCCGCTCGCCGCTCCGGCGCCACCGCTCGCCTTCCCGGGGCGGGTGGTACGCGACCGTCGCGGCCGCGGCATCGCCGCGACGATCGTCGGCCTGGTCGCCGGGGGCGAGGCGGTGCTCGTGCTCGCCGCTGACGCGCCGGCCCGGGCGCGCCACCTGCGCGAGCGGTTTGGCGGCTTCTCGCTCTGCTCGCACGCCGCCCTGGCCCGGGCGCCGGAGCTCGCGGCCGAGCACGCCCACCTGGTCGTGCTCGACCCGCCGGCCTCCGGCGCCGAGCGCGGCCGGGCGCTGGCCGGCGGGCCCGGGCAGATGGCGCACCTGGCGTGGGGGGAGCCTGAGCTACGCTTTGCTCTACATACACACGAGCAGGAGTACGAGATGCGTGCTTCGCTCATCGCGCTGTTCCGGGCGCTGCGCGACTCCGGGGCCGCGGGGGGCGAGGGACTCGAGACGGCCCTGCGAGGGGACGCCGCTGCGCCGAGGACGCCGGAATTGGCCGGCCGGCTGCTGCGAATCCTGGCGGAGCTCGCGCTCGTCGACCTCGACCGCGAGCGAATCGGCGCTACCGTGCTCTCTGGACGCCGCGCGACGCTCGAGTCTTCTCCGGCGTTTCGCGCCTACCAGCGACGACTAGAGGACGGCCGGCAATACCTGGCAAGCAACGCAGCACTGGCGGTAGCGGCCTGAAGCCGTCGCGCAAGTCCGCCGCCAAGGCGGCCGTGCCGGCCGGCGAGGTGACGGCGCCGGCGGCGTCGGCGATCGCGCGGGTCCCGGTCGAGCCGGTGAGCGGGCCCGCGCCGGCGGCGGACGGCTGGAGCGAGGCGGGCTCGGTGATTGCGGCGCCGATCGGCCAGGTGATCCGTCCGGAGCGCCAGACCCTGGTCACCAGCCCGGAGCTGACGCCGTTGGAGAGCGAGCTCCTCGGCGACCTATTCGCGGTCGTCTCCGAGCACGCCGACGACTCGATGGTCGTGATCGATCGCGATCGTGTGACCGACGCGTTTCTCTTTGCCTGCGAGCACCATGCCGACCAGCGCCGGCGCTCGGGCGAGGACTTCATCGTCCACCCGGTCGGCGTGGCGCGGATCTGTGCCGGCATGCGCCTGGATACCGAGACGCTGTGCGCGGCGCTGCTGCACGACACCGTCGAGGATACCTCCGCCTCGCTGAGTGAGGTGCGCGAGCGCTTCGGCGACGAGGTGGGAACCCTCGTCGACGGGGTGACCAAGCTGACCGAGATCACGTTCTCCTCGCGCGACGAGGCGCAGGCGGAGAACTACCGCAAGATGATCGTGGCCATGGCCTCGGACGTGCGGGTCATCCTGATCAAGCTCGCCGACCGTCTCGACAACATGCGGACGCTCGGCGCGCTGCCGAAGCCCAAGCAGATCGACAAGGCGCGCGAGACGCTCGAGATCTACGCACCGATCGCCCACCGGCTGGGCATCCACGCGATCAAGTGGGAGCTCGAGGATCTCGCCTTCGCGACACTCCACCCGCGCAAGTACCAGGAGATCAAGGCGCTGGTGGCCCAGCAGCGCGACGACCGCGAGCGCTACGTGACCCAGGCCGGGGAGTTCCTCCAGCGCGAGCTCGAAGCGCTTGGGATCGGGGCGCTGATCTCCGGACGGGCCAAGCACTTCTACTCGATCTACTCGAAGATGACGCGCAAGGGTCGCGAGTTCAACGAGATCTACGACCTCACGGCGATGCGGGTGATCGTCGACACGGTGAAGGACACCTACGGGGCCGTCGGCGTCATCCACTCGGTCTGGAAGCCGCTGCCGGGGCGATTCAAGGACTTCATCGCGATGCCGAAGTTCAACATGTACCAGTCGCTGCACACGACGGTGATCGGGCCCGAGGGGCGGCCGCTGGAGATCCAGATCCGCACCCGCGAGATGCACAACATGGCCGAGTACGGGGTCGCCGCCCACTGGATGTACAAGCAGTCGCGGACGGGCGCCAAGAACGGCGGCGCGTGGTCGAGCGACGATGACCAGAAGCCGCGCTGGCTGCGCTCCATCGTCGATTGGCAGAGCGAGACGTCCGATCCCAAGGAGTTCATGGAGACGCTGAAGGTCGACCTCTTCGAGGACGAGGTCTACGTCTTCACGCCCAAGGGCGAGGTCAAGTCGCTGGCCGCGGGCGCGACGCCGCTCGACTTCGCCTACGAGGTGCACACCGACGTCGGCCACCGCTGCGTGGGCGCGCGGGTCAACGGCAAGATCGCCCCGCTCCACTACGAGCTCCGGTCGGGGGACATCGTCGAGGTGCTGACCTCCAAGCGCGAGCGCGGCCCGTCACGCGACTGGCTCGGCGTGGTGAAGACCTCGCGGGCGCGCAACAAGATCAAGCAGTGGTTCAAGGCCGAGTCGCGCCAGGACACCGAGCACACCGGCCGGGACCTACTCCAGGAGCACCTCAAGAAACAGGGCCTGCCGGCCCAGCGGATCAGCGGCTCCCCGCTCCTGGCGGAGCTGATCAAGGAGATGGGCTTCAAGAAGGCCGACGACTTCTACATCGCGCTGGGCGCGACGAAGATCTCGCCGAAGGTCGTCGTCAACAAGGTGATGCAGCGCCTGAAGGAGGGCGAGGCGGCCGAGGGCGAGGAGACCGCGGCGGCGTCGCTGCTCTCGCCGGGTCGCGAGCGGCGCCGCCCGACCAGCTCCTCGAGCGAGTACGGGATCAAGGTCGAGGGCGTCGAGGAGGTGATGCTCCGCCTGGCCAAGTGCTGCCGCCCGGTTCCCGGCGATCCGATCGTCGGCTATATCTCGTTGGGCCGGGGGATCACGATCCATCGTGAAGACTGCCCGAACGCGCTCGCCCTGCGCAAGGACCCCGACCGCTTCACCGCCGTCTCCTGGGAGGGGGAGCACGCGACCGCGTTCAAGGTCGAGCTGCAGATCGACGCCTACGATCGCCACCGCCTGCTCGAGGATCTCTCGCGGACCTTCGCCGAGGCCGGCATCAACATCGTCGAGGCGCGCTGCACCGCGAGCCCGCCGATGGTCCGCAACCGCTTCGTCGTCGAGGTGCCCGACACCCAGACGCTCAAGCTGACCGTCAACCGCCTGCGCAACATCGAAGCGGTCTTCGACGCCTACCGCGTCACGCCGGGCGGGAGCTGAGCCGGGAGTCAGGCGACGACAGTGAGCGCCGCCGGGACGAGATCGAAGCGTGCCTCGTCGACCTCGCCGAGGTAGTCGCCGTCGACGTGGAGCGGCAGCGGCCGTCCGTCGGCGCTGCGCACCTCGAGCTCGGTGAACGGCGCGAAGCCGTGAATCCGCCGGTGATCGACCAGGTGCAGGCGGCGCGACAGCGCGCGGGTCAGGATCGACGGCACGTCGAAGGCACTCGCCCGGTGCAGGACGAGGCCGGCGAGGCTCGCGCTGTCGAGCCCGCCTCCCTTGGCCGCGGCGACCGGGCGGTCGTTGAAGTAGGTGTAGTAGGCGCCGTTCTGGACGATCGCCGTGACCCCGGCAACCGTCTCGCCGTCACGGCAGACGAGCATCCGCGGCGGGCCGATCAGATAGCCGCCGACAAAGGTGGTGATCGCCGTGTAGAGGAAGTAGTTGGCGCCGAAGCGGGCCTTGAGGTGGGGGTGGGAGTCGACGCGCGCGACCACGCTGGCATCGACGCCGACCCCGCTGCTGAACGCGAAGTAGCGGCCGTTGACCCGCCCGACGTCGACCTGCCGCGGCGCCCAGCAGTCGGCGAGGCCGAGCAGGTGCTCGGTGGCGTCGACGATCTCGGTGGGGATGCCCAGCAGCTTGCAGTAGACGTTGGTCCGCCCGCCGGGCAGGCAGGTCACCGGCGTCGGGGAGCCGGCGAGCCCGTTGATCACCTCGTTGACGGTGCCGTCGCCGCCGAACGCGATGACCACGTCGTAGCCTTCCCAGGCGGCTGCGCGGCAGATCTCCGTCGCGTGGCCGGCGGCCCGGGTGTCCTGCACCTCGAGGTCGAACCGGGCGGCCAAGGCGTGGACGACGAGGCTTCGCAGCCGATCGGAGACGGTGGTCGCGTAGGGGTTGACGATCACCAGCGCCCGCCGTCGCGGGGCATCCGCCCCGAGCTCGAAGGCCGCGGCGCGGCGGGAGGGCTCCCGGGAGGTCGGACCCACCCCTGCCGTACCCCTGCGCGCCGGCGGCGTTACCCGCGCGGGGCGGGTGACGGACCTGGACGGCGATTTCCGACAGCGTCAGCGAAACCCATTAACAGCAGGGTTCGGTGGGTGTACGCCTTCACCTTCGACGGAGCTCGTGGAGCGGGGCGGTGAGCGACAAGCTCTGTCGGGTAGCTCGGTCTCGCGCGCCTCGACGACGTTCTGCGGCGCCGTGGGGGGTAGCGACCGGAGCCGTGCGATCGGCAACGATTAGCATTGGGGCGGTTGACGTGGTTCCGCGCGGATGGCACGGGGTTCAGCGGCGGCGCCGATCGGTGCGACTCACCGGACGTGGCGGTGCGCTTGCGCAGCCAGTCTGATCAGCGTCCGGTGGCGGGTGTCGGGGGCTGCGCGCCGCGTCGAGCCGGGTTGCCGGCTTGGCGTGGTCGGCTGGCGTTGACGGCGGGCGAGGGGCGTTCATCCGTGCGGCGGGCCGTTGAGTAGCAGGGTGTCGACGAGCAGGAAAATGCCGAGCATCGCGACGACCACCGCGAAGGCGCGGCCGAGCCCGGCCTGGGGGACGCGTTGGGCGAGGATCGTGCCGGTCAGCGCGCCGGCTGCGGTGGACGCCGCGAGCGAAGCGGTGACAGGGACGTTGAGCACGGCGCCGAGGGCGAGGTGGCTCGCGAGCCCGGCGAGGCCGGTCAGGGTGATGATCACGAGCGAGGTGGCGACGGCGCGCCGGAAGCTGAAGCCGAACGCGAGTGTCAGGACGGGAACGATCAGGAACCCGCCGCCGACGCCGAAGAAGCCGGTCAGGACACCGACGCTAACGCCGGCGACGACGATGCGGGCGGAGCGGGCGTCTGGGCACGCGCCGGTCTCGTTGCTGGAGGTTGCCGCCGCGCGTTGCCAGGTCGCTGCGGAGGCGATCAGCATGATCGGCACGAAGGAGAGGATCAGCACCTTGGGGCTGACGGCGTTGTTGCCGAGCGTGCCGAGGAACGCTCCCGCAGCCGCGGGTGCGGTGAACGTCAGTGCGATGCGCCAGCAAACGTGTCCGCGGAGCGCGAGCGCGCCGGCGCCGATCCCGGCGGCGATCGCGACTACGATCAGCGAGGCGGTCGATGCTGGGCTGACCGCCTCGCCGAGGACGTAGACGAGGACGGGCAGCGCGAGAATCGCGCCGCCGCCACCGACCGCGCCGACGATCAAGCCGATCGCGATCCCCATCGGGACGGCAAGGAAAACGGGGTCCATGTCAGCGCGCCCCGCGCCGGGCGGCGGATGCAGGGATCCAGCTTGAGTGCTTGGCTTTGACCAGCGGGCCGGTGGCAAGAACCGCCAGTGGGCGACCGATGTCATGCGAGGGCATCGGTGTCCGCGGTGTCGAGTCGTGTGCCGAGGCGCCCGAGCTCCGGCACGCCTCCGTTGACGACGTGCAGAACCGTGCTCGCGCCGTGGCGACGCACGAGACTGGCGCCGGTCGCGGCGCGCTGGCCCGAGCCGCAGATCACGGCGATCGGCTTGGCGGGGTCAAGACCGGCGGGCATCTGCGTGATGTCGTGCCAGGTCGTCAGCGTCGAGGCGGGGATATGTCCCTTGTCCCATTCGTGCCGGTCGCGAACGTCGAGGATCTGCAGGGCGGGGTCGGCGGCGATCCGCGCCGGGAGATCCTCCGCCTCGATGCGCTCGGTGACGTCGGTCGGCCATTGCTCCTGGCGCCAGCTGGTCATCCCGCCGCCGAGGAAGCCGGCGAGGCGTCGCATGCCGATCGCGACGGCGAGGTTGGCGGCGTGGCGTCCGTCTTCGTCGTCGCGGCCGACGAGGACGATGTCGTGCTCGTGGTCGGCGATCCACGCGAGCTTCGATCCGAACCCGGCGTTGTGCATCGGGATGCAGACCGACCCGGGGATGTGCGCCTCGTCGAACTGCAGGTCGGTCCGGACGTCCACGACGAGTGCGCCCTCTCCGCGCTTCTGGTCAACCTGCCGCGGCGCGAGCGGGAGCAGCTCGACGCCGCTGGTGAGCAGGGGTCCGCGGTTGAGGTCGACGATCGCCTGGAAGTTCGGCGGCTGCGGCCCGAGGTTGGCAAGGGCCTGCGCGACGAACGCGTCCTCGTCGGTGATCGCCAGCGTCGGGTTGTTCGCCCGCTCATAGCCGATCGTCGAGCTGATCTTCATGTCCATCCCGGGGCCGCCGCACATCGACCCGCCGAGGTGGGCGGGCCAGACCTCGCAGCTGTCGGGCAGCGTCAGGAGCTTCTCGGTGAGCGAGCGGAAGATCCCGCGCGCGCCGTCGGCTTTCTCGATCGCAAGATCGGGCCGGGCGACGTCGCCGACGAACAGCGTGTCGCCGGTCAGGACCGCCCACGGCTCGCTGCTGCGCGCAGTGTCGATCAGCGAGAACGAGGTGTGCTCCGGCCGGTGCCCCGGGGTGTGCAGAGCCCGGACGCGCAAGCTGCCCAGCTCGAGCTCCCAGCCGTCGTCGAACGGTTCGTGCGCGTAGGCGGGGTCGGCGTCGCGGTGGATGTGGATCGTCGCTCCGGTCGCGGCGGCGAGGCGGCCATGGCCGGATACGTGGTCGGCATGGTTATGGGTCTCCAGGATGTGCTCGATCCGCACATCCATGTAGCGCGCTAACGCGAGGTACTCGTCGATCTCGAAGCGCGGGTCGACGACGGCCGCCACGCCGGCGTGCTCGTCACCGATCAGGTACGACGCGCACCCCAGGTCGTCGTGGGTGAGCTGACGGAAGATCATCGGGCTCCCTTCGGTGATCCGTTTCCTGTCGAACGGGGTCGCGCCTTGGTCATGACTGTTCGGGCTCAGTGCGGTCGGTTGTGGGGCGGGCCTGGTTTTCCTGGGGGCGCGCATGAGGCCAGAGGATCGTGCCGATCAGCGCCCCGGCTTGCGGCGGACGCCGCGAGCGAGGCGGTGACCGGGACGCTGATGACGACGCCGAGGGCGAGGTTGCTAGCGAGGCCGGCGAGGCCGATCAGCGTGATGATCACGTCCTCAGAACGGATCAGATGCTCCGCTCCGGGCGTCGGGTCACCACTGCGTCTGCTTGCGTCATTTCAACGCGCGTTCGGGCGCCGGTTCCCATGAAGTCCATGCCCATCAGGGGCCCGAACATGCAGAAGTTGAACCCACGGCGCTCAGCGGCACAAGACCCACGATCGCGAGCGCAGACCGCCGGCGCCCCGACGACGAACACACCCGCGACGACGATCGCCACCCGGCGACGATCCGCAGCAGCCGACCAGAAGACGAACGCATGAAGCTGACGAATTTCATCTGCCTTCCTCTCAAGTAAGCGCAGTGGGCCGATGCCACCGCCGCACCGGTTGAGGCCAGCGGCCCGCTGCCACTGGACAAGACCCGATCTGGGCAAGGACCAGCTGCCGCAATGGTCACGGGAGGCGGGCGCGGCCGAGCACGAAGGGGATCCCGAGCGGCCCGGGTCCCGACGGAATCCGGCGGAGCGCCTCGACGGCGAAGCCTGCGGACTCGATGGCTCCCACGGTGTCGCGGGAAAGGTGGCAGCCGGCGCCCAGCCGCGGCCAGATGCCGGTCCGGTCAAGCCATCGCTGAGCGCCCGCGACCAGCGCGTTGTGGGCCACCACGTGCTCGAAGAAGCGCAGCTCGCCACCGACGACCAGGACCCGCCGCAGCTCACCGAGAGCCACCCGCTGATCAGGCACCGAGCAAAGCACCAGCGACGTCACGACCGCATCGCAGCTGTCGTCGCCCGCCGGCAGCGCCTCGGCCTTGCCATCGAGGACCTGAACCGCGACGGGCGCGGGTATCGCGGCTTCGCTCGCCATCTGGCGCAGGTAGCGCTCGGGCTCGACGGCCACCACCTTGCTCACACCGGCCGGGTAGTACGCGAAGTTGCGCCCTTCGCCGGCTCCGACCTCGAGAACCCGCCCGCGCAACCCGCCGAGCAGCTCGCTGCGCTGCTCGTCTGACCCCACCAACGGGGCTACCCGCGCCCAGACTCGCGCGAAGATCGGATGCGAGTCGCCGTGGCGACGCGCGACCCGGGGCCCGACGATCGTGCTCACCGTGAGATTGGCGAACGTCATCGCCCGGGCAATCGCGTCAACCTCGTCAAGTTCGCCGGGGGAGAGATGCTCGCCCGCCGCGGCCGCTACCTCGGGCGACGGCGATCCCACGAACCGCTGCTGAGCGCGCTCGACGGCGAAGACCACGGCGGCGCGGTCGCGGGCGCCCAGCCGCGCGAGTTCGCCGAGGCCAAGCGCGTCGAGTTCGGCGTCGCTCACTCCGGCGCGGAGCGCCCAGCGCTGATGTACCTGCGTGCAGCCCGCACAGGCATTGGCCCGGCTGACGGCGACCATCACGCGCTCGCGGAGCGCAGGCGACAGGCCCCCGCGGTACGCGCGCCACAGCTGCGCCGTGCCCCGCGTCACACCGATCAGCTCCCGGGCCGCTTCGCCCGTCGAGTCGAAGCGCCGCGGCGTCGAGCCGGCCACCTCCGCCCGGCTACCGCAGCTGCGCACCGCGCCATCGTACGACACGGCCTGATCGGTCGGGACGTCGCGCCCCGAAGTCGCGTGGCTCGGCGCGGGAAAAACAGGCGACTTTGCGCGATCACGTCGGCTGACGCTCGCGGGCGATCTCGGCGCGATACGCATCGAGCAGCCCTTCCGCGCGCAGCGTTCGCGGTGCGGCCGCGACTGCCGCGACGACCGCCTGAAGCGCCTGGAGCACGGGCAAGCATCGACCTCTCGACCCCCGCCTCACCGTGATTGCGAAGGGGCCCTGAGGCTCGTCACCAGCGAGCGCCACCCGCGCGCGCCGGGTCGGTAGCTTTGCGGGCGTGCCCGAGCTCCCCGAAGCTGAGCAGGCGCGGGCGCTGATCGCCGAACGCGGCCTCGGGCGGCGGATCGTCGCCGTCGACGACCGCGACACGTACGTCTGCCGTCCGCACGCTCCGGGCGAGATCGCCGACGCTCTCATCGGAACACGGCTGACGGCGGCCGGCCGCCGCGGAAAGACGATGTGGTGCGAGACCGACTCCGGTCCGACGCTCGGCCTCCACCTCGGCATGGCCGGGCGGGTGATCGTCGACGGGGTCTCGGCCGGCGACCGCGTGCCGCCCGCCGAGGTGGCGGCGCTGGCCCGCTCGGTTGACGGCGAGCGGTCGGCCCGGGAGGCGGGGTGGGCGCGCTTCCGCCTCGACTTCGCCGATGGTGGCCGGCTCACCCTGTTCGACAAGCGGCGCCTCGGCCGGGTCGTCCTCGACCCCGACGTCGACCGTCTCGGCCCCGATGCCCTCGAGGTGACCCGTGACGAGTTCCGCGTCCGCGTCGGGAGGGGGTCGGCGCCGCTCAAGGCGCGATTGATGGATCAGGAGACCGTCGCCGGGATCGGCAACCTGCTGGCCGACGAGATCCTCTGGCAGGTGGCCCAGCCGCCGCTGCGCCCGGCCGGCGACCTCGGCGACGACGAGCTCGACGCGCTGCGCCGGGCGGTGCGGGCGGCGACGCGGCGGGCGATCCGGCGCGGCGGTGTGCACACCGGAGACGTGATCTCCCTTCGCCGGTCGGGCGCGACCTGCTCGCGCTGCGGGGCCGACATGGTGCGCGGCAGGGTGGGCGGCCGCACGACCTGGTGGTGCGGGCGCGAGCAGAGCTGGCCGGCGTCGCCGTCCTGAGCCCGAAGGCTAGGGCGCGCGCCGGGTCAGCACGAGGCAGAACTGGGTTCCCTCGCCGCTGACCCGCTCGACCGACATCTCCCCGTCGGCTGCCGCCGCGGCGAGACTCTCGAGGTCGACGGCGGCCCCGAGCCAGGCCGGGTGCGAGCGGCCCCGGGGACCGCTCCGCCAGGGCCGCCCTCGCCCGCCCGGGCGCCGGCGGTGGATGCCGGGGTCGTTGGAGATCTGGAAGGCCGCCCAGCCGCCGGGACGCAGGACGCGCCCCATCTCCCGCACATAGCCGAGCGTCACCTCGGGGGCGGGGATGTGCTGGAAGACCACGTGGGACAGGCAGGCGTCGGCGCTCGCCGCGTCCAGCGGCGCCAGCGTCGTGCCGTCGCCGTGGAGCCAGCGGACGTTCTCGAGCTGGGGGTTCATCCGGCGAGCGACCTCGAGCATCTCGCTCGAGACGTCGAGCGCCGTGACCGAGCGCGCCCGCGCGGCGATCGCCCGCGTCATCCGGCCCGCCCCGCAGCCGACCTCGACGACCTCCTCGTCGCCGGCCAGCTCGACCCCGCACGCCCCGAGCAGCCCGCTGAGCGCCTCCTCGCCGCCGCGCCAGAAGGAGACGAGGTCGGGCCGGCGGTAGGTGAGCCGGTCGTCGACGAAGAAGAAGGCGTCCTCGCGAGCCCGCTCGTCCCAGAAGCGACGCATGTCCGACCCTCGCACGTCGCTGACTCTAGTGGACCGGTCGGGCCCTACAGGGCGCCGAATATGCTCCGCCGGGTGCCCGCCGTCAGCGTGATCGTCGCCGCGCGCGACGCGTCCGAAACGCTGCCCCGGACGCTCGCGGCACTCGCCGGCCAGGTCGTCAACGGCGGCCACGAGGTGGTGGTGGTCGACGACCGCTCGAGCGACGGCACGGCTGAGATCGCTCGGGCGGCCGGGCTCGGACCGGTGATCGCCTCGCCAGGCGTCGGCCCGGCGGCCGCCCGCAACGCCGGGGTCGCCGCGGCGCGCGCGCGGCTCCTGGCCTTCACCGACGCCGACTGCTTCCCGGCTGCCGGGTGGCTGGCGGCCGGCGTCGAGGCCCTCGGACGCGCCGAGCTCGTGCAGGGGGCGGTCGCCCCCGACCCCGCGGCCGTCCTGGGCCCCTTCGACCGCTCGCTCTGGGTCGAGGCCGACCGCGGCCTCTACCAGACGGCGAACCTGTTCGTCCGGCGCGAGCTGTTCGAGCGGCTCGGGGGCTTCGAGAGCTGGCTCGGGCCGGCGGCCGGCAAGGAGCTCGGCGAGGACGTGCTGCTCGGCTGGTCGGCGCGGCGCTCCGGGGCGAGGGTCGAGTTTGCCGGCGGGGCCGTCGTCCACCACGCCGTCCGCCGACGCGGGGCGGGCGGCTTCATCGCCGAGCGGCTGCGGCTGCGCTACTTTCCGGCCCTCCTGGATCGGATTCCCGAGCTGCGGGCAGAGCTCTGCTTCGGTCGCCTCTTCCTCTCGCCGCGCTCGGCCGCGTTCGACCTGGCCGTGGTCGGCGTGCTCGCGGGGGTGGGGCGGCGCCGCCCGCGCGTCTGCTTCTGCGCGGCGCCGTATCTCGCCGCGAGCGCCCGGGCGGCGCTGCCCTGGGGCCTGCGCCGGGGGGCTCTGGTCGCCGCGGCGGGCCTCGCCGCCGACACCGCCGGGGCGGCGGCCCTCGCCGTCGGGAGCCTCCGCAGCGGCACGCTGCTGCTCTGAGCGGCCCGGCTTGCCAGGGCGGCGGGGGGGTCGGTATACTTGCCGGACATAGCAGCGCACATCGAGAGGGGTGGAGGGACTGGCCCAGTGAAACCCCGGCAACCATTCCGCGCGAGCGGGAACGGTGCCAATTCCATCAGGCTCCAAAGACAAGCCTGGGAGATGTGAGCGGAGTTCGCTCTCGAACCTTCGCCACAGGCCCGGCGGAGGTTTTTCATGACGCTAGAGAAGCTCAGATGCAAGGAGTGCGGCGCGGATTATCCGCTCGAGGCGCTGTACGTCTGCGAGCAGTGCTTCGGTCCGCTCGAGGTCTCCTACTCGCACGACCCCGACCTCGACATTGGCCAGATCCGCCGCCGGGTCCAGGGCGGACCCCAGAACGTCTGGCGCTACGCCGACTTCCTCCCGCTGGCCGGGGGCCCGCCCGGGCCGTCGAACCGCCTCGCCTCGCGCGCAGGGCTGCCCGCCGGCTGCACGCCGCTGATCCGCGCCGACCGGCTGGCCGAGCGGCTCGGCCTCGGTGAGGTCTGGGTCAAGAACGACGCCGCCAATCCGACCCACTCGTTCAAGGACCGCGTTGTGGCCGTCGCCGCCGCCCGGGCGCGCGAGCTCGGGTTCGAGGTCATCGCCTGCGCCTCGACCGGAAACCTGGCCAACGCGGTCGCGGCCCAGGCCGCGGCGCTCGGCCTGCGCTCCTACGTCTTCATCCCGTCCGATCTCGAGGAGCAGAAGGTCCTCGCCACGGGCATCTACGGCACGAACCTCGTCTCGGTGCGGGGAACCTACGACGACGTCAATCGTCTCTGCACGGAGCTCTCGGCCGAGCGGGAGTGGGCCTTCGTGAACGTCAACATGCGCCCGTACTACGCCGAGGGGTCGAAGACCGTGGCCTTCGAGATCGCCGAGCAGCTCGGCTGGGAGGTGCCCGACCGGTGCGTCGTCCCGGTCGCCTCGGGGTCGCTCTACACGAAGATCGCCCGCGGCTTCGAGGAGTGGATGGAGCTCGGGCTGATCGAAGGTCGCCTGCCGGTGATGAACGGCGCCCAGGCGACCGGCTGCGCGCCAGTGGCGAAGGCCTTTGCGGCCGGGGCCGACTTCTGCCAGCCGGTCAAGCCGAACACGATCGCCAAGTCACTGGCGATCGGCAACCCGGCCGACGGGCCGTACGCGCTCGACCTGGCCCAGCGCTCAGGCGGGACGATCGAATCGGTCACCGACGAGGAGATCCGCGCGGGGATCGCGCTCCTGGCCGAGACCACGGGGGTCTTCACCGAGACGGCCGGCGGGGTCACCACAGCGGTGTTGACGAAGCTCGCCGCCCGCGGGGACATCGATGGCGACGAGCGCGTGGTGCTCGTCATCACCGGCGATGGGCTGAAGACCCTCGACGCGGTGCGGGGCTCCTTCACCACGCACGAGATCGACCCGACGGTCGAGTCGTTCGAGGCGAGCGACGCCCACGTGCCGACCGGCGCGGAGGTCGCCGCCTGATGTCGGTGACGGTGAAGATTCCCACGCAGCTGCGGGCCGCGGCCGAGGGCGCGAGCGAGGCCGAGGTCGACGGCGCGACGGTCGAGCAGGTGCTCGAGCAGCTCTTCGAGCGCTTCACCGAGCTCCGCGGCCGGATCGCCGACGACCACGGATCGCTGCGGCGCTTCGTCAACATCTACGTCGGAGGCGAGGACATCCGCTTCCTCGACGGCCTCCAGACCGCGGTCAAGGACGGCGGCGAGGTGACGATCCTTCCGGCCGTCGCCGGAGGGTGAGGCGCGGCCGGCGATCACCGGCGCCCGCTGGTATACCGGCGGGCGGACTCGACGAGCAGGCCCGTCGCTGGGTCGACCGGCACGCGGGGATGGTCGGGACCTACTTCGGCCGCATCTGCGGGAGCGAGCGCCCGGACGCTCTGACGCGCCCCGGGCTCGAGGAGGTCGCCATCGCGGAACGTCCCCGCCGGAGGACCCCGCCGTGATCACCGAGCTCGCCCGGACGATCGCCTTCGGGCAGCTGGAGCGCGGGGCGCGGCGGCCGCGGCGACGGGCCGAGCGTACGCTCGCGCTGCGGCGCCAGTGCCTGAGGACGCCGGCCCTGCTGCGCCGGCGCGCGACCGACGAGATCGCCAAGCCGGAGCTCGAGCGGCTCCCTCGTCACCGCGACCACTGCTCGGAATGCGCGTCATTGGCCGCGCACTGCGACTACGCCGAGTGGTATCTCGAGCTCGAATTGGCCGCCGCCTACCCGCGGGTCAGCAGCGGCACCGGAGCGGGAAGCTCCGGCTCCGGCTCCGGCTCCGCCGCCGACGCGAAGCCGCCGCCGTCGATCGGCCTGCTGCCGGCGGCGCCCCGCCCCCGCGCGCGCCGGCACCGGCACCGGTTCCCGCGCGCATGCCCGCGGCGCCACCGGCGTCCCCGGCCGCGGCGCCCGCCGTGGCCGCGCCGCAGGCTCCGAACGAACCGCCGCGCCCGGCCGCGCCCGGCCCCGGCGGTGCCCTGGCCATCTGGACCCGCCCCGAGCCGGGAGGACCGGCGCCGGCGCGACCGCGTCGTCGCCGCCGACGCCGCGGAACGGCTATCCGGGCGCTGCGCGGCGCCGTCGTGGTGCTCGTCGTCCTCACCGCCGCGCTCGCCCTCGCGCTCGTGGGGCGCGGCCGCACGGTGCACCCACGCGACCTCCAGAAACGGACGCCGGCGGCCTATGCCCCGGAGCCGGCGATCGCCAGCGGACCCGCGCGGGGGGGACCGCCCCACCCGCTCGCGGTGGGGCAGCTTCTGGAGACCCGGCTCGCCTTCCGGATCCCCGGCGCGGCGGCCGGGGTGCGGCTGAGCGCCCGTCCGACGGCGACGGCCGCGCCGATCGTCGTCGCGCTCGGCCGGTGAGCGTGCTGCTGCTCTTCGACATCGACGGGACGCTGCTGGTCGGCGCCAGCGGGGCCCACCGGGATGCCATCCACGCGGGTCTCCACGAGGTTTACGGCATCCTTGACTCGTCGGGCCTGACGGTGAGGAGCCCGGCGGGACGGACCGATTCGGAGATCGCCCGCGAGCTCCTGATCGCCGCCGGAGGCGACGCCGGACAATTCGATGAGCGCCTCGACGAGTTCCGTTCGGCCTGCGCGGCGGCCTTCGCGCGGATGTGCCCGAGCAGCCTGGCCGCCCACGTCGCCCCCGGGATGGCCGACCTCCTCGCCGGGCTATCGGGCGCCCGGTTGTCGCTGGTCACGGGCAACTACGAGCCGATCGCCCGCCTGAAGCTCGCCCGCGCCGGCCTCGGCCACCACTTCTCGGACGGGCAGGGCGGCTTCGGCTCGGACGCCGAGGAGCGCGGGCTGCTCCCGGCCATCGCCCGACGCCGGGCCGGGGATAAGGACGGGAAGCCGCATCCGCGCGAGCGGACGATCGTGATCGGGGACACGCCGCGGGACATAGCGTGCGCCCGGGCCGACGGGCTGCGCGTTCTCGCGGTCGCCACCGGGCCCTACCCGGCGGCGGCGCTGAGCGATGCCGACGGAGTGGCGGTCGACGGAGTTGAGCTGCGCGAGCTTCTCGAGCGGGAGCTCGAACGCCTGCGCGCGGAATGACCGGCAGCTTGCACCGGTCCTCGTCGGGGATCTCGGCCGCTACGATCGGATCCGGTGCGCCACGGACGCTCGAGGAGGATGTCGGTGCGTCGGGTGCCGCAGCTGCGCCTCGGCGGCGCCTGCCTGGCCTTGGCTGCCGGCGCGGCGGCACTGCCGCTGACCGCGGCGGCCGGGCCGAGCGTCAGCCAGCTGAGCACGGCGCTCGGAGCCCAGCGCTCGCAGGCGCGGGCGCTCGCCGGGAGCGCCCAGGCGCTCGGAACGCTGATCAGCCGACTCGACGGACAGGTGGCGCTGATCGAGGGGCGCCGGGCCGCGGTCGAGGCCGACCTCGCCGCTGACCAGACGAGGCTCGCCGGGGTGCGGGTGGCTCAGGCGACCGAGCACGCCCGCCTCGTGCGGCTGGTCGCCCGTCTGGAGATCGCCCGTATCGTGCTCGCCCGAGAGCTTGTCACCAGCTACGAGAACGATCCGCCCGACGTCGTCAGCGTCGTCCTCACGGCCCATGGCTTCGCCGATCTCCTCGACCGGCTCGAGTACGTCCGCATCGCCAAGCAGCATCAGCACGACGTGATCGCCGCGACGAGCACGGCCAAGGCCCGCACGCAGACGGCGGCGCGCCAGCTCGCGGCACTCGAGGTCCGCGATCGAACGATCACCGATGCGGTCGCCGCCCGGGCCCGGGCCGTGGCGACGATCAGCCAGCTCCTCCAGGGGCGACGCGCCATCTTGCAGGCAGCGCGGACGGCACGGCTGGTCGCCCTCCGGTCGACCCAGGCCCGGACCGGGCAGCTCCAGAAGGCGCTCGACAAGCTGAAGGCCGAGCTCGCGACGAGCGCCGGCCAGGCCTATGGAAGCTGGGCTATACCGCAGGCGATCGTCATGTGCGAGTCGGGCGGCCAGAACCTCGGGCCCAACTACGCCGGAGCCTCCGGCTACTACCAGTTCCTGCCGAGCACCTGGAGCGGCCTCGGCGGCAGCACTCCGGCCGCCTATCTGGCCCCGAAGTCCGAGCAGGACCGGCTCGCAGCCAAGCTCTGGGACGGCGGCCGCGGAGCGCACAACTGGGACTGCGCGGCGATCGTCGGCATCGGCTGACGGCCCCGACGACTCACCTCAGCCGACGGGACGGCCGGCCGGCAGCCCGGCGCCGCCTCGCGGTGCGTGTCCACAGGCTGCCGGGCTGCGGCGAGGGAGGCGCGGAGAGCGAGCGTTCGGCGGGACGCCGGCGACGACGGTGCCCTGATGGTCCATCGCCTGCCAGCGGCCGCCGGTCTTCCCCAGAGCGTCCGCCCGGCGGTGACGCGATCGCCCGGGTCGAGGGGTTAGGTCTACACGGCGGCGCCGATCTCCGGCAGTGAAGCCGGTGGCTGGTCGAGGGCGTCGGCTGGTCCGGGTCGGTGACGAGCTGCGGCTCTAGATCGACGGCCACGCCGGAGCACTGGCGGCACGGGTGCGCTTGGCATCGTAGAGGGCGGTGTCGCCGCGGAGGGTCAGCTGCTCGAGGGTGTCGCTCGGGCGCAGGGCGGCAAAGCCGACGCTGATCGACGCATCGGGGCGGGTCTTCTCGATCGTCGTGCCGATCGCCTGGAAACGCCGCCGCGCCTCGTCCCGGGTGCTGTCGCCGAGGACGCAGACGAACTCGTCGCCGCCGACGCGGACGAGCGGGTCGTAGGAGCGCAGGTGGAGCTGGATCGCCCCGACGACGTCGCGCAGCAGCGCGTCACCCGCCGCATGCCCGTGGCCGTCGTTGACCTGCTTGAGCCCGTCGACGTCGACATAGGCGAGCACCAGGCGCCCGTTGCCGCGCCGGGCACGGCTGATCTCATGCTCGAGGGCGACCATTCCGAGCTCGCGGCCGAAGGCGCCGGTGAGCTGGTCGATCTGGGCGTGGCGCAGCTCGGCTCTGGCGTCCTGGCGGTCCTTGGTCGCGGCGGCCCGATCAGCCGCCGCCTCCTCGCGGTCGGCCGCCGCCTGCTCGCGGTCGGCGCCCGCCTGGTCGCGGTCGGAGGTGCGCTGGTCGGCCTCGGCCTGGGACTGATCGCGGTCGGTCGCCATCCGGTCGCGGTCGGCGGCGGCCCGGTCGCGGTTGGAAGTGCGTTGATCTGCGGCCGCCCGGGTCGGTGCGCGCTGGTCGGCCTCGGCCTGCGAGTGGTCGCGAGCGGCGGCCTCGCGTTCGCGCTCGACGGCGGCCTCGTCGCGGCTGGAGATCCGCTGGTCGGTGTCGGCCTGCGACTGGTCGCGATCGGAGGCGGTCTGGTCGCGGTTGGAGGCCTCGCGGTCGCGCTGGGCGGCGGCGAGCTCTCGGCACGAGGTCCTCTCGTCGGCCCGCGCCTGGGAGTGATCGCGGTCGGCGGCGGTCTGATCGCGGTCCGAGGCGGCGCGGTCGCGCTCCTCGGCGGCGTGCTCGCGGTCGGATATTCGCTGCTCGGCCGCCGCCTCGAACCGGGACGGCGCGGGATCGCCCGCTGCGGCCGGGGGCGCGTCGCCGGTCGGCGCGGCGCGCAAGACGACGGCGTCGGCGCGCAGGCCGGCGATCTCCTGCTGGAGCCGCGCGACCGCCCGCTGCTCCTGATCGGCGCCGTCGAGTAGCGAGTAGCCCTCGCTCGGGATCACGGTCGTGTGCTGCTCGCAGATCCGCTGGAATGCGCCGGCGCTCGCTTTGTCGGCAAACGACCTCATCGGGTAGGCGCAGAGGAGGGCGAAGTCGCGGGTCGCGGCCAGGTCGTTCCAGAGGTCCTCGAGCGCGATCGCCGCGGCGACATCACCGGCGTCCCAGAGCAGCGCGACCATCTCGCCATAGACCCGAACCTGGCGTCCGCCGGCTGAAGCCTGCTCGATTATGGGCCCGATGACGTCGCGGAAGCGGGCGGCGTCCGGGGACCCGCCGACCATGAAGGCCGCGAGCAGGGCGGCCGCGTCGAAGGCCAGGTAGCGCCCCGCGGCGGCCTCGCTCGAGAGGTCCCGTCCGCAGGCGCCGAGGGCAGCCTCGAATGCGCTGCGGTGCGGGCCGGTGGCGACCACGATCGCCGCGTCCCCATGGTCGAGCGCCTGGCCGACGAAGTCGCCGACGGTCGAGACGAGGAAATCCTCGGTCTCGTAGAACTCGACGAGGTCGTCGTGTCGGCGGCCGGCGGCGGCTGCGTGCTTGTCGGGCGGGTCACCGGATGGCGGGGAGGCATGGACCGCCGAGCGAAGTCTGACTGGGAGAACCATCTTCTGAGTCGATCGACGGATCTCCGACCCACCTTGAGGCAACTCGCCGCCAGGGTACCCTTGCGCCGGGTGGAGTCTCGTGCGGCCGGGCACCCTTGTGGCGGGAGACCAGGCGACAGCCGCCGGCGTCGAGCCTCTCGCCGGCGTGCCCTCCGCCGCCTAACGCTCCGGGCGCTACCCGGCACCCCGACCCCTGGGCACAGATCGCCCAGGGTCGGGGCGCCGCGGCGGGCCGCCTATTGCGGGCCCAACGATGCTCACAGACCGGGCAGCCGTGCCCTTCCTGAACCCCGTGAGGCACTCCGTCGGCCTCTGGCCGCTGCGGCTCTGCGTGGCCGTCCGGCGACGTGCACGGCGGGTAGGTTCTCCGCGGCAAAGTGCGGGAGGGCCCGCCCCTGCGGCCTCGCGCGAGACCTGGGCTGAGTGCGATACAGCCGGAACCCAGTCGCTACAAGGCGGCCTTGAGATGAAGCACAAGATCGACGAGACGAAACACTCGATGAAGATCATGTGGGGCTGCGTGATCTTCGCCGTCCTAGCGATCATCCTCATGGCCAACGGCGTCGGCGGCGGCGCGCCTTCCTGATCCCCCGCATGGTGATGATGGGCGCGATGATGTGGATGATGATCGGCGGCACCGGCAGCACTGCGACGCGGAGGCGGCAAGCCAGGCGATCCGCCGACTAAGCCGCCCTGACAGGTGCGCCGCCCGGCGACATCCCTGTCGCCCTCCAGTCCCGCTGGTCTCGGCCGGTCGCCCCTCACAGCGCGCTCTGACCCACCCAGGCAACCGGTGACGATAAGGAGCAGCGTCCAATGATGTATTCGAACCAGCGGCGCCTCCGGGTGCGGTCAGTGGGCCACGCCGCTGAGCGTGCGCGCCACGGATCGGGTACCCCGGTTTCGCTGCAAGGCGACGACCCACGGTCATGCGGAAGCGGCGGCGGCCTGGGTCCCGATTTTCGATGCAGCGCGAACCCACCGCGAATCCAGAGCGAGTCGCTTCAAAGCCGCGAGCACGAGCACCTCAGGGACGGGTCGGTCAGCGCCATAGGCGCCGGCGGTCACTACCTTGGATGGGGTGGGATCCTCTCGCCGACTGCTCGGTTCTCTGCGGCTCAACCGCAAAGTCGGCGGCGGCGACGCGTTGGCCGATGTGGAGGCCGGGGCATGACGGCGGTCCGGGGCAAGGTCTGCGCGGTCACGGGCGCTGGCGCGGGCCTCGGCCGGGCGCTCGCACTGGGTCTCGCGCGGCGCAGCGCCGTGGTAGCGCTCTCGGACGTCGACGCCGCCGGCCTGGAGGTGACCGCCACCGCGGCGGCCGGTCTCGGCGCCGTGGTCGACGCGCAGGAACTTGACGTCGGCGACCGGGACCTGGTCGTCGCCTGGGCCAAGGCGGTGGTCGCACGCTTCGGCGTCGTCCACCAGATCTACAACAACGCGGGCATCGCAAACTCGCGGACGGTGCTGGAGTCCGACTGGGCCGACTACGAGCGTGTGCTCGCCGTCAACCTCTGGGGCGTCATCCACGGCACCAAGGCGTTCCTGCCCCATGTGGTCGCCTCCGGCGACGGCCACGTGATCAACATCTCGAGCCTCAACGGCTTCCTCGCCCAGCCCGGACTGAGCCACTACTGCACCTCGAAGTTCGGCGTGCGCGGCTTCACCGAGACGCTTCGCACCGAGATGCTCGCGGCCGGGCATCCGGTCGGCGTGACCGTGGTGCATCCGGGCGGCATCAAGACCAACATCGCCAGCAGCGCGCTGGCGTCCGCGCGCGCCCGCGGCCAGGACATCACCGCTCGGGACGAGGCGCGCGAGCGCGTCTACAGCGAGAAGCTGCTGAGGCTGAGCCCGGAGAAGGCCGCCGACACCATCATCAACGGCGTCGAGGCCGGGAGGGCGCGCGTGCTCGTCGGCAATGACGCCAAGCTCGTCGACCTGCTGGTTCGAACCTTTCCGGCTTTGTACGGTCGCGGAGTGGGGGCCGTCCACCGACGTTTCGACCGCTAAGCCAGCGACCGGCGCTGGGAATGCATGAGGACGGCGCTCCGATCGCGGGGCACTCCGATCTCCCCGGCTGGACCCGACCTGCCGCGCGCGGTCATATCAGCCGGCGCGACGGACCGCGTGCCGGTCAGGGGAAGATCTCGGTCGTGCAGTCGCCATGGGGGAGGTGGATCTCGTGCGGCCGGGCCGGCCCGGTGTCGAGGTTTGCGAAGTCGACATAGAAGCGCTCGTCGAGCGCGTAGCCGCCGTCTTCCTGTCGGTCGAGCTTGACGAGCCAGCCGCTCAGGTCGGGATAGAACTGGTTGTCCCAGGTTGAGTAGAGCGAGTTCGTGACGTAGAGGCGCCGGCCGTCGAGCGAGCACTGAAGCATCTGCGGCCCGCCGGTGAGCCGTCCGGCGGCCTTCGGATGACCGCCGTCTCGGCCGAGCAGGCCGCCGAGCCAGACCCGCGACCTGAGCTTCGGACGCCGCGGGTCGGACACATCATAGTGGCGCAGGTCTCCGTGGAGCCAGTTCGAGAAGAACAGGTCGCGGTCGTCCATCGAGAGGACGAGGTCGGTGATCAGGCCGGGCACGCCGCCGGGGAGCGGCCACCCGTCGAGCTCCTCGTTGTCCACGTCGATCACCGTGTCGGCGGCCCACGCGCCGCCGTTCCCACGGTGGAAGCGCTTGATCGTGCTCGAGAGGGTTGCGCCGACGAAGCCCTGCGCGGAGTCCGGCGCATGCTGCCAGCGGAGCTCGAGGGGGATCCAGCCGTCGTCACCGAGGTCGAGCGTCTGCACCTTGGCGCGGCGCTCGAGGTCCCAGAAGTGGAGTCGGCGTCCGTACTTGCCGGCCCCTACGTCGGCCGGGTCGAAGCCGGGTTGAAAGGTGTTGGGGGCCGCCCACTCCGAGGAGACAAGCGTGTTCTCGCGCGGCTGGTACCAGAAGTCGTACATGAGCTCCTGGCCGTTCTTCTCCTCCTCCCAGCGCCCGAGGACCGAGTAGTCGTGGGCGTCGAGCACGGCGAAGCCACCCGGCAGGTCGCCGTTCTCGTCGCCGAGCATCGAAACGGTGATGATGCCGCCGGGCATGCAGTGGACGGTGTGGGGCCCGCTCAGGCCGGTCTTGGCCTTGATCTCGTCGGGCTCGATCACCTTGGTGATCTCCGGCCGGGCCGGGTCGGAGATGTCGAGGATGTGGATGCGCGAGGAGCGGAACCCCGGGACGATGAGGGCGTCACGGCGCGCGTCGGAGTGACAAGCCGAAGAGCAGGCATTGAAGCCGAAGTGGTGGAGCTCGTCGCCGACGTTCGGCATCGGCGTCCGGTGGACGATCTTCGAGAACCCGTCCGATTCGGGGTCGACGTCGACCACGGCGATGAAGTCCGGCTGATCGATGCCGGTGCCCACGTAGAGGCACGCCACGTAGATGAACTTCTCCGGTGGCTGCTCGGACGCCGCCTGCGGCGAGGCGTAGCCGGGACCAGCGTGATCATTCGCTCCCATCGGGATCTCCTCACGTCTTGGTTGCCTAAGTGCATAAAGTCGATGGACAATTGGCCCTTGGGGTGCCACGCGGAGAGTCTCGCCGAACGGGCCATCGGCCGTGCGCAGCCCACCAGCACTTCGATTGAACCCCTCCGCACCAGCAGGGGTGCGCGCTCCCCGAGCTGTGCCGGACGTGGGGAGCGGTGAAGCGGACGGCCGCAGTCGGGCGGCCGACCGCCTCCGCCGGTCTGCTCGCCCCGGCGTATCTTGTTCCGGGCACGTGGTGGGCGCCAACTCGAAACCCCCTGCCGGCGATGTCGTCGAATGAACAGCCGGCGGCTTCGGCATCCGGTCGGTCTCCTGCTGACGATTGCGGTCCTCGGGGGAGGCGCCCCCGGCGCAGCGCCGGCCGTCGCCTCCGCCGCCCCGACGGACTGGACCACCTACCAGCACGATCCGGGTCGCACCGGAGTCGATCCGGTGCAACCGCCGACGGCGTCGGTCTCGCCGGCGTGGACGTCGCCGGCGCTGGACGGCGCGGTGTACGCCCAGCCGCTGGTCGTCAACGGGCGGGTACTGGTCGCCACCGAGGGCAACACGGTCTACTCGATCAACGTCAGCGACGGCAGCGTGGCCTGGCAGAAGACCCTCGGGCCGGCCGTGACCGCGACCGGCTTTCCGTGCGGAGACATAAATCCAATCGGGATCACGAGTACCCCGGTCGTCGACACCGCGACGAACGTGCTGTACGCGGTCGCGCTCCTGGCGTCGCCGATCCGCCACGAGCTGTTCGCCCTGAGCCTCCTCGATGGGTCGATCCTCTGGAGCCGGGCGGCCGACGCGCCCGGGGCCGACGCGGTGGTCCACAACCAGCGCGGCGCCCTGGCCCTCACGGGGGGGCAGGTCTTCATTCCGTTCGGCGGCCGGGCCGGCGACTGCGGGAGCTACCGGGGAAGAGTCGTGGCGTGGCCGGCCGACGGTAGCGCCAGCCAGTCGTCCTACACCGTCCCGACCGCGCGGGAGGGCGCGATCTGGTCGCCGGCCGGGCCGACCGTCGACGCCGCCTCGGGCCAGCTCCTGGTGGCCACCGGCAACAGCGCGTCGACCACCGCGTTCGACTTCGGCGAGTCCGTGATCCGCCTGTCGCCCGCGTTGGGCGCGCTCGATTTCTTCGCGCCGTCGAACTGGGCTTCGCTAAACTCGACCGACACCGACATCGGCTCGACCGGGCCGACGCTGCTGCCCAACCGGCGGGTCTTCCAGTCGGGCAAGGCCGGCGTCGGCTACCTGCTGGCCGCCGACGCCCTCGGCGGCGTCGGCGGGCAACTGTTCAGCGGCCAGGTCTGCGCCTCCGGCGGTGCGTATGGCGGGACCGCCTGGATCGGGTCGATGATCTTCGTGCCGTGCAGCGATGGCCTCGTCGCCCTCGCCGTGGCGCCCGAGGGCGCATCCTTCAGCGTGGCCTGGCGGGGGCCGGCCGGCTTCGCCGGGCCGCCGATCGTCAGCGGCGGCAAGATCTGGACGCTCTACCGCGCCGGCACGATCTATGCCTTGAGCCGGGCCGATGGTCACGTCGCATTCCAGGCCGCGGTCTCGGGCCTCAGCCACTTCAGCGCCCCGTCGTCCGGGAGCGGCCTCGTGTTCGCTGCCGCCAATGGCGGAATCGCCGCCTTCCGGTCGCAGTCGGCGCCGGCGGTAAGCACGGGCGTGGCGAGCGCGATCACCGCCACGACCGCCGCGGTCGCCGGGACGGTCGACCCGCTCAGTGCGGCGGTCAGCGCGATCAGCGTCCAGTACGGACCGACCACCGCCTACGGTTCGACGGCCCCGGTCACACCGGCGACGCTCCCGGCCGGCGGAGTTCCACAGCCGGTGTCCGTCGCCCTCAGCGGCTTGCCGAGCGCCACGGTGATCCACTACCGACTCCTCGCGGCGAACGCTGTCGCGACCGGCGCCGGGCTCGATCAGACGTTCACGACCCTCGCGGCACCGACACCGACACCGGCCGGCACCACGCCCACGGTCACCGGCGCCAGCCAATCGAGAACGACCTGGCGGACCGGCACCCGCCTCGCGAGATTCGCCGCGGCGCGCAGGTCCCCCGTCGGCACGAAGTTTTCGTTCAGGCTGAACGAGCAGGCGACGGTCCGCTTCGCGTTCCTCCACAACGTCGCCGGGCGCCGGGTCAGCGGCCGTTGCGTAGCGGGCACGAAGAAGACCGCCAAGAAGCCGTCGTGCCTGCGCCGTGTGACCGCCGGAAGGCTCACGTTCGGCGGCCACCCCGGCCTGAATCAGGTCTCCTTCCAGGGACGGATCTCGCGCTCGAAGCGGCTCGCCCTCGGCCGCTACAGGCTGATGATCACCGCGAGCGCGGCGGGCCGCACATCGCTGCCGGTGAACCTGAGCTTCACGATCGTCAAGAAGTAGCTCTCGTTGGATGATCGCGCCCCTCGAGCATCTCGCGCAGGTGACTATCTTCCGCGGCACAAGCTCCGTGGGACGCGACCTCGCGAGCCGCGCAGACCAGCTGGACGGCGCGTTGAGCCACTCCGTCCAGCCGTGCCGATCGGGTTCGAGGTCGCGCCTAGGGCGAGTCGGTGAAGCTCCCGTGAGCGTCATGGCCACGCCACCGAGGATCGCGTCGGCCTGCCCCTTAGCGGTGTTGTTGCCGCCGCCGCTTACGGTGTTCGCCTGTGGCGGCGCCAGCGTGGTGCAGTCAAACGCGCTCGGATCGGCGCCGGGCCCGTCAGGCTGCTACAGCCGCCCGAGCTCGACCCGTAGTGGTCAGTGGCAGCGCCAGCCACGCCCCCGCTGACCGAGCTTTCGTTACCGCTCGCAACCCCTTTCTCGCCGCCGCTCACCGAGCTGGAGCTGCCGCTCGCCGTCCCGGTGTTGCCGCGGCTGACCGAGCTGTAGGCGCCGCTCGCAGTCCCAGAGTAGCCGCCGGCGACGCTGGCGCCGGTCGCAGTTGGCTTGGGTGCGCACGCCGCCCGGTGGCGGTCGGGAGCTGGCCGGCGGTCGCGAAGCACGACGCGCTGAGCTGGCTGTGCCCGTGCCCGCGAGTTTCGAGCAGCCGCGGGTGATCGACGCGTACTTCACGTTGGCGCTACCGAACCCGCCACCGGTGATCGAGGAGACCTGGCCGCTGGCGACGTTGAACGCCCCGCCGGTCACCGTCGACCACCGCCCATTCGGCAGATTGCCGTAGCCGAACACCGCGCTGAACGGGCCCGCGACATAGTTGTTCTCCCACCGATCGTCGCACCGTAGCTCGTGTACGCCTGCTGATCGCCGACGATCAGGTTGTGGGACCCGGTATGCGGTGGGAGCCCTAGTTGTAGCCGATGACCAGGTCGCCGGTCCCGTTGACCGCGCCCGAGGTCGTTCCCGACCCCTACACGGCCTGCCGGTTCGCGCCGGTCACCATGATCCACAGCCTCATTCGGCTTTGCGCGCTGCGTCACAGAGGCCCGCAAACGAGGCCCCTACCGCCCGCGGCTCCCCCAGGCGACCGGCGCCGCGACCGTGCCCGATCATCAACCCCGCGCTCGCGCCGCCGCGAATCGCCGTCGCCCGACCATGTTCCCCGACGCGCCCGGGCCGATTCGAACGGCCGACCTCTCGCTCCGGAGGCGAGCGCTCTATCCACTGAGCTACGGGCGCTTGCGGCGTCGGTCAGACACCGGAGACACGGCAGCTTACGCGGCGGCGCGGCTTCGGGCCAGCCCGGGCGGCGCCCGCCGACGGCCTGCCGCCCGGGAGCGCCCCGCTACCCTCGGTCGCCGATGGAGCTGTCCGTCTTCTTCGCCGGCACGGCCGGCTCGGTCCCCAGCGCCCGGCGCGGCCTCCCGGCGCTGCTCATCCGCCGCGGGGCCGAGCGGATCCTGATCGACTGCGGCGAGGGGACCCAGCGCCAACTCGCCCGCTCGGTCGGCCTGACCGATCTGACCGACATCTTCATCACCCATCTCCACGCCGACCACTGGCTCGGCCTGCCCGGGATGCTCAAGTCGTTCGACCTCCGCGACCGCGACCGCCCCCTCACCGTCTACGGACCTCCCGGACTGGCCGGGCTGATGGAGGCGATGCGCCGCCAGGTCTACGGCCGGCTCGGCTACGACTTGTCGATCGTCGAGCTCGCCCCCGGCGAGGCGGTCCGCCGCGGCGAGCTCCAGGTCCACCCGTTCGCGGTGCGCCACCGCGGGGTCGCCTACGGCTACGCCCTCGTCGAGGACGCCCGCCCCGGACGCTTCGACGTCGAGCTGGCGACCCGGCTCGGCATCCGCCCGGGCCCCGACTTCGGCCGCCTCCAGCGCGGCGAGACCGTCGGCGGCGTCCACCCCGAGCAGGTCATCGGCAAGCCCCGTCACGGGCGCAAGATCGTCGTCTCCGGCGACACCGGCCCGTCCGAGGCGCTCGCCCGCGTCGCCGACCGGGCCGACCTCCTCGTCCACGAGTCGACCTTCGGCGAGGACGAGCGCGACCGCGCCCGGCAGACCGGCCACAGCACGGCACGGCAGGCGGCCACCGTCGCCCGCGACGCCGGCGTGCGCCTCCTCGCCCTGACCCACCTCTCCTCCCGCTACGGCGGCGGCGAGCTCCGCGACGAGGCGCTCGCCGTCTTCCCCGAGACGGTCGTTCCCCGCGACTTCGACCTGATCGAAATTCCCTTCCCCGAGCGGGGCTCGCCGACCCTAGTCAACCGCCGCGACCAGCTCGCCGCCGCCGCGGCCGACCCGTCCGGCCCACCCCCGGAGCCGGAGGCCCACCCGGGAGGGCCGGGCGCGCCCGCGGCCTCGGCCGGGCCGCCGCCCCGGACCGACGCCGACTCCGGACGCCGGCCGGCCGCGCCCCCCGGCCCGGGCCCGGGCCCGCGTCCCGACCCGAGCCCGATCAGCTGACGGTCAGCGTGCCCTGCATGCCGGCCTGACGGTGGGAGTCGACCGAGCAGAAGAAGGTGTAGGTGCCCTTGGCCAGGGGGAGCGTGACCGACTCCGACCCGCCGCTGATCGTCGGCGTCCGCCCGACCGGCTTGCTCGCCTGCTCGATCACGACGTTGTGGGGGACCGGGGAGGCGTTCGTGAAGGCGATCGTGACTTTGCCCGCCTTGGCCGCCAACGACTTCTGGACGTAGGCGAGCTGACCGGTCGGGTTGGCCTGGAGGGCGACGGTCGACGCGCTGGCGGCCGACGGCGTCTTGGCCGGTGGGCTGGCCGCGGAGGTCGGCGTACTCGCCGCCTGGGTCGGCGTCGAGCTCGACCCGGAGGAGCTCGTGCCAGAACTCGACGAGCCGCAGGCTGACAGGACGAGGGCCGCGGACGCGCACGTCAGGAACGGGGCGCGAAGACGGAGTGGCAAGGCGAGCCTCCAGTCGATGTGTTGCTCGTGCAGGGGTGAAACCGCGGTCGCCCGCCGACAGGCGACCCGGGGCGGCGGCGTCCACGGGCAATGCTATCGTCAGCCGCCAATCCTTTAACCCGGTCCGGCGAGGCCAGGAAGGACATGGTCAGATGGCTTACGTGCTGCTCGAGGACGGAGCGCGCTTTGACGGCGAGAGCGCCGCCGCCGCCGGTTCAGTGGTCGGCGAGGTGGTCTTCACCACGGCGATGTCCGGCTACCAGGAGTCGGTCACCGACCCGAGCTATGCCGGCCAGCTGATCGTCTTCACCTACCCGCACATCGGCAACTACGGCATCAGCGCGGCGGCCATGGAATCCGAGCGCATCCACGCCCGCGGGGTGATCATGCGCGACGCCCGCAACGGCGACGACACCGCCACCTCCGAGGGGGGCTGGCTCGACTGGCTGCGCGACTGCGGCGTCCCGGCGATCACCGGCCTCGACACCCGCGCCCTGGTCCGCCACATCCGCGACCGCGGGTCGATGCGGGGCGGGATCTTCGGCGACGCCGACAACCCGGACGAGGCGATGGCGCTGATCACCGCCGAGGCGACGATGGACGGCCGCGACCTCGCCGGCCAGGTGACCGGCTCCGAGCCGGTCGTGCTCGAAGCCACCCGAGGAGCCGGCGCCGGCGGCCGCGACGGCCCGACGATCGCGGTCATCGACACCGGGATCAAGAACTCGATCCTCGCCAACCTCCGCTCGCGCGGGGCGCGCCTGATCCTCTTCCCGTGCACGACCGACGCATCGACCCTGCTCGCCGCGGACCCCGACGCGATCTTCCTGGCCAACGGCCCCGGCGACCCGGCGGCGCTCGACCACATCGTCGCCCAGCTGCGCCTCCTGATCGGCGGCAAGCCGGTGTTCGGCATCTGCCTCGGCCACCAGCTGCTCTGCCGGGCGCTCGGCCTCGGGACCTACAAGCTGCGGTTCGGCCACCGCGGGGCCAACCACCCGGTCAAGGATCTCCAGACCGGGCGGATCGAGATCACCAGCCAGAACCACGGCTTCGCGGTGATCGGGCCGGGTGGCGCCCGCACGATCCCTGGCGACGAGCCGGTCCGCTGGGAGACCGACTTCGGCGCCGCCGAGCTAACCCATCTCAACCTCTACGACCGGACCGTCGAGGGGCTCGCCCTGCGCGACGTCGTCGGCGCCACCGTCCAGTACCACCCGGAGGCGGGGCCCGGCCCGCACGACGCGCTCCACCTCTTCGACCGCTTCGTCGGCGCGATCGACGCCAACCGGGGCGACCCCGCCGACCGGGGCGACCCCACCGGCCCGGGCGGCCGGGGCGAGCCCGCCGGCCTGGGCGACCCCGCCGGCCGGGGCGACCGGGGCGGCCGCTAGGTGCCCCGCCGCGACGACATCGAGCGGATCATGATCCTCGGGTCGGGGCCGATCGTCATCGGCCAGGCCGCCGAGTTCGACTACTCGGGCGCCCAGGCGTGCAAGGTCCTGGCCGAGGAGGGCTACGAGGTGATCCTCGTCAACTCCAATCCGGCGACGATCATGACCGACCCGGAGTTCGCCACGGCGACCTACATCGAGCCGCTCCTGTGCGGCCCGGTGACCCAGATCATCGAGCGCGAGCGCCCCGACGCCCTGCTGCCGACCCTCGGCGGCCAGACGGCGCTCAACCTGGCCAAGGAGCTGACCGAGGACGGGACGCTCGCCCGGTTCGGCGTCGAGCTGATCGGCGCCGACTACGACGCGATCAACCGGGCCGAGAACCGCGACCTCTTCCGCGAGACGATGACCGAGGCCGGCCTCCGGGTCCCGCGCTCGGCGATCGCCGAGACCCTGTCGGCCGCTCAGCAGGCGCTCGACGAGCTCGGCCTCCCGGCGATCATCCGCCCGGCCTTCACCCTCGGCGGCCAGGGCGGCGGGATCGCGCGCACCGAGGTCGAGTTCAACCGGCTGGTCGCCCAGGGGATCGCCGCGTCGCCGATCGGCCAGGTCCTCGTCGAGGAGTCGGTCCTCGGGTGGGGCGAGTTCGAGCTCGAGGTGATGCGCGACCACAACGACAACGTGGTGATCGTCTGCTCGATCGAGAACGTCGACCCGATGGGCGTCCATACCGGCGACTCGGTCACCGTCGCCCCCCAGCAGACCCTGAGCGACCGCCAATACCAGCTCCTGCGCGACCAGGCGATCAAGGTGATCCGGGCGGTCGGGGTCGAGACCGGCGGCTCGAACGTCCAGTTCGCGGTCAACCCGGAGACCGACGAGATCGTCGTCATCGAGATGAACCCGCGGGTCTCGCGCTCCTCGGCGCTGGCCTCCAAGGCGACCGGCTTCCCGATCGCCAAGATCGCCGCCCGCCTGGCCGTCGGCTACGCGCTCGAGGAGATCTCCAACGACATCACGATGGCGACCCCGGCGAGCTTCGAGCCGACGATCGACTACGTCGTGGTCAAGTGGCCGCGCTTCGCCTTCGAGAAGTTCCAGGGCTCGGACAGCTCGCTGACCACGCAGATGAAGTCGGTCGGCGAGGCGATGGCGATCGGCCGGACGTTCAACCAGGCGTTCGCCAAGGCGATGCGCTCGCGCGAGCTCGACACCCTCCCGGCGCTCGACCTCCCGGTGGCCGAGCTCCTCGAGCGCGCCGGCCAGGCCGGCCCGGCCCGCTACGACGAGCTGCTGGCGGCGCTCCGGCGCGGCGCGAGCGTCGAGGAGGCCCACCGGGCGACCCAGATCGACCGGTGGTTCCTGCGCGAGCTGGCCGCTCTCGCCGCCTCATCATCGAAGCCGGCCGGCCCGCAGGCGCCGTTCGCCGGGGTGCGGACCTTCAAGTCGGTCGACACCTGCGCCGCCGAGTTCGCCGCCCGGACCCCCTACTACTACTCGGCCTGGGAGCGCCCCGGACACGACGGGAAGCCGACTCACGAGGTGGTGAGGGGCGCGCGCCCGAGCGTGGTCATCCTCGGGTCGGGCCCCAACCGGATCGGCCAGGGGATCGAGTTCGACTACTGCTGCGTCCACGCGGCGATGACGGTCAGGGAGTCGGGCCGGGACGCGGTGATGATCAACTGCAACCCGGAGACGGTCTCGACCGACTACGACACCTCCGACCGCCTCTACTTCGAGCCGCTGACCCTCGAGGACGTCCTCGGGGTGATCGAGGTCGAGCGGCCGGAGGGGGTGATCGTCCAGTTCGGCGGGCAGACACCGCTCCGCTTGGCCGCCGGCCTGCGCGACGCCGGGGTCGAGCTCCTCGGGACGAGCGTCGACGCGATCGACGCGGCCGAGGACCGCGGCCGCTTCGGCGCGCTGCTCGACCGGCTGGGCTACCGGGCGCCCCCCTACGCGACCGCCCACTCGGTAACCGGGGCGCTGGCCACCGCCCGTGAGGTCGGCTTCCCGCTGATCGTGCGGCCGTCCTACGTGCTCGGCGGCCGGGCCATGGAGATCGTCTACTCGGCCGAGGACCTGGCCGACTACCTGGTGCGCACCACCCCGCACCCGGGCGATGACGGCGATGCTGCTCCAGAAAATCGCGAAATCTACCTCGACCGGTTTCTCGAGCACGCGATCGAGGTCGATGTCGACGCGCTCTGCGACGGCCGGGAGGTCTGGATCGGCGGGATCATGCAGCACGTCGAGGAGGCCGGCATCCATTCGGGTGACTCGGCCTGCGTGCTGCCGCCGCACTCGCTCGGGGCGGCGACGCTCGAGGAGATCCGCGCGCAGACGACGGGGATCGCGCTGGCGCTCGGGGTCGTCGGCCTGCTGAACATCCAGTTCGCGGTCAGCGGCGACGGCTCGCTCTACGTGATCGAGGCCAACCCGCGGGCCTCGCGGACGGTGCCGTTCGTCTCCAAGGCGATCGGCGTGCCGCTGGCCAAGATGGCCTGCCGGCTGATGCTCGGCGAGCGCCTCGCCGCGCTCCGCCTGCCGAGCGATCCGATGTCCGGGACCCATGTCTCGGTCAAGGAGGCGGTGCTTCCGTTCAACCGCTTCGCCGGGTCGGACTCGCTGCTCGGGCCGGAGATGCGCTCGACCGGCGAGGTGATGGGCATCGCCGCCGACTTCGAGACCGCCTTCGCCAAGGCGCAGGCCGCCGCCGGGGCCAAGCTCCCGGCGGGGGGGACGGTCTTCATCACGGTGACCGACGCCGACAAGGCCGCCGGGGCGCAGATCGCTCGAGACCTCCACGAGCTCGGCTTCGCGATCGTGGCGACCAGCGGGACGGCCCGGGCGATGGAGCGCCTCGGCGTGCCGGCGACCACGCTCAACAAGGTGGGCGAGGGGTCGCCCCACGTCGTCGACTGGATCGAGCGGGGCGACATCGCCCTGGTCATCAACACCCCGACCGGATCGGGCGCCCGCTCGGACGGATGGGAGATCCGCCGGGCGGCCGTGCTCCGCGGCATCCCGTGCATCACCACCCTCTCGGGCGGCCAGGCCGCCGCCCGGGCGATCGGGGCGGCGCGCGAGCGGCGGGCGCCGGTCGTCTCGCTCCAGGAGATACATGCGCCGGCACGCGACATCGGTTCATCCGGAGCAGCTCCGGGAGGATCGCGGCGTGGCGGGGTACCCGCGGGATGACCGCGCCGTTCGGCCGCCGGTCGGCTGAGGTGGTCGGGCGCGACGAGGTCGGGGCCTACGTGGTGGTCCGGGTGCACGACGACGAGGGCTCGGCTTACCCGCCGCGGCCCGGCCAGTTCTACATGCTCGCCGCCGGCGCCGGCTGGGGGGCGGGGGAGGGGGAGCGCCCGTTCCTGGCCCGGGCCTGCTCGGTGCTCGCCGCCGACGGCCGCGAGCTCAGCTTCCTGCTCGAGGACATCGGGCCCGGGACCGGGCGGCTCTGCCGGCTGGGAGCCGGCGAGCGGATCTGGCTGACCGGGCCGCTCGGGGTCGGCTTCGCGCCGCCGCTCGGGCGCCCGTTGCTCGTCGGCGGGGGGATCGGCGTCGCCGCGCTCCACATGCTCCACCGCGAGGTCGGCGCCCGGGCGCTGCTCGGCTTCCGCGACGCGGCCCACGCGCCGGCCGCGGAGCTCTTCGGCGACTGCCTGGTGGCGACCGACGACGGCTCGGTCGGCCACCACGGCTTCGTCACCGAGCTGCTCGAGGCTGCGCTCGACCGGGAGCCCGAAGCCGAGTCCACGGTGCTCGCCTGCGGTCCGCCGCCGATGCTCGAGGCGGTCCGGTCGCTCTGCGCCCGCCGGGGCGTCGCCGGCCAGCTGGCGCTCGAGGCGCCGATGGCCTGCGGCTTCGGCGCGTGCTACGGCTGCGTGGTGGCCACCCGGGACGGCTACCGCCGGGTCTGCGTCGACGGGCCGGTGTTCGCGGCGGCCCGGCTCGAGGCGGTGGTGGCATGAGCCGGCCGGGCGCCGGGTGATCGGGTTCTGCGGCCTCGAGCTGGCCCATCCGGTGATCAACGGATCGGGCACGTTCGACGCGCTGGCCGCCCGCCGCTGCTTCGGCGACGCGCTGGTCGCGAGCTTCCCGTTCGCCGCCTTCGTCTCGAAGACGATCACGCTCGAGCCGCGCCAGGGCAACCCGCCGCCGCGGCTGTGGGAGACGCCGGCGGGAATGATCAACTCGATCGGCCTGCCCAACCGAGGGCTGGCCGGCTATCTCGAGCATGACCTGCCCGGCCTGTCGGAGCTCGGGGTGCCGCTGATCACCAACGTGATGGGCTCGACGAGCGGCGAGTTCGCCGAGCTCGTCGGGGCGCTGGCCGGCGAGACGGCGGTGGCGGCGGTCGAGCTCAATGTGTCGTGCCCGAACGTCAGCACCGGCCTTGACATCGGCGCCGACCCGCGCGAGCTCGGGGCGCTGGTCGAGCGGGTGCGCCCGCTGTGGGACCGGCCGCTGATCGTCAAGCTGACGCCGAACACGGCCGACGTCGCCGCCGCGGCGCTGGCCGCCGAGGCCGCCGGAGCCGATGCGGTCTCGCTGATCAACACGCTCCGCGCGATGGCGATCGATCCGCGCCGCGGCGGCCCGTGGCTCGGCGGCCGCTTCGGCGGCCTGTCGGGACCGGCCGTGCGCGCGGTCGCACTGGCCCAAGTGGCGGCCGTGGCGGCGCGCGTGGAGATCCCGATCGTCGGGATGGGCGGGATCACCCGCGGGCGCGAGGCGGCCGACTTCCTGTCCGCGGGGGCGACCCTCGTCGCGGTCGGTACCGAGAGCTTCCGCGATCCGGCGGCGGGGTCTCGGATCGCCCGGGAACTGGCTCGAATTTCGTCGCAAAATGCAGGGTAGAACCGGCTGCCGGGCCGCTCGACTCGGTCGCCTTACGTCGTAAAAAAACCCTGCAAAGCCCGGCAATAGCATCAAGTTCCATTAATGGCACTCAACCTCATGTCGAGGTCTAGCCAAATGTGCGCCGGGGGCTTGATCGGGGCTAGCGAGTAGGTACACTCGCGCCCAATGTCGTCGGGTCCAAATGCGCTCCAGAAATCGTCCACGGCACCCGAGCGATCGCTGAACCAACGGTTGGACGCGCTGGCCCGGGCCAACCAGATCCGCTCGCAGCGAGCGACGCTCAAGCGCGAGCTCAAGGCCGGCCACTACTCGATCCAGACGCTCCTGCTGAACCCGCCGGAATACGTCGAGACGGCCAAGGTCTTCGACATGCTCCTGGCCGTGCCGAAGTACGGGCGGGTGAAGGTCAACAAGATCCTCGCGAACTGCCGGATCTCGCCGAGCAAGACGATCGGCGGCCTGTCCGAGCGGCAGCGCAACGAGCTGGTCGGGATGCTCCGAGGGACGGCTCCGCGTAAGTCGTAGCCGCGCCCGCGGGCCAGCTGGCGCCGGCCTGGCGGTCGCGCCTCCGACTTACGCTCCGCCGCCGCCGGGCGCTGAGCACCGCTCCGTCGGCGGTCCGCCGCGGTCGGGCGGCAAGACCCGGGCCCGCGGGCGGGTTGACTCGCGGCTCCGCGCTGCTCGCACCTTTGCGGCGCTCCTCGGTGGAGGCCAAGCGCCGACGGCGCACCACTCGCCGAGCCCGGCAAGTGCCCCACCCCGCCCGCGCCCATCACCGCCTGCGAGTGGCCCCGGCGCGACCGGCCGCTGACGAGCTCGACGTGCGGGCCCAGCTTCGCCCGCGGCCACCCCGAACCGCTCGGCGAGCGGATCGACCACCCGCGTGGGCTCGGGTCGCGCGCGACATCCCTCACGCACGCCCTCGGCCGACCCTTGGTCTCAGCCCATGCCCGACCCTGACGCTGCCGGCCGATCTCCCGCCGGACCGAGGCGCACTAGCGTCGCCTCGGCCGCTGTCCTGGCGCCATGGGCTCCGCCGGCGAGCCTTCAGGCGGCCCAGGGGGTCGGGCGGCTGGGAGAGGTGGCGGTGGTGACGTTGGGGTGGGCCGGGCTGGCGACGATCGCTCTCGCGTCGGTGGCCGCGGTGATCTGACGCCGCGTCCCGGCGGCCAGGCGGAGGGTGTCGCCGGCCTGGCCGACGGCGCGGGCCCCGTCGAAGTCGACCCGGAGCTCGCCTTCGAGGATGGTCCAGGGGTACAGCCAAGATAAGGCCGAAAAGTCCATTAGGTGCCTCCCGACTCGCCAACTGCGCCTTCGCGACGGAGGGGTGCGGCTGAGGCGAGATAGCTTGGCGGCGTGACGGCCCCTCTGTGTTCCGCATCTTCCGGCCGGTCAGGCTGCCCGAGAGGTGCGCCGGCCGGCGCGGCCCTCTGAGGCTGGGCGGCTGAAGCGATGGCGTCGATCGAGCGGACGGCCTACCCGCGATTTCGACGCTTGATCACGACTCGGGAGCTCGCCTCGATGAGCCCGTCGGAGGACGACGTGTCGTGGGCGACAGCGCACGCTCGTTCGAGCGAGACTCGTTGTCGCTGGTCGTCTCGCTCGCGTGTTTCCGGCGGTTGGGGTACTTCCCGCGGACCGAGGACGTCCCGGTCGAGGTCGTGGAGCATCTTCGGCGCTGCCTCGAGTTGCCGGCGGGGACATCGCCGTGGTGCGAGGCACGGAACGTGAAGGCGCAGCGCCAGCCGGTCCGCGAGCTTGGCAAGACGCCGTTCAACCGGCTCAAGCAGGCCGCGGGGCGGGCGTCGTGGTCTGGGCTTCGTGAGCAGGTCGAGTATCTGCGGGGGGTTGACTCGCTCGGCGACACCGGCGGGTGGTTGGAGGGGATCGCGGAGTCGAAGATCGCCGACTTCGCGGGCGAGGCGCTCGCGGCCGACGCTGGCGTGATGCGCGACGTCGCCCCGCTGAAGCGGATCGCGCTGCTGGCGCGGTTTCACGTCGCACGGACGCGGGCCCGCGACGATCTGGCGGAGATGTTCTGCAAGCGGATGGCGCAGGTCACGAAGCACGCGAAGGATGAGCTTGCCGAGATCCACGAGCGCCAAGCCGAGATCTCCGAGCGCCTGATCACCGAGTACCGCAGCGTCCTCGCCTGCCTTGACCCGCGAACCATCGAGCAGCCAGACGCGGCCGTCGCGTTGCGCTTGGCGCGGCGGACGGTCGAGCGGGCGGGCGGGTTCGAGGCGCAGCTCGCCGACATCGAGGCTGTCGCGGCGCATCACGCGAACAACTACATGCCGTTGGTCGCGGGGCATCGCCGGCGTGACCGGCCGACGATGTTCGCGTTCGTGAGGGCCGTCGAGCTGGAGGCGACGAGCGCCGATCGCAGCGTCCTCGACGCGGTCGAGCACGCCCTCGCTCACGCGCATCTGACGCGCGACTTGATCCCTGCCGATCGTGACGCGGTGCTCGTCGACTTGTCGTTCGCCTCTGAGCAGTGGCAGCGGATCATCGCCGCGCGTGACCGGCCGGGTCAGCTGAACCGCCGTCATTTCGAGGCGTGCGTGTTCACGTATCTCGCGGCGGAGCTTCGCAGTGGTGACGTCGCGGTCCGCGGGTCGCAGGCCTACGCGAACTGGTCCGCGCAGCTCCTCGCGTGGCCGGAGTGCGAGGGGCTGCTCGGCGAGTTCTGCGCCGAGGTTGGCCTGCCCAGGTCGGCGCGCGCGTTCACCGACCAGCTCAGGACGAAGCTCGCGGACCAGGCCGCCGCGGTCGACGCCGGCTACCCCGAGAACACGGATCTCGTGATCGACGCGGCCACGAGCAAGCCGTCGCTGAAGCGCCGCCGCGCAAGAAAACCAGCTGCGGGCGAGCTTGCCCTTGAGGAGGCCGTCAAGGAGCGGATGCCCGAGCGGACGCTGCTCGAGATCCTCGCGCGGACCGCGTACTGGCTTGAGTGGTGGCGGCGCTTCGGCCCGGCCTCGGGCTCTGATCCGAAGCTCGCCGCGCCGCTGCTGCGCTACGTCCTGACGACGTTCACCTACGGCGCGAACCTCGGCCCGGCCGAGGCCGCGCGGCACATCCGCGGCGTGTCCGCGCACGAGCTCGGCTCGACCGCCGCCCGGCACTTCACGACCGAGAAGCTGAACTTGGCGAGCGCCGACGTCGTCACCGCGTATCTGCTGCTCGATCTGGTGAAGGCGTGGGGTGACGGGACCACGGTCGCGGCGGACGGGACGCAGGTCGACACGCTGATCGACAACCTGCTGGCCGAGTCGCATATCCGCTACGGCGGGTACGGCGGGATCGCCTACCACCACATCGCCGACAACTACATCGCGGTCTTCTCGCACTTCATCCCATGCGGCGTCTGGGAAGCCGTCTACATCATCGAAGGTCTCCTCCAGCAGCTCTCCGATTGCCGAGCCGGACACGATCCACGCCGACACCCAGGGCCAGAGCTACCCCGTCCACGGCCTCGCGCACCTCTTCGGCTTCGACCTGCTGCCGAGGATCCGCAACTGGCGGGACCTGATCTTCTACCGCCACGCCGCCGACGCCAGCTACGACCACATCGACTCGCTGTTCGGCGACCCCGGCGAAAACGCGATCAACTGGGTCCTGATCGAGACGCACTGGACGGATCTGATGCAGGTCGTCCTCTCGATCCGCGCCGGCCGCCTGTCGTCGACGCTGCTGCTGCGGCGCCTCGGGACCGAGTCGCGCAAGAACAACGTCTACAAGGCGTTCCGCGAGCTCGGCCGCGTGATCCGCACGATCACGCTGCTGCGGTTCATCTCCGAGCCCGACCTGCGCGAGGAGATCACCGCGCAGACCAACAAGGTCGAGTCCTGCCAGGGCTTCTCGGCCTGGCTGCGCTTCGGCCATGAGGCGATCGAGCGCAACGACCCCGCCGAGCAGGAGAAGATCATCAAGTTCAACACGCTGCTCGCCAACTGCGTGATCTTCCACACCGCCCTCGACATGACCGCCGTCCTGCGCCAGCTCGCCAAGGAGGGCTGGCCCGTCACACCGGCCGCCGCCGTCGCCCTCTCGCCGTACATCAGGAAGCGCATCAAGCGCTTCGGCGAATACGCCACCGACGGCCTGATCGACCCACCCGACGCCTTTGACCCCCACCTCGACCCCTACCGCCCACCCGACGCCGGCGCGGCCCCAACCGCTCAAGCCGCCCAAGCCGCGTGAGGTCGGGTCTCGCCTACGGTTCGACTGTGCAGACGCCGCCCGGCGCCGTGACCCCCGGGCTCCCGATGTCGAGCAGAGTGCCGGATTTCGCGCTTTGCAGCAGCGTCCTGCCACAGCCATGCGTCCGCAGCCGTGGGACGAGGAGGTCAGGCGGCGAGGTTCTAGCCGGGCCAGGTGCCACGGCTGACGCGCTCGTAGAGCGTGTCCGGCGCCAGGTCGGCGCCGTCCGGCCAGACCACTGTCCCTGTCTCGACGTCAACTGCCGCCCGTGCGAATCCGGCCGGCGTGCGGGCTTCGTCGAACACCGGGCCGCGCATCCGTTCGAGAACGTCGATCTCGCCGGCGAGACCGTCGGCGAACGTCAGGCGCAGGACGCCGTGGCGTACGACGGAGACGGCGGTGATGTCTGGGGTCAGGCCGATCATCGGAGTGGCTCGATCTCCCGAAGTCTCTCACCGGCGCGGGCCAAGCGCCAGTTCTCGAGCAGCTCTTCCTGATGGAGCTCGGCCCAGGCGAGCACGAATCGCAGCTGCCGCCGAGCCAGCGTGCTCTCGATGACCTCGAGCGTGTCGATGCGGACCTTCGCGCTCCCGTCGGCATGACGAGCGTGAAAATGCGCCGGACCGTGATCGTCGAAGAACATCGCGATGACGATCCCGAAGAAACGGCTGATGGCCGGCATGCCCACATCGTGCCGGCTGCGGCGGTCAGCCACGAGCAGGCCGAGCGACCGCGGCGCCCAGGCCCGCGCGACTCGTCATCGCGCAAACCGACACTGCGCCACGAGGCGCCATCAACCGGGTGGGATGAAAGGACCCACCTCCGGTCGCCGCGACGGCCGGGAGAAGCTGAGGGGCAGCCTGATGTCTGAGGTGAGGCGGAGGGTGGGAGCAGCCCCTGACAATCGAGCGACGGTTCGCCGCCAGCGAGCCGGGTGCGGTAGCAAGGCAGAAAGGTGTAGGGAAACCGAACCAGTGGTTGAAGCCCCGAGACAGCGCAGCAACCCCGAAGCTGGCGGGTATGGGTTGTTGGGGCGCTCGGTCCTCGTGGTTGCTGGGGATCGTCTTGTCCGCCTGGTTGTTGGTCGGGCGGGTGAGGCCGTGCGGCGTGTTGCGGTGCTGCACGGCGATGCCCCCGGGGTACAGCTGGACGCCGGCCCTGCCGAGCGGTTGATGGTGAACGTGGGAAGCGTCCCGGCGGTGCCCGCCGAACCCCGTTGGGGTTTGGGGCAGGCGCACCGTCCGCTGTTGCCGCCGGGGCGTGGCGGAGGACCCGTAGTAGTCGGAGGCCGGGAAAGCCGGCCACATGGCGAAGGGGTCCAGTGAGCACGCGGCACGACTGGATGAGAGGAGTTCGCCGGTGAATACTGGCGCTCCGCTGCCGAGCGTCGAGGTGGCGCAGCAGCGGGTACTTTACTACCAGCGAAAGCTGCACGAGTGGGCATCTGAGGATGCCGAGCGCAGGTTCTGCGATCTGTGGAACCTGGTCTGCGATCCGGCCACGCTGGTGGTGGCCTGGTCGCGGGTGAGTCGCAACCGAGGGTCCCGGACAGCCGGCGTTGACGCCCAAACTCGCCGCCACGTCGAAGTGCGTGGCGTGGAGCAGTTCCTCACGGGGCTGCGCGGCGAGCTGCGAGCGGGAACGTTTCGGCCGCTGCCGGTCCGCGAGCGGCTGATTCCCAAACGCGACGGCCGGATGCGTCGCCTGGGGATCCCGACGCTCAAGGACAGGGTGGCGCAGATGGCCCTCAAGCTCGTCATGGAGCCGATCTTCGAGGCCGGCTTCTACCCATCGAGCTACGCCTACCGGCCCGGCCGCCGGGCCCAGGACGCGATCGCTGAGATCGTCCACTTCACCAAGGCCCCCTCGCACTACGAGTGGGTCGTGGAGACGGACATCGAGGCGTGCTTCGATCGCCTTCCACACTGCCTCATCGTTGAGGAAGTTGGGCGGCGGGTTGGGGATAAACGCGTGCTTGGGCTCGTGCGCTCGTTCCTGCGGGCGGGCTTGATGGCAGAGACGGGTGGCCTGCAGCGAACGGTGACGGGGACCCCGCAAGGCGGGATCGCCTCGCCGCTGCTCGCGAACATCGCCCTCTCCGCGCTGGACCGCCCCTACCAGGCGGACTGGCGGGAGACAAGCCGCTACAAGGGACAGCGCAAGCGTCTGCGACGAAAGGGTCACGCGACCTACCGGCTGATCCGGTATGCCGATGACCTGGTCTTGCTCGTAAAGGGAACCCGACCCCAGGCGACAGCGCTGCTCGACCAGCTGGCCGGGCGGGCGCAGGCCCTCGGCCTGTCGTTGAAGGCCGAGAAGACCGCGATCATCCACATCGACGAGGGCTTCCAGTTCCTTGGTCAGCGGATCGTCCGCCGGCCCCAGGGCAAGAAGCGCTACGTCTACACCTTCGTCCCCAACGAGGCGCTCGCCTCGATCAAGGCGAAGGTGAAGGCCCTCACCGGGCGCTCCACGACCAACCTGGCGTTGTCCGAGTTGATCGCCGCGCTGAACCCAGTCCTTCGCGGCTGGGCGAACTACTACCGGCACGCCGCGGCCAAACGCACGCTCGCCTACCTCGACTACTACGTCTGGTGGCGAGTCGGGCGGTGGCTTCGCAAGAAGCACCCGCGGCTCACCTGGAAGCAGCTCAACCGGCGCTACCTCAACGACGACTACACCTTCCAGGACGGCGGGGTCGTGCTCTACAAACCCGGCAGCCTCAGCGTCACACGCTACCGCTACCGGGGAGCCCGTATCTCGAACCCGTGGACCGAACCGACTGCCGCCCCAACCGGGCTACGCGCCCTACGCGCCCGCCACGAGGAGCAGCAGACGATCGAACGCGTCCAGCAGGCGCTCGCATGAACCAGAACCGACCCGATGTGCCCACGGAGAGCCGGATGCGGTGGAAGTCGCACGTCCGGTTCGGAGTGGCGGCGGCGAGGAAACCACCGGCCCAAAGGCCGGCACAGGCGCCTCGCCGCCGA
>CAVXPW010000002.1:0-99180 GCA_963763785.1 uncultured Solirubrobacterales bacterium | reverse complement strand
CGATGGATCGTCGTGATCCCCTCGGTGTGGACGCTCGCCCGCTCCCCCGGAGCGATGTTCATCCGCGGGATCAGCACGCTGAAGCTCGTCGAGCCCGTGTCGACCGTCTTGAAGATCGTCACGCTGACGACGCTCCCGATGGCAGTCTCGATCGTCTCGATCTCGTCCGGGCCGTCGAAGGACTGCGATTGCGATGCGTCGTGGTAGCTGAGATGAGGTTTCCCGTCGATCCCGCTCGACGTGTAGCCGATCTGGATCGCGTGGCCGCTCAGCTCGTAGCTGTTCGGTGTGGCCATGTTGGCTCCTTTCGCCATTGCATCGGGTCCGCGCCGTCCATCATGGCGGCGGCCGCGGGCCCCGTGTGTGACAAGGGTCACTCCACCACCCCGGCCCTCGAGGCCAGCCGCGGTTGGAGCCGCACCGCCCGACCCGGCCCGAAACTTCTTTGCCGGCCCGACCGTCACGAATGCCCGCGACGGCGCTCTACTCCTACGACGGATCCCAACCAACCGACAAAAGGACGGGCGACAGGCATGTACTCATCCCTAACCATCCGGGGCCGGATGGTAGCCACGGCGCTGGCCACGGCGGCCCTGCTGCTGGGCGGCGCCGCCGCGGCCGGCGGAGCGTCCGCCCAGATGCTGGACGGCGGCCTCTTCGGCAGCGCGCCGGCGCACGTCCAGAGCACCCCGGGCGCCGGCGGGGCCGGCGGTACGCTGCTCGGCGGCCAGGGCCTCTCCGGCCTCGGCCTCTTCAAGGCGCTGTTTGCCATCTTCGGGGCCGTCCGGGCCCAGGTTCCGACAATTGCCGGCCCGATCATTGCCCAGGGCGTCGCCGACGGGACGATCACCCCGGCCGAGGGCGATCACCTCAGCGCCCTGCTCGCCGGCCATCTCGCCCGCCCCGGCCCGGGCAGCGGCGCGACCGGTGCGCCGGCGACCAAGCCGTCCGCGGGCGAGATCGCGGTGCTGCGCAAGGTGTTCGCCGCCGTGATCGGGCAGATCGCCACGATCGCCGCGCCGGTCCTCGTCCAGGAGGTCGCCGCCAAGGACATCACCCAGGCCGAGGCAGACACGATCACGAAGATCCTCACCAGCATCTCCGCCGGGAAGAGCCCCGGCTCGACCAGCCCGGGCACCTCGACGACCGGCGCCGGACTGGCCGCGAGCGCGGCGAGCGGCAACCTGATCGCGCCGGTCGAGGCGAAGGTTGTGGCCAAGGTAAAGAAGAGCGCCAAGAAGCACCACAAGCACAAGAAGGCGACCGCGACGAGCGGCCACCGGTAGCGGCCGGGACACCGCGGCGGGGGAGCGAGATGCCCGGACCTGGTCCGTCCTCCTCTCCTCCCCCGCCCCACCGCACCGAGCGCGCGGGCACCAAGCTCAAGTGCGGGCCTCGGGCTGCCGATAGGGCGATGTGGGCGCGCCGGTGGGACGGCGCGCCGGACCGGAAGGGTGACCCATGGCCAGCGTGATCGGCAGCGCGATTCTGCGGACGCAGACCGACGAGCGGCTCGCGGCGCTCGCCGGCGCCGGCCATCAACGGGCGTTCGAGACGATCGTCGAGCGCTACCGAGCAGAGCTCACGCGGTCGCTGAGGCGGCTCCTGCCGAGCTCGACGGTCGAGGACGCCCTCCAGCAAACGTATCTCCAGGCCTGGAAGGCGCTGACCAAGGGGACCGAGGTGCGCGAGCTGCGAGCCTGGCTGCACCGGATCGCCCGCAACGCGGCGACCGCCGTCGCCTCGCGCGGCTACGAGTACGCCGAGCTCGAGGACGCCCTCCTCGTCGCCCCCGGGCCCGACCAGGACCTCGAGCGGCGCGAGGCGGTCCGCCGGACCCTACGCGGGATCGCCGAGCTCCCCGAGCGCCAGCGGGAGGCGCTTCTGGCCGTGGCCGTCGCCGGGTGCACGCACGCCGACGTCGCGCTCGAGCTCGGCATCACCGACACCGCCGCCCGTCAGCTCGTCCGCCGGGCACGCGTGTCTCTTCTCGCGCTGGCCAGTTTGGTCACACCGCCGCAGCTCGTGCAATGGGCCGCTCGGGCCGGACATTCGATGGTCGCCGGAAAGGCTGCCGCCGGCACGGGGTTCGGGGGCGGCCTCGCCGGCTCCGCGATCAAGGCCGGCGCGATCGCCGTCACCGTGGGCGGCGTGGTCGCCGGAGTGGCGCCGATCCGCCAGGCGTTCGCCCCGCCGCCGCCCCCGGCGCGCCACCATCACCACCATCTCGTCTCCCCCAGCCCCCAGCCGCCGGCCTACCTCGCCGCGGTGCGCCGTCTGACGGCCGCGGCCACTCCCGGCGCCGGTGCGGCCCCCACGACGCATCCGGTTGGGCGCGCCCCGGCCGCGCCGCACGCGGCCCACCACCTGCGGCGCGTGCGCCCCGATGCGATCGGCAAGCTGCTGACCCCGGCACCGGCTGGGGCGACCCTCCCGAGTGTGACGCCGGCGACCCTCGGCCGGTCCCCGGTCTCCCCGACCGCGCCGAGCGCCGGCGCGGATCCCGCCACGGCGACGGCGACGGGCACGGGCACGGCCAAGGGCACGGCGGAGCCGTCGGCGGTGGCCGCTCTGGTTGCCTGGTGGTTCGCCGGTCAGCCGCATCCGGCCGCCGCCGCCTACGGCCCCGGCGCGACAGGCGATCATCGGCAGGGTCAGAGCGCGGGGATCGGACCTGGCTGGCGCAAGGTCCCGGCCGGCGGGGACCCGGGCGGGTGCCCCTCCGTGCTCGGCGAACCTACGGCTGGTCGGGTCGGCAACCAGCGCAGCAGCAGCGGTGTCGAGGGCTGCGCCCGCTGGGGCTCCACATCCGCGCCCGCCTCGGCGGCGGCTGCGAGCCCGCAGCCCTAATCGGCCGCCGCGTCCGTCCGGTGCCAGCCGGCGCCGTCCTTGCGGATCAGCCCGTCGGCTTCGAGCTTGCGCGCCACCGGGTAGAGCCCGCCGGGGGCGACGCCGATCTGGTCGGCGGCGGCCGGGATCGTGACGCCCGGGTGCAGCTCGATCATCGCGAGGAGCTCCCCGCGCCGGCCCTTCGGTCGCGCTCCGACCGCGGCGGGGCTCGCCGCCGGGGCACTCGGCTTGCGCCGGCTGCGCTTCGCCGCCGGCTTGGGCGTCGCCGCCGCGCCGGCGGCAGGCGACGGCTCGGCGCCAGGTGTGGACGGCTCGGCGGCGGCGGGTACGGGGGGTCCGCTCGGCCTGAACGTGTGGATCAGGGTGTCGAGGGTGCTCTTGACGGTCGGGTGCTCGGCCAGCCGCGCAAGCTCGTCGATGGCGGTCCTGAGGACCGCGATCACCTTGGTCAGGGGGTCCGGATCGGGCGCTTCGGTCATCGGGTTTCCTCACTCGTCGGTGGGCCGCCAGAGCGGCCGGCGTCTGCCCACCGGGAGCACGCGGCGCCGACACGCTTAAAAGGCTGACGCCCCGGGGGGAGCGGGGCGTCAGCGGGTGCATTTCTGGGAGGAGATGCGGTGCGAGGTATTTGTCGCTCCCACAGTATGCGCGGCGAGACTCAACGCCAGCTAATAAGTTCCAAAGGCCAGATAAAGTTCGATGCCCGGTACGCCGGCCCGGCGTGCGAGACTCCGGCCATGCAATCAGCGGGCGAACACCGGGGAGACAGGGGTCCGCGCTGATGCCCGACGACCGCAATTCGCTCCTCCCCAGCCGGCTCGAGGACCAGATCTGGGCCGTCATGCGGCGGCTCGCGCCGGTGCTCATCGCCGTCGGGGTGATCCTCGTGGCTGTCGGGGCCGCCACCGGTCAGACGATCGGCATCGTGGCGATCGACGTGGTCATCGTGCTGATCGGCGTGCTCCTCCTGCTCGTCGTCCGCTGGCACCGCTGAGCGCGCCAGGCTAGGAGAGGCCGAAGCCGGCGGTTCCCTTTCCGCACACCTTGAAGCCGTATGCGCGGGCCAGGTTCCGTGCGATGCCCCCCACCCGGGCGCCCTCGCGCTCGGCGGCGGCGATCGCGTCCTGGTTGCCCCGTTCGAACGCCGCGGCGAGCCGGGCGACGAGGGCGACGCCCCGAGTGCCCGCCCGGAGATAGCTGGTTACGCGCGCGGGATCCTCGGCGGGCAGCGGCAGCGCTTGGAGGCGGGCGAGCTCGCCCCGTTCGAGTCCCTCCACGCGACGGAACACCCGCCCCGTGAGCGTGAACGCTCGTCGCGTGTCGCCAAGGGCGGTCAGGGCCGGGATCTGCGGCTGGAACTGGGTGAGCGACCGGCGCAACTGCTGGCAGATCGCGTCGGCCTCCCGGATGTACTGGGCCTTCGCCGGAGCCGACGACGGTCCCACCGCCGACGCCGCCGGGCCGGGAGGGCGCGGCGTCGCCGTATGTCCGCCGCCGCACGCCGCCATTAGGAGGATGGCGGCGAGCAGGCCGGGCGTCACGAGCATGAAGCGCTGCCTCATCTCGGGGGAGGATCCCAGGAACCGGCGCCGCACGCCCGGGCCCCTGGCGCGCCGCAATCCTACGTGCAGCCGGGGCGCGGCCACTTCCGCTGACGGCCGGGTCTGACACGCTGTCGCGGTGCGCATAGGCAGAGATCGCTCTCGCGGAGCCACCTCGCGGCGGCGGTTCGGGTCGACGCTCGGGGTCCACGACATGGCCATCGACCTCGGAACGGCGAACACGCTGGTCTACGTCGGCGGCGAGGGAATCGTCGTCTCGGAGCCGTCGGTGGTGGCGATCGACACGTTCAGCGGCCAGGTCCACGCCGTCGGCGCCGAGGCCGAACGGATGCTCGGCCGGACGCCGGCGACGATCTCGGCGGTCCGGCCGCTGCGCCACGGGGTGATCGCCGACTTCGAGGTCACCGAGGAGATGCTCCGCTACTTCATCGGCCGGGTTCTCGATCGTCGATGGGCTCACCCGCGGGTCATCGTCTGCGCGCCGTCGGGCGTCACCGAGGTCGAGCAGCGGGCGGTCGAGCAGGCGGCGCTCGCCGCCGGGGCTCGCCGCGTCCAGCTCATCGAGGAGCCGATCGCCGCCGCGATCGGAGCCGGCGTGGCGATCGAGGAGCCGATCGGCCGGATGATCGTCGACGTCGGCGGCGGAACCAGCGAGGTGGCGGTGATCTCGCTCGGCGGCATCGTCCTCTCCCGCTCGATCCGGGTCGGCGGCTACGAGATGGACGAGGCCCTGGGCCAGTACATGCGAAACGTCCACCAGCTGGCGATCGGCTCGCGCACGGCCGAGGCGATCAAGCTCTCGATCGGCTCGGCGCTCCCCTTCGCCGACGAGGAGATCATGCCCGTGCGCGGGCGGCACCTGGTCAGCGGGCTGCCGAGCGAGGTCAAGCTCAACAGCGCCGAGGTCCGCGAGGCGATCGGCGCGCCGCTGCGGGAGATCGTCATGGCCATCACCGAGACGCTCGAGGAGACTCCGCCCGAGCTGGCCGGCGACATCGCGCGCGAGGGCATCCTCCTGGCCGGCGGCGGCACCCTTCTGCGCGGTCTGGCGGGGCTGGTGGAGGCCGAGACGGGGATGCCGACCACCGTCACCGAATCGCCGCTGACCTGCGTGGTGCTGGGCTCCGGCCGGGCGCTCGAGCATTACGACCAGCTCGCCGGCAGCGCCACCGGGCGGCGCGGTCGCGCTGCGGGATCGCGGCCGGCGTAGCCGTTTGCCGGATCCTGCATCCGGGCAGTGTGCACGATCATGAGCGCCGCCGTGCGGCCCCCTGCGTTGATCGGTTCGGTCGGACCCTCGTCGCGGATCCGTCTCGCCGCCTCGGCCGCCGCCGGGGCGCTCGCGGCGATCGTCGTCGCTGCGATCGGTCCGTGGTGGCTCGTACCGCTGGCCGCGTGGATGCTCGCCGCGGTCGTCTACGTCGGCTGGATGTGGGCCACGATCTGGCCGCTCGGCCCCGAGGAGACTGCCCGGCGGGCGCGCGCCGAAGATCTCGGCCGGGCGAGCACCGACATCGTCCTGCTCACGGCGAGCGTGATCAGCCTCGCCGCCCTGGGCATCGTCCTGGTCCGCTCGGGCAAGAGCATGGGCCTCGAGAAGGCGCTCCTCGTCGGGAGCTGCGTGGCGAGCGTCGTGCTGTCCTGGGCGGTCGTCCACACCGTGTTCAGCCTGCGCTATGCGGACCTCTACTACGACAGCGAGCCGGGATGCGTCGACTTCAACGAGGACGACCCTCCGTGCTTCTCGGACTTCGCCTACCTCGCCTGGACGATCGGCATGACGTTCCAGGTGTCAGACACCGACCTGAAGTCCAAGACGATTCGCCGTACGGCGCTGCGCCACGCGATCCTCTCTTACATGTTCGGCGCGCTGATCATCGCCACCACCATCAACCTGATCGCCGGGCTCGCCAAGTAGGAACCTTCGGGGCCGGCCCCTAGGATGGACGGACGATGGCTGCCGGGCATGATCAACACCACGGCCACGACCACGCCGGTCACTCGCACGGCGTCTCGGCCGATTGCGACACCCGTCAGCTGTCGATCGCGCTCGGCCTGATCGCCGGCTTCATCGCCGTCGAGGTCGTCGGCGGGATCCTCGCCCAGTCGCTGGCCTTGCTGTCGGACGCGGGGCACATGCTGACCGACGCGGCGGCGATCGGGCTCTCGCTGGCGGCGGCGCGCATCGCGCTGCGCCCGGCCGCCGGGGCGATGACCTACGGCTTTCGCCGGGCGGAGATCCTCTCGGCGCAGGCCAATGGCGTCACGCTGCTGATCCTCGCCGCGTTCATCGTCTACGAGGCGCTCCGCCGCCTCGTCGATCCGCCCACCGTCCGGGCCGGGTTGGTCCTCGTCGTCGCGCTCGTCGGAGTCGCTGTGAACCTCACCGCGACGTGGGCGCTGGCCAAGGCGGACCGCCGGAGCATGAACATCGAGGGGAGCCTCCAGCACCTCCTGACCGACCTCTATGCCTTCGTAGGAACGGCTATCGCCGCCGTCGTGATCATGCTCACGGGCTTCCAGCGGGCCGACCCGATCATCTCGCTCGTGGTCGCCGGGCTGATGGTCCGGTCGGGCTATGCCCTCGTCAAGGCCTCGGGGCGGGTGTTCCTCGAGGCCGCTCCCGCCCACCTCGACCCCCAGGCGATCGGCGAGGCCCTGGTCGGCCAGCCCGGCGTCCGCGAGGTTCACGACCTCCACGTCTGGGAGATCACCAGCGGCTTTCCGGCGCTCTCGGCCCACGTCCTGGTGGGCGAGGAGGCCAACTGCCACGCGATCCGCCGCGGCATGGAGGCGATGCTCCACGAGCGCTTCGCGCTCGGGCACACCACGCTCCAGGTCGACCACGAGGGCGGCGACCTGATCGAGATCGAGATGCCGAGCCGGCTGGCGTCGGGGGGCAGCGGCGGGCTCGAGGTCGGCGACCGGGGTGCGGGATCGTGACCGACCGGGTGTTCTCGTTTCCCGACCCGGTCAACGAGAAGGCGGCCCGAGTGGTCGCCGGCGTCGTCATGGTCCTCGCGGCGGTGGCGCTCGCCACCTCGTCCTACTGGCTGCTCGTCCCGCTGGCCTACGGCTTCGTCGCCCGCGTCCTCACCGGGCCGACGCTGAGCCCGCTCGGCCGTCTCGCGACCAGCGTCGTCGCCCCCCGGCTCGGCGCGGCCAAGCCGGTCCCGGGACCGCCCAAGCGCTTCGCCCAGGGACTCGGCGCCGTGATGACGACGGCGGCAGCCATCCTCGCGCTCGTCGCCGGCGAGCAGGGGCTTGCCGATGCCCTGCTGGCGGCGATGATCCTCGCCGCGGGCCTCGAGTCGATCTTCGCCTTCTGCCTCGGCTGCCGACTCTTCGCGCTGCTGATCCGCGCCGGCGTGGTGCCCGAGAGGGTCTGCGCCGCGTGCGCCGAGATCCCGGTGGGACCGAACCCCGGCCGCGAGAGAAGCCGATGACCCGATAGCCCCGGCGCCGCGCGCCGGCCCGGCGAGCCCCGGGCCCGGGCGACGCGGGGGTCCTATCCGGCGGTGGCGGCCTCCGCCGTCTGGCGGGCGACGAAGTCGTGGATGGTGTCGATCACCAGCTGCGGCGAGTCCCACATCGGGACGTGCCCGGTCGCGGCGAGCACGACGAACTCGGCGCCGGCGATCTCGGTGCGGAAGCGGTCGGCGTGGCGGGTCATCGGGAGGATCCGGTCGTGCTGGGGCCAGGCGATCAGCGTCGGCACGCGTACGGCGTCGAGGCCGTCGATCGCGGCGCGCTCGGCGAAGAGCGCCTCGATCACCCGCCCCTCGATCGCGCAGCGCGTCGAGGCGAGGACCATGTCGATGGCGGCGCGGGGGGTCATCCGCTCGCCGCGCCACATGACGTCGCGCATGGCCAGACGACGGGAGAAGGACTGGGCCATGACCATCGGGAGGGTCGCCCGCCCGGCGCGGATGAGCCGCCGCTGGCGGACGAAGAAGCGGGCGAGCCGCCGGCTCTCGTTGCTCTCCGGGCGCCAGCCGCCCGAGGGGGCGAGCGCCACGACGCTGCGGGCCCGGCCGCGCTTGGCCAGCTCGAGGGCGAGGCCGCCGCCCATCGAGTTGCCGATGATGTGCGCCGTCCCGATCCCGAGCTCGTCCAGATGCTGCTCGACCGCGTCGCCGGCGTCGCTGAGCTGGAGCGCGCCGGTCTTCTCGAAGTCCGGACCACCGTAGTGTCCGGGCAGGGTCGGGGCGATGACCTCGTAGTCCAGCGCGAGGGCGTCGAGGATCGGCTGCCACTGGTGCCAGGTGCCCTTGAAGCCGTGCAGGAGCAGCAGCGGCTCCCCTTGGCCCGCGCGGTACAGGGCGGGTGTGACGATCTCCGGCATGCCGGCGGGGAGTCTAGTGCTCAGGCGATACTGAGCGACATGGAAGCCGCTGCCGCTGCCGCCCCGGTCGGACGTACGGCGTGGGCGCGCAACGTCGGCGCGCCGGTGCGCGACTTCCTGCGCACCGAGTCCGGGGGCGCGCTGATGCTCGCCGGGGCGGCGCTGGTCGCCCTGATCTGGGCCAACTCGCCGTGGCCGGACTCCTACGAGTCGGTCTGGAGCACGAAGCTGGCGATCTCTCTGGGCGACCATTCGCTCACCGCGGACCTGCGCCGGTGGGTCAACGAGGGGTTGATGAGCCTGTTCTTTCTCGTCGTGGGGCTCGAGGCCAAGCGCGAGGTGGACATGGGCGAGCTGCGCGAGCGCCGGCGGATCGCGATCCCCGTGGTCGCCGCCCTCGGCGGGATGGCAGGGGCGGTCGGCGTCTACGTGGCGCTGAACGCCGGCGGCGCGGGCGCCCGGGGCTGGGGGGCGGTGATGTCGACCGACACCGCGCTCGCCCTCGGCGTGCTCGCCCTCGTCGCCCCGAAGGGATCGACGCGCCTGCGGGTGTTCCTGCTGACGCTCGTCGTCGTCGACGATCTCGCGGGCCTGCTCGTCATCTCGATCGCCTACACCCACCACGTCTCGGCGGTGGCCCTCGGCGTGGCGGGCGGCCTGTTCGCGGTGCTGATCGGGCTCCGCTTCGTCGGGGGACGCTGGAGGGCGGCCGGCGCGTGGCTCGTCGGGATCGCGATCTGGGTCGCGGTGTTCGAGTCGGGGATCGACCCGATCATCGTCGGGCTGGCGATCGGGCTGGTGACCAGCGCCTATCCGCCGGCCCGCGACGACCTCGAGCGGGCGACGGCGCAGACGCGGCTCTTCCGCGAGCAGCCGACGCCCGAACTTGCCTACGAGGCTCAGCGGAGCCTGACGTCGGCGTTATCGCCCAACGAGCGCCTGCAGTACCGGTTGCACCCGTGGACGAGCTTCGTCGTGGTCCCGATCTTCGCCCTGGCCAACGCCGGCATCCACATCGACGGCGGCCTCCTGAGTGACGCGGCGAGCTCGCCGGTGACGATCGGGATCGTGCTCGCCTATTCGGTGGGCAAGCCGCTCGGCATCCTCGGCGCCTCCTGGCTGGGCACGCGGCGCACCCTGGGCGGGGCCCGGCTGGCCGTGACCTGGCCCGGGCTCCTGGGCACGGGCGCAGCGGCCGGAATCGGCTTTACGGTGTCCCTGCTGATCGTCGGCCTGGCCTTCGCGGGCGGCCGGCCGCTCGACGAGGCCAAGCTCGGGGTGCTGGCGGCGGCGGTCGTCTCGCCGCTGGTCGCCCGGACGGTCTTCCGGGTCATCGCCCGGCTGCCGGCGGCGGTCCGGGCGCGGCAGATGGGCCGCACGGCGGCGCAGCTCGTCGACCTGGCCGACGATGTCGACCCGGAGCGCGACCACGTCCGCGGGCGCGCGGACGCGCCGGTCACGCTCGTCGAGTACGCCAACTTCGAGTGCCCCTTCTGCGGCCGGGCCGAGCCGACGATCCGCGAGCTGATGGCTGAGAACGCCGGCGACCTGCGCTACGTGTTCCGCCATCTGCCGCTGGCCGACGTGCACCCGCACGCGCAGATGGCCGCCGAGGCCACGGAGGCGGCCGGGGCGCAGGGCCGCTTCTGGGAAATGCACGACACGCTCTTCTCCCACCAGGGCGACCTGACGCCGCGTGACCTGCGCACCTACGCCGAGCAGCTCGGGCTGGACGTTCCCCGCTTCGTCGACGACCTCCGCCGCCGACGCTACGCGCCCCGGGTGAACGCCGACATCGCGGGCGCGGACGCGAGCGGGGTCTCCGGGACGCCGTCGTTCTTCATCAACGGGCGCCGCCACCACGGCGTCTACGATGTCGCCACGCTGACCGCGGCGGTCCACTCCGCCCGGGCCCTCGCGCAGGTGATGGCCGCCGCGTAGGGCGGCGGCGGGCTCAGACGGCCGTGCGCAGGTGCTGGGCCTCGTCGAGGCCCTGGAGCTTCTTAATCGTCTCCGTCTCGATCTGGCGGATGCGCTCGCGGGTCAGGTTGAAGCTGCGGCCGATCTCCTCGAGCGTCCGCGGCTGCTCGCCGCAGAGTCCGTAGCGCAGGACGAGTACCTGGCGCTCGCGGTCGGGCAGGCGCTTGAGCACGTCCCAGAGCGCTTTGCGGGTCAGCGCCTGGGCCGCGCGCTGGTAGGGACAGGCGGCGTGGCGGTCGCCGGCGATGAAGTCGCCGAGCTCGGCCCCGTCTTCGTCGCCGACCGGCTTCTCGAGCGAGACCGGCGGCTGGGCTACACACCGGATCGACTCGACGGCGGCGGCGTCGATCCCGGTCGCTGCGGCGATCTCGCCGGGCGTCGCCTCGTGGCCGGTGCGCGCCTCGATCTCGCGCTCGGCGCGGCGGATCTTCTGGAGCTTCTCGACGAGGTGGACGGGCATCCGGATCATCCGCGACTTGTCGGCGAGGGCTCGGGAGACGGCCTGGCTGATCAGCCAGCTCGCGTAGGTCGAAAAGCGGAAGCCGCGCCGGTGGTCGAACTTCTCGACCGCGCGGACCAGGCCGATCGTCCCCTCCTGGATCAGGTCGAGCAGCGGCAGGCCCCGGTCGCGGTAGTTCTTGGCGATCGAGACGACGAGCCTGAGGTTCGAGGCGACCATCCGCTCCTTGGCCTCCTGGTCGCCGCGCTCGACGCGCTTGGCCAGGGCGGTCTCCTCCCCGGCGCTGAGCAGCGGGAGCTTGCCGATGTCCTTGAGCAGCAGCGCCAGTGCGTCGGTGCTCGCCGCTGCCCTCCTGCCCCGCCCGGCGCCGGCGGCGGGGGGAGCCGTCGCGCCGAGCTCTTCGCGCTCGAGCTCCTCGCACGCGGAGCCGAAGTCGAAGCCGAGCTCGGCGGACGCGGCGGGGCTCGCCCGACGGGCGCGCTCCGGCAGATCTAGCCGGCTGACCTCCTCAAGCTCTCCCACCACGGCTAGCGACATCTCCCCTGTCTCCGATCTACGCTGCGGGCCGCGGGCGGACCCGCGGCCGGGCGGCCAGACCCTGCCACCGCCCCAACAAAGCCCCTACGCACGGCGGCGGCGCTTGGATCACTGTCGGCCGCGCGGGCGAGCCTACTACCATCGGGGAGTGCTCGGCCGCCCCGTCACCGCCCCCGCCGCCGGAGCTCTGATCGCCGCCGCGGTCTGCGCCGGCGTGCTCGCGGCACCCGCCGGCGCCCCCGCCGCGGCGGGCGCCGGTTGCGCTTCGGCGAGCGCGCAGCGGAAGGCATCCGCGGCGGCCACCGTCGCGCGGGGCCGCTACCAGCTCGAGGCGAGCGGAGCGGCGGTGCACGCGGCGCTCGCCCGGGTGGCGGCCGACCGGGCGCTCAGCGGCGCGGTTGCGGCCGGCCATCCGGCGGCGGCGAACGCGGCTGCACTGCGCGAGGTCCGCGGCCACCATCACATCACGGCGATCCGTGTGCTCCAGGGCGGCCGCGTGGTCGCCGCCACCGAGCGTTACCCGTTCGACGTCGCGGGCGCATCCGCGCCCCTGCGCGACCGCCGGAATGTGACGGTCGGGACGGTCGAGGTCACGATCCAGGACGTCATCGGCTTCATCCGCCTGGTGCACAAGTTCACCGGCGCCGCGGTGGTCGTCCGCGGTGCCGCGGGCGAGGCGAAGAGCTCGCTGGTGACCGGGGCCCCGGCCGGGCTGCCGGCGAGCGGCTGCGCCACGATCGACGGCCGCAGCTACGCCGTGCGGTCGTTCAACGAGACCGCGTTCGGGGGCGAGGCGCTGAGGGTCTGGATCCTCAGCCCCGCCTGACGTGCTCGCCCACATCGGCGGGGTGCCGCTCGAGGAGAGCCTGATCTACCTGGTCCCGCCGCTCGCCGTGGTCGGCTGGATCTGGGTGCTCGGACGGCGGGCGCGGCGCGACCCGACCCCGCCGGAGGATCTCCGGGACGACGAGGCGGACGAGGCCGATATCCCCGTCGGCGACCGCGCCCCGGGCGGCGGCAGAAGGTAAAGATCGTCCCCAGCAGTTTCGCCGGGGGTTCCGGTCGGCTAACCTCCGGGGCACGGTCGTACACCGCCGTCACCCGGCGCCGCCGATCGTGTCAGCAGCTGAAGAGGGCGCGGTGCTCGCCAAGGCGAGTCGACCGACTGACTCGCTTCTTGTCAGGAATTCACCGCGAGGGGACACCGGCAGCTCCAAGACTTGTACGACCGGCGCGTCGCGGCCGAGCGGCGCGCCACGCAGGCTTCGCTCGGGAGATTCCCTCCTTTCCTGAGCGAGACGGGCGTCGATGCTCCCCCAAGCCTCGACGCCCAACGCAGCTCGATGCGGCCCCGGCGCAGCTTCGCGCCGGGGCCGTTCGGGCTGCTTCAGCCGATGATGGTGAGCGTGTGCCGGGTTGCGCCCGAGCCGGTTGTGCGCAGGGTGGCGTGTGTGCGCAACCGGTGCTGGTGGCGGTCGAGCTGGCGCTGTCCGCTCGGTGTGATGCGCACCGGTACCTTCGTCGTCGCACCGGGGGCGATCGAGAAATGGGCGACCCCGACGGTGGTCGTGGTGCGCAGGGAGAGCGTCCCCGAGCAGGTGGCCGTCGCGCAGCGCACGGCGACGCGCGCCAGGCGGGAGCGGACGCGGACGCGGCTCACAGCGATGGTCGCGCGGCCGCTGCCGCCGAGCAGCTGGCGGGGCGGGCTCGCGCCGATCGGGACGGGCGCGGGGACGAGCTGCTGCCCGACGGCCTGGGCCTGCTGGGCGACGAAGCTCGTGATCTCGGGTGTCGCGAGGCGCGCGTAGACCCCGGGGAGCCCGGCCTGGGCGCAACCGGCGCCAAAGTCGATCAGCCCGGCGAGGACGAAGTCGCCGGGCGGGGTGGCCGGCGTGTTGACATCGACCACGAGCGGGCCGCCGCTGTCGCCGGAGCAGGCGTCGACGCCGCCGCCAGCCTCGCCGGCGCAGAGCATGCGCGGCGTGATCGACGGGACGCCGATGTTGCCGAGGCTCGCGTACTGGCTGGCGCAGGTGGCGTCGGGGACGAGGTGCGTCAGCGCCGCCTGGAGCTGCTGCGGGAGGTTGCCGGAGGTGTCGTGGGCGCCGACCGGGAGCGGGCTCGTGACGCCCCAGCCGCTGATCAGGACCGGCTCGGCGGGGGTGACGTTGGGGTTGGCGAAGCGGTCGGCCAGCGCCGGGGTGATCAGCGGGATCGGCGCCACCGTGGTGGTGCCGTCGGCCCGCGGCGAGCCGGAATAGAGGGGCGTCGAGAGGGTGACCACGGCGACGTCGTAGTCGGCGGTCTGCGGGTCGTACTGCGGCTCGATGGCGATGCGCGTGGCCACCGGCTGGGTGGGGACCACCGACGGTAGGGTTGCCGAGCCGGCGAAGGCGGTGACGCTCGCCGGGTCGACCGGCTGCCCGGTGAGCTCGTTGCTGACGCAGTGGGCGGCCGTCAGCAGCTGCGTCGCGTCGATGACCACCGCGCCGCAGAAGGCGAGCATCGCCGGCTGTCCGAACAGGCCGCCGGCCGTCTTGGCAAAAAGCGCCGCCTGGTAGGGGGCGAGGACGATCGACGGCACCGACGTGCCGCTGACGATCCGCAGCCCGGCGGGAGTTGCGGCCGACGCCTGGGCGGTGCCGGAGAGCGAGAAGAGGAGAGCGAGGAGCAGCGGGACCTGCGGACGCTTGCGCGTCCGGTTCGTGCGCGGGGACGCGGGCGCGTGGTGGAGCATCCCGGGAGAGTGCATGACCTCCCTAAGAGGGGCGTAAAAGGTGCCCGGCGACCCCCTCGATCGTCTGCTCGCCGTAGACCATCGACGGGTCGCCCGTGGTCAGCACGGCCATGGCGAACGTGACGCCGCCCCCCTCCAGGCGCGCGACCTGGTTGACGAGCCCGTGGCTGGGCAGCCACCCGCCCTTGAAGAAGACGCGGAAGCGGGGACGCGCCACAGCCGGGACCCCCCAGCTCTGGTCGGGGCTGATGCCCGCGAGGAGCCCGCGGGCGTAGGCGTCGAACTGGGGCGGGATGAGGCGGTCCTGGACGAAGAAGAAGCGGGCCTGGTCGGCGGCCGAGATCTGGGTGGACGCCCAGTTGCCCGACGTCTCCAGGTCGGTCATCCCGACCTGCCGCGCGATGCTCTGGAGGGCCCCCTGGCCGACGACGGCGAAGACGGCGGAGGCGGCGCTGTTGTCGGAGACGTGGATCATCGGGTAGAGGAGATCTCGGCCCCCCTGGTCGAGCGGGCGGCGCTCGGCGGCCAGCCGCTGGAGGTAGCCGACGAGGAGCATCGCCTTGACGACGCTCGCCGAAGTGAAGCGGCGGTGGACGCGGACCCCGGCGAGGCGGCCCTTGTCGTCGATCACGGCGAAGGCGGTGTCGCCGGCGCGGCCGGAGAGGAAGCGCGCCGCCGAGGCGACGCCCTGGGCGGGGGGGTAGGCGGGCCGCGGGGTCCCCTGCCCCTCCCCCTTGTAGTCGAGGCCGAGGGCGCCGCCCGGGCAGCCGAGCGCGAGCGCGAGCGCGCCGACCGTGGCTGCCGTGCGCCCCCGGCGAATCATCGCGGGGGGGCGACGCGGAAGTCTCCGCGCGGGCAGGGGGCGTGGCCGGCGGGCGGGCCGACGCCGGCCTCGCCGGCGCCGTTGAAGCAGACGCGGTAGACGAAGCGCCGGGCCGGAGGGTCGATCGTGGCCGTGGCGAAGGTGACGCCGGGCCGCAGCTCGCGCGTGCGGGTGATCGCGGCCAGGTGGAAGGTCCGAGAGCCGGCGGGAGCCGCGTACCAGAAGGCCGGGACCCCGACCCAGCGGAAGTAGGCGGAGTGCCGTGAGAGCATGGTCAGCACCGTGCGCCCGGGCCCGCGGTCGTAGCTGCGCAGCGTGGCCGGGGCGTCGACGTAGACGACGAGCGGACGGCTGGCGCCGGCGGCCGTGCGGACCCGGTAGCGCGTGTTGCGGTCGGGGCGCAGCGGCCCGAAGGCGAACGTCCCGTCGGACGCGGCGGTCGCGTGGCTGGCGTCGAAGAAGCCGCGGTAGGGGAACGGGTCGACCTGGAGCTCGATGGCGCCGCCGCCGGCCGGGGCCCCCGCGTCGGTCAGGAGCGTGCCCGTCAGCGTCGTGGATTCTCCGGAGCGGATCTCGGCGGGTGAGGCGGCCAGGCGGAGCGTCTCGCCCGCGGACTCGGCCGGGGTGCCACCGGCGGCGACGCCGGCGAGCGTCAGCGCGGCGAGCAGGCCCGCGCGCCTTCGTATCTTGCGTTGCAACCCCGCTGTCATCCCCGCTCCCGGACCAGGCGATGGCGCCTCGCCGCCGCCCGGCAACCGTACCGGGGCCGCCGGACCGAAGGCAAGCGCCGGGCGCTAGGCTGTGGGTACCGGCGGGTCGCCTACTCGGCCGGGCGCTCAAGGGTGCCGACCGGGCAACGCAGCGGTCTTTCGAGATCGCTGGCCCGTCCCGGTGGTCGGGAGTGTCAAGTCGCCCAGGCATGACACAAAGTCCTGGGACGTTGTAGTTCAGCGGCGACCCATGTCCGGCCCCGAGCGTCCCCGGGCCCCGCGTGGGCTCGGGGCGCGCGGGTCGGCCCGGCTCGTTTGCGCCCCCGACGCTCCGGGTAGCGGCCCGTCAGGCGAACCCCAAAGCCACGAGGAAGGCAGGAGCAGATGAGCGACAAGCATGTGGATGAGGCCAAGGGAAGGGTCAAGGAGGCCGCGGGCGCGATCACGGGCGACGACAAGCTCAAGCGCGAGGGCGAGGGCGATCAGGCGGTCGCCTCGGTCAAGGATGCCGCCGACAACGTCGCCGACAAGGCCAAGGACCTCGTCGACCGCGCGAGCTAGCGCTCCGAGGAGCGCGCTGCGGGCCCCGCCGTCCGCGGCGGCTCCCGGGCGCGTTTGTCGGGCGCGGGCGTCGGGTATCCGGGGCTCGCGGGAGCCGGTCGCTGCGCCACACCGGTGGCTCGACGGCTCGCAGACGGTCGGTTGATCAGTCGGCTTCGCGCGTGCGGCGTGCGTGCGGCGGCCCCCAACGGAGGTGCCTGCGCAGAAATGGAACAGTCGGCGACCATGCGGCGATCGGGGACAGCCGCCACGCGTCCGTCCCGGCGCTCGCGCCCGCCCCACCGGTTGACGGCGCCTTTCCCGCACCCCCCGGTCCGGCTGGCTGGTCCCTGGTGCCGGCGCGATGGGGCCGGACGCGGCCGATGACCGGGCCGCCGCCCAATGTTCGCCTCGCGCTGACGAATCTGCCGGAGAACGTCTCGCTGGTGCGGGAGATGCTCGCGGGGGTGGCCGAAGCCGTCCCCCTCGCGGACGGCCAGCTCGACGACATCAAGACGGTCGTCTCGGAGGCCGCCAACAACGTCGTCCTCCACGCCTACGACGGCCGCGAGGGGCCGCTCGAGGTCGAGGTCTTCATCCACGACGGACGGGTCGAGATCGTCGTGCGCGACCGCGGCGGGGGGATCAGGTCGAAGCCGGCGTCCGAGGACCCGGTCAAGGGGATCGGCCTCTCGGTGATCCAGGCGCTGACCGACCGGGCGGAGTTCCGCGGTGCGATCGGCGAGGGCACCGAGGTGCGGATGGAGTTCTCGGCGCCCGGCGCCCGGCGCCCGACCGGCGCAGCGAACGGGGCACCGCGGGATACGCCGGTGGCGCAAGCGCTGGCGCTGGGCGCGACCGCGGTCATCGCGATCGCGCCGGTCTCGCTCGCGCGCTGCGTCCTCAGCCGCCCGGTCAGCGCGCTGGCGGCCCGGGCCCGCTTCTCGATCGATCGCCTGTCCGACCTCCAGCTGGTGGCGGACGCGCTCACCGCCCATGCGGAGCGAGCCGTCGCCGGCGGGGCCCTGCAGCTCGGCGTGACGGTCGACGTACGCCGGCTCGAGCTCCGGTTCGGGCCCTTCGCCACCGGCGGGGCGGCCCAGCTGGTCGGCGAGTCGGCGGTGGGGGGTCTCGAGCCGCTGGTCGAGACGCTCGCGGACGAGGTCGCGGTGGCGCCCTACGGCGACGCCGAGGTGCTCACCCTGCGCCTGCTCGACCCGCGGTGAGGAGCCCGGCCCCGGTAGGTTTGCCGGGATGAAGATTCTCGTCATCACCAGCGAGCCGATCACCGGGTCCGATCTGCGGGCGGCGGTCGGTGCCGAGGCGGCCGAGGACGCGGAGGTCCTCGTCGTCGCGCCCGCCCTCCACGAATCCCCGCTGCGCTTCTGGCTCTCGGACGCCGACGAGGCGATCACCGAGGCCGACCGCGTGCAGAGCACCAGCGTCGACCAGCTCGGCGACGCGGGGATCAGCGCGAGCGGCGACACCGGCGAGTCCGAGCCGTTCGACGCCGTCCACGACAGCCTGCAGACCTTCCCGGCCGACCGGATCGTCGTTTTCAGCCACCCCAAGTCAGATCAGGACTACCGCGAGGAGATCAGCACCAGCGCGATCGAGGAGCGCTTCGGCATCCCGACCTCGCAGCACCGTCTGGACCGCTGAGGCGGCCCGTCAGGCCTCCTCGACGATGTCGCGCAGGTCGCGCAGGGCGTTTCGCAAGAGGCGCGAGATCTGCATCTGGGAGACCCCGACCCGCTCGGCGATCTGCGTCTGGGTGAGCCCGTCGACGAAGCGCAGGCGGATGATCAGGCGGTCGCGGTCGGTGAGCTGCCCCATCGCGCTGGAGATCGTCGCCCGGACGTCGACCTGCTCGAGGCGCTCGTCCTCGGCGCCGATCGTCGCCGCTCGCCCTCCCGGGTCCTCGTCGTCCCCGCCGCCGCCGGTGTCGATCGACTCGGCGTCGTGGGCTGAGCGCGCCTCGAGCGCGTCGAGCACGCCCTCGTTGCTCAGGCCGGTCGCGGTGGCCAGATCGTCAACGGTCGGCGCCCGCCCGAGCTCGGCGGAGAGCTGGCGCTCGCAGCGCTCGACGAGCAGGACCTTCTCCTTGAGCGCGCGCGGGACGTGGAGGGCCCAGGCGGTGTCGCGGAAGTGGCGCTTGATCTCGCCGATCATCGTCGGGACGGCGTAGGAGGAGAAGGCGAGGCCGCGCTCGTGGTCGAACCCGTCGACGGCCTTGACCAGGGCGAGGTTGGCGACCTGGAGCACGTCCTCGAAGGACTGCGGGGTGTGGCGGTAGCGATTGGCGACGCTGCGGGCCAGCGGCAGATAGTGCTCGATCAGCCGGTCGCGGAGCGCTGGGTCGGGGCTCGAGCGCAGCAGGGCGAACATTGCGTCCGGGTCCCGCACGGTCCGCGCGTCGGGGCGTCCGGTCACGCCGGTCGCGGGCGCAGCGGCCCCCGTCGAAGTCCGGACGCCTTGACGCCGCGGCTGGCCCGGTCCGGCCGGGAGGGCACCGACACCGAGCCCCTACCGGCCCGCGTCGGGGCACAGGTGGGCGAGCGCGGCCTCGCGCGAGGCGACGATGGTGATGATCTGGTCGACGCCGGCGACGCGGAAGGTGGCGGCCACGGCCCCGCCGCCGTCAACGACCACGAGGTGCCCTCCGCGGCTGCGGGCGCGCTTCATGGCGAGGATCAGCGCGGCGAGGCCGCTCGAGTCGATGAAGTCGGTGCGGGTCAGGTCGACGATCAGGTCGAGCGTGTCGCCCTCGAGGGCGTCGGCGATCATCCCCTTGAGCTCGGGGACGGCGAAGAGGTCGAGCTCGCCGCTGACCGCCAGCAGGCACAGTCCGGGGGTCAGGGTCTCTACCGCGAGGGCAAGGTCGTGTCCGGTCAACTCAGGGGCGCGGCATCGGGCGACGGAAACTACCCCGGGCGGCGCGCGGCGCAAACCCCTCACCCGCCGGGAGCGCGGATGCGGAGCTCATGGCCGCCGACGCTGACGCGGTCGCCGTGGTGCAGCTGGCGCCCCCGCCGCGGCTCGGGCTCGCCGTTGACCGAAACCGCCTCGCGGGCGAGCAGGAGCTTGGCCTCGGCGCCCGAGTCGACGATCCCGGCGAGCTTCAGCAGTTGGCCGAGGCGGATCATCGGCCCACGGATGTCGAGCTCGTCGGTCACCGGGGAGCGCGGCCGGGCCCGCGCGGCGTCATGAGCCGGGTGCCGTCGAGACCACCCGCCAGGGATGCTCGTCCGATCCCTGGAGGGCGAGCGTCCAGCGCTCGCCGAACCGGACGCCGGCCGACCGCGAGCCCGAGAGCAGCGCGGTCGTGTCGCGGTCCTCGATGTAGCGGCGGCCGTGGACGCGGAGCTCGACGGTGATCGTCGGCGGGTCGCGATGGGCGTCGAGCGCGGTGATCTGGACCTGCTCGACGAGCGGTCCGCGCACGACGAGCCTGGTCCGCTCACTCGGGTCGCCGGGGTGCAGAAGCTCCGAGACCGCGGCCGGCGTCGCGAGCTCGCGGAGGTCGGCGTCGTCCCCGTCGACCGCCTCGGCCCAGGCGGCGACGGCCCGGCGCACCTCGACGCTGAGCACATCGGGGTTGAAGCGGCCGTCGACGAGTGCCACGTCGAGGGCGGCGGTCCGGGCGGCGCCGGTGAACTCGGTGGCCGCGACCTCGCTGACCGCCACGCCCTCGGGGAGCTTGTCGGCCGCCGCCTGCTCGACCACCGACTCGCCGCTCAGGCGCTGGGTGTCCGACCACGGGGTCGCAACGACGGGGTCGGCCAGCTGGTGGTCGCCTTCGGCACGCTGCTCGATCGACAGGACGATCCAGCGGGCGTCGGGCTTGCCGAGCGTCCAGTACTCGCAGACGCGACTCGTGTCGGCGGCGCTGTCCCGGCGCAGGACGACGTCGCCGGCCCGGTCGATGACCACGTCGCGCAGCTGGGCCTCGAGGCGGACGACGGCGCGGTCGTCGCGGTCGGCCGCGCGGTTGGTCAGGCCGACGTACTCGACCTCGACCTCTCCGACGACGCTCACCCTGTTGCGCCAGCCGCGCCGGTCGAAGTCGTCGAGGCGCCGCGACCACTCGCGCATGAGGTCGGGGCCGCAGACGCTTCGCAGGCGCTCGCGGTCGCCCGCCGTCCAGGCGGCCTGGACCTCCTTGAAGAGGCGGCGGGCCGCCGGCTCGATGGTCTCGGGCGCGAAGTCCGGATCGTCCTCGGCCGCCTCGCGGGCGGCGAGGTGGACTCGCTCGACCCGGCGGCGGCGGCGCGCGCGGTAGCGGGCGGGGAGGATCACGGCGCTGACCAGAAAGGCCAGCGCGACGAGCACGATGATCACGAGCAGGACGGCGCCGAGCCCGCCGCCGCCGGCCGCTCCGCCGCCGAAGCCCACGCCGCCGCCAAAGCCGCCGCCGCCCCCGCGGAAGCCGCCGCCTCCGCCGCCGCCGAAGCCGGCGCTGCCCCCTCCGCCGCGGGCCGCGGCGGCCCCCGGAGCGCCGAGCGCGACGACGAGTGCGAGGGCCAGCAGTGCGCGCAGCCGCGGAGAACCGGTCGGGACCATCTGAGCGATTCAAGCAGACCGGCGCATGCAACCTTGCCAATCGGGATAGGCTTGCGGACTCTCACCCGGGATCCGCACCCTTGGACCACGCAGACACCGCCCATAACGAGGGGTCGAACGCGTCCGCGCAAGCCGCGACGCTGGAGTTCCGTGGAGTCACCAAGCGCTACCCGGGGCAGCGCGGGGCGGCGATCGAGGATCTCTCGCTCGAGGTTCCCGCCGGGGAGGTTTGCGTGCTCGTCGGCCCTTCGGGGTCAGGGAAGACGACAGCCATGCGCCTGGTCAATCGGATGATCTCGCTGACCGAGGGCGACATCCTGCTGGGGGGCCGCAGCGTGCTCGACCGGCGCCCCGACGATCTGCGCAAGGAGATCGGCTACGTCATCCAGCAGATCGGGCTGTTCCCCCATCTGACGATCGGCGAGAACATCGCCACCGTCCCGCGCCTGCTGGGCTGGGACCGGGGACGCATGGCCAGGCGCGCCGACGAGCTCCTCGAGCTGATCGGCATGGACCCGGAGGAGATGCGCGGACGCTACCCGGCTCAGCTGTCGGGCGGGCAGCGCCAGCGGGTCGGGGTGGCGCGGGCGTTGGCGGCCGATCCGCCGCTCATGCTGATGGACGAGCCCTTCGGGGCGATCGACCCGATCAGCCGCGGGCGGCTCCAGGACGAGTTCCTGCGCCTCCAGGCGATGGTCCGCAAGACGATCATCTTCGTCACCCACGACATCGACGAGGCGATCAAGATGGGCGACCGCATCGCGATCCTCCGCCAGGGCGGACGCCTCGCCCAGTACGCCACCCCGGGCGAGCTGCTCGCCCGGCCGGCGGACGATTTCGTCGCCGAGTTCGTCGGCGCCGACCGGGCGCTCAAGCGCCTCGCGCTGAGCACGCTGGCCGACCTCGAGCTGATCGCCCCCAACGGCGCGCGGGCCAACGGCCAACGGGTGGGCCTGCACACCAACGTGCGCGACGCGCTTTCGGTGATGCTCGCGGGCGGCGGCGGCCCGCTGGCGGTGGTCGACGACGCCGACAAGGTCGCCGGCCTGGTCACCATGGAGCTCGTCGGCCGTGTGCTCACCGACGCTCCCCCGGAGCCGACCGAGCGGGCGGCCGGGTGATCGCCGCCGGCAGCGTCGTGATCCCCAACTTCGGCGGTGGGGGCGCCGGGGGGAGCTGCGTCCAGCAGAACCACGCGTTCTGCGTCGACTGGGTGCGCCAGAACTGGAGCGGCGTCCTCCAGCCGGCGCTGATCCAGCACATCGAGCTGACGGCGATCGCCGTGAGCATCGGTTTCGTCATCGCGCTCGGCCTGGCGCTGACCGCCTACCGGCTGCGGTGGCTCGAGCGGCCGTTCAGCATCGGATCGGCCGTCCTCTACACGATTCCCTCGCTCGCCCTCTTCCAGATCCTCGTGCCCTTCTTCGGCCTGAGCCGGACCACGGCCGAGGTCGCGCTGGTCAGCTACACGTTGTTGATCCTCTTTCGCAACATCATCACCGGGCTGCGCGAGGTCCCGGCCGAGGTACGCGAGACGGCAAAGGGCATGGGCATGACCCCGCGCCAGTCGCTCCTTCGCGTCGAGCTGCCCCTGGCGCTGCCGGCGATCATGGCCGGCCTGCGGATCGCCACCGTCACGGTGATCAGCCTGGCCACCGTCGCCGCCTACGTGTGCAACCAGGGGCTGGGCGAGCCGATCTTCCGCGCGATCGGCGAGAACGTGTTCAAGACCGAGCTGATCGCCGCGGGGGGCCTCGCCATTCTCCTGGCCGTGTTCGCCGACCTCTCGCTCGTCGCCGCTCAGCGCCTCCTGACTCCGTGGACTCGGGCGCGATGAACGACTTCGTCGAGGCGCTCAAGTTCATCGGCCGCAACGGCGTCAACCAGGCCGGAGACCCGACGCTGGTCCACCTCGCGCTCAAGCACCTGGAGATCGCCGGCTCGGCGATGGCCGTGGCCTGCCTGATCGCGCTGCCGCTCGGCGTATGGCTCGGGCACCTTCACCGGTGGTCGTTCGCGGCGATCAACATCGCCAACATCGGGCGCGCCCTGCCCGAGCTCGCGGTCATCGCGATCGGCGTCGCCTTCATCGGGCTGGGCTTCCTGAACGTGCTGGTGGCCCTGGTCGTCCTCGCCGTACCGCCGATGCTGACGACCGCCTATGTTGCGGTGGCCGGCGTCGATCCCGACGTGGTCGACGCGGCGCGCGGGATGGGCATGCGCGAGCCGGAGATCCTGCGCTCGGTCGAGCTGCCCCTGGCGCTGCCGATCATCTTTGCCGGAATCCGGATCGCTGCCGTCTTCGTGGTGGCCACCGCGACGATCACCTCGCTGGCGGGCTACAGCGGCACGCTCGGGGACATCCTCGCCAACCAGGCGAGCTATCGCCTGTCGGGCCTGCTGGGCGCGGCGATCTGCGTGGCCGCGCTCGCCCTGGCCGTGGATGGGTCCTTCGCCCTGCTGCAACGGGCGCTGACGCCGCGCGGACTGCGAATGGCCCCGCGCCGGCTGCCGCAGGCGGGGCTGCGAATGCCCGCCGCCGAGTGAATCGTGATGTTTCTCAAGCACAACTCAGGAGGGATGCAGATGCAACCAGACAGAGGGCGGCGCCTCGGGGCGGGGATGGCCGTGCTGGCGACGGCGGCGTTGCTCGGCGCCTGCGGCAGCAGCTCGAGCAGCACGAGCTCGACGACGACGCCGGTCAATGGCACTCCGGGCAAGGGCAAGCCGGCGGTCACCATCGGCGACAAGAACTTCACCGAAGAGCTCGTCCTCGGCCAGCTCTACGCCCAGGCGCTCCGCGCCAAGGGCTTCACGGTCACCCTCAAGGAGAACATCGGCTCGACCGAGCTGACCGACAAGGCCCTGACCAGCGGGCAGATCGACATGTATCCCGAGTACACCGGGACGATCCTCTCGGTCGTCGCCCACCAGACAAAGGCACCGAGCAGCGCCGCCGACGCCTACACCAAGGCCCAGGCGTTCGAATCCGGCCGCGGGTTCACGCTGCTCGGGCGCACGCCGTTCGTCGACTCGGATGCCCTGGCCACGCTGCCCGCCTACGCCAAGCAGCACTCGCTCAAGAGCATCGCCGACCTCAAGCCGCTCGGGAGGGGCGCCACCCTGATCGCCGCACCCGAGTTCGCCACCCGCGTCGAGGGCCTCGTCGGCATCAAGCAGCAGTACGGCGTGAATCCGACGTTCAAGCCGCTCAGCATCGGCCTGACCTACACCGCGCTCGACACCGGCAAGGCCAATGTGGCCGACGTGTTCACCACCGACCCGCAGCTCGTCGGCGGGAAGTACACGCTGCTCGCCGACCCGAAGTTCGTGTTCGGCTTCCAGAACGTGGCGCCCGTGGTCAGCAAGAAGGCGCTCACCCGCGAGGGTCCGGCCTTCGGCCAGACGCTCGACGCCGTCAGCGCCAAGCTGACCACCGAGGCGATGCAGAAGATGAACGCCGCGGTCAGCCTCAGCCACCAGAGCGCCCAGAGCGTGGCCCGGACGTTCCTCGCCGCCAACGGACTGGTGTAGCGCCGGCTCGGCCGCCGGGCGCCCCGCGGCGCCCGGCGGCGCCCGGCGGCGCGGCGGATCGGCCCCGAAGCCCCGTGACCACTAGCCTCCTTGGGGTGCTCACCTCCCGCGACGACATCCGCAACGTGGCCATCGTGGCCCACGTCGACCACGGCAAGACGACCCTCGTCGACGCGATGCTCTGGCAGTCGGGCGCCTTCCGGGCCAACCAGGACGTGGCGGAGCGGGTCATGGACTCGACCGATCTCGAGCGCGAGAAGGGGATCACGATCCTCGCCAAGAACACCTCGGTCCGCTACCGCGACGTCAAGCTGAACATCATCGACACGCCCGGCCACGCCGACTTCGGTGGCGAGGTCGAACGGGGCCTGACGATGGTCGACGGGATCCTCCTCCTCGTCGACGCCAGCGAGGGCCCCCTCCCCCAGACGCGCTTCGTTCTGCGCAAGGCGCTCGAGGCGCGGCTCCCGGTGATCCTCGTGGTCAACAAGGTCGACCGGCCCGACGCCCGGATCTCCGAGGTCGTCGACGAGGTCTACGAGCTCTTCCTCGACCTCGACGCCGGCGATGAGCAGATCGAGTTCCCGATCGTCTACACCAACGCCCGCGCCGGGTGGGCCTCGATCGAGCAGGGCGAGGTGGGGACCGATCTCGCGCCGCTGATGGATCTCCTGCTCGAACACATCCCGGCCCCGCTGCACGATCCCGTGCACCCGCTCCAAGCCTTGGTGACCAACCTCGACGCCTCGCCCTACGTCGGACGGCTGGCGATCTGCCGGGTCCGCCACGGCGTGATCCGCAAGGGCCAGCAGATCGCCTGGTGCCGGGCGGACGGCTCGGTCGAGCGCGCCCAGGTGGCCGAGCTCTACGTGACCGACGCCCTCGACCGGGTCGACGCCGGCGAGGCCGGGCCCGGGGAGATCATCGCCATCGCCGGGATCGCCCAGGTGACGATCGGCGAGACCCTGGCCGACCCCGAGGATCCGCGCGCGCTCCCGGTGATCACCGTCGACGAGCCGTCGCTATCGGTGACGATCGGCATCAACACCTCGCCCCTGGCCGGGCGCGAGGGTTCCAAGCTGACCGCGCGGCAGATCAGGTCCCGCCTCGAGGCGGAGCTCGTGGGCAACGTGTCGCTCCGCGTGGGCGACACCGAGCGCCCGGACGCCTGGGAGGTCCAGGGGCGCGGCGAGCTCCAGCTGGCCGTGCTCGTCGAGCTGATGCGCCGGGAGGGCTTCGAGCTGACCGTCGGCCAGCCCCAGGTCCTCACCCGCGAGATCCGCGGCAGGATTCACGAGCCGGTCGAGCGGCTGGCCATCGACGTGCCCGAGGACTACGTCGGGGTCGTCACGCAACTGATCGCGCTGCGCAAGGGCCGCATGGAGCAGATGGTCAACCACGGGACCGGATGGGTACGGATGGACTACCTGGTGCCGGCCCGCGGCCTGATCGGCTTCCGCACGGAGTTCCTCACCGAGACTCGGGGCACCGGCATCCTCCACCACGTCTTCGAGGGCTGGGAGCCGTGGTTCGGCGAGCTGAAGATGCGCCCGACCGGGGCCCTCGTGGCCGACCGCCGGGGCATCACGGCCCAGTTCGCGCTGATGAACCTCCAGGAGCGCGGGACGCTGTTCGTCGGCCCCGGCGAGGAGGTCTACGAGGGAATGATCGTCGGCGAGAACGCCCGCTCCGACGACCTCGACGTCAACGCCACCAAGGAGAAGCACCTCAACAACATCCGCTCCTCGACCTCCGAGGTGCTGGTGCGCCTGGTGCCCCACAAGCAGCTGTCGCTCGACCAGACGCTCGAGCTCCTGCGCCCGGACGAGTGTGCCGAGGTCACGCCGCTGAATGTGCGGATGCGCAAGGCGGTCCTCAACAAGACCGAGCGGATCAGGGCCAGCCGGCGCGAGCGCGCCCCCTCCGGCGTGGCCTGAAGCTCCGCCGGCGCCTCGGTTGGCGGTGCCGGGCGAGGGGTAGACGGGGGCCATGGTCGATTTGCCGGGAGCCGTCCGGGCGATCGAGGACCTCCCTGGGCTCGTCGGCGACGCGCGCCTCGTCCTGCTCGGCGAGGCCACCCACGGGACGCACGAGTTCTACGCCGTCCGCGCCGAGCTGACGCGGCGGCTGATCGCCGACCACGGCTTTCGCGGCGTCGCCCTCGAGGCCGACTGGCCGGCGGCGGCTCGCGCCGACCGATACATCCGCGGCGCCGGCGGGGCCGATTCCGGCGCGGAGGCGGCGCTCGGCGGCTTCGCCCGCTTCCCCCAGTGGATGTGGCGCAACCGGGTCGTCGTCGAGTTCCTCGAGTGGCTGCGCGAGGAGGGCCGGGGCGCCAGTCTGTACGGGCTCGATCTCTACAGCCTGCGGGAGTCGATGAGCGCGGTCGTCGGCTACCTCGACGCCGTCGACCCGGCGGCGGCCGCGCGGGCTCGGCGGCGCTACGGCTGCTTTGAGAACCTCGACGAGCGCGGCTACGGGGAGGCCACGGCGAGCGGGGCCAAGGCCCCGTGCGAGGAGGCCGTCGTGGCCCAGCTCCGCGAGCTGTGCGAGCGGACCGCCGCCGGGGAACCCGGGTCGCAGGCGCGGTTCTCGGCCGAGCAGAACGCGAAGCTGGCCGCCGCCGCCGAGCGCTACTACCGCGCCATGTACCGCGGCGGGGCGGGCGCCTGGAACCTGCGCGACACGCACATGGCCGACACGCTCGACGCGCTCGACGCGCACGTGGGCGGCGCCGGGCTCGTCGTCTGGGCCCACAACTCGCATGTGGGCGACGCCCGGGCCACCGAGGCGGGCAAGCTGCGGGGCGAGGTCAGCCTGGGTCAGCTCGCGCGCGAACGTCATGGGAACGCGGTCCGGCTCGTCGGCTTCACGACCCACACCGGCACGGTCACCGCGGCCCTGGACTGGGGCGGCGCGGCCGAGCGACTGGGGCTGCGGCCGAGCCTCGAGGGTTCTCTGGAGCGACTGCTCCATGACCGGGGGGTGCGCGGCGGCGTGGTCGACCTCCGGGCCGACGCGGAGTTCGTCGGGCAGTTCATCGAGCGGATGATCGGGGCGGTCTACCGGCCGGAGGCTGAGCTCTGGAACCACTACATGACCGTGCGCCCGGCCGGCCAGTTCGACCTCGTCGTGCACCTCGACGAGACCACGGCGCTCGAGCCACTCGAGCGGTGGGCGGCGACGGCGGAGCCCGCCGAGACGTTCCCCTCGGGCTTGTGAGGACGCCCGCGCGGCGTTCGCGGCGCAGGCCGGCTACCGGGGCGGCCGCGGCGCGCTCACGGCGGCCGTCTCGCTCGATCCGGCGGCGACCGTCTCCCATTCGCGCTCGAGCTGGCGGCGGATCTTGGCGGGCGTGGTGCGCAGCGCCTCGAGCGTCTGGGTGGCGCCGTTGCGCGAGTCGGCGAGCAGGGCGAGGAGCAGGTGCTCGACGCCGATGTACCCCTCCTGGCGTTTGACCGCCTCGCGGAGCGAGCCTTCGAGGATCCGCCGAGCCTGGGGCGTGACGCTCGTGGCGGCGGGTGTCTCCCCCGGCAGCGGAGGGACGCCGACGATCGTCGGCTGGAGGCACTCGCGGGCGGCGTCGAGCGTCACGCCGAGCGCGTTCAGCGCCCGTACGGCATGGCTCTCGTTGCAGCGGAGGATGCCGAGCAGGATGTGCTCGGTGCCGATCGCCGGCTGGCCGAGGTCGCGGGCCTCCTCGCGGGCGAGCTGGATGCTCCGCCGGGCCTCGCTGGTCACGAGCATCTTCGGCCCGGCACCGGGCGCGCTCGCCTCGGTGAGCTCCGACAGGTGACGGTGCTTCCTGTGGGCCGCCTGCTTGGTCACCCCGAGCGCCCGCGCCACCTGGCTCCAGGACGCCCCGGCGCGGATCGCGCGGGCGACGAGCTCGGGCTCGATCATGTCGAGCTCGGCGCGCAGCGCGCTCAACGCGCGCAGGCCGTTCTCGGCGTCGGCGCTCAGCGCGACGTCGCGGGCGAGCTGCTCGATCGTGGCGGGCGTGGCCGGCATGGTGGCTGACCTACCCCCGGCCCCCGGGCGGCAATCCTCGCCGGCGATCGATGTAAACGCAGGCTGACGCCTCGGTTCCTGCTGCCGGGCCTGTTATCCCTGCAACTCGGGGATTTCCGGGGTGGCCGCGGGTGGTCGCGCGGTTTTGACGGCCGCGAGCCGGGAACACCGCCGGCCATGAGGTGGCAAAAGCGGATTCGGCTCGCAGGGGATGGCGTGAATCTGGCCGCCGACGTCGACGCGGTGATCGCCGTCAACCGCGGCCGGCCCGGGGTCACCAACCGGGACGACGCGGACCGCAGCGTCACCGTCGTCCAGGACTCCCGGCACCGACGCGATGCCGGTGAGCCCGCAAACCGACCCAAAGGAGCACAGATGACCGACGAGCAGAAGGACTACAGGGCGCTGAGCCGCGACGAGATCGGCGAGTTGGCCGGCGAGGAGTTGCCCGAGCGGGCCGCGATGTCCCTGGTCAACGCCAACGTGGCGATCCCGATCAACGCGGCCGTGGCGGCCAACGTGCTCTCCGACAACGCCACGGCGATCGCCGACGCGGCCCAGACCGCCGCGATCAACCAGCACAACTGAGCGAGCGACCGAGAAAGGAGCACCCGTCATGGCAGACCAGGCACCCCAGGAGTACCGGCCGCTAACGCGCGAGGAGCTCGAGCAGATCGCCGGCGAGGCGCTCCCCGAGCGGGCGGCCATGTCGCTGATCAACGCCAACATTGCCGCCCCGATCAACGCCGCGGTGGCCCTGAATGCCCTCTCCGACGGCTCGACCGCCGTCGCGGAGGCGACCCAGAACGCTCCCATCACCCAGCACAACTAGAGGAGGCCGAGATGGCTGAGGAGAACACCCCCCAGGAGTACCGCCCGCTGACCCGCGAGGAGCTCAACGAGATGGCCGGCGAGGAGCTTCCCGAGCGCGCCGCGATGTCGCTCATCAACGCGAACCTCGCTGCCCCGGTCAACGCGGCGGTGGCGGCCAACGTCCTGTCCGACAACGCGACCGCCTACGCCAGCGCCACCCAGACCGCCCCGATCGTCCAGGGCAACTGATCGTCCGCAACCGACGGCAGGGTCGAGGGGCGGCATCGGCCCGCTCCTCGCTTCCTGCCGGGCCCCCCGCCGAGATGCCCAACCAGGACACCCCGCCCGACGCCGAGCCCGAGACGTCGGCCCCGACCGTCGCCCCTCCGGCGCAGGACGCGCCCGCCGGCGAAGCTCGGCCGAGCTCGGCAACGGCCCCGAACGGGGCACGGCCGGCGGCCGCCTCCAACGGAGCCGGGTCGCGGACGGCCACCCACGGGGACCGGCCGCCGCCGGCCGCCGGGGGGGCACCGCCGAGCGTGACCTCTGAGGGGGCGCAGGAGCCGGCCGCCTCGCCGCCGCCGCCGCGCCTGGCCGAGGGCGTCGAGCTGATCGGCGAGTTCGAGGACTCCGGCTTCAAGGAGGCCCCGTTCATCGCCCGGCGCCGCGACGGTCAGGTCGTCCAGCTGCCGCCGATGCTCTTCAAGCTCGCCGAGCAGATCGACGGCCGGCGTGGCTACGCGGAGATCGCCGACCGCTTCAGCGAGGCGATCGAGCGGCGTGTGGAGGCCGGTGACGCCCAGATGCTGATCGAGGAGCAGCTGCGCCCGCTCGGGGTGGCCGGGTCGGCCGACGGCGAGGCCGTCGAGCTCGGCAAGGTCGATCCGCTGCTGGCGCTGAAGTTTCGTGCCGCGGTGATTCCCGATCGGGCGGTCGCTCGCCTGACGACGATCGTCCGCCCTCTCTTCCTGCCCCCGGTGGTGCTCGTCGCCGTTCTCGGCATGCTCGGCCTCGACGGCTGGCTGTTCTTCGTCCACGGCGTCAGCCAGAGCCTGCGCCACACCCTCTACCAGCCGCTGCTCATGCTGATGCTGATCGGCGGAGTCGTCCTCGCCACCGCCTGGCACGAGATCGGCCACGCTACGGCCTGCCGCTACGGCGGGGCGAAGCCCGGTGTGATGGGCGTCGGCATCTACATCGTCTGGCCCGCCTTCTACACCGACATCACCGACGCCTACCGCCTCGGCAAGTGGGGCCGGCTCCGGACCGACCTCGGCGGCATGTATTTCAACGCGATCTTCGCGTTGCTCGTCGGCGGTCTCTACGCGATCACCGCGTTCGAGCCCCTGCTGCTGCTGATCGTGCTGCAGAACTTTGCCATCCTCCAGCAGTCGCTGCCCTTCCTGCGCCTCGATGGCTACTACATCCTCAGCGACCTCACCGGCGTCCCCGACATCTTCCTGCGGATCCGTTCGGTGCTGGCGAGCTTCGTCCCCGGACGCCCGGCCGACGAACGCGTCACCGCCCTGAAGAACTGGGTCCGCGTCGTCGTCAGCGCCTACGTGGTCCTCGTCGTCCTCTTTTTTGCGGTCACGATCCTCGCCCTGGTCCTCAACCTGCCGCGCATGGTGGCCACCGGCTATGACTCGGCGGCGCTGCGCTTCGAGGCGATCTCCCCCGCCTTCCGCCACGGCCAAACGCTCAGCGGCGTGCTCGACGTCGTGCAGCTGGTCTTCCTGGTCCTCCCGGGTGCCGGCCTCGTCTACACGGCGGTGCGGGTCGGCGGGCGCGTCGGCGTCGGCGCCGTCCACTGGGCCGACGGCTCGCCCGCCCGGAGGGCTACGCTCGCCATCACGGGGACCGCGGCGGTGGCCGTGGCCGCGTTCAGCTGGTGGCCCAACGGCGAGTACCGCCCGGTTCAGCCCGGTGAGCGCGGCACGTTGACCGGCGTCGTGCAGGAGGTCGCCGCCCTGCCGACCGGCCGGCCGTCACTCACCCCGCAGCGCCAGCGGCAGCTCGGTGGAGCGCCGACCGAGCGCCAGCGCCGCGCCGCCGCCCCGTCGTCGCCGCACCCTCAGCGCCGGCTCGTCACGCCGAGCCACACCGTCACCTCGACCACGTCGCCGACGCCGGGCGCCACGACCACCCCGCAGACGACGACCCCGGCGAGCCAGGCACCGGCCACGACTGTCCCCGCTGGGACGTCCACCACCGCGGCGCCGGCGGCGGCGCCCGCCGGGCCGGCGACGACCCCGGCAGCGCCATGAGCCACCGCCCATCGACACCTGGAGGTCACACCGTGCGACGCCTGCTCGCTTGCCTAACCGCCATCGCCTTCTCGCTCCCGACCGCAGTCGGCGTGGCCGACGCCGGGACGCCCGGCGGCGCTCCGCTCGCCCAGAGCGTCGTGGCCGACAACAGCAAGGCCGCGACCGTCCTCGCCCGCTCGGGCCTGGTCACCGTGCGAGCCTCGGGACCGAACGCCGGCAGCCCGAGCAATTTGGCGCAGTCGAATGCCCACGACTGCACGACCCCATGCCAGGCGATCGCCGCCGCCTTCCAGATCGTGCTCGTCCCGAGCGGCACCACGACCCAGGCACCGCAGAACGTCGCGCTGGCCACGAACGTCAACTGCGAAAAGTGCGGCTCCTTCGCCTATGCTTACCAGTACGTGGTCAACGTCACCCGGGACGTCACCCTCTCGGGTCACGCCCGCCACCAGATCGCCCAGCTGCGCCGCGAGGCCGCCCAGGACGTCCAGGCCGGCTTGGACTACCCGATGCTCGACACCCGCCTGCACGACCTGGCCACGCGATTTCGCGCCGCGGTCGATGGCGACCTCTCCCAGCAGCACGTCGGCGAGGACCACAAGCACTCCTTCCAGACCGTCAAGCAGCACCCCGCCGGGTGAGCGCACTCCTCGTCGGGTCGGGCCGGGGCGGGGCGCGGCGCTCGGCCGAGCATCGCCGGGCCGGACCGGGACGGCCCCACCCGGTCGCCCGCCTGGCGACGCGGGCGCGGCGCCGTCGCCTGGGCGCGCGGTCGCCCCGGTCGCTCACCCCGTTCCAATGGGCGCTGGTCGCCGGCGCGGTGCCGGCGATCGGGCTCGTGCTGGCCCGCCGCCGCCTGGGCATGCCGCCGGCGATCACGCTCGCCCTCGTTTCGATCGCGCCGCTGGCCACGGCGGCGGCCACGCCGCGGCGCCGGTGGCGCTACGCGGCGGTCGGCGCCGCCTACATGTGGTCGTTCACCGTCACGTGGACCCTGCCCTACGAAGACACCGAGCGCCTGCGGCGGCGGCTGCGCATCGACTACCCGGTCGGCGTCGACCGGCTGCTCGGCCTCGGCGTGCCCCCGACCCAGCGCCTCCAGCGCCGGCTGCGCCACCCGCCGCGGGTGACGCTGCTCGACCGCCTGGTGACGCTGTCCTACGCGTCGTGGTTCATCCCCCACCTGCTGCTCGCCTGGCTCCTCCTGCGCCACGACGAGTACGTCCCACGGGCGGCGGGCCGGCTCGCGGCGGCCTATCACCTGACCACGCCCTTCTACTACCTGATCCCGACGGCGCCGCCGTGGTGGGCCTCCGAGGACGCCGGCCGGATGGATGGTGAGGTCGAGCGGGTCAGGCGGCACGTGATCAACGCGCTCCTGCGCAAGCCGCGCGAGGTCGAGGACTCGCTCGGCGGCAACCCCTGGGCTTCGATGCCCTCCGATCACGTCGCCTCGGCGGCGATCACCGCGATGGGCCTGGCCGAGGTGGGCCCGGTCTACGGCGCGCTGGGCTGGAGCTATGTCGCACTGGCGAGCTTCTCGGTCGTCTACCTCGGCGAGCACTACCTCGTCGACGTGCTGGTCGGCCTGGCCATCGCGGCGGCGGTCAACCGCGGCGAGGCGCGGGTCACCCCGCTCGTCCACCGAGTCGTCGTCGCGCTCGACCGCTGCGCCTCCTGAGCCGGTCGGCCGGCTGCGGTCAGCCGGCCGCGAGGGCGGTGCTGCGGGCGCCCGTGGTCGGCGCGGGCTTTTAGCGCGACCGCGATCGCTTGCGCTGGCGGCGGGCCGCCTTGGCCTTGGCGCGCGACTGCTCGACCCGCTTGGCGCGCGGCTTGGTCGTCGCCCGCGGCCCGGCGCCCGCCGGTCGCCCGGCCGGAGCCCGGGCATGGGCGTCGCGCCGGATCAGGTAGCCGATGCCCGCGATGAGCAGGAGGGCGGCGGCGAACAGACCGATCTGCTCGGTGCTGGACAGGCTGCCGCCGGTCGTCGAGGTCGTGCTCGTGGTCGGCGTGGTCACCGTCGGCGTCGAGGTCGGCTGGCTGGGAAGTGGCGCGAACGGGTTCTGGGCGCCGGCCGCCGCCGGACAGGCGCAGACCACGGCGGCGACGAGGACGGCGCGCCAGAAGCCGCGGCCGGGCGCCGCCCGGCGTGCTCGTCGCGTGCGATCCACCGGGCGAATATATCGGCGTCCACTCCGTCGAGATCCCTAGACTGGCGAGGATGGCCAAGCAACGGCAGGTGCGCATCGAGCAGGGCCTCCCGCAGAACCTCATGGAGGAGATGCAGGACCGCACCGACGAGCAACTCGAGAGCGAGACCAAGCACCGGTCGATCGCCCTCGCGCTCCTCGGGGCCCGCGCCGCCGAGCGCTACGATGCCGCCGCCGCGCGCACCTACTTCCAGCGCGCGATCGCCGCGTCGCGACCGCAGGAGCGGATGCAGGTCCGCCGCATGGCCGACGCCTCGCTCGCCCTGGCCGAGCGCCGCGCCGACGACCTCAAGACCGCGGTCGAGAAGCTCGGGGGCGAAGCTCCGTCCGGCCGCGCGCTGATGGGCCTGCGCCTGATGGGCCTGATCGTCCCGCCGCCCGGCGGGAGCGTCCTGTTGCGGATCCGCGGCTTCGCCATCCTCGCCGTCCTGGTGATCGCCGTCGTCGCCGCCGGCCTGGGTGTTGTGGAGGTGATCGCGCTCTTCTTCGGCGGCATCGGCCTCGCGCCGGCCCTCCTCCTCGGACTGCTCGTGGTCGGTGTGGCCCTGGCCGTGCTCGCCTGGTTCGGCCGCCGCCGCCAGAAGGCGGCCCGCGCCGGCGGCCGGATGGCCGGTCCGGGCAAGGGCTCGCCGCCGGCGCGCGGCCCGAGCGCGGGCAGGGCGCCCGGCTCGGCCCGGTCCAAGGGCGCCGCCTCGGGCAAGGGCGCCGGCTCCGCTCCCGCCGTCAAGGCTCCTGCGCCGGCCAAGGGCTCGGGGCGGGGCTCTGCCCAGGGCGCCGGGACCGCGAAGCCGGCGGCGACGGGCTCCTCGGCGCGGCGCGGCGGAGCGCCGCGCGCCGCCGGCTCGGCTAAGGGCGCGCCGCCGGCCAAGCCGGCCAAGGGCGCCGCCCCGGCCAGGGGGGGCGCCGCCAAGGGGTCTTCGCGCCCCAAGCGACCCTCGCGCTGAGGATCGGGCGCGGGCCCCGCTCGCTCAGCCGGAGAGGCGCGGATAGGAGACGCCCGTGAGCTCCTCGGAGACCTGCCAGAGGCGCGCCGCGATCGCCGGGTCGAGGGCCGCGGCGCTCGGGACGACCAGGCGCGGATAACCGCGGCGCTCCCCCGGGCCGTCGGGGCCGAGGTAGGCGCCGCTCGGCAGCTCGGGAGCGCAGGCGGCGCACAGCGTCGGGAGGGCGCCGGCCGCCCCGCTCTGGGCGAGCAGGAGGCTCGCCGCCGGGAGGACGAGCCGGGCCAACAGGCGGCGCGGGCCGTTGGCCTGGAGCCGGGTCGCCGCATAGCCCGGGTGGGCGGCCACGCTCATGAGCTCGAGGCCGGCGGCGCGGGCCCGGCGGTCGAGCTCGAAGCAGAACAGGAGGTTGGCGAGCTTCGACTGGCCGTAGGCCCGAAACGGTCGGTAGCCGTGCTCGGCCTGGAGGTCGTCGAAGTCGATCGCTCCCGTCCGGTGGAGCAGGCTCGAGACGGTGACCACCCGGGCGGCCGGCGCGGCGAGCAGTCTTTCGAGGAGCTGGCCGGTGAGGGCGAAGTGGCCGAGATGGTTGGTCGCCAGCTGGAGCTCGAAACCGTCGGCGCTCAGGCGCCGCGGGATCGCCATCACGCCGGCGTTGTTGATCAAGAGGTCAAGCGGCGCGCCCGGGTCGAGCCCGGCGTCGGCGAAGGCGCGCACCGAGGCCAGATCGGCGAGGTCGAGAGAGCGAAGCTCCACCGCGGAGGCGGGGAGCTCGGCCCGGATCGCCGCCAGGGCCTCCCCGCCGCGCCGCGGGTCGCGGCAGGCGAGGACGACGTGGGCGCCGGCGCGGGCCAGCTCCCGGGCGACCGCCAGGCCGAGCCCGCTGTTGGCGCCGGTGACCACGGCACGGCGGCCGGTCTGGTCGGGGATGTCCTCGGCGGTCCACTTCACGGCGACGGCTGCCTCCATGCGGGCCGCAGCCTAGTGCACGGTGCGGAGGCGCCTCCCCGGCAGGCCGGCGCCGGAGCGGCCCGCCGGGATAATGCGCGCGTGACGCTCTCCGCGCTGGCCGCGCGCTACGACCATTTCCTGCTCGACCTCGACGGCTGCGTGTGGGTCGGCGACGAGGTCGTCCCCGGGACGATCGAAACCGTGGCGGCGCTGCGCCGCGGCGGCAAGCGGATCGCCTTCGTCACCAACAACGCCCGACGGGGCACCGAGGAGTTCGTGCGCAAGCTCTGGTCGCTCGGCATCCAGGCGTCGCTCGAGGAGGTCGTCACCGTGGGCGGCGCGCTCCAGCACGTGCTCGCCGAGCGGTACGCCGGGAGCACGGCCGTGGTGATCGGCTCCCCGGCGATCCACCGCCACGTGATCGACGCCGGCCTGCGGATCGTCAACGGGAGCGACTTCGTCAGCCGGGCCCAGGTCGTCGTGGTCGCCGGCCACGACGGCTTCGACTATGGGGAGCTCCGCGAGGCGATGCTGGCGCTGCGCTCCGGAGCCGTCCTCCTCGGCGCCAACCGCGATCCGAGCTTCCCCATGCCCGGCGGCTACTGGCCGGGCACCGGGGCGATCCTCGCCGCGGTGGAGGTCGCCGGCGACGCCACGGCCGAGACCTTCGGCAAGCCGCAGCCCGGGCTCTTCCTGACGGCGATCGACCGGCTCGGGCCCGGCCGGGCGCTCATGGTGGGGGACCGGCTCGACACCGACCTGGGTGGGGCCCGCGCCGCCGGGCTCGACGGGGCGATCGTCCTCAGCGGGGCGACGACCGCCGAGGAGGCGGCGGCCGCCGATCCTCCGCCGGTGGCGATCGGCGCGACGCTCGCCGACCTGCTGCTGGCCTGAGCCCCGCCTTCACGCCTCCCGCGCCCCGGCCCCGGCGGCGAGCCAAATACGCTTGGGCGATGGATCAAGCGCGACTGATCGTCAACCCGTCCGCCGGCGGCGGCCGCGGCGGACGGCTGCTCCCCGTCTTCGAGCGGACGCTGGCCTCGCTGGGCGTGCCTTCGACCACCCATGCGACGCGCGACCTCGAGCACGCCCGCGAGCTCGCCCGGGAGGCGAGCGCCGCCGGCGAGGTGGCGCTCGCGCTGGGCGGCGACGGGCTGATCGGCGCCGTGGCCGGAGCGCTGGCCGAGCGGCCGGGCGGCCGCCTCGGCGTCCTCCCGGGCGGGCGGGGCAACGACTTCGCCCGCGTGCTGGGCATTGCGAATGACCCGGCCGCGGCCTGCGCGGTGATCGCCCGTGGCGAGTTCACCGACCTCGACCTCGGCTCGGTCGACGGCCGCGCTTTCGCCTGTATCGCGAGCGTCGGCTTCGACTCGGATGCCAACCGCATCGCCAACGACGCGCCGTCGTGGCTCGGCGGCCTCGTCTACGCCTACGGGGCGCTCCGCGCTCTCGCCGCGTGGAAGCCGGCGACCTTCCACGTGGCCGTTGACGGGGAGGAGCGGAGCTTCCGCGGCTACAGCGTGATCGCGGCCAACACCCGCTGCTACGGGGGCGGCATGTGCATCGCCCCCGACGCCCGCGTCGACGACGGCCTGCTCGACGTCGTGATCACCGAGCACATCGGCCGCGTGCGCTTCCTGGCCAAGATGCCCAAGGTGTTCAAGGGCACCCACGTGCGGGAGCCGACCGTCCACGTCCTGCGCGGCCGGGTGGCCGAGATACGCGCCGACCGCGCGTTCACGGTCTTCGCCGACGGCGACCCGATCGGGGAGCTTCCCGTCATCGTGCGGGCCGTCCCCCACGCCCTGCGGGTCCTCGCCTGATGGCGTTGTGGACGGTCAAGCGCGAGCTCGCCCGCGCTGCCGGCGCGCTCTCACGCCGCCGGGGCGGCGGCGGCACGAGCCTACCCGGGAAGATCCTCCTGCGCCTGGACCGGCGGGCGATCAGCCGCCTGGCGTCGGGCCTGCGCCGGGGCAGCGTGGTGATCTCGGCCACCAACGGCAAGACGACGACGGCGGCGATGATCGCCAGCATCCTCGCCGAGGCGCAGCTGAGCGTGGTGCACAACACGGCCGGCGCCAATATGGCCGGCGGCGTCGCCTCCAGCCTGCTCGAGGCGAGCAGCCGGCGGGGGGTGCCGGCCGCCGACCTCGGGCTGTTCGAGGTCGACGAGTTCTGGCTCGTCGCGGTCGCCGAGCAGCTCGAGCCGCGGGCGATCCTGCTCGGCAACCTGTTCCGCGATCAGCTCGACCGCTACGGCGAGCTCGAGACGATCGCCGACCGCTGGGCCGAGCTTGTCGCCCGCTCGACGGCGCGCCTGGTCCTCAACGCCGACGATCCGCTGGTCGCCGACCTCGGGCGCGAGAAGCCGGACGTCATCCACTTCGGCGTCGAGGACCCGGCCTGCGCCCTGCCGTCGATGGCCCACGCCGCCGACTCCAAGCACTGCCGGCGCTGCGGTGCCGCCTACGACTACGCGCGGATCTACCTCGGCCACCTCGGGGTATATGCCTGCCCCCGGTGCGGCGCCCGCCGGCCGCGACCGGCGGTCAGCGCCGACGCGATCTCCCTCGTGGGGGTGCGCGAGGCGTCGTTCGAGCTGCGCACGCCGGCCGGGGCCGCCCGGGTCAGGATTCCCCTCCCCGGCCTCTACAACGTCTACAACGCGCTCGCCGCCGCGTCGCTCGCCGTGGCCCTGGAGGTGCCGCTCGAGGCGATCGTCGCCGGGCTCGAGCGCGTGGCGCCCGCCTTCGGGCGGGCCGAGAGCGTCGTCCTCGGCGACCAGGAGCTCTGCATCCTCCTGATCAAGAACCCGACCGGCGCCAACGAGGTCCTCCGGACGCTGGCGCTCGAGCCGGGCGACCACGACCTCCTCGCCGTGCTCAACGACAACATCGCCGACGGCCGGGACGTCTCCTGGATCTGGGACGCCGACTTCGAGGGGATCGCCCCGCGCGTGCGGCGGGTCACCTGCGCGGGGACGCGGGCGGCCGAGCTCGCGCTGCGCCTGAAGTACGCGGGCGTCGACCCGGGGCTTATCGTCCTCGAGCCGGATCTCGCCGAGGCGCTCGAGGAGGCACTCGCGGCGTGCCAGAGCCCGAGGCTCTACGCGCTGCCGACCTACACCGCCATGCTCGAGCTCCGCGCCCTCCTGGTCGCTCGCGGCGCGGCGGCGAGCTCCTGGGCGATCGCGTGAGGGGTGAGCGGGCCGCAGCCGGGCCTGCGAGTGCCGAGGCCGCGGTCTGGCACGACCTCGAGTGCGGCACCTACGTCGCCGATCTACCGCTCTGGCTCGAGCTGGCGGGGAGCGCCGGCGGCCCCGTGCTCGACATCGGCGCCGGTACCGGACGCGTGACGCTGACCCTCGCGCGGGCGGGCCACGCCGTGCATGCGCTCGAGCGCGACGGCGTGCTCCTCGAGGCGCTGCGCGCCCGGGCCGGCGCCCTGCCGGTGACCTGCATCTGCGCCGACGCCTGCGCGTTCTCGATCGACGAGCGCTTCGGTGTCTGCCTCGTGCCCATGCAGACGATCCACCTCCTGGCCGACCGGGCGGCCTTCCTGCGCTGCGCCCACGCGAGCCTGCGCGAGGGCGGCCTGCTCGCGATCGCCCTGCTCGGCGAGGGGGTAGAGCCCTTCGAGATCGCGCTCGAGCCCGACCGCGCCGTGTCCGACGGGGCGCTCTACGAGAGCCGCCCGACGGCGCTGCGCTTCGAGGAGGCGACCATCGTCCTCGAGCGCCGCCGCGAGCGGACCGACGGCCGCGGGGTGCGCGTCGACGACGACGTGATCCGGCTCGCCCTGCTGTCGGCCGCCGAGCTCGCGGCCGAGGCCGCCGCCGCCGGCTTCGCCGCCGGGGGCTGGCGCGTGGTCGCGCCGACCGAGGACCGCGCCGGCAGCGAGATCCTGCTGCTGCGCCGGCGGGCGCGATGAACCCCGAGCTCCGCGTCTGCGCGCTCTACCCCGAGGTGATGAACATCTACGCCGACCGGGGCAACCTGCTGATGCTCGCCCGCCGCTGCGCCTGGCGGGGGATCGGCTTCCACCTCCATGCCTCGGGGCTCGGGGAGACACTGGCCGGCACCGGCCACCACCTCTACTACCTGGGGGGCGGGCAGGACGCCGACCAGCGGCGTTGCGCCGAGGACCTCGTCGCCCACAAGCGCGAAGGGCTGGCGCGCGCCGCCGGCGGCGGCGCGGTCGTGCTCGGCGTGTGCGGCGGCTACCAGCTGCTCGGCCACTCCTACCAGCTCGACGATGAGAAGATCGACGGGGTCGGGCTCCTCGACGTCGAGACCGCACGCGACGCGGGTACCCGGCTGATCGGCAACGTGGCGATCGAGCTGTCCGACGGCCGCGTGCTCGCCGGCTTCGAGAACCACGGCGGCCGCACCCGGCTGCTGGCCGGCCAGGCGCCGCTCGGGCGCGTACTCCGCGGCCGGGGCAACGACGGCCGCAGCGGTCAGGAGGGCGCCCGGAGCGGCGGGGTGATCGGCACCTACCTGCACGGTCCGCTCCTGCCCAAGAACAGCTGGTTCTGCGACTGGCTGATCGCCGCCGCCCTCGGGATCGACGAGCTCGAGCCGCTCGAGGACGAGCTCGAGGAGGCCGCCCACCAGGGCGCGCTCCGCGCCGCCGGGCTCTGACCCGGCAGAGCGGTCAGGGTCCGGCGTGGGCCGCCTCGGGCGCGTAGGCGTAGACGGCCCGCTCCGCCTCGACCCCGCGCAGCCGGTAAAGGTGCTCGAGCGTGGGGTTCTCGGCGTCGGTGCAGAGGACGACGTCGGGCGGAGGATCCTCGACCTCCCGCTCGGTCGCGTCGAACGGGCCGTCGATCAGCTTGGCGAGCATCGGCGGCGGCGGGCGAATCCGTCAAAGGTCATCGGTCGCGGCCGCTACCCGCGGCGGCCGGGACCGAAACGACGTCAACGCGCGCCGCGGCTGACCGTCGCGGTCAGTGTGGATCGCTCGCGTCCGGCAGCCCTCTGCCGGCGCTGGGGTACTGGCCGGTCTGCGGATCGAGAAACAGGCGGCCGCTCGCTCCGAAGCCGCTGAACCGGAAGAGGTGGTCGAGCGTTCCGGCCTTCGCGTCGAACGAGGCGTCCCCGATGCGCCCGGTATTCCAGTTGTCCTCGACGAAGCGCAGGATCGACGATTGGTCGGTCGTCGAATGGTCGACGAAGTTCGTCTTCGCGAACGGGGAGACGACGAGCAGCGGCATCCGGGGCCCGTAGCCGCACCGGCCCTGGTAGCCCCCGCTCGGCGCTTTCGTCCCGCATTGGCCTGGTGCGCTCAGGGTGTCGGCGGCGGTCTGCGAGTGGTTGACGACCGGGCCCATCTGATGGTCGTACCACCCGTCGGAGTCGTCGTAGGCGATCACCACCGCGGTGCTGCGCCAGGCGGACGACCTCTGGAGTCGGTTGATCGCCTCGACGAGGAACTGCTGCTCGAGCAGCGGGCTCGAGTAGCCGGGGTGCCCGTCCTGGTAGCCCGGCGCCTTGAGATAGCTCACCGCCGGCATGTTGTGGACCGCGATCGACGCCCAGAAGTCCGACAGGTCGTACTGGTGGTTGGCTTGATCCTGCTTGCCGACCATCCCCGGCCCGGTCGGAGGCAGATGCTGCGGGTTGGCGGTCGACTCGTAGTACTGGAACGGGGCGTGATGGGGGATGTAATCCGTCTTGGGCTTGCCGTCCGCGCCGATGTGGGTCTGCGCGCACGCGGGCTTGCCGTCGACCGTGTGGAAGCCGCCCTGGAACCAGCCCCAGGAGACACCGCGGGCGTTGAGCAGGTCGCCGATGTTGCGCCCGCTCATGGTGACGTCGTCGCGCGTCGTGCACGCGTCACCGGTCGGCTGGGGATCGCCGGTCACCGAACCCGCCGTCACCTCGGGACCCGGGGTCGAGCCGTGCGTCTGTCCGGAAACGAGGTTGAGCGCCCCGACCGTCGAGGGCCCGAAGGTCGTCCCGTAGGAGTTGTCGCTCATCGCATAGTGCTGCGCGTAGTTCCAGAGCGCCGTGGTCGTGCCCCCGTCGTAGTAGCCCATGACGAGGCCTTTGCCGCGCCCGTAGTCGCAGCCCGGGTTGCCGCTCTGGCTGCCGGTGAACTCCACGAACATGTCCATCAGGCCTCGGTCGAAGGCCGCCTGCTCGGCGGTGTAGTCGTGGCCCTGGTCGCACGTCGCGGCTTGGGCCCGGTGAAGGAGGAAGGGCTGCGCCGAGTTGAGGTGGTTCGGATCGAGCAGCGGAGCGTTGAGGCCGTTGACCGACGGGGTGCCCGGACGCGGGCCCCACGGCTGGTCGGCGGCAGCGGCCTGGGTGTTCGGATAGGTCGCGAAGTAGTGGTCGAAGGAAACGTTCTCCTGGAAGATCACCACCAGATGCTTGACCGGCGTCTGCGTCGGCGATCTCTCGGCCGACGAGACTGCCGGGTCCGCCAGGGCGCTGCCCGTGCCGCCGGCCACCGTCCCGGCCGCCACTACGCTGCCGGCTAGGACCGCCGTCCAGCGGGCCCTCGCCGGCCCAGATCTTCTGGACACTCTCGCTCCTTCCCCAGTTGAGTCCCCCGACGCGCGCCGGCGGCAGTCAGGGCAAGCTAGTCGCGCCCGCCCGGGCCCGGGTTGCCGCGCTGTGATCGAGTGGTGTAGATCGTGTTGCCGGCGCGCCGCGGAGTGCCGCCGCGCGCGAGCATTGATCCGCCGGCGCCCGGCGCGCGCAAGAGCTTGGGAATGAGATCGATTGCGTCCCGACGTCCGACCGGTCGGAGGCCCCGATGAAGCGGCCGCACAAACGCGGCGTGGCCGCGGCCCTCCCCATCGTCGTCCTACTGCTGCTCGCGTTCCTGGCCGAGAGCCTCGTCACCTCGAAGGGAAGCGCCGGTCCGCCGCACTCGTATCAGACGCTGGTGACGAAGGATCTGCCCAGCCAGTTGGTCAAGTCGGCGGTGATCAAGACGAAGGACAGCGTTGTTGACGTTACGTTGACGAATAATCAGAAGTACGAGGTGGGGTTCGTTCCGGGGCAGGCGGCGGCGGATCTGGTGCGGCAGTTGACGGCGGCGCCGAATCATCCGCAGTTCAATGTCGAGGGGACTAAGAGCAATGGCTGGCTGTCGCTGCTGACTTATGTGCTGCCGTTCCTGATCTTCATCGGCTTCTGGATCTTCCTCATGCGCCAGATGCAGGGTGGTGGGTCGAAGGTGATGTCGTTTGGGAAGTCTCGGGCGAAGCGGATGTCGGCGGATTCGCCGAAGATCACTTTTCGTGATGTGGCGGGGGTGGATGAGGCGGTGGAGGAGCTTCACGAGATCAAGGAGTTTCTCGAGAATCCGAAGAAGTTTCAGGCGCTGGGGGCGCGGATTCCGACGGGGGTGTTGTTGTATGGCCCTCCGGGGACGGGCAAGACGTTGTTGGCGCGTGCGGTGGCGGGTGAGGCGGGGGTGCCGTTCTTTTCGATCTCGGGCTCGGATTTCGTTGAGATGTTCGTTGGTGTGGGGGCGTCGCGGGTGCGGGATCTGTTTGAGCAGGCCAAGCAGAACAGTCCGTGCATCATTTTCATGGACGAGATCGATGCGGTCGGGCGTCATCGTGGCGCGGGGATGGGTGGCGGGCATGATGAGCGTGAGCAGACGTTGAATCAGTTGCTGGTGGAGATGGACGGGTTTGAGGCGAAGGACAACATCATCATGATCGCGGCGACCAATCGTCCGGACATTCTTGATCCGGCGTTGTTGCGTCCGGGGCGTTTTGATCGGCAGATCGCGGTTGATCGTCCGGATCGGAAGGGTCGCGCGAAGATTCTTGAGGTTCATACGCGGGGCAAGCCGTTGGGTAAGGAGATCAATATCGATGCGTTGGCGGGTCAGACGCCGGGGTTTACGGGTGCGGATCTGTCGAATCTGATCAATGAGGCGGCGTTGTTGGCGGCGCGGACGGGCAAGCGGGAGATCACGCAGGTGGAGCTCGAGGAGGGGATCCTGCGGGTGATCGCGGGTCCGGAGAAGAAGACGCGGGTGATGAGCGAGAACGAGCGGCTGATTACGGCGTATCACGAGATGGGTCACGCGATCGTCGGCAATTACCTCGAGCATTCCGATCCGGTGCACAAGATCAGCGTGATCTCGCGGGGTCAGGCGTTGGGGTACACGATCTCGATGCCGACCGAGGATCGCTTCCTGACCACGCGGGCGGAGTTGCTGGACACGATGGCGATGACCTTGGGCGGGCGGGCGGCGGAGGAGATCGTCTTCGGCGAGATCACCACCGGCGCCTCCAACGACATCGAGAAGGTGACGCAGACGGCCAAGCAGATGGTGATGCGCTTCGGGATGAGCGAGAAGCTCGGCCCCCGCGTTTACGGCCGCGGTCACGGTCAGCCGTTCCTCGGGCGGGAGTTCTCGACCGAGCCGGATTACAGCGACGAGATCGCGCGGGAGATCGACGACGAGGTGCGGCGGATCATCGAGGGCGCCCACCAGCGGGCGAAGAACATCCTCACCGAGCACCGGGAGAGCCTCGACACGATCTCAGACATCCTCGTGCGCCGGGAGACGATCGAGAAGCACCAATTCGAAGGCCTCCTCGCCGGCAAGCCGGAAGCCGACCTGTTCGGGGGCGCGGTGGAGATCCCGCAGGACGCGGCGCCGCCGTCGTCGCCCGAGCGCCAGCCCCGGCAGCCGGCGCCGCGAGCCCTGCCCCGCCCCGGCGTCGAACCGGCCTGAGCGCTAGCCGCTCGAGCCGAACCCGCGCGTGTCGCGCGCGCTGCGCGGGAGTTCGGAGACCTCCTCGACGACCGGCGTCTGGACCCGGATGAGGACGAGCTGGGCCACGCGCTCGCCGGCGGCGAGCTCGACGGCGGCGCTTCGGTCGGTGTTGAGCAGGAGCACGCGCAGCTCGCCGCGGTAGCCGGCGTCGATCAGCCCCGGAGCGTTGACCAAGGCGATCCCGTGCCGGGCCGCCAGGCCCGAGCGCGGCAGGACGAGCCCGGCCTGGCCGGACGGGATCTCGACGGCGACGCCGGTCGCCACCGCGGCTCGCTCGCCCGGGCCGAGCCGGACCGGCTCGCAGGCGTAGAGGTCGAGACCGGCGTCGTGGTCGTAGGCGCGGGTGGGGAGGATGGCGCCGGGGCGCAGCCGCGCGACCTTCACCGGCCGTCGCCGCCGTTCACCGCATAGCGCTCGAAGCGCGCGGCGACCGCCGCCGGGAGGAGGGCGCTGACGCGGACGCCGTCGGCGGTGTCCTCGCGCTCGAGCTGGTCGCCGGCGATCTCGTGAAGCTCGGCCAGCCGCGCCCCGTCGGCGTAGGGCAGGAGGAGGTCGACCGAGCGCAGCGTGCGCAGGAACTCCTCCTCGATCCGGTCGCGCAGCTCCTGGATGCCCTCGCCGGTCGCCGCCGACACGAGCACGGCATCGCGGTTGGCGTTGCGCACGCGGGTCAGGGCGTCGGGGTCGAGCAGGTCGATCTTGTTGAGCACGCGCAGGCGCGCCTGCTCGCCGGCGCCGATCTCCTCGAGCACCTCCTCGACCGCGCGACCCATGGAGCGGAGCTCGTCCTCGGGGATCGAGGCGTCCTCGACGTGGAGGATCAGCGCGGCGCGCCGGGTCTCCTCGAGCGTGGTGGCGAACGCGTCGACGAGCTGGTGGGGCAGCTTGCGGATGAAGCCGACGGTGTCGGTGGCGAGGTAGGCGCGCCCGTTGATCCGCAGGGTCCGGGTCAACGGGTCGAGGGTGTGGAAGAGCCGGTCGGCGACCGGGACGCTGGCCCCGGTCAGCGCGCCGAGGAGCGTCGACTTGCCGGTGTTGGTGTAGCCGGCCAGCGCCAGTTCGGGCAGTTGGGCGCGGCCGCGCTCGCTGCGCATCACCGAGCGTGAGGACTGGACGCCGGCGAGCTTGCGCCGCAACGAGGCGATCCGGTTGCGCGCCAGCCGGCGGTCGGTCTCGATCTGCGTCTCCCCCGGCCCCCGCGTCCCGATCCCGCCGCCGAGTCGCTCGAGATGGGTCCAGAGGCCGCGCATCCGCGCCATGTTGTATTCGAGTTGGGCGAGCTCGACCTGGAGCTTGCCCTCGGCGCTGCCGGCATGGGCGGCGAAGATGTCGAGGATCACGGTGGTGCGGTCGACGACGGGTAGCTTCAGCTCCTGCTCGAGGTTGCGCTCCTGCCGGGGCGAGAGCTCGTCGTCGCAGGCGATGACGTTGGCGTCGCACTGCTCGGCGTAGGCGGCGAGCTCGACGAGCTTGCCGGGGCCGAGGTAGGTGTTCGGATGCGGGCTCTCGTTGTGCTGGACGAGCTCGCCGACGACGGCGACGCCGGCGGTCCGCAGTAGCTCGCGCAGCTCGGCGAAGTCCTCTCCGGCCGGGAGCGAGGCGATGCACACCGCGCGCTGGCGCGCGCGGCCCGGGGCCGGCCGGCTGCCGTGGTTGGTCGACTCGGGCAAGGGATCCTCTCTCCAGATGATGGCGCAGTCGGGCGGAGACCGGCCCCGCGCTCGACGGACGCGCCGCGCCGGGCGGACGGCAGCTCGACGAGTCCTGAACTCCTTGTGTGACGAATCGCACACAAGGCGCTCGGTGTGAGGAGTACGTTCTGAACGTTCGCGTTCGGCCCGGATGAAACGCTGAACCGAACTGGGTTGCGATCAACGGCACCGCTCGGTGTCGGTCAGTTCACGGCAAAGCGGGGTCCAAATGTCGCTCTTCGTACCGCATCGCGCTCGGGTTTCGTGTTGCCTTCGAGCTCCCACGGGGCGGGGACCCCTACTCGCCCTCGCCGCGCTCGGCGTCCTCGCGGTCGCGCCGTCAGCCCTGGCGGCCACGCCGACCCCGCTCGCCCAGTGGATCGGCGCCGCGCCGCGACCGGCGCCGGTGACTCGCGCGAGCATCCTCAGCGCCGCTCGCGAGCGCCCCGACGCTTCGGCGCGGCCCACCGGCGCGGCCCGACCGCTCGCGGCCGGGCTGCCCGGCGGTGTCTGGCAGCCGCTCGGACCGGCGGCCACGGGACCGTCCTTCCTGTCGGGGGGTGGGTTCTACGGCGGCGTGAGCGCCGGGCGGATCACCGGCCTAGCCGCGCTCGGGTCGGGTCCGCACGCCGGCACCGTGGTCGCCGCGACCGCGGGCGGCGGACTGTGGACATCGGCCGACGCGGGCACCACCTGGTCGGCGCGTAGCGACCAGGCGTCGGCCCTCGCGCTCGGCGCGGTGGCCGCCGACCCCGGAACCCCGGACCACCTGATCGCCGGCACCGGCGAGGGCAACCAGTGCGGCGACTGCGGCCCCGGCAACGGCATCCTCTCCTCGACCGATGGCGGCCAGACCTGGTCGCTGCAGAACCCGGGCGGCGTGTTCAGCGGGCTTCACATCAACGCGGTGGCGATCACGCCGTCCGGCGGTCCGCTGTACGCGGCGACCGACGCCGGGCTCTACGTGAGCGCCGACGGCGGATCGACGTGGGCCCGCCCGACCGATTCGAGCTATGCGGCGGTCGACGGCAACATCACGGCCGTCGTCGTCGACCATGCGACGCCGACCACGGTGTACGTCGCCGGCGGCACCGCGCTGGTGGCGAAGTCGACCGACGCCGGCGTGCACTGGGCGAGCGCCAACTCGGGGATCAGCGCTGCGGCGGGCTCGTCGCCGCTCGTCGCGCTCGGCGAGGCGGCCTCGAGCCCGAGCACGCTGTACGTGGCGGTGGGGAGCAGCGGACCGCTCGCCGTCTACAAGACGACCAACGGCGGCGGTCTCTGGAACCACCTCACGAGTGCACCCGACTACACCAACCAGACCTACGCCTACGGCAGCGGCAGCTCCTCGCAGGGCTGGTACGACAACGTGATCGCCGTCGATCCGGCGAACGCCAATCACGTCCTGGCCGGCGGGATCGCGCTCGTCGAGACGACGGACGGGGGCACATCGTGGAGCAACGTCAACGGGAAGTCCTTCTTCGCTCCGGGCACCAACCTGCTCCACCCGGATTTCCACGCTCTGGCCTTCCGCCCCGACGGCAAGGTGTGGGTCGGCAACGACGGCGGCGTCTTCCTCTACGACCCGGCGGCCCCGTCGGTGGTCAACACGAACGGCAACCTCAACATCACCCAGCTCTACTTCGGCTTCAATGCCGTCGGCGGGCAGGTCCTCGCCGGATCCCAGGACAACGGGTCGGCCCGCAGCGGTGGGCCGACGCTGGCCTGGACCGGGATCTTCAGTGGCGACGGCGGCCCCAGTGCGATCACCCCCAACCACCCGCAGACGCAGTTCATCGAGGCCAACCAGCGCCTCTATCGCACGAGCGACGCCTTCGTCTCGGTGCTGACAGACATAACGCCTCCGGCCCTCGGGCTCTTCACCCCGCCGATGATCGTCGTCCCCAACACGGCCGACCCGTCGAATCCGACCGTCTTCTACGGCGGCCCCGACCTCTACCGGACGACCAACCCGTCGGCCGGGACGCCCGCGTGGACAGCGGTGACCGCGGTCGGCACCTTCGTCTCGGCGATCACCGCGTCGCCGTCCAATCCGAACGTCGTCTACGTCGGGTTCGCCGACGGCACCGTCGAGGTCTCGACGGACGCCGGGGCGACCTTCACGCCGCTGGTCGCGCAGCCGTTCTCTGACCTCTACGTGACGGGCATCTCGGTCGATCCGGCCAACGCGAAGAAGGTCACCGCCAGCGTCAGCTACGGCGACACCCGGTCGTTCCCCGGGTTCGCCCACGTCGCGCAGTACGCCTACTCGACGACGCCCGGGACGGGGGCGTGGACGGCGATCACCGGCGACCTGCCGAGCGCGGCCGTCAGCCGGGTCGTCTACGACAGCGGCTCCCTGGTGGCCGCCACCGACGTCGGCGTCTACGCGACGGGCGCGGCCAACGGCGCCTCGACGGTCTGGACACAGGTGGGAAGCGCTCTGCCCAGGGTCCAGGTGCAGGATCTCGACGTCGAACCCGACGGGCTCTACGCCGTGACCCACGGGCGCGGCACGTGGAAGCTCGCAGCCGCCGACGAGTTGCCGACCGCTGCCTACACGCCGAGCACGTTCACGCCGGCGCAGGGCCAGACGGTCAGCTTCAACGGGGGCGCGTCGAGCGACCCGGACGGGACGATCACGACGTACCGCTGGGTGTGGGGCGACGGAACGCCGGACGGGAGCGGCGCGACCACGACGCACGTGTTCACCACCCAGGGGGCGCGGAGCGTCGGGCTCTACGTGACCGACAGCGACGGGCGCACAGGGGCGGTCGGGCACGGGATCACCACCGGCGACGAGCTGCCGAGCGCGGCGTACACGCCGAGCACGTTCACGCCGGCGGTCAACCAGTCGATCACGTTCAACGGGGGCGCGTCGAGCGACCCGGACGGGACGATCACCTCCTACCGTTGGGTCTGGGGCGACGGGTCGCCGGACGGGAGCGGCGCGAGCACGACGCACCTCTACACGACGCCGGGCGCGCGGAGCGTCGGCCTCTACGTCATCGACAGCGACGGGAGGACCGCGGCGGTCGGGCACGGCATCACCGTGTCGGGAGGGCGGTGAGCGCTCAGGCCAGGCGAACGAGCCGGTCGACCGCCTCGGTCAGGCGGTCGTCGGGGGTGGTGAGCGAGATCCGGAAGAACCCCTCGCCGTTGGGACCGTAGGCCCCGCCGGGGGAGATCACCACCGCGGCCTCCTCGAGCACGTGCTCGCAGTAGGCGGCGGCGGTGGCGAACCCGGCGGGAACCGGCGCCCAGACGTAGATCGTCCCTTTCGGGGGGGTGACGTTGACGCCGATCGCGGCGAGCGCGCGGCAGACGAGGTCGCGGCGGCGACGATAGACGGCGTTCATCTCGGCGACGTGGGAGTCGAGCCCGGGAGCGAGGGCGGCGGCCCCGGCGAGCTGGACGGCGTCGAAGAGGCCGGAGTCGATGTTCGTCTTCAGCCGCCAGTAGAGGTCGATCGCGTCGGCGTTGCCGAGGATGGCGGCGCAGCGCCAGCCGGTCATGTTGTAGCCCTTGGAGAGCGAGAAGACCTCGACACCGACCTCACGGGCGCCGGGTGTGGCGAGGAACGACGGCGCGACGTAGCCGTCGTAGGTCGTCTCTGAGTAGGCGTTGTCGTGGACGATGAGGATGTCGTTGGCGGCCCCGAACTCGACGAGCCGCTCGAAGAACCCGGGAGGCGCGACGGCGCCGGTTGGGTTGTTGGGGTAGTTGACGAAGAGAAGCTGGGCCCGGTCGCGCGTCTCGGCGTCGATCGCGTCGAGGTCGGGGACGAAGCCGAGCTCGGGGACGAGCGGCATCAGGGCGGCCTCGGCGCCGGCGAGCAGCGGACCACCGGTGTAGACCGGATATCCGGGGTCGGCGGCGAGGGCGACGTCGCCGGGGTTCAGGAAGGCGAGGTTGAGGTTGAAGATGCATTCCTTGGCCCCGATCGCGGGCATCACCTCGGTCGGGGCGTCGAGCTCGACGCCGAAGCGACGAGCGTAGAAGGCGACGAGGGCATCGCGGTACTCGGGCCGGCCGCGGTTGGACGGGTAGCGATGGCAGCCGGGGTCGGCGACGGCCCGCTGGACGGCGGCGACGATCGGGGGGTAGGTCGGCGTGTCGGGGTCGCCGATGCCGAGGCTGATCACGTCGATGCCGGCGGCGCGCTTCTCGCGGACCTTGCGCTCGAGCTCGGCGAACAGGTAGGGCGGAATGCGCGCGAGCCGGTCACTCGGTCTCATCGAGCTCCTTGACGAATTCATCGCTGAGCTCGCCCCGATAGACGGGGACGGCCCAGCCGGTGAGGCTGACCCGGAGCCCGCGGTCGATCTCGACGCCGAGCTCGCCGCCGTCGAGCTTTACGGTGACGGTCGAGGGGCCGCCGTCGAGGTGGTAGGCGATCGCCGCCCCGGTGGCTCCGGTCCCCGACGACATCGTCTCCCCGACCCCACGCTCGAAGATCCGGGCCCGGATCACGCCGCGTTCGAGCTCGCGAAACCAGGAGACGTTCGTGCGGTTGGGGAAGGCCTCGTGGCGCTCGATGGCGCCGCCGATCGCGCCGATGTCCAGGCCGTCGAGCCAGTCGCAGCGGATCGCGCACTGGGGGTTGCCGACCGAGACGTGCTGGAAGCGCCAGCGCTTCCCGTCGGCGTAGAGCTCGGCGCGGCCGTCGGCGCGGCCGGAGGGGAAGTCGGGCGAGGCGGTGGCGGCGTGGCCGAGGTCGATCGTGCAGGTGTTCGGGCCGGTGATCCGCGGCCGGACGGGTCCGGCCGGCGTGAGGACGGCGAACTCGTCCTCGTCGGTGAAGCCGCGATGGCGCAGGTACATGACGGCTTGGCGAGCGCCGTTGCCCGAGAGCTCGGCCTCTGACCCGTCGGGGTTGTGGATCCGCAGTTCGGCGACGAGGTCGGGGTCCTCGGACGGGGCGAGGAGCAGCACGCCGTCGGATCCGATCCCGGTGTGGGGGTCGCAGATCCGCCGGACCCGGGCCGGGGTGAGCGGCCAGGGAAGGGCCGTGGCCTCGAAGATGAGGTAGTCGTTGCCGAGGGCCTGCCACTTCTCGAATCGCATGGCGGCGATCATCGCAGCGCGGCGGCGACCTCGTCGGGCGACCGGTCGGTCACATCGACGATCTCGACACCGGCGAGCTTGCGCATCCAGGTCAGCTGGCGGCGGGCGTAGCGCCGGCTGTCGCGCTTCATCGCCTGGATGTCGCCGGCCAGCAGCGCCGCGAAGCCGAGCGCCTGCCGTGCCGTCGGCGAGGCGCCGGCGGCGTCGGCGGCGCGGACCTCGAGCGCGGCGCCGGCGGCGATGATGGCCTCGACGCGGGCGTCGATCCGCCGGCGGAGCGCCTCGCGCTCCATCACCAGGCCGATCAGGCGTGTCGGGCGGCGGGTGTGGGCGGTCCACAGCTGCGAGGGGCCGTCGCGGGGATCGAGCTCGTTCATTTCATGGAGCTCCAGCGCCCGTACGACCCGGCGTCGGTCAGCAGGGTTGATCTGCTCGGCCGCCCAGGGAGCCCGGGCGGCCAGCAGGGCATGGAGGGCGCGGGGACCGTGAAGCTCGAGCTCGGCGCTCCAGTGGTCGCGGAGCTCGGGCGGGGGCGCCGGGCGGAGCGCGAGGTCGGTCAGGGCGGCGCGGAGGTAGAGCCCGGTGCCGCCGGTGACGATCGGGAGGCGGCCGGCGGCGAGCAGGCCGTCGATCTCGGCGTGGGCCAGCGCGGCGTACTGGGCGACGTCGAACGGGGCGTCGAGGGGGACGAAGGAGATCAGCCGGTGCTCGAGCGCGTCGAGCTCGACGGTGCTGGGAACGCCGGTCAGGATCTCGAGGCCGCGGTAGACCTGGAGGGCGTCAGCCGATACGGCGACGGGCCGCTCGCCGGCGGCGCGCAGCTGCCGGGCGAGGGCGACGGCGACGGCGGTCTTGCCGACCGCGGTCGGTCCGAAGATCGCCACTACCCCACTCGGCATGGGCGCCAGTATCGTGACTGCCATGGGAATTCGCATCGGCTGCGGTCTCTCGACGCTGTCGGACGCCCGGTCGGGGGCGCTCGAGGCGGCGCGCGCGGCCGGTGCACAGCTCGGGGAGCAGCCGGTCGACCTGGCCGTGGTCTTTGCCTGCGGTTCACATCTGGCGGCGCCGGAGGCGACGCTCGAGGCGGTCCACGAGGCCTGCGATCCGGCCCAGCTGATCGGCTGCGGCGCGGCCGGCGTGCTCGGGGGCGAGCAGGAGATCGAGGACGCGACCGGCGTCGCGGTGTGGGTCGCCGCGCTGGGCGAGGGGGGAAAGGTGTCGACCTTCCACGCGACTTCGGACGGCGACGGCGAGTTTCACGGGGTGCCCGACCTGGCCGGGGCGAGCGGCGTGATCCTCCTGCCCGACCCGTACTCGTTCGCGACGGACTTCCTCCTGGCGCAGCTCCACCGGCAGGCGCCGGGGGTGCCTGTGCTCGGGGGGCTGTCGAGCGGGCGGACGTTCGACAACGCGGCAGCGCTGTTCCACGACGAGCTGGTGCTCGAGGCGGGAATGGTCGGGGCGCGCCTCGACGGGGTCGAGATGCTGCCGTGCGTCTCGCAGGGCGCGGCGCCGCTCGGGCCGGAGCTGACGATCACCCGGGCCGACGGCCACGTGATCCACGAGCTGGCCGGCAAGTCGGCGCTGGCCAAGCTGCGCGAGGTGTTCGCCGAGCTCTCCGAGCGCGAGCGGGGCCTGATCAACGGCGGGCTCCTCGTCGGTCTGGTGATCGACGCGGGCAAGCCCGAGTACGAGCAGGGCGACTTCCTCGTCCGGGGCCTGCTCGGCGCCGACCCGCAGCAGGGCTCGATCGCCGTCGGGGCCACTGTCAGCACGGGGCAGATCGTGCGCCTCCATGCGCGCGACGCTCGCAGCGCCCACCGCGACCTGCGCGAGGCGCTGAGCCTCCGACGCACGGCGATGGGCGGCCGCCGGCCGGCGGGGGCGCTGATGTTCACCTGCAACGGACGCGGGCAGGCGATGTTCGGGGTGCGCGACCACGACAGCGAGATGGTGGCCTCCGAGCTCGGAGCGATCCCGATCGCGGGGTTCTTCGCCGCGGGGGAGATCGGTCCGGTCGGCGGAGAGTCCTTCCTGCACGGCTTCACCGCCACCGTGGCCGTGTTCCCCGACACCGCGGACGCCTGACCGCGTTGCGCCGGATCGCGGGAACCGATCTCGACGTCTTCCCGCTCTGTCTCGGCGGGAATGTCTTCGGCTGGACGGCGGACGAGCGGGCGTCGATGGCCGTGCTCGACCGCTACATCGAGGTGGGCGGCAACTTCATCGACACGGCCGACCTCTATGCCGGCGGCGAGTCGGAGGCGATCATCGGGCGGTGGATGCTGGCGCGGGCCAATCGCGACTGGCTGGTCATCGCCACCAAGGTGGGCATGGCCCCGGGGTTCGCGGGTCTGGGCGGGGCGACGATCCGAGCCGCCGTCGACGGGTCGCTGGCCCGGCTGCAGACCGAGCACATCGACATCTACTACGCGCACCGCGACGATCCGAACACCCCGGTCGAGGAAACGCTCGAGGCCTTCGACGGACTTGTGCGCGCGGGCAAAGTGGCTCACGTCGCCGCCTCGAACTACGGGGCGCCGCGCTTGGCGCGGGCGCTGGCCGTCGCCGACCGCGAGGGGTTCGCGCGCTTCGTCGCCCTCCAGCCGCACTACAACCTGGTCGAGCGCGGCCAGTACGAGGGCGCGCTGGCCGACCTGTGCGCTCGGGAGAACCTCGCCTGCCTCCCGTACTTCGCGCTGGCCAAGGGCTTCCTGACCGGGAAGTACCGCCCGGGCGCGACCGCGGACGAGAGCCCGCGGGCGGAGCGGGCGAGCGCGTACCTCGACGAGCGGGGGATCGCGGTACTTGGGGTGCTCGACGAGATCGCCGCGGGTCAGGCGACCACGGTCGCGGCCGTGGCGCTGGCATGGCTGCTGGCGCAGCCGACGGTGACGGCGCCGATCGCCAGCGCCCGGACGCCCGAGCAGCTGACCGGGCTGCTGAAGATGGCGGACCTGAGCCTGAGCGAGGCAGAGCTCGAGCGCCTCGACGCCGCATCGGCCTGACGGGCGCGCCCGCCGGGGCCGCCGGTCAGTGAGCGTTGACGGCGAGGGCGTGGAGGCAGCGGGACATCGGCTCGGGCAGCCGCTCGAAGCGGAGCACGTAGACGTTGGCGCGCTGCTGGCGCAGGACGCGGGCGTGGCCGGCGATGCGCATGTCGAGGTTGGGGAGGTCGAAGTCGACCGTCTCGTCCTCGGCGAGCGGACGCATGCTGGTGACCCGCATCCCCTCGGGGCCGAGATCGAGGGTCTGCACGGGGATCGGTGAGCCGGTGCGCCGGCGCAGCGTGCAGCTCAGTGCGATCTGGGCGCGAGGGGAGCGGGACAGGGCGGCCATCGGAGGCGTCATGGGTGCATGTTCTCACTCGGCGGCCGGAGGCGCCGGCCGCCTCGTAGATATGTCGACCCGATCACCTCCCGGTTGACGAATGCGAGTGCTTTCGCGGCGATCGGGGTACGCCAGAGGCCACCGGCCGGCCGGCGCTTGGCCGGCCGACTTCCCAAAACTGGAGGAAAATTCATGAGCTACGGCACCTCGATTGTCCTGATCGCTGTCGGGGCGATTCTCAAGTTCGCGGTCACCGCGACCGTCAGTGGCATAGACCTGGCGACGGTCGGCCTGATCCTCCTGATCGTCGGTATCGTCGGGCTGGTCGTTTCCGTCCTTTGGCTCGGGGTGTTCGCCGACCGCCGGGCCACCGGCGTGGCTGCGGCTCCGGTCGACCCGCCTGTCGTACGCGAGCGCGAGATCTACTGAGCGGCGGAGGCCCGATGGGTTCGGTGGACGGCGCCGCGCCGGTCGTACTCGAGGCGGCGGGCGATCTCCGCGGCGGGCCGGGCGCCGAAGTGGCGCTCGACCAGCCATAGGGCGAGGTCGATCCCCGATGTCACGCCGCCGGCGGTGAGGAGGTCGCCGTCGTCCGACGACGCGCGCCTCGACGACGTTGGAGCCCTCGCGGGCAAGGGCCTCGAGCGCGAGGTGATGCGTCGTGGCGGTGCGGCCGCGGGTAAGCCCGGCGGCTGAGAGGAGCATGGCGCCGGTGCAGACGGCCGCGAGCTGGGCGCCGCGGCGGTACTCGGCGGCCAGCGCGCGAGGCAGGACGCGGCGTTGGATCTCGCCCCAGGCGCCGACCTCGGTGCGGGCCGCCCAGGCTCCGCCGGGGACGAGGAGCAGGTCGGCGGTGGCGGTGAGCACCCCGTGGGGGACGAGCTCGAGCCCGTGGCTGGAGACGACGCGCGCCTGCGGTTCGTGGGTCACGAGGCTGACCTCGACCGGCAGCCCGGCCTCGCGGGCCATGCTGAGAACCTCGTAGGGTCCGACGGCGTCGAGGTCGTCGAAGCCGTCATAGATGACGATCTCCAGCCGCATCGCCCTGCGACGGTAGCGCAGGTCGGGCCGGCCGGGCGGCCGCGCGTGGCGATCGGTCGCGTGGGCCAGGAGCTCACGTGGCGGCCCGGTAGCTCGGTAGCTCGGGTTCGCGATCATGAGTCGGGCGGCGCCGCCGCGTCACGGGACCCACCACCACTCCTTCGAAGCGGAGGGCTGCTGGCGGCGGCGGCGCGCCGGCGAGGGCCGGAGGGCTGCTAGGGCGGCCGAGTGATGCGGGCGGCGCCGAAGCGGCGCGGGCTAGGCGGAGCCCTGCTGCTGATTGGCGACTGCCGCCATCAGCAGGAGGCCTCCGTCGACCACGAGTGAGGCGCCCGTGACGTAGCTCGAATCGGCCGAGGCGAGGAACGCGATCGCCGCGGCGATCTCGCGGGCATGGCCGGGGCGACCGGCGGGAATCGCCGGGCGGTCGATCTTCCGGGGATCCTCGTCGTGGGCGCCGGTCATCGGGGTGGCGATCTCGCCGGGGGCGACGGCGTTGACGGTGATCGCGTGCTCGGCGAGCTCGAGGGCCATGACTTTGGTCAGGAGGCCGAGTCCGCCCTTGGCCGAGCAGTAGGCGGCCGAGTGGAGCAGGGGAACGTGCTCGTGGACGCTCGTCACGTTGATGATCCGTCCGCCCCGGCCGGCGGCGACCATCCGCCGGGCGGCCTCCTGGGCGACGAGGAAGGGGGCGGTGAGGTCGACATCGAGGGTGTGCCGCCATTCGTCGAGCCCGAGCTCGAGAAACGGTGTCGAGGCGCCGGCACCGGCGCAGTTGACCAGCACGTCGACCGACTCCAGGCTGTCGACGAGCTCGGCGACGACGCGGGCCGCGGCGGCGGCGTCGGACAGGTCGACCTGGCGCGACGCGACGCGGCGTCCGACCTCGCGTACTTCGGCGGCGGTACCGTCGGCACCGTCCCGATCGGTGTGCCAGGTGATCCCGATGTCAAAGCCGCGCTCGGCGAGGGTGACCGCCGTCGCCCGGCCGATGCCTGAGTCACCGCCGGTGACGATGGCCACGCCCACGCGGGCCGGCTACCCGGGGCACCGAGGGGCCTAACCGGCGGGTCCGGGGCCGGTTTCGGGCGGGAGGCGGCGCGATAGAATTAAGAGCGCAAGAACAGCCACGACGGTCGTGATGATCGGACTCTTGCCGGCCAGGTGGCCGGGGGCGCTGGACATACCGGATGGTCCTGGCCCCGTTCGACATTCAGAGCAGGCTCGCCGATGGCGTCCATCGGGTGTCGGTCGTGGGCGAGCTCGATCTCGCCAGTGCGCCGACGCTGGCCCGGACGCTGGCCGAGCTCGGCGCGGTGGGAGCGCCGCCGATCGAGCTCGACCTCGAGGACGTGACCTTCATCGACGCATGCGGCCTGCGGATCGTGCTCACGGCGCACGAGCTGCTCAACGGCGACGGTGGTCCTGGGCTCCGCTTGGTGGGGGTCTCGGGCGCGGCGCGGCGGCTGTTCGAGCTCACCGGCACCGCGGGGCGGTTCAAATCGCTCGACGCGCCCAACGGGTAGGGCACGCAACTTGACACAGCCAGGCTAAGATTTTATCCTTCGCATGGGAGGTAACGCGTCGAGGGCGACTTGGGGCATCGGCGAGAACCCGAAGGAGGACAGAATGGCCGAGGTGGCTTTCGAACTCCGGTGCACGGAGACCGACGGGGCGCGTCGCCTTGCTGTCGCCGGTGAGCTCGATCTCGCGACGGCTCCCCTGCTGGCGGAGTGGCTCGCCGAGATCGACGGTCCGGCGACAGGGGTCGTCCTCGTAGACCTGTCGCGTGTCACCTTCATCGACGGGAGTGGCCTGCGCGCGCTGGCCGGGGCGTGGGAGGGGCGGGGCGCCGATGGCGGACTCAAGCTTGAGATCGTGGCCGCCTCGCCGTTGGTTCGGCGGGTGTTCGAGCTCACCGGCTTGGCGCTCCCCATCGGCTCGAGCGTCCGGCGGCAGCCGACTGATGTCCGCCGTGACTTGACAAGGGTCGACTAAGATTTTATACTCAAGCCATCTTGGTAGACGCTTGACAGGAGGAACGAAATGGCACTTGTAAGGTGGGAGCCGGTCCGTGAGCTTCACTCTCTGCAGCAGGAGATGAACCGGCTGTTCGGGAGCTTCTTCGACGCGCCGGCGGGCGGCGGGAGCGGCGGCAACGGCGGGGCGCTGCGTCACTGGATCCCGGCGATGGACCTCGTCGAGACCAAGCAGCACTTCATCCTGCGGGCCGACCTTCCGGGCCTGAAGGAGTCGGACGTCAAGGTCGAGCTCGAGGACAACGTGTTGACGATCTCCGGCGAGCGGAAGGCCGAGCACGAGGAGCAGCGTGAGGGCTACTACCGGATCGAGCGGGCGTCGGGTCGGTTCGCGCGGTCGCTGACCCTGCCCGACGGTATCGACGCCGGGAGCATCTCGGCGAGCTTCCGCGAAGGCGTGCTCGAGGTGCGCGTCCCCAAGCCGGAGGAGCGCAAGCCCCAGCGGGTCTCGATCGACGTGTCGAGGCAGACCGAGACGATCGACGGGTCGGCTCCGGGCGACCAGCAGATCGGTGCTGGCGCGCACGGCACCGGCCAGCCGAACGGGGCAGGTCAGCCGGTGGCCGGGGCGGCCTCGCCGGTCGGGTAGGCGTCTCGGGCGAGTCGAAGCGCCCCGGCACGGAGCGGATCGGACCGCTACGGCGGCAACGCTGCGGGCCGGGGCGGCCGGCACCTCCCGTAAACTCCGGCCGGTGAACCTTGCCGGTCAGAGGGTGCTCCTGACCGGCGCGACCGGCGGACTCGGGGTGGCGATCGCGCGACGGCTCGCCGCCGCGGGGGCCGACCTGATCCTCAGCGGGCGGCGGGTCGAAGTGCTCGAGCCGCTGGCCGCCGAGCTCGGGGCGCAGATGGTGGCCGCCGACCTGGCCGACCCGTCGGCGGTCGATCGCCTGGCCACCTCCAGTCGGGAGGTGGACATCCTCGTGGCCAACGCCGGGCTCCCGGCGTCCGGACGGCTCGAGACCTATTCGGTCGAGCAGATCGATCGGGCCCTCGCCGTCAACCTCCGGGCGCCCATGGTCCTGGCCCACGCCCTGACCCCGGGCATGGTGGCACGGGGCCGGGGGCACGTGGTCTTCATCTCGTCGATCGCCGGGAAGACGGCGACCGGAGGCGTTTCCGTCTACAGCGCGACGAAGTACGGGCTGCGCGGCCTCTCGTTGGGCCTGCGTGCGGATCTCCGGCCCCACGGGGTCGGGGTGTCGGCCATCTTTCCGGGCTTCGTGAGCGACGCGGGAATGTACGCCGACACGGGGATCAAGCTGCCGCCGGGCGTCGGAACCCGGACGCCCGAGCAAGTCGCAGCCGCGGTGGTGCGGGCGGTCGAGCGCAACCGGGCGGAGATCGACGTGGCGCCGTTGCTGCTGCGGGCCGGCGGCGTCTTCGGCGGCCTGATGCCCGAGCTCGTCGCGCGGGCGAACCGGCTCGGCGGGGCAGGCCACGTGGCCGCCGAGTTCGAGAGCGCGCAGATCGGCAAGCGCTGAGCCGCCTGCTCACCGCAGCGCGGCCGAGCCGACCGGGTCGGCCGAGGGCGGCCGCCGAGCGCGGGGTCCGGGCGGCGACGATCCGGACGCCTTGTGCGCGGCGACGCTCAGAACAGCGTCTGCTGCTCGGGACCCGCGAGTGACGGGTTGGCCGGCTCGGGCCGCCTCCGGGTCGGTGGCGATCTCGGTCCCGGCCGCCGGCGCCCGAACCTGGCCGGCGCCCCGCGGCCGCCGTCGCGGCGCACCAAGGCGACCAGGCGCCGGCGCTCCTCTTGCGGCGCGTACGAGCCCCGGCCGTAGAGCCCGGCATACAGATCCACCAGATCCGGGCGCTGCGCCTCGAGCCAGTCCATGAAGACCGCGCGCACGCCCGGCCGCAGGTGGAGGGCGATCGGCGTGATGCTTCGCGCCCCGGCCGCCCGAGCCCGCTCGAGGATCTCCTCGACCTGGCGCGGGTCATCGTTTATGCCCGGCATCAGCGGAGCGACGAGCACGCTCGTCGGAATGCCGGCCCGGTTGAGCTCGGCGACCGCCTCGAGCCGCGCCTGCGGATGGGGCGTGTGCGGCTCGGTGGCCCGCCACGCCTTCGGATCGAGCGTCGGCACCGACAGGGCCGCCGAGAAGAGCCCACGCCCGGCCAGCTCGCTCAGGAGGTCGATGTCGCGCAGGACGAGCGGCGATTTGGTGAGGACCGAACATTCCGTGCCCGCGTCCCGCAGCGCCTCCCAGATTCCCGGCATCAGCCGGTAGCGGGCCTCGACCCACTGGTAGGGGTCGGTGTTCGTGCCCAAGGCGACGTGCTCGCCCTTCCAGCTCGGCCGCGCCAGCTCGGCCCGCAAGACCTCCGGCGCGTTGACCTTCACGACGATCTCCCGCTCGAAGTCCCGTCCCGCGTCGAATCCGAGGTAGGTATGGGTCGAGCGGGCGAAGCAGTAGATGCACGCGTGACTGCAGCCGCGGTACGGGTTGACCGTCCACCGGAACGGCATCGCCGACCGCTCCGGAACCCGGTTGAGCGCTGAGCACGCGTGGACTTCGTAGAAGCGCATGTCGAGCGCCTCGGGGGCGTCGAAGCGCCGTACCACGGCTTGGTCGCGGTACCCGGGCAGCGCCTTTTGCTCGGTCCCGGCTTCGGTCAGGGCTTCCCATCGCACGAACGTATGTTCGCAGACCGTCCGGATGGACCGAAATGAAGGCAAGAAATGGAAGAGCCCGACATCGATGGAATCGCGATCGGTGGTAGCCGCGACCCATGCGTGGCGCCGTGAGGGGCCGACGAAGGTGGGCAAGGCGGACGTGCGGGCTGTGAGCCGAGAAAAATTATGATCTCGGGGCGGCCCGGCCCACCGCGCCGGCCGGAGCGCTATAGCAACGGCCAGAGCGCTACAAGCGGCCGGAGCGCTGTGAAGAACGGCCAGGCGCTTGGCAACTCGCTGGGGCGCATGGCAACGACCTGGCGCCATGGCAACGGCCGGGCGCTATGGGATCCTCAGGTTGAGATCCCGGGGGCGACCGGACGGCGGGCGCGCGTGTCGGCCGCTACTGGATCGACGCCCACGGTGACCAGAGGCCGAGCGCCTGGTCGCGGGTCCGCCCGTAGGCGCGGCGCAGAACCCGTCGTTGGCGGCCGACCGCCGCTCCCCGCGATTGGACGTACCGGCGCCAGAGCTTCAGCGCTCGGTCGGCCTCAGGACTGTGGGCCCGGCGCAGCCGCGAAAGGGAGCACGACTCTTGGCCTGACGGGCTGTTGCATCCCTCGCCGGCTGGGCAGCATGGCTGCATTTGAACTGGTGTACCCAGATTCGGCCCATTCACGCCCCGCGGCGCCACACGGCTGGCCGGCCGGGTCGGCTAACCGAGCCGGCGCGACTACCGGGCAAGCCGGGCGATCGCCCGCTCCGCCCCCCTCAGGGTCTGGCTCGTCGCCGCCTCGATCTCGACCGCGACGAGGTCTCCCGGCCAGCCGCGGCCCGAGAAGTTGACCGCTTTGTTGTGGCGCGTCCGGCCGCGCAGGCGATCCGGGTCGGTCCGGGACGGGCCCTCGACAAGGACCTCGACCACCCGGCCGACGAACCGCTGGGCCCGCTCGTGGGCGCGGCGCTGAACCACCTCGATCAGCCGTCCCATCCGCTCGACCTTGACCTCGTGGGCAACCAGTCCGGCCTCGAGCGTCGCCGCCTCGGTCCCCCGGCGGGGCGAGAACACGAAGGTGAAGGCGCCGTCGTAGCCGACCGCCTCGACCACGGCCAGCGTCTCTGCGAAGTCCTCCTCGGTCTCCCCCGGGAAGCCGACGATCACGTCGGTGGTCAGCGCGCAGTCCGGCACCTGTCGGCGGATCTCGGCCACCCGGTCGAGGTAGCGCTCGCGCGTGTAGGTCCGGCGCATCGCCTTGAGGATTCGCGAGGAGCCCGATTGGAGCGGCAGGTGAATGTGCTCGCACACCGACGCCAGCCTCGCGTGGGCCAGGATTACGTCTTCGCGCATGTCCTTCGGGTGCGGGCTCGTGTACCTGATCCGCTCGATCCCCGGCACCCCGTCGATCAGCTCGAGCAGGCCCGCGAAGCTCGTCCGCTCCTTCCCGGCCAGGTCCCGGCCGTAGGAGTTGACGTTCTGACCCAGCAGCGTCACCTCGCGTACCCCGTCGGCGGCCAGCCGCTCGGCCTCCGCCACCAGCTCTGCCGCCGGCCGCGACACCTCGCGCCCGCGCGTCGACGGGACGATACAGTAGCTGCATACCGAGTTGCACCCGACGGAGATCTGCATCCACGCCTGAAACGCGCGCTCACGCTTGGCCGGCAGGCGCCCGGTGAAGCCCTCGAACTCGAAGAAGCCCTGCGAGGTCAACGAGTCGCTGACCAGAAACTCGGCCAGCTTGTGGACCTGGCCCGGCCCGAAGGCGACGTCGACGAACGGGAAGCGGCGGAAGATCTCCTCCTTGACCGACTGGGCCCAACAACCGCCGACCCCCACCACCCGCTCCGGATGCGCCGCCTTCAGGCGCTTGGCCTCGCCCAGGTGGGCGAGGAAGCGGCTGTCGGCCGACTCGCGGATCGAGCACGTGTTGAAGAGAATGAGATCTGCCTCCCCCCGCTCGGGCGCCTCCGCGTAGCCGATCGACTCGAGCATGCCCTTCATCCGCTCGGAGTCGTGGACGTTCATCTGGCAGCCGAAGGTCGTCAGGTGGTAGCGCATCGCCGCTAAGGGTATTGCGCCGCGCCGCGGCCACCGACCGGCCGCCGGCAACGACCTCCGGCCACCGGCGGCGATCTCCCGGTCGGCACGAGACGTCCCCCGGGGTCGGGGGGCGTGTCAGCTCAGTAGCCCACGCTGAAATAGCTGAGGTGCTTGCAGCCGGGCAGCTTGTAGTGGGGGCGGCTCCGCTTGCTGAGGAAGACGGTGACCTGGCTCGACTGGCAGTGGATCACGCCGCCGCCGACCGACGCGTGCACCTGCGTCGGGCCGGTGCCCGTCCACACGTAGTTGGTCGTGTCCGTCGCGTAGATGAAGTTCTTCCCGTTGCCCCCGTGAATCATCGCCACGCTCGGCGGCGGCAGCGTCGCCCGCGGCTTCCCCGTGTTCGGCCCCAGGGCCTTGCAGGCCGCGTTGTCCCGGCGGTACGCCGCCATGACCGTCGGCAGGTCGGCCGGCGTCGGCTTCTGGCTCGGCGGCAGATACCCGATGTACTCCTTCAGGCGCGGGCAGTAGCGCCGGGTCGGGTCGTACTGCGTGAAGTCCGGGTGGTAGTCGGCCCAGATCACGTCGCCCGCGTTGGAGCCGTAGATCGTGTCGCTCCCGTAGCTTCCCAGCAGCTCGTTGTGCACCCCCGGGATCCCGTACAGGGTGTGGCTTCCGCCCGAGTTGTCGAAGTCGATCAGGCGGTTGCCGAACATCGGCCAGCCGGCGTGGCTCGTGCTCGCCTGACCCACCGCGACCAGGCCGAGCATGGCCAGCGCGCACACCGCAAACAGTCGACGCATCAGAAACCCCCGGTCGAAGTCGAGTCAGGACCGTCCGCCCCAATCGGACCCTCTCCGGCGAGACAGACCGCATAAGCATAGTCGGCTGGCCCGACCCGACCACCGCCCGGTTCGATAGCCCGTCGGCGTCACTCGCGGCTCCCGAAGTGGAGCTCGACCGCCTGCCCCGCCAGCTCGAGGTCGTAGCCGCGCCGCCCGAGCAGCCCGAGCGCCCGCCGCCGGTCGCGGTCGTCGCCCGCCGCCCCCTTCATCCGCGCCTCGAGCACGGCCACCGCCGCCGCGAGCTCCTCCCCCGCCTCCCGCCCGCCCAGCGTCGCCTCGATCACCTCCGTCGCCACCCCGGCCGCCTCCAGGCGCCGTCGGATCCGTTCGTTTCCCCACCCGTCGAGCATCCGCCGGTCGGCGGCGTAGCGCTCCGCGTAGCCGGCGTCATCGACGTAGCGGCGCTCGCTCAGCCAGGCCAGCGCCCCCTCGATCGCCGCCGCCGCCGTCCCCGCCCGCTCAAGGCGCCCGCGGATCTGGGCAGCCGTCTGGTCGCGCTGATCGAGCTCGCGAAAGCAGATCACCAGCGCCCGCTCGAGCGCCTGCCCCTGCTCATCTTCCGCCTCGGGGGCCGGCCGCACGCCGCCGCCGGAGCGCTCCCCAGTCATGGCCCGGTCCATCGGGCCGGTGCTGCCTTGAAGAACGGGCTGATCCGGCTGCTGGCCCGCGAGGCGCCCGCGGTGCGTTTTCGGATCATGGACCGGTCGCCGTCTGCTGGTGTCTTGGACGGGCGGGGAGTGCCCCGGGCGGGGTGCTCGGGCTCGGCGGCCAGGTGCGTCCGCGTCATGGCCCGGCCCACCCGGCGGGGGTGCCCCGGGCGGGGTTCCCGGGCGGGGTGCTCGGGCTCGGCGGCCGGGTGCGTCCGCGTCGTGGCCCGGCCCACCCGGCGGGGGTGCCCGGGCGGGGTTCCCGGGCGGGGTTCCCGGGCGGGGGGGGGGGGGGGGGGGGGTTCCCGGGCGGGGCGCTCGGGCTCGGCGGCCGGGTGCGTCCGCGTCGTGGCCCGGCCCACCTGGCGGGGGTGCCCCGGGCGGGGTGCTCGGGCACGGCGGCCGGGTGCGTCCGCGTCATGGCCCGGCCCACCCGGCGGGGGTGCCTCGGGCGGGGTGCTCGGGCACGGCGGCCGCACGGCGGCGTGGACGGTCGAATGACGCGCTTCCCCGTCACGGCCCGGCACCCGTGGCGGAGGTGCCCCGAGCGGAGTGCTCAGGCCGCCCGTTCCGCCGCTCGCAGCGCCTGGGCGCGGGCCGAGGTGGCCGCCTCGCCCAGCGGCGGCGCCGGCGTCTCCCCTGCCCCCGGCTCGATTGGCGTGACCAGGTCCTTCGACAGGCCGAGGATCTCGTAGATGCGGTCCTCGACCGTCTTGGCCAGCTCCGGGTGCTCGTCGATGTAGGCCTTCGCGTTGCTGCGCCCCTGCCCCAGGCGCTCGTCGCCATAAGAGAAGAACGAGCCCGACTTCGTGATGATGCTGTGCTCGATGCCCAGGTCGAGCAGGCAGCCCGCCGTCGAGATCCCCTTGCCGAACTCGATGTCGAACTCGGCCTGGCGGAACGGCGCCGCCACCTTGTTCTTGACGACCTTGACCCGCACCCGGTTGCCGACCGCCTCGGTCCCGTCCTTGAGCGTCTCGATCCGCCGGATGTCGAGCCGCTGGGAGGCGTAGAACTTCAGCGCCCGCCCGCCTGGCTGGGTCTCCGGAGACCCGAACATCACCCCCACCTTCTCGCGGATCTGGTTGGTCAGGATGCACAGCGTCTGCGTCCGGTTGAGGTTGCCGGCCAGCTTGCGCATCGCCTGCGACATCATCCGCGCCTGGGCCCCCACCGTCTGGTCGCCCATCTGCCCCTCGAGCTCCACCCGCGGCGTCAGCGCCGCCACCGAGTCGATCGCGACCACGTCGACGGCCCCCGACCGCACCAGCATGTCGGCGATCTCCAGCGCCTGCTCCCCATAGTCGGGTTGGGACACGAGCAGCTCGTCGATGTCGACGCCGATCTCCTTGGCGTAGAGCGGGTCCATCGCGTGCTCGGCGTCGATGAACGCGCAGATCCCCCCCAGCTTCTGCGCCTCGGCCAGCACGTGGTAGATCAGCGTCGTCTTGCCCGACGACTCCGGGCCGAACACCTCGACGATCCGCCCCCGCGGGACGCCGCCGATGCCGAGCGCCAGATCCAGCGACAGGGCGCCGGTCGGGATCACGGCGCACCGCACCTGAGCGCCCGGGTCGCCCATCCGCATGACCGAGCCCTTGCCGAACTCGCGCTCGATCTGCGTGAGCGCCCCAGCGAGGGCCACGTCGCGGGCCTTGGCGGCCTTGTCCTGGTCTGTCACGGTCATCGTCAAAGCTCCTCTTGCGCGCTGATTCGGGACGGGCGGCGCAACTCAAGTTGGCGTGTATCGGAGCTGCACGTTAGGCCCCGCCGCGGACGGAACTAGTCGATCGCCCGGCCGAGCCCCACTCGGCCCCTCCCCCCCGCGCCCTCGGATCACCCGAAGGTGCTCCAGACCCCCCCGCACGCGACCCGCGCGACCGCTCCCAGACCGCCGGGCCCGTCTCGCCCCGTGACCGAGAACGACGGTCGCGGTCACCCTGACCCGCTCCCGATCTCCCACAGGGCGACACGCGCCAGCGGCTCGTACACCGCGCCCTCGGGTTCGAGTCTCGAGCGGTAGAGGGTCAGCGCCTCCGGCTCGAAGACGAGCACCGGCGTCGGCTCGAGGCGCGCCGGCGCGACCGCCCCCGGGCGCATCCGCGCCACCGTGACGTGGGGGCGAAAGCGCCGCGACTCCGGCTCCCAGCCGATCGCCGCGCCCAGCGCCCGGCCGAGATCGCCGGCCAGGTCGCTCAGCGACCCGGTCTCGTCGTGGAGCTCGACGGCCAGCGCCCGCGGCCGCCGTCGCGGCAGCCACGCCGGCGCCCCCAGCGACAGGGGTCCCAGCGGCCTCGCCTCGGCGGTGACGACCGCCGCGATCTCCCCCACCCGCTCGATCGGCTGCGTCCCCAGGAAGCAGATCGTGACGTGGAGCCCCGCCGCCTCGACCGCCCGCGCCCCCACCGCACCGGCCGCGCGCCGCCCCCACGCGGCGAGCTCGGCCCGCGCCTGCGCCGGCAGGTCGACCGCGGCGAACAGGCGCGCCCCCCGGCTCAGACCTCACCCGCCCCGAGGAGCAGCCGGCGCAGCAGGTGCAGCGCGTGCGTCGTCGTCCGGTCGCGGATGTCGGCCCGCCCCCCGCCGAGGTCGAGCCGGCGGTGCAGCCGCCGCTCGACCGGCCCGCCGACCGCCCCCAAGGCGACCGCGACGTGGACCAGCCCGACCGGCTTGGCCGGCGTTCCCCCGCCCGGCCCCGCCACCCCGGTGACCCCCACGCCGACCGCCGCGCCCAGCGTCTCCCGCGCGCCCTCGGCCAGCGCCACCGCCACCTCGGCCGAGACCGCCCCGCACCGCTCGATGAGCTCGCTCGGCACCCCGACCATCCCGCTCTTCACGTCGTCGGCGTAGGCCACCACCCCGCCCCGCACGTAGGCCGACGCCCCCCCGCGGTCGGTCAGGCGCGCGGCCACGAGCCCCCCGGTGCACGACTCGGCGACGGCTACCGTCACGCCGTCGCGCACGAGCAGCCCGGCGACCTGCTCGTCGACCGTCTGCCCGTCGTCGGAGAACAGCGTGTCGGCGTGCCGGCCTCGGAGCACCCGCTCGAAGGCCCGGTAGGTCTCCTCGGCCTCCGGCTCGTAGCGGGTGACGATCTCGATCTCCCCCCGGCGCAGGCACGTCGTCACCTCGAGGCGGTCGAGGTCGATCCCCGACGCCGTCGCGATGCGCAGCGTCGCCGCGATCTCCGACTCCGGGATCCCGAACATCCGCAGCATCGTCTGGCGGTAGACGGTCGCCCCGGCGATCGCCGCGCCGAAGGCCGCCGTCCCCGTCGCCGCCGCCCACATCGGCTGGAGCTCGCGCGGCGGTCCCGGCAGCACGACCACCGTCGGGCCCGCCCCGGCCGGCGTCACGACCAGCCCCGGCGCCGTCCCGACCGGCTCGAGCACCGTCGCTCCCTCCGGCACCAGCGCCTGCTTGCGGTTGGACTCGCGGATCGCCGCCGGGTCGAGGTGCGGCCAGCGGGCCGACATCGGCCGCAGGATCTCAGCGATCCGCTCCTCGAGCGCGACGTCGAGCTCGACTGCCCGCTCGCAGAACTCCGCCACCACCGCGGCCGTCACGTCGTCGGCCGTCGGCCCGAGTCCCCCGCTGGTTACCACCAGGTCGACGCCCTGCGCCCCGAACCAGCGCAGCGCCGCCAGCATGTCGGGTGGCCGGTCGCCGACGATCGTGATCTCGGCCAGGTCGACCCCAAGCTCGCGCAGCCGGTCGCCCAGCCACGGCCCGTTGCGGTCGGTCACCCGGCCGGCCAGCACCTCGGTCCCGGTGACGAGGATCGCCGCCCGCACGCTCATGCGCAGGTCGGGCGCCGCCCGACCGGAAGCACCGTGCGACCGTGGACGGTCAGCTCGTAGCCGATCCCGTTGTTGACCGCCGGCACCGGCAGGTTGACGCCGTTGGCGTGGAGCTTGACGTTGCCCGTGCCGAGCGTCAGCTCGAACTTCTTGGCCCGGTAGACCGGCGACTTGAAGCCCGGCATGAGGATCAGCTTGTTGACCAGCCGCCGGCCGTCGCCGATCAGGCAGACGTAGACCGCTCCGGTCGGGATGATCCGCAGCTGGACCACGCGCGGGCGCGCCCGCGCCACCGCGGCCGGCCGGTGGACCGTCCGACCGGTCGCCTTCTTCGCCGGCGGCGGCGACGTCGTCGGCGGCGGCGTCGACCCGCCCCCCGGGTTGCCGAGCGCGTAGAGCGCGGCGATCAGCGCGAGGGCGAGGAGCACGCCGATCAGCCATCGCGGCACCTTCGGCCGCGCCGCCGGCCGGCGCTCGCGCCCGACCCCGGTCGCGCGGATCGGCTGGAGGTCGAACTCGGACGGCCGCTCGTGGCGGAGCTTGAACTCCTCGACGATCAGCTTCGCGTCGAGGCCGAGCGCCTCCGCGTAGGTGCGCAGGAAGCTCTTGACGAACGTCGGCCCCGGCAGGAGGTTCCACTCCTCGTTCTCCAGGGCCCGTAGGTACTTCGCCCGGATCTTCGTCTCGGCCTCGATCTCCGAGATGTCGATGTGGGCCCGCATCCGGGCCTCGCGCAGCATGGCTCCGATCTCGGGCATCGCCGTCGAAGGCTACCCGCGCGGTGACCGCGCGTGGTCCGGGCCGGCGCACGGCAATTCCGGGGTTTCCCAGCCGGCTCGCCGACTTGCGGCCGCAACGGCGCAGCTGCACCCGAGCGGGCTCAGGGCAGGTCGACGGGCGCGGGGCTCTCCACGAGACCGATGGGCGACCCGCCGGCCGATGGTCTCCCCCGCTCCGAGAGCGCGGCGAGCACGCGGGGGACGTCGGCCTCGGCGACGAGCACCTGGCGGGGCTTGGAGCCCTCGTAGCCGGAGATGATCCCCCGCCGCTCGAGCATGTCGATCAGGCGCCCGGCCCGGGTGTAGCCGAGGCGCAGGCGGCGCTGGAGCATCGAGGTCGAAGCCGTCCCCATCTCGGCCACGAGGAGGATCGCGTCGCCGAGCAGCGGGTCCTCGTCGGGGTCGAACTCGTCGGGAACGGCTTCCTCCCCCGGGTCGGGCTCGACCTCCTCGAGCAGCTCCTCACGCAGCTCAGGCTCTCCCTGGCGGCGCCAGAAGTCGGTCAGGGCGAGGATCTGCGGCTCGTCGATGTAGGCGCCCTGGATCCGCTGGAGGCGCGAGCTGCCGACAGGCGAGAACAGCATGTCCCCCGCCCCGAGCAGCGACTCGGCGCCGTTCTGGTCGAGGATGACCCGCGAGTCGGTCTGCGAGGACACGGCGAAGGCGATCCGCGACGGGACGTTGGCCTTGATCATCCCGGTGATCACGTCGACCCGGGGCGACTGGGTGGCCAGGACGAGGTGGATCCCGACCGCCCGGGCCTTCTGGGCGAGGCGGATGATCGAGTCCTCGACGTCGGCCGGGGCGACCATCATCAGGTCGGCGAGCTCGTCGATCACGCAGAGGATGTAGGGCAGCTCAGGATCGCCGCGCTTGACGCGCACCTTGTTGAGCTCGGGCAGCGAGCGCGTCCGGGCGAGCGACATGATCCCGTAGCGCATCTCCATCTCGCGGACGAGATTGCCGAGGGCGTTGGCCGCCATCTTCGGGCTGGTGATCACCGGGGTCAGCAGGTGGGGGATCGACTCGTAGTGGTTGAGCTCGACCTGCTTGGGATCGACGAGGACGAGGCGGACCTCGCGCGGCGTGGCCCGGAGGAGGATCGAGCTCAGCATCGCGTTGACCGCGCCCGACTTTCCGGCGCCGGTCGTGCCGGCGACCAGGAGATGGGGCATCTTGGCCAGATCGGCGCCGATCGCGCGGCCGGCGACGTCCTTGCCGAGCCAGACGGTCAGCGGGGACCAGTCGGGCGGGGGGCTCTGGAAGACGTCGCCGAGGCGGACGATCCGCCGCCGGGCGTTCGGGACCTCGACGCCGACCGCCTGCTTGCCGGGGATCGGCGCGAGGATGCGGATGTCGGTCGCCGCCAGGGCGTAGGCCAGGTCGTCCTTGAGCTGCGCCACCTTGGCGACCTTGATGCCGGGGGCCAGGCGCAGCTCGTAGCGGGTGATGTGCGGCCCGGCCACGGTGCCGACCACCGTCGCCGCGACGCCGAAGTGGCCGAGCGCCTCGATCAGGCGCGCGGCGACCTTCTCCTGGCCGGCGGTGTCCGGGCGCGACTGCTCGACCGTCGAGCGGGTCAAGACGCTCGGCCGCGGGAGCCGCCAGACGAAATCGGGGTCGTCGGTGACCGAGCCCCGGTAGCGGCCCTGCGGCGTGAGGTCGGCGGGGTCGAGGTCGCCGGCCGGGCCGCCCGGCGGCTCGTCTTCTTCTTCTATGGGCTCCGCCCTGCCGGGCTCCGCCGGGGTGGCGTGGTCGCCGACTTCGACCGCCGGGTCGGCGAAGCCGTCCTCGGGCGTCGGCGCCGGTGGCGCCTCGGATTCGGCGAGGTCGGGCTCCCCGTCGTAGGGCATCGGCGGCGCCTCGACGTGCGTGGCGCGCACGACGAGCTCGCCCGCCGGCTCGGGGGGGGCCAGGCGCTCGGGGAGCGGCCGTCGCGGACCCGGCTCCGGCCGCGGCGCGGCCGCGGGGCGGACGGTGCGCAGCGTGCGAGTCGCGTCGACCATGGTCTCGCCGGCCGCCCGCATCAGCGTCGCCACACCACCGCCGGTGAGCAGGGTCACGCCGGCGGCGGCGAGGAAGACGGCCAGGATGTGGGCCCCGGTCGTCCCGATCAGGTGCGACGCCGCCCAGAGCTCCGCCTCGCCGAGGACGCCGCCGTGAGTCTCGAAGAACGACGGCCGCCAGAAGCCGGTGCGCGTCCCGGCCGGCGCCAGGCCGAGCGTGTTGGCGGCCAGGGCGAGGGTCAGCGCGCAGAACAGGAGGATCGTCCCCGTGCGGAAGGGCTTGACCGACGGGAGCACCGGGCGCAGCACGAAGAGCGCGCCGATCGCCACGCAGGCGGGCGGCGTGCAGTAGCGGATCTCGCCGAGCAGCCAACCGAGCGCGGTCGAGATCGCCTGGCCGCCGCGGCCGCCGTCGGCGGCGCTGTAGAGGATCACGCCGAGGAACACCCCGAAGGCGACGAGGCCGAGCCCGAGGACGTCGAAGTGGCGCTGTTCCAGAGCGAAGGCCGGACGCGGCGGCTTTTTCTTGCCGGCCGGCGCCGAGCGGCGACGGGCGGCCGGGGCCCGGGCCGCCGCAGGCCGGGCGGTGGTCTTTCTGCCCTTGGGGGGCGGCTTGCGGGCCGGAGGCATCCTCCGGCCACTTCGACGCCGGGCGCCGTTGCCCTGCCGCGGGCCGCGGTCGCTCGCCGGCTACGGCCGGTCGATCCGCTCGGCGAGCTCAGCCCGACCGAGCTCGATCAGGCGACTCGCGGCCGGTGGCCTATTCGGCCGGCTCCTGCGGATCCTCGTTCGCGGCGAGCTTGAGCGATCCGTCGAGGACGTCCTGGAAGTGGCGCTGCTGGATCGGGAGCGCCCAGTCGACGAGCTTCCCGACCGATGCGTTGGCGGCGCGCTCGTTCATCTTGCCGACGATCGACCAGTGGCCGACCTCGCCCGCCTCGGCCATGGTCAGGAACTCGAAGCCGTCGAGGGCGTCGTCCTCCCCGGCCAGGTAGGTCTCCATCATCTCGGCGGCCTCGCCCTTGACCTCGCGGGCCTTCTCGAGGATCGCCGTCTTCTTGCCCTTGAACTCGCCGGCCACCTCGGTGCACCGCTTCTGGGTGTCGCGGGCCTCCGCGTTCATCCGGTCGAGCATCGGCGCGAGGTCCTTCTCGCCGTTCTCGAGCATCCCCTTCACCGTCTTGGTCGCCGCCTGCGCCGCCATCGCCAGGCCGAGCACCTCGCCGAGCTTGCTCTCCAGGTTCGTCAGCTCCGCCATGTCCGCCCCTCCATATCGTTGACCTCCGTCGTGCCGTCTCGCTACCCCGCGGCCGATGGCCGGCAAACGAGGCCGCAGCCCTCGGACGCTCCCGCGGACGATGGTTCCCCCCGGCGCCGTCGACGCCGCCCTCGCGTCGAGTCATCCCGCGCCGAGCGCCCGGCCCACCCGCCGCAGTAGGTTTCACCGGGCCTTGGACCGCGAAGCGCTACCCCCGCCGCGCCTGCGCATCGACCTGCGCGAGACCGGGTGCACGACGCTGCTCTCCTACGCCGGCGCCTACCAGCTGACGCTCGAGTCGACCGTCGCCGAGTTCGGCATCGAGCTCCATTCCTACTACCTCGGACAGCGCCAGGCCGGCTTCGTGGCGACCAGTCACCTCGCCCGCGTCGCCGGCCAGGGTCCGCGCGTCTATTGCGCGCCGAGCGACGAGGCGCAGGACACCATCGGCGAACGCCGCCGCGACTGCCTGCTGCACCACCTCGACCAGCTCAGCGTCCTCGTCGCCGGGACGACCGGCGGCGCCGTGATCATCGACGTGCCCGAGTCGGCCCTCCAGCGGATGGACGACACCGCGGACGGGGCCCTCAATCCCGCCTAAAGATCGCGTCAGCGCAGGGCGTTAGCACATACGATCGGAGCAGATGTCCGATTACGAGCGCCCGCCGCGCGTCCTGGTCGTCGAGGACGATCAGGACATCGCCGACGTCCTGCAGCGCTCGCTGCGGATGGAGGGCTACGAGGTGCGGATCGCCGGCGACGGCCTCGCCGCCCTCGACGAGGCCCACGGCTTCCTGCCCGACGTGGTGATCCTCGACCTCGGCCTGCCGCGTCTCGACGGGATCGAGGTGGCGCGCGAGCTGCGCCGCGACGACGACGTGCCGATCCTCATGCTCACCGCCCGCGACGCCCTCGAGGCCCGGGTCGAGGGGCTCGACTCCGGAGCCGACGACTACCTGGTGAAGCCGTTCGAGCGCCAGGAGCTGCTGGCTCGGATCCGCGCCCTCCTGCGCCGCCGGCCCCCGCGCGGGAGCGCGCCACTGCGCGTCGGGGACCTCACCCTGAACGCCGACACCCACGAGGTCGGGCGCGCTGGGCGTGCCGTGGAGCTGACCCAGCGCGAGTTCGAGCTCCTCGAGTACATGATGCGCAACGAGCGAATCGTGATCTCCCGCCAGCGGCTCCTCGACGAGGTCTGGGGCTACGACCCGTTCTCGACCACCAACACCATCGAGGTGTTCGTCTCCAACCTCCGCCGCAAGCTCGAGGCGGCCGGTGAGCCGAGGCTCCTGCACACGATCAGAGGGGCCGGGTACGTCCTCCGCGCCTAAGGGCCAATCGCGCTTCGACCCGCGGCGGATCGACTGGCGCAGGCTCGACCGGCGTCGGTTCGACCTCGCGCGCCTCGCGCCATCCCGGCTCGCGCGCCGCGATCTCGCCGGGCACCGGCTCGCGGTGACCCGGCTGGCTCGCGGCGGGCGCGACGCGGTCGCCCTGTCGATCGCCCGTCTGCCGATCCGGGTCCGGCTGGCCGGAGCCTCGGCGGCCCTCACCCTGCTGATCCTCTGCATGTTCGCCACGGCGATCGGCACGCTGACCGCCCGGCGGATCCGCTCGGACTTCACCAGCCAGCTGACGACCGCGGCCGACAACATCGGCAACAAGCTGACGATCAACGTCGACAACATCGGCCGGATCTTGATCCAACCGTCGCTCGACTCGGTCGCCGCCCCCGACCACGCCGTCGTGCGGATCATCGACGCGAACCTCTCGACGATCGGCGGCACCTACGACGCCCCCTACCTCGGGCCGCCGAACCCCAACGGGGGGGCGGTGGACGTCGGGCCCTACCGGGTGGTCACCCGCCTGGCGTCGGCCAACCGGGGCAGCGCTCCGGTGCTGATCCAGTACGGACGCCCGGTCTCCGACGTCGACAAGACGATCGGCCGCCTCCAGGTGTTCCTGATCTTCGGGGTGCTCGGCGGCACGGCGCTCGCCTTCGCCGCCGGGTCGATGATCGCCCGGCGAGCGATGGCGCCGATCGCCGCGCTGACCGCCGCCGCCGGCGAGGTCGAGCGCACGCGCGACCCGAGCCGCGGCGTTCCCGCCTCGCAGTCCGAGGACGAGGTCGCCGAGCTCGGGCGGACCCTCGACGGCATGCTCCACGCCCTGTCGAGCGCCCGGGCGGAGACCGAGGCGATGCTCGACCGCCAGCGGGCCTTCGTCGCCGACGCCTCCCACGAGCTGCGCACCCCGCTGACCAGCGTGCTGGCCAACCTCGAGCTGCTGAGCGAGAGCCTCCGGGGTGAGGAGGCCACGGCCGCCCGCTCGGCGCTGCGCTCGTCGCGTCGGATGCGCCGCCTGGTCGAGGACCTGCTCCTGCTCGCCCGGGCCGACGTCAGCCGCGAGCGGATCAACCGGCGCTTCGATCTCGCCGACGTCGTGATCGAGGCGGCCGGCGAGCTCGGTCCGCTGAGCGGCGCCCACATCGTCGAGATCGACGCCCGGCCGGCGCTGATGAGCGGGGCCCGCGACGACGTCCAGCGCGTGGTGACCAACCTGCTCGAGAACGCCCTGCGCCACACCCCGGACGGCACCCACGTGACGGTGTCGACCCGGCCGATGCCGGGCGGCGCCGTGCTCTGCGTCAGCGACAACGGCCCGGGCATCGCCCCCGAGGTCGCCGCCCGCCTCTTCGAGCGGTTCGTCCGCGGCTCGGGCGACCGCGGCGGGTCCTTCGGGCTCGGCCTGGCGATCGTCGCCGCGGTGGCCGAGGCCCACGACGGCGCCGTCACCGTCGAGCGCTCGCCGTCGGGCGGGGCGCGGTTCGTCGTGCGCTTCGGCGGCACGTCGCCGACCGCCGACGCGGCCGCGGTCGAGCCGGCGCGCCCACGCGTCGCCTCCGCCTGACCCGCCGGCGGGCCGCTCACCGTCCCCGCCTCGGCCCAGAGGCCGGATCAGACGCGCGCCGCTGCCGGGTGGCGAGCCCGCCGGCATCGTGTCGTCCGGCCGGCGCCCGTGCCGCCGGCTACGGCCAATCGAGCTGGTCGCCGAGCTCGGTAGGCCCGAGCTCGACCAGCCCGCTTCGCTCGACGGGCTGGTACTCGCCGTCCCGCAGCGCGAGCCAGGTGACCCGTCGTTCGGCCGGGTTGACGAGCAGCACCTCGTCGACGAGGTGCTCGGCGTAGAACGGGAGCTTCTGCCAGCTCTCATCCCCCGGGGAAAGGATCTCGACCACCAGCGCCGCGGTCTTCAGCCAGACGCCGGCGGCGCCGGGCCGGTGGAGGCCTCCGTCGGGCACGCGGAAGTCGTGTTCGGACTCGCCGAGGTTGAACTCGTGCATCACGGGAACGAGCCCGCCGGCACGCGCCGGCTCGTCGAGCAGCACCGCTAGCTGATGCGCCACGCGTGCGTGCTCGAAGCTGGGGCCGGGAACCATGTGCAGGACACCCTGCCAGACCTCGTCGAGTCGATCCACGCCCGCGCGCTGACGCCGCTCGAGCAGCGCCGCGAGCTCCGGAGGAGGCGGGCCGAGCACAAGTGTGGTCATCGCGCCAAGCCTAGTACAGGCTGACAGCGCATTGCGCGACGAGCTCGACGACGCCCGGTCGCGTCCGCGAGATCGTGGCCGCAGCGCGTCGAGCGGCCAGCGTCCGAAGGTCGGGGACGCCCCGATCGCCGCGACCGCCCGCGCGCACGACATGGCCGTTCACAGCCGGGACGCCGACTCGACGCCTCGTCGTCATCGGAGGGTAGGAAACCGACGGCAAGCGGCACCAGCCGCGGCGCCTACACCTCGACGACGACCGGGAGCACCATGGGCCGCCGGCGCAGGCGGTCATAGACCAGGGCGGCGAGGTCGTCGTGGAGCATCTGCTGGAGCACCTCGACCTCGCGCACCCGCTCGCGGGCGGCCCGCTCGAGCGTGTCGTCGACGGTGTCGCGGAGCTCGTCGAGGAGCTTGCCCGCCTCGTCCATGAACGGCACGCCGCGGAAGATCACCTCGGGGTCGGCGACCGAGCCGCCGTCCTGCTCGGAGATCGTCGCGACGACGATGAAGATGCCGTCGGCCGAGAGCATGCGCCGGTCGCGGAGCGCCGCGTCTGCGATGTCGCCGATGTCGACGCCGTCGACGAAGATCATCCCGGCGCGCTCGGGCTTGCCCCAGCGGGCGCCGCGGCCGTCGATCTCGAGCACCATCCCGTTCTCCCCGCTGAAGATCGCCTCCGGCGCCACGCCGACCGCCTCGGCCAACCGGGCGTGGAGGTGGATCCGCTTGAAGTCGCCGTGGAAGGGCATCACGTAGCTCGGCTTGACCAGGTTGAGCATCAGCTTGATCTCCTCGGCGTAGCCGTGTCCCGAGGCGTGGATCGGCGCGTCGCGCGTGGTGATCACGTCGCAGCCGATGTGGTAGAGGCGGTCGATCGTCTCGTTGACCGCCCGCTCGTTGCCCGGGATCGGCGTGGCCGAGAAGACCACGGTGTCACCCTCGTGGAGCTTGACCTGCGGGTGGTCGCGGTAGGCCATCCGGCGCAGCGCCGACAGCGGCTCGCCCTGGGAGCCGGTCGAGATGATGACCAGCTTGCTGTCGGGGTAGCTCTCGATCTGGCGGCCCTGGACCATGATCCCGTCGGGGACCTCGATGTGCCCGAGCTGGCTGCCGATGTTGACGTTCTTGCGCATCGAGCGGCCGATCAGCGCGACCTTGCGCCCGAGCGCCGCCGCCGCGTCGATTACCTGCTGCACGCGGTGGATGTTCGAGGCGAAGCTCGTCACGATCACCCGCCCGGAGGCCCGGCTGAAGACCTCCTCGAGGTGGGGACCGACGCCCGACTCCGACGGCGAGAACCCGGGCCGGTCGGCGTTGGTCGAGTCGCCGCAGAGCAGCAGCACTCCCTCGGCGCCGAGCTGGGCCAGGCGGGACACGTCGGCCGGCACGCCGTCGACCGGGGTCTGGTCGAACTTGTAGTCGCCGGTGATCAGGATCGTCCCGAGGTCGGTGGTGAGGGCCACGGCGTTCGAGTCGGGGATCGAGTGGGTCATGTGGATGAGCTCGAGGCCGAACGGCCCGAGGTCGACCTCGGCGCCCGGGTCGAGCTCGTGGAGGACGACGTCGCGGAGCTTGTGCTCCTCGAGCTTCGACCGCGCCATGGCGATGGCCAGGCGCCCGGAGTAGACCGGCGGCATGTGCTTGCGACCGAGCTCGCGCAGGACCCACGGAAGGGCGCCGAGGTGGTCCTCGTGGCCGTGGGTGACGACGATCGCCTCGATGTCGTCCGCCCGGTCGCGCAGATAGGAGAAGTCGGGGAGGACGAGGTCGATGCCGACCATCTCCGGAGTCGGGAAACGCAGGCCGACGTCGACGACGACGATCCGGCCCTCGTACTCGATCACCGTCATGTTCTTGCCGATCTCGCCCAGCCCACCGAGCGGCAGGACCCGCAACTTGGAGTTGGAGTTCACGAGCGAGCGGGCGCTGCGTCCGGGATGCGTCGGGCCCGAACGCTCATTGGTACGAGTAGGCGTTGAGGCCGCGGCGGTTGAGCAGCGTCCCGATGGCGTCGCGCTCGGCCCAGTCGGCCTCGACGAGGGGTAGGCGCAGGCCGCCGACCCCGAAGCCGAGCATGTTCAGCGCGGCCTTGATGCAGATCGGATTGCTGGTCAGCGCGAGCGCCGCGTAGACCTCCTGGAGGTCGGCGTCGATCGCCGCGCGCTCCTGCGGCTCGTCGACCATCCGGCGCATCTCGTCGCCGACGATGTGGCTGGCCACGAGGATCCCGCCCTCGCCGCCGAGGTCGAGCGTGCGGGCCAGCGTCTCGTCGTTGCCGGCGTAGACGCCGAGGCCGTCGACCAGGGCGAGGTTGTCGTTGTTGGCCTGCTTGACGTAGTCGATGCGCGGGATCTGGGCCAGTTCGGCGAGCAGGTCGTTGGGCATGTCGGTTCCCGTCCGCTGGGGAATGTTGTAGAGGACCACCGGCTTGTCGGTCGCCGCCGCCACCGCCCCGAAGTGGCGGAGGATCCCCCGCCGGTTCGGCCGGTTGTAGTAGGGCGTGACCGAGAGCACGGCGTCGGCGCCGAGCGCGGTCGCCCGCTCGGTCAGGTGGATCGCGTGGCGGGTGTCGTTGGACCCGGCTCCGGCGACGATCGACTTGCCGGCCGGGCGTTCGGCCACGGCGAGTTCGATCAGGCGCAGGTGCTCCTCGTCGGTCAGGGTCGGCGCCTCGCCGGTGGTGCCGCAGACGACGAAGCCGTCGGAGCCGTGGTCGGCGAGGCGGTTGAGGAGGTTGACGAAGGACTCCTCGTCGATCCGGAGTCGCTCGTCGAAGGGGGTGACGACCGCGGTCAGGATGGCGCCGAGCTCTGGCATCGGGAGCCAGTATCCCAGGGACGGCGGCGGCCGCGCGTTGCGGGCGCTCGTGGCCGTTCCGACGCCCCCGATCCCGGCCCTGGCCGTCCGGCGGCGCCGGGGGCGCCTGAGGCGCCCGGGGCGCCAGAGCGGCCTACTGCCGCGGTCGGGGGCGGACCGGCGACCGCGCCGGCCGTGGATGCAAGCGCTGCTCGGGAGACCGACCGGCGCCCCGAGTGGCGCTAGTCCCCGGTCCGCCGTCGTTCGCGCACGGCGTCGCACATCTTCTCGAACTGCTCCATCGTGGCCGGCTGGTCGCGGCGCAGGTACTCGACGAACCATCTGGTGCCCGCCCAGATGCTGAGGGCCGCCGTCCCGAAGTACTCCGAGACGATCTCGTCGTCGACCAGGCCGAGGTTGTACATGCCGGCCAGCTCCTCCCAGAAGTTCAGCCCCTGGACGGTGTCGAGCTTCTCGGCGTGGGTCATGCCCTCCCACTCGCCGATCCGCGCGCGCTCCCAGCGCCGCCGCCCCAGCCGGCCGGTGCGTGGCCCGGACATGAAGAAGTCGTGCACCCTCGTCCGCGAGGAGATCTCCGGTGGGCTGTTGTAGCGCTCGAGGTAGCGGTGGGCCCGGGTCTCCCGATCGCGGGCGCGATTCTGCCGGAGGCCGAGGAAGGCGCCGGCCGCCGCCACGCCGGCGATCAGCGCGGTGACCGCCGCGGCGATCGACCCCATGATCGTGGCCCAGTTCGGATCATTCGCTTGGGCGATGGCGAGGCCGAGCATGATCAGGGCACGGGCTCAGCTTCGCGCCGCGCGGCCGCGCCGGTCGGGCGGCAGCGGTTCTGGACCACTGGCGTGCCGGGTATAATGCCGCTCATGGAAGCTCCGATTCTCCCGACCTAGAGTAGTTTCGCGGGTTCCCCTCGCGTTGCCGGGCCGCCGACGGGGCTCGGTCGACGGGGATGGGGTGCTCAGGCTGGTGGGTCTCCTTCGACGCCGCCGGCGTCGTCGGGCTCAGAACAGCAGGTGCTCGAGTCCGACCAGCGGCGACTCGGCCAGGCCGTCCACTCGACGCACGGCGAGCAGTACGCCGGGCATGAACGACTCGCGGTTCATCGAGTCGTGGCGGATCGTCAGCGTCTGGCCGAGATCACCGAGGATGACCTCCTGATGGGCGACGAGGCCCGGGAGGCGGACCGAATGGATCACGGGGGGCTCGCCGCCGGTCGCCTCGGCCATCAGCGCCGCCGTCCGGGCGGCCGTGCCGCTCGGGGCGTCGACCTTCTGGTCGTGGTGGAGCTCGATGATCTCGGCCTTCGTCATGTGGCGGGCGGCCTCGACGGCGAAGCGCGTCATCAACACCGCGCCGATCGCGAAGTTCGGCGCCACGAAGACGTTGGCGCCGGGGACGCCCCGGAGGGCTGCGACGTCGAACCCGGTCGTCCCGATGACCACGTGGACACCGGCGGCCAGGCACTCCAGGGCGTTCGGGAGGGCGCTGTCGGGAGCTGTGAAGTCGACGACGACGTCGGCGTCAACCAGGACGTCGGCCAGGGCCGTGCCCTGCGCGGGATCGGCCCGGCCGGTGAGCTCCATGTCAGCGGCCGCCTCGACCGCCGCGCAGACCGCCTGCCCCATGCGGCCGGCGGCGCCGGCCACGGCGACCCGGATCACACCAGGCCGGCGTGGAGGTGCGCGATCCCGGCCAGCTTCGGGTTGACCGGCTCGAGCGACTGGGCGAACAGCGCCCCGTCGGGCCCGATCCCCGCCGCCGAGAGCTTCGCCGGCAGGAAGAGCTCGTGGGCGAGCGCGTGGACGTCGTCGACGGTGACGGCGTCGATCTTCTCGATCAGCTCGTCGACGCTGAGGATCGGCAGGCCGGCGAGCACGCTCGCCCCGAGCCGGTCCATCCGCGCCGTGGTCGACTCGAGAGCCAGCACCACGCGGCCCTGGACGTTGTCCTTGGCCCGCTTGAGCTCGGCCTCCTGCACCCGGCCGCCGGAGATCTGCTCGAGCTCGCCGCCGATCACCCGCATCGCCTCCTCGAGGTTGTCCGGCCGCGTACCGACGTAGACGCCGACCTGGCCGGCACCCTCGAAGAGAGTGTGGAAGGTGAACACCGAGTAGGCCAGGCCCCGCCGCTCGCGAACCGCCTGAAACAGACGCGAGGAGGACGTCCCGCCGAGGAGGTTGTCGAGCACGCGGAGCGCGAACCGCCGCTCGTCGTCGCGGGCGATGCCCGGGCCGCCCAGGCAGACGTGGTACTGCTCGGTCTCCTTGACCCGGAAGCGCGGCGTCGGCGGTCGCTCCTCGGGCGGGGGCGGGGCACCCGGTACGGGGTCGGTCCCCGCCCGCGGGGTCGCCTGCTCGGTCCAGGCGACGACCTGCTCGTGGTCGACGGAGCCGGCCGCGGCCACCACCACGTTGCTCGGGTGGTAGCGCGCGTCGTGGAAGGCCATCAGCGCCGGGTGGTCGGCCACTGACACGACGTCGGCCCGGCCGAGGATCGCCCGGCCGAGCGGATGGCCGCCGAACGTCGCCTCGCCGAGGACGTCGAAGACCCGGTCCTGGGGGTCGTCCTCGTACATGGCGATCTCCTCGAGGACGACCTCGCGCTCGTGCTCGAGCTCCTCCATCTTCGGGCGCCAGACCATGTCTCCGATGACGTCGAACGCCTGCTCGAGGTTACGGTCGAGGACCCGGGCATGGACGGAGGTCATCTCCTTGCCCGTCCCGGCGTTGAGCTCGGCGCCCATCGAGTCGAAGATCTGGTCGATCTCCTCCGACCCATAGCGCTCGGTCCCGCGGAAGAGCATGTGCTCGAGCAGGTGCGAGAGCCCCGACTCGGTGTCCTTCTCGGTCACCGAGCCGGTTCCGATCCAGAAGCCGAGGGCGACCGAGCGCACGCCTGGCATGTGCTCGGTCACCACCCGAACGCCCGAATCGAGCGTCGAGATCTCGTGCCCGGTCATCCGGTCGGGCTCAACGATCCCGGTGGCGCGGGCGGCCCGAGCCGCGGGCTCCGCCGTTGCGATCCCCGCCGCCGCCGGCCGGACGCGGGCGCCGGGGGCCGCGGTCTCCGCCGCCGCCGCCACCGCCGGAGCCGCCGCCGACCGCGGCGAGCTCCTCGACCGTCTTACCGGCCACATCGGGATCGTCGGCCAGGCGCAACCCGATGCGCCCGCGCTCGCGGTCGACCTCGACCACGCGGACGGCGATCTCGTCGCCCTTGTTGAGGACCTCCTCGACTGTCTCGACCCGCTTGCCAGGCGCCACGTTGGAGATGTGCAGCAGTCCGTCGGTGCCCTTGGACAGCTCGACGAAGGCGCCGAAGGCGGTCGTCTTGACGACCTTGCCGGCGAACGAGTCGCCGATCTCGACCTCCTTCATCATGGTGTTGATCCGCGCGACGAGCGCGTCGGCGAGGTCGCCGTTGGCCGAATAGATAAGCACCTGGCCGTCGTCGTTGACGTCGATCTGCGACTCGAACTCCTCGCACAGGCCGCGGATCGTCTCGCCGCCCTTGCCGATCAGCATGCCGATCTGCGACGGGTCGATCTTGACCTTCTCGATCCGCGGGGCGTACTGGCTGAGCTGCTCGCGGGGCCCTTCGATGACCTCCGCCATCTTGCCGAGGATGAAGTGGCGCGCCGTGTTGGCCTGCGTGAGCGCGTCACGCAGGATGTCGAACGTCACGCCCTCGATCTTGATGTCCATCTGCAGCGCTGTGATGCCCTCGGCGGTCCCGGCGACCTTGAAGTCCATGTCGCCGAGGTGATCCTCGACGCCGGCGATGTCGGTCAGGACGATGTAGTCGTCGCCCTCCTTGATCAGCCCCATGGCGATCCCGGCGACCGGCCGCTTGAGCGGGACGCCCGCGTCCATCAACGACAGCGACGAGCCGCAGACCGAGGCCATCGACGACGAACCGTTGGACTCGAGGATGTCCGACACGACGCGGATCGTGTAGGGGAACTCCTCGATCGACGGGATCATCGGCGTGAGCGCCCGCTCGGCGAGGGCACCGTGCCCGACGTCGCGCCGCTTGGGGCCGCCGAGGCGTCCGGCCTCGCCGACCGAGAAGGGCGGGAAGTTGTAATGGTGCCAGTAGAACTTCTTCGTCTCGAGCCCGAGGGTGTCGAGGCGCATCTCCTCCTTGAGCGTCCCCAGCGCGGCGACGCTGATCGCCTGGGTCTGCCCGCGGGTGAAGAGCGCCGAGCCGTGGGTGCGGGGGAGTACCGAGACCTCGATCGTGATCTCGCGGATCTCGTCCGCCTGGCGGCCGTCCGGACGCTTCTTCTGCACCGCGATGTGCTCGCGGATCATCTGCTTCTCGAGCTTGTCGAACGCCATCTGCGCGGCGGCCCGACGCTCGCCGTACGCGGCGTCGTCCGGGCTGCCGGAGTGAGCCTCGACCACGCCGGCCTCGACGGCCTTGCACGCGTCCTGGCGGGCGAGCTTGTCCTCGACCGTGGTGGCGGCCTCGAGCGCCTCGCCGTGGGATGCGCGGACCGCGTCGAGCAGGCCCGGGTCGACGCTGGGCACGACGATCTCGAGCTTGGGCTTGCCGACCTTCTCGGCCAGCTCGCGCTGCAGCGCGCACAGCTTCTTGATCTCGGTATGGGCGATGTCGAGCGCGTCGAGGATCTCCGCCTCGGGAATCTCGTTGGCGCCGGCCTCGACCATGAGGATCGCCTGCTCGGTGCCGGCGACGATCAGATCGAGGTCGGTGTTCTCGAGCAGATCCTGCTCGTTGGGGTTGATCACGAAGTTGCCGTCGACCTTGCCGATCCGCACGGCGCCGACCGGCGTCGCGAGCGGGATGTCTGAGATCATCAGCGCGGCCGAGGCGCCGTTCATCGCGAGGATGTCGTACGGGTGCACGTGGTCGATCGACAGCGGGATCGCGACGAGCTGGGTGTCGTAGCGCCAGCCCTTCGGGAACAGCGGCCGGATCGGCCGGTCGATCATGCGAGCGGTGAGGATGCCCTTCTCACCGGCGCGGCCCTCGCGCTTGAAGAATGAACCGGGGATCTTGCCCGCCGCGTACATCCGCTCCTCGACGTCCACCGTCAGAGGGAGGAAGTCGACGTCCCGGAGACTGCCGGCCGTGGCCGTCGCGAGAACCATGGTGTCGCCGCTGCGAACCACCACTGCCCCGCCGGCCTGCTTGGCCATGCGTCCCGTCTCGAACGAGATCTCGTTCCCGGCGATCTCGACCGAGACCCGGGTAACAGCGTTACTGCTCATGTTGATGCCTTCCTGTCCGCCCGTCGGTCGGCGGCTCGTGTCTTGTTCTTCTCTTGTCCGATCCACACCCATGGTAATTGATCGTTCGGAGCCCAGGCACCGGGGCGCGGCGATCGCTCAGACGGCGACGCCGGTCAGGCGGCGCACGAAGGCCTCGTCGGGCGCCCCGGCATGGGCGGCGCCGTCGACGAAGAGCGTCGGCGTGACCGCGACGCCGGCGCGGATCCCGCCGAGCACCTGCGCGCGGACCCGCTCGGCCAGCTCCGCCGAGCGCCGGTCGGCCTCGAAGCGCACGAGATCGAGGCCGAGCCGCTCGGCCCGCTCCCAGAGGTGGGGGTCGTCGAGGTGACCGGGGTCGGCGTAGAGCGCGTCGTGCATCTCCCAGAAGCGCCCCTGCTCGGCGGCGGCCTCGGCGGCCAAGGCGACCGGCAGGGCGCGACGGTCCTTGGCGCGGAGCGCGAAGTGGCGGAAGGCGACGCGGAGCGCCTGGCCGGCGAGGCGCGCGGCGGCGAGCGCGCAGCGCGGGCAGGTGAAGTCGGCGTAGATGATCACCAGCGGCCGGCCGTCCTCTCCGCGGACGTGGTCACAGGCGGTGAGCGGCGGCGGAGGCGCGCTGCGGAGATCGGTCATTCCCGGCTCATGCGCAGGACGGCGATGATCGGTTCATGGGCGGTTCACAGTAGAAGACAGAAGATGGCGGTCCACCTCCTCCAGCGCGAACAGCGGATCGACCGCGACCGGGGCGAGGTCTTCGCCTTCTTCGCCGACGCTTTCAACCTCGAAGCGCTCACGCCTCCCCTGCTGCGCTTCGAGGTCGTGAACCCCGGGCCGATCGAGATGGCCGCCGGCACGCGGATCCGCTACCGCCTGCGCCTCCACGGCCTGCGCCTACGCTGGCTCACCGAGATCGGTGAGTGGACGCCGCCCGATCGCTTCGTGGACACCCAGCTCCGGGGCCCCTACAGCCTGTGGCACCACACCCACGAGTTCGACGCGCTTCCCGGCGGGGCCACCATGATGCGCGACACCGTCCGCTACCGGCCGCCGCTCGGGCCGCTCGGCGAGCTGGCGATGCCGCTCGTCCGGCGCGACCTCGAGGCTATCTTCGACTTCCGCCGCGACGCGGTGGCCCGGCTGCTCGAGGCCGCATGATCAGAGCGAGCTGACGCGCCGCGACCGCGGCGCCGCCGCATCAGAGCGCCGCTGTCGCGGCGCGATCGCCGCACCGTCGTCGCCGGCGCTCAGGCGGCCAGACCGTCGAAGATCAGGTTGGCGCCGGGCAGGTCGCCGGGTGATGGCGCCTGATAGCTCCACTTGACCACGCCGTCGGGTCCGACGATGACCAGGGCGCGCTCGGGGAAGCCGCCGTCGTGGAGCACGCCGAAGGCCCGGCAGGTCGCGCCCTTGGGCTCAAAGTCCGACAGCTGCGCGATCGTGATGTGGAGATGGTCGCGGAACGCGGTCTGCGAGTAGCCGGCGTCGCAGGACACCGCCATCACCCGCGCCCCCTGGGCGGCGAGCTCGTCGAGCACCTCCTCGTAGAGGCTGAGCTGCTCGGAGCAGACCGGGCTGAAGGCGAACGGGTAGAAGACGAGGACGGTCATGTGACCGAGGAGGTCGGCTTCGGTGAAGCGGCCGCCCTGCTCGTCGGCCAGCGAGAACTCGGGCGCGGGCGTGCCCGGCGCGAGGACGGTCACTTGCGGAGGCCGAGCGCCTTGATCAGCACGCGATAACCGTCGAGGTCGCTGCGCTGCAGGTAGTTGAGGAAGCGCCGGCGCTGCCCGACCAGCATCAGCAGGCCGCGCCGCGAGTGGTGATCGTGGCCGTGGGTGCGCAGGTGCTCGGTCAGGTGGTTGATCCGCTCGGTGAGGAGGGCGACCTGAACCCGCGTATTACCGGTATCGGCCTCTGAGGCGCCGTACTCGGCGGCCAGCTCGCGCTTGCGTTCCTTGGTTAGCGTCATCGGCGGCAACGGTAGCAGCCCGCGCGGCTCCCCGGCTCGTCGCTCAGGCGCCGACCGGGCAGCGGGCCCGCGGCGAGGAGCCGGCCGCCCGCTTGACAGTCGACGCCCGCCGCCGGTATATACGTCCACGTGTCCCTTCCGCACAGCCGGCGCCGGTGGTGGGCGGTGGCGCTCTGCGCCGTCGGCGTCACCGCCTGTGGGGGAGGCGGCTCGTCGAACAGCGGCAGCAGCGGCGCGTCGACGCCCGACGTGGCGACGCTGGTCAGCCGGGCGTCGCAGCTGAAGGTCAACTCGCTGGCCTTCACGCTGAACACGACGGTGCCGGCGACGGCGGGCGCCCCGGCGCAGACCGTCGCGGCGACCGCGTTGATGCAGGTCCACCCGAACCTGACCGGCGCGTTCGTGTTCACGGCCGGGGGCAAGACGGTCACCGAGCGCATCGTCGGCAACACGATCTACGTGCGGATACCGGCGCTCGCCGCGCGCACCGGCCGGACGTGGCTCGCCGTCGATCTCGGCGCGGCGTCCTCGGCGAGCGGGATCGACCTCTCGGCGCTGCTGAAGACGGCGCAGAGCGCCGATCCGACGAACACGCTGCGGCTGCTGGCGGCCAAGCGCGTCTTCCACGAGGCTGGGACGTCGACGATCCGCGGGCAGCACGTCGTCGCGCTGCGCGGGTCGTTCACCCCGGCGACGCTGCCCGCCGCCGGAATCGACCCCGCGCTCCTCGCGCAGGTGAAGGCGAAGCTCAACCAGATCGGCGCCACGCGCGAGGACATCGTCTCCTACCTCTCCGACGCCGGCGTGCCGGTGCGGATCGTCACGACGCTCACGACCGCGGCCCACGGAGTGCTCACGAGCACGATCGACATCAGCGCCGTGAACGTCCCGGTGTCCGTGCGGCCTCCGGTGGCCTCGCACACGATCACCCTCGCCCAGCTCCAGAAGCTCGGCGGCCGATAGGACGCGGCGCTGAGGCCTCGCCGGCCCCGGCGGCCCCGGCGGCGCCTCAGCGGCAGATCTCGCGCGCTCGCTCGATGTCCTCGCCCATCTGGGCGACGAGCGCTTCGACGGTCTCGAAGCGGCGCTCGCCGCGGAGCCGCTCGAGGAACTGCAGCCGCAGGACACGCCCGTAGAGGTCGCCGTCGAAGTCGATCAGGAAGGCCTCGATCAGCTCGCCGCGCCCGGTCTCGAAGGTCGGGCGCACGCCGATCGAGACCGCCGCCGGCCGATCGTCGGCCAGGCAGGCGTAGACCCCGTGGCCGGGGGTGACGAGCGCCGGGTCGGGCACGAGATTAGCCGTCGGGAAGCCGAGCTCGCGGCCGCGGCGATCGCCGGCGACGACCTCGCCGCGGAGCTCGAACGGAGCGCCGAGGAAACGGGTGGCCTGGGCGACCTCGCCGGCCAGCACGAGGCCGCGGATGTGGCTCGAGGAGACGACCTCCTCCCCTACCTCGAGCAGCGGCTCGACCCGGGTGGCGAAGCGGTGGTCGGCGGCCAGCATGGCGGCGTCGCCCTGGGCGCGGTGGCCGAAGCGGAAGTTCTCGCCGACGGCGAGGTGGGTGGCACCGAGCGCGTCGACGAGCACGTCGTCGACGAAGGCCCGGGCGGTCCGGGCGGCGAAGGCGGCGTCGAAGTCGATCACGATCAGCTCCTCGACGCCGAGCGCGGCGATCAGGGACGCCTTGACCGCCAGCGGCGTGAGGAGCTTCGGCGCGTGCGCGGGGGCGACGACGGCCGACGGGTGGGGATCGAAGGTGAGGACGGCGTCCGAGTCGCCGATCACCGCCCGGTGGCCGAGATGGACGCCGTCGAAGGCGCCGATCGCCACGCGCCGCGGCCGCCGCTCCACATCCGGCAGGTGGTTCACCCTCACGCGGGCAAACCCTAGACGGTCCCTCAGCCGCGAAACCCGACGACCGGCTTGAGCCCGTCGGGCCCGCGCTCCTCGGCCACAGCGATCGGGCCGTCGCCATCGACGAGCAGGACGGCCCCGCCCGGGGCGGCCGCGCCGGGGAGCGCCCGGCCGTGGGCCGCGGCTGCGGCCTCGTCGATCCCGAGCGTGAGCACCGGCATGATCCGGCCGAGCGCGTCGGCGAGGCTGTGCACGTCGGCGTGGCCCTGTCCCGGCCAGGCGCCGGCCACCGCGAACGGTCCGATCGCCGTCCGGCGGAGCTCGAGGCAGTAGGCGTCGCCGAGGTCGGCGATCAGCGAGCGGACGTAGGTGCCCGAGGAGCAGACGACGCGGAAGGCCGCGCGGTCGTCGGAGCGCCAGATTTCGGTGAACTCGTGGAGCTCGACCGTCCGCTCGGCGAGCACGACCTCCTCGCCGCGGCGCGCCTTGGCGTAGGCGCGCTCACCCCCGACCTTGACCGCCGAGTGGGCCGGGGGGCGCTGGCGCACCGGACCGGTCGGGAGCACGAGGGCATTGGGGATGACCCCGGTCTCGACGATCTCGCCTTCGGTGTCGCCGGTCGTCGAGGTGGCGCCGAAGCGGGCGATCACCTCGTAGGTCTTGGGTAGCTCCATCAGGTACCGCTGCACGCGTGTCGCCCGCCCGATCAGGAGGATCAGGAGCCCGGTGGCGAACGGGTCGAGCGTCCCGGCGTGGCCGACGCGCCGCTTGCCAAGCGCGCGCCGGGCCCGGGCGACCATGTCGTGGGAGGTGATGCCCGCCGGCTTGTCGGCCAGGATCAGGCCGTCGACGGGAGCCCGTCCTTCAGATGGGCGGCGAGCTGGGCCCGGAGATCCTCGACGAGGGCGGGGATCGGGAGCTCGGTGGTGAAGCCGGCGGCGCGGCGGTGGCCGCCGCCGCCGTGGGCGCGGGCGATCGCCGAGACGTCGACATCGTCGCCGGTCGCGCGCAGCGAGACCTTCTTCTGGCCGCGCTTGTCGCCGCCGAGGAGCTCGCGGACGAGCGCGGCGACCTTCGTGCCATCGACGGCGCGGAGGTGGTCGATGATGCCCTCGGCGTAGCTCTCCTCGGCCGCGGCCTCGGCGTAGTCGCGCTCGGTGAGGAAGGCGATGGCCAGGCCGCCGTCGTCGTAGCGAACGACCCGCTGGAGGGCCCGCCCGAGCAGCTCGAGCTTGGCATAGGGCATGCCCTCGTAGATCTGGCGGTAGATCGCCGCGACGTCGACGCCGGCCTCGATCAGCTCGGCCGCCATCAGATGGGCCCGGGGGCCGGTGTTCTCGTAGGAGAAGCGCCCGGTGTCGGTGATTAGGCCGACGTAGAGGGCGTCGGCGATCGCCGGGGTGAGGTCGACGGTGAGCGCGTGCATCAGGTCCCAGACGACCTCGGCGGTGCACGAGGCCTCGGGCACGACGTGGTTGACGGTGCCGAAGCGGGTGTTGTCGTGGTGGTGGTCGAGGTTCAGCAGCGGATCGGCGTCCCGGAGCATGGCCGCCGGGTTGCGCTCGATGTTGCCGCAGTCGAGGAAGACGGCGGTGCGCTCGTCGAGGTCGGCCGGCACGACGTTGGAGAGCCCCTCGAGGGCGAAGAAGCGGTACTCGCGGGGGAGCGGGAACTCGTCGGCGGCGATGAACAGGATCGAGTCCTTGCCAAGCGCGCGGAGGACGGCCTGCATGGCGACCAGCGAGCCGAGGGCGTCGCCGTCGGGATGCTCGTGGGTGACGAGCACGAAGCGCTCGGCCCGGCGGATCTGGTCGACGACGGCTTGGCGGGTGGCTGCGGAGGGCAGCTCGAGCTCGACCTCGGTCATCCGGCGCCCTCGTCGATCAGCTGCTCGACCCGCAGGGCACGGTCGGTCGTGTCGTCGTAGACGAAGTCGAGCGCGGGCGTGCGCTTGAGCTGGAGCTCGCGGGCGATACAGGCCTGGAGGTGGCCGTGGGCGTGGCGCAGGCCGGCGAGGGTGCTCTGGCGGACGTCGTCGTCGCCGAGGACGCTGAAGTAGACGGTGGCGCTGGTCAGGTCCGAGGTCGTGCGGATGTCGGTCACCGTGACGAACCCGATCCGCGGGTCCTTGAGCGGGGCGGCGACGGCGTCGGCCAGGACCTGGCGGATCGCCCGGTCGACGCGGCGCATGCGTTCGCTGCCCATAACGCCATCCGATCGCCGCGAACCCGGGGCGGTCAGGCGAGCTCTCGCTCGACCTGGCGCGTGGCGTAGACCTCGAGCATGTCGCCCTCCTTCACGTCCTGGAAGTTCTGCAGGACGATGCCGCACTCGAAGCCGGCGCTGACCTCGCGGACGTCCTCGTTGAAGCGGCGGAGGCTGGCGATCGTCGTGTCGGCGACGACCGTCCCGTCGCGGACGAGGCGCACCCGCGAGCCGCGGGTGATCTTGCCCTCGGTGACGAACGAGCCGGCGATCGTGCCGATCCGAGACGCGCGAAAGGTCTGGCGGATCTCGACCTGGCCGATGGTGTCCTCGACCTCCTCGGGCTCGAGCATGCCCTCCATGGCGGCGCGGAGCTCCTCGATCGCCTTGTAGATCACGGCGTAGCCGCGGATCTGGATGCCCTCGCGGTCGGCCAGGGCCCGGGCGTCGCCGACCGGACGGACGTTGAAGGCGAGGATGATCGCGTTGGACGCGGCGGCGAGCATGACGTCGGACTCGTTGATGCCGCCGACGCCGCGGTGGATGATGTTGACCGAGACCTCGTCCTGGGGGAGCTTGGCGATCTCGTCCTCGACGGCCTCCAAGGAGCCGGAGACGTCGGCCTTGAGGACGAGGTTGAGGTCCTTGACCGCGCCCTCCTGGGCGAGGCGGAAGACGTCCTCGAGGGAGATCTTGCGACCGGAGCGGCGGGCCAGGGCCTCGGTCTTCAGGCGGTTGGCGCGCTCGCCGGCGAGCTGGCGGGCGCGGCGCTCGCTCTCGACGACGCGGACGAACTCGCCGGCCTCGGGGACGCCGTCGAAGCCGAGCACCTCGACCGGCTCGCCCGGGCGGGCGCGCTTGACGCGGACGCCCTGGAAGTCGTGCATCGCGCGAACCCGGCCGAAGCTGGCGCCGGCGACGAGGGCGTCGCCGACCTTGAGCGTGCCGCGCTGGATGAGGATGGTCACGACCGGTCCGCGGCCGGGGTCCAGGCGCGACTCGATCACCGCGCCGGACGCCTCGGCGGACGGGTTGGCCTTGAGCTCCTCGAGCTCGGCCATCAGCTGGATCGTGTCGAGCAGGTCGTCGAGCCCCTGCTTGGTCTTGGCCGAGACGTCGGCGAACTCGACCTCGCCGCCCCATTCGACTGGCTGCAGGCCGCGGGAGGTCATCTCGGTGCGGACGCGGTCGGGCTGGGCGCCCTCCTTGTCGATCTTGTTGACGGCGACGATGATCGGGACGTCGGCGGCCCGGGCGTGGTCGATCGCCTCCTCGGTCTGCGGCTTGACCCCGTCGTCGGCGGCGACCACGAGCACCACGATGTCGGTGACCTGGGCTCCGCGGGCGCGCATCGCGGTGAACGCCTCATGGCCGGGAGTGTCGAGGAAGGTGATGGCCTTGCCGCCGTGGTGGACCTGGTAGGCGCCGATGTGCTGGGTGATCCCGCCGGCCTCGCCGGCGGTGACCTCGGTCGAGCGGATCGCGTCGAGCAGCGAGGTCTTGCCGTGGTCGACGTGACCCATGATCACCACGACCGGGGGGCGCTCGACGAGCGTGGCCTCGTCGTCCTCGTAGACCGGCTCGGCGGAGACGTCGTCGGCGGCGTGGACGATCTCGACCTGCTTGTTGAAGCCCTCGGCGAGCACCTGGATGGCGTCGTCGGACAGCGTCTGGGTCAGCGTGGCCATCTCGCCGAGGCCCATCAGCTTCTTGATGATCTCGGGGACGGCGACGCCGAAGTACTCGGCGACGTCCTTGACCGTCGAGCCGGAGTTGACCCGAACGAGGTCGGTCGCCTCGAGGGCGCTGTTGTCGATCGGGGCGATCGTGTCGTCGTAGCTGCCGCGGCGGCGCCGGCCGCGGCGCTGGGGGCGGCGCTGGGGCTGGTTGGCCGGCCCGGCGTTCGAGCGGCGGGAAGCCTGCGAGTCGATCACCACGCGGCGCCGGCCGCCGGGACCGGTGGCGGCGGCGGGGGCGCGCTCGCCGGTGCGGGAATCGCGCGTCGGGCGCGCGCGCGCCTGCTCGCCGGCGGCGGCTCCGGGTCCGCCGGGAGCCGCCGCGGCGGCGGTCCCCGCTGCGGGGGGCTCGGCGGCCGGGCCGGGGGCGGCGGCCGGGGCGGCGGGCGGGCCGCCGTTGCCGGTCAGCGCGGCAGTCGCCTGCGCCTCGTCGACGGCCGAGGCCGGAGCCTTGACCTCGATCCCGGCGGCGGTGAGCTTGGCGAGCACGTCCTTGCTGGACATGCCGTGCTCCTTGGCCAGTTCATGTACGCGCTTCTTTGCCATCAGCCAATCGATTCTAGGCGGTTCGCGCGGCCAGTACGGTTACCCTCGGGCGCCTCGCCCGCGTGGCGGTCGGAGATCAGGCCGGGGGCGATCCTCACCGGCCGGCGCAGGGCGCGGGCGAGCCCGCCCCGCCGGGTGGCGCGCGCGAGGCAGGCGGGATCGAGCAGCGCCTGCGACCCGCGGCAGATGTAGGCGCCGCGACCGGGGCGCGCGGCGGTCGGGTCGGCGACGGCGAGGCCGTCGGCGGCGACCAGGCGCAGGAGCTCCGCCTTCGGGGCCGATCGCCCGCAGCCGACGCACCGTCGCTGCGGCCCGGCCGCCTTCGCCGATGACACGGCCGAGCGCCCCGCTATGACGCGGGCTCCGCCGAGGGCGCGGCGCTGACGACCTGGTCGGAGCCGGTGCCCTCGAGCGCCTGATGGGACTCGAGGCCGCAGTAGCGCGAGCCGGGGAGCGAGGCGTTGGGGCAGCGGCGGCCGGTGGACATCACCGCGGCGCAGCGCCCCTGGACGTCCTCCTCCTCGTAGCCGTGCTCGGCCTCCTCGGCGGCGAACTCGCTTTCCGACTTGATGTCGACCCGCCAGCCGGTCAGGCGGGCGGCGAGACGGGCGTTCTGACCCTCGCGTCCGATCGCCAGCGAGAGCTGGTCGTCGGGGACGATCACCGTCGCCTGCTTGTTCTCGTCGTCGACGAGGACCTCGCGGACGCGGGCGGGCGAGAGCGCCTTGGCCACGAAGCGGGCGGGCTCGTCGTTGTAGGGGATGATGTCGATCTTCTCGCCGCGGAGCTCGGAGACGACCATCCGCACGCGCGACCCGCGGGGGCCGACGCAGGCGCCGACCGGATCGACGCCGTCGGCGTGGGAGATGACGGCGATCTTCGAGCGGTAGCCGGGCTCGCGGGCGACGTTGGCGATCTCGACGAGGCCGTCGGCGATCTCGGGGACCTCGAGCTCGAAGAGCTTCTTGATCAGCTCGGTGTCGCGCCGGGAGACGATGATCGAGGGCCCCTTGGTCGACGGGGAGACCTCCTTGATCACCGCCTTTATCCGCTGGGAGTGGTCGTAGCGCTCGCCATCGACCTGCTCGGACTTGGGCAGCAGGGCCTCGACGCGCTCGCGGAGCTGGACCAGGGTGTAGCGGGAGTCCGACTGCTGGACGATGCCGGTGATCAGCTCGCCGACACGGTCGCGGTACTCCTCGTACATCATGTCGCGCTCGGCCTCGCGGATCCGCTGGAGGATCACCTGCTTGGCGGTCTGGGCGGCGATCCGGCCGAAGTCGTCGGGGGTGACGTCGCGCTCCTCGATCTGGTCGCGGTACTCGGCGAACTTGGCCGGGTCGATCTCCGGATCCTCGGGCTCGCGCATCTCGCCGGTCTCGGGGTCGACGGTCGTGGCCTCGTCGATCGTCTCGACGATCAGGTGGGCCTCGAGGCGCTCGGGGATGATCAACTCGATGACGCGGAAGTCGGCCGTCTCGCGGTCGATCTCGACGCGGGCGTACTTGGCGGCGCTGGGCTGCTTCTTGTAGGCCGAGAGGAGCGCGTCCTCGAGGGCGACCATCAGCTTCTCCGGCTCGATGCCCTTCTCGCGGGCGAGCGCATGCATCGCATCCAGGATCTCGCGTGACATAGGTCTACTCCTCGACGAGGTGGGATCGTTTGATGGCGCTGTAGGGGATCGCCAGGACGCCATCGGGAGCGGCGATCGTCACCGTCTTGTCGGATGCACCGACCAGCTCGCCGGTGAGGTTGCGGTTCGGGGCCGCTTCGCAGTCGGCGGCAGTGCGCAGCCGGGCCCGCCGGCCGACGAAGCGGCGGAAGTGCTCGGGCTTGGTCAGCGGCCGCCGGGGTCCGGGCGAGGAGACCTCGATGGCGAAGCGCTCGCGCAGGTCGCCGAGCTCGTGGGTGACGCGCTCGCAGAGGGCGAGCGTGACGCCGTCGGGATGGTCGACGAAGACCCGCAGGACGTCGCCGGCCTGCTCGACGAGCAGGACGTCGATCCCGGGAATCGGGCCTTGGAGTTGTTGGTCGATGTCGCTCTGGAGGCTGTTCATGACGTAAAAAAAAGCGGGCGAGCGCCCACTTTCGGATGAGAAAACGCCGACGCTCGGCGTGGGCGCGAAAGCTGTCAATCGAGCATACCACCGGCGTCGCGTGGCTGGCGGATGCGCTCGACGGCGTCGAGAATGGCCCGGGCGACGGCCGGCTTGGCGGCGCGGGGAACCGCTTCGTCGTCCCCCGCGGCGGTGATGATCGTGACCTCGTTCTCGACGGTGTCGAAGCCGATCTCCGGGCGCGAGATGTCGTTGACCACGACGGCGTCGAGCCGCTTGCGCAGAAGCTTGGCGCGGGCTCGTTCCCGTGCTCCGGAGCCGTGCTCGGCGGCAAAGCCGACCAGTGTCTGACCGTCCTGGCGTCGTTCGGCCAGCAGAGCGAGGACATCGGTCGTCGGCTCGAGCTCGAGGGCGAGCTTCGCGTGGTCGCCCTTGACGATCTTCCCGTCCCGGGCGCCGGCGGGCCGGAAGTCGGCCACGGCGGCGGCCATCAGGAGGACGTCGGTGGCGGCGAACTCGGCCAGGCAGGCGCGCTCGAGCTCGGCGGCGGTGGCGACGTCGAGGTAGCGGACGGCCGGGTTGCGGGCGAGGTCGACGTTGGCGGCCACCACCGTGACGTCCGCCCCGCGGTCAGCGGCCTCGTCGGCGAGGGCAAAGCCCATCCGTCCGGACGAGCGGTTGCCGAGGAAGCGGACGGCGTCGATCGGCTCGCGGGTTCCGCCGGCGCTGACCAGCACGCGCAGCCCGCTCCACCGCTCTGGGGCGGCCGGTGGGTCGAGGAGCGCCTCCCCGGCGGCGAGGATGTCGGCCGGCTCGGCGAGACGGCCGACGCCCCACTCGCCGGGGGAGCCGAGGCGGCCGGAGCCGGGGTCGAGGACGGTGGCGCCGCGCGCGCGGAGGAGGTCGAGGTTGGCCTGGGTGGCCGGGTGCTCGTACATGTGGTTGTTCATGGCCGGGGCGAGGAGGAGCGGACAGGTGGCCGCGAGGGCGGCGCCGCACAGCAGGTTGTCGGCCATCCCGGCGGCGAGCTTGGCCAGCGTGTTGGCCGAGGCCGGGGCGATCACCAGGAGATCGGCGTTGCCGGCGAGCTCGAGGTGGCTGAGCGGGAGGTGTCCGGGGGGCGCCTGGCCGGGAAAGGCGCCGCGGAGCGGGTCGGCCGCGAACTCGTCGGAGAGGACGGGCGCGCCGGTCAGCGCGGCGAACGACGCCGGGCCGACGAAGCGCCGCGAGGCGGGGGTCTGGATCACGCGGACGGCGTGGCCGGCGGCGGTGGCCAGCCGGACGAGCTCGAGCGCCTTGTAGGCCGCGATCCCGCCGCTTACGCCGAGGAGGATGCGCGCCATCGTGCGCGACCGGGACGGGCCTAGCGGTAGTGGTACTTCAGCTTGCCGGCGGCGACTTCCTCGAGCGCGATCGTGAGGTAGTTCTTGGAGCCGGTATCGACCATCGGGGGCGGGAACTCGTCGAAGCTTCCCTCGCCGAGATTCTGGTAGTAGGAGTTGATCTGCCGGGCGCGCTTGGCGGCGACGATCACGCTGGCGTAGTTCGAGTCGACGTGGTCGAGAAGCTTGTCGATGCGGGGTGAGGTGACGGGCATGATCCCTTTCGCCGGTTGGACGATCTGATCCTACCCGACGCGCAGCTCCTTCCGAGCGGAGCCCCGACCGCGGCGGTCGGCGGCGCCAGCCCGGCGGTCGCGTCCACGCGCCCTCCGCGAGTGAAGCGGCGGCCGAGTCTCCGCCCCACCTACTCCAGTCGCGGCTCGAGGACGGCAAGGAGCTTGGCGACGGCGGCCTCCAAGCGGTCGTTGACGATCACGTGGGGGAACTCGCTCTCGGCGTCGAGCTCGGCTCGGGCGAGCTCGAGGCGGGCGGCGACGCCCTGCGGATCGTCGGTCCCGCGACCGACCAAGCGTGATCGGAGCTCGCCGAAGCTCGGCGGGGCGATGAAGACCTGGATCGCCTCGGGGAGGGCGGCGCGCACCTGCCGGGCGCCCTGGAGGTCGATCTCGAGGACGACAGGCACTCCGGCCGCCGTCCGCTCGTCCAGCTCGCGGCGGAGGGTCCCGTAGCGGTTGCCGGCGTACTCGGCGTGCTCGACGAACTCGCCGGCCCCGACCAGGCGGTCGAAGTCGTCCGGCTCGAGGAAGTGGTAGTCGACGCCGTGGCGCTCGCCCGGGCGCGGAGCGCGGGTGGTGGCCGAGATCGCGAGCTCGACCTCGGGGTGACGCTCGAGCAGCGAGCGGATCAGCGTCCCCTTGCCGACGCCCGACGGGCCGGTGATGACGAAGACGGGAGCGGACAAGCTCGCCACTTTGACAGCCGCCCCAGACGCGCCGCCGCGCGGCTCCCCGCCGGCGGGGCCGGTCTGGGAGGTCGGGAGCGCCATCCAGGCGTCGGCTCCCCACGGCCGGGCGATTCACGGCATTTGGCCCCCCTGTGCGGGCGCGGCGAATGCTCTGGACGATGACCAGGCCGAGGCCCGACTCCGGGTCCGCCTGGGGCCTACCAGACCGGGCGGAGCGCGACTGGGCCGTACCGGGCCTCGATCCCGGCGAGCAAGGTCATCCCTCCGTCCAGCCCGGCCGGGCCGAGGGTAGCCGCCAGCTCGTCGCGCAGCTCGTCGAAGATCGCCGCCGATCGGCGCAGGGCATCCTCGCCGCGGCCGGTGAGGCGTACGGGCCGCCGCCGCCGATCGGCCGGATCCTCGCCCCGCGCCACGTACCCGGTGGCGACGAGCTCGTCGACGATCAGCCGGGCCGCCTGCTTGGTCAGCCCCAGCCGCGCCGCGATCTCCGACGCCGTCGCCCCATCCGTCCCGGCGACCGCCTGGAAGAGGAACCCGTGCGCCGGCCGCAGCCGCTCGTGTCCAGCCGCCGCCAGCCGGCGATGGAGCTCCTCGAAGAGCGCTCGCGAGGCGAGCAGGAGCGCAACCGCCAGCTCCGATCCCTGGATCTCGACCTCGGCCGACAAGGCTGCCTCACTATAGACAAGTCACTTGTCTATCAGGAGATCGCCATGCTCGTGACCGCCGCCGACGCCCCCCGCCACGAGACCGCAAACGCAGTCATGCGAACACTCGCCGCCCCGTCCCTCGGCACCACCGAGCTCGCCGTCTGGGAGGTCGCGATGCGCGCCGGCCAGCGGGGCCCCGAGCACCAGGCCGACCGCGAGCAGCTCTGGACGGGGTACAGCCAAGATAAGCCCGAAAAGTCCATTAGGCCGGTAGATCGGCCTCGACCGGCGCCTATTTGTCGACGAGGAGCAGGTCGCGCGCTCGTGTGCGGTCTTCTGCGCTCGGGCGGGTGTATCCGCGGGTCGTCTCGAGGCGGGCGTGGCCGAGGAGCTCGGCGACGATGACGAGGTCGGTGCCGCCGCGCACCAGCGTTGTCGCGAACGTGTGGCGAAGGACGTGGACGGTCGCGCCCTCGTCGAGGCCGGCGGTCGCGGCGATGCCGGTGACGATGTCGTGGGCGCCGCGGACGCTGAGGCGCCCGCCGCGCTGGTTGAGAAACAGGGCCGGGCTGGTTTCGGCGCCGGGCCAGTCGGCGCGTTCGTCGAGCCAGCCGGTGAGCGCGCTTCGGAGCTGCGGGTGGATCGGGACGTGGCGGACGCGTTCGCCTTTGCCGAGGATCCGCAGGACGCCTTTGCGGGCGGAGCGGGCGATGTCATCGACGTCGAGCGCGACGATTTCGCTGATCCGCGCGCCGGCGTAGAACGGCACGAGCGCGAGGGCCTGGTCGCGCGGCGAGGGGCAGCGCTGGACTTCGCGGATGAAGCGCAGCTGCGCGCGTTGATCGAGCGCACGGGGCGCCGTCGCGGCGATCTCCACGCGGGCGGCGCTGGCGGGGCCCAGGCCGCGGCGGATGTACAGGTCGTCGACCGCGGCGAGCGCGTTGTTGACGGTCGCGGGGCTGCGCTTGAGCACCGTCTGGAGGTGCGCACGGTAGTCGCGCACCGCCCAGTCGCGGCCATCGGGACCGGCGAGCGGATCCGCGTCGAGCTCGGCGCCGGCGAGCCACGCGAGGAACTGGCGGACCTTCGAGGCGTAGGTCCGCCGCGTCTGGTCAGACAGCGGCGCCGTTCGGAGGGCCGTGGAGTACTCGTCGAGCACCTCGGCGTAGGGCTCCGGTAGGACGACCGGGGCCCTGCCCCGCCGCCGTCCGGCGACCGCCGTCGTGTTCTCTGTAGTGGTTCCGGCTGCCCGACGGCGTCCTGCTTTCGTGTTCTCTGTAGCCACACCGGGAGTTTACTACAGAGAAGACTAGTTCTCTGTAGTTGTCCCTCCTCCGCGAATGGGACCAGACGAACCGCCAGCGCGACGGCTGCTTCCACGCGAAAGGAGTCGCGCCGGGCTGCGCTGGTGGCGGCCGGGCGCCCGCCTCCTAGCGCCGGCACCTTGCCGAAACAACTTCGAGCTGCCAGAGCTGGTGGCCCGGACTTCCGGGGCACGCCTCCGGGGCCAGGCCCGCGGGGCGCTTCGGCATCGATCGCGGCGTCTCAGCGCGTTGCGGCGGGCGCCGCGATGTGGAGCGCGATTCGTTGAAGCCAGACGGCGGTCCCGGAATCGAGCCCCGCCGTGTAGGGACTGCGTTGCGGGGCGATGACCGACCCGACTCGACCAGCGTATGTGTCGAGGCTCGTGGTCAGGACGGCGGCGGCGAGGTACGACCCCTCGACGCTAGGGTTTCCCGTCCGCGGCCCATAACGGCAGATTCGGTCGCATGCGGATCGCCTGCGCCCAGGCATCGCCGACCGGTGCGATCCTGATCCGGTTGCGGGCGGCCATCGCCATGTAGCCGTCGTGCAGGCGGCTCTGCATCGCCGTGTACGAGTCGTTAGCGAAATTGTCGAGGTCACCGCTCTCGTAACCCCAGGTCTCAAACAGCAGCGGCCGCGCGCCATCACGTCTGATCATCGCGCCGAGCGCATCGACGGCGGGGAGCGTCTCGTAATGCAGCCAGTCCGCCATCAGTGCAGGCGACTGGCTCTGCTCCTGGAGCACGACGACGTTCCAGCGCGCGGCGCTCAAGAGTTCACGCAGGGCGGGGTCGCTCGCAGCGTGCCGGAGCGTTGATCCGCCCGGGTCGTACTCCACAGCGAGCATGGGGAGAGGATGCGGTCGGTTCGTCGCGGCGAGTCGCTGGATCATCGCGACCATCCCGTTCGCCGCTGTGAAGCTGTTGCCGATGAACAGCACCCTCAGTCCGGGTCGCCGGCTCCGAACGAGCTGCAGCCCAGCCGGGGGCCACGGCGCACTCGTCGGGCCAGGGATGGGTGCGCGGGCGACGCCCGAGGAACCGTGGATGAGCAGACCACCGGCGACCCCGAGCGCGGCGACGACGCACGCCGCGATCCAGCTGCGGATCCGCGATCCGTCCCACGGGTCGAACAGAAGCGATCGCATCCGAGCCTGCATCGGCTCTCGTGTGGACGCCCTTGAGGTCAGAAGCGGCTTCACGC
>CAVXPW010000001.1:0-59555 GCA_963763785.1 uncultured Solirubrobacterales bacterium | reverse complement strand
TCGGTGCCGGCGCCGGCGCGGTTGAGCTCGTGCACCGCGGCGTCGAAGCGGCGCCAGAGCGCGTCGGGCCCGCGCCGCCCGGTGCCGGGCTGCAGCTCGTACGGCTCGCGGCCCGTTGACTTGTGCGGCGGCCACTCGAAGCCCGCGGCGTCTGCGCGGCGGCAGATCGCGGCCTCTGCGCGCGCGGCTTCGGCGAGATCGGCGAGACGGGCGCTGAACCCGGCGTCGGGCGGGGCCATGCGGTGGGCGGAGATCGCCTGGCGCCAGCGCTCCTGCGTCGCCGCGAACTGCGCCTGGATCTCGTCGCTCTCCGAAGCCATCGCTCACCCGATTCTGCCAAGTGCCGCGGTCGTCCGCGGACGCACGATCATCAACGCGCCACAGCCGCCGCTCCGGCCGGGACGCCAGAGCGCTCCTGTCGTGCTGTCAGCGCCCCCGGCGCGGAGCTTGGCCTCTACTGACCGGAGCGGCGCGCGGCGCCGGGGCTTCCTGTGCCGCCCCTCTTCTCCAGATTGAAAATCGTCTGAGGCAGCTTGGGCACAGAACCGGGCGGTGGCACGCTGCTCGGTTTCGCGGGCGTCTGGGGAGTCTCTCGACGGGGGGGAGTTGCCATCGCCTAGGAGCTTAGCGCCGCGGCGATGGCCAATCCAACGGCTTCGACGACGAGGGTGGCGAGCGCCGACGCGAGGTATCGCGTGAGCCACCTGACCACCTGGGCATTCTCGGTCCGCCGTTCCTCGAACGCCTCCGCGAGCGCGATGTCGACCATCGGCTGCTCGAGCACGCCCTCATCCCAGAGCGCCCGGTACGTCGCCCCGGCCCTGACGCTGAAGCCGAGCTCGTACGGACGGAGCAGGAGCACCACGAACACCAGCAAGCCGCCAGCGCCGAGCAGGCCGGCGGCCGCAGCCGTCACCTCCGCCGCGCCGCGGGGATGTCCGGCGTGGAAGACAGACCCCGCCAGGAGCGAAGCCACGACGGCGCCGCCGGCGAGCAACCCGGCGCCGCGGCTGCGCAGTTCGCTGACTTGGCGCTCCTGTTCGGCGAGCGCGTCGGCCGCGAGTCCGAAGATGCGCTCGGCGAAGTCAGCCATGACCGACCAGCATGATCGCCGGGCCGGATGGTGTCACCCCGGCCAGGCCAGTCGCGGCGGGCGCTTCCCTCGATTCGCGCGTCAGGATGGGGCCAAGCGCTACCCACGAGCGCTACCCACGACGTCCGAAAAGGCTCTTCGACCCCTCCCGTAGGCCGCCCCAAAACCGGTAGGCGTCCAGAGGGTCTGGGGGAGACATATCGCGCTGGCGTCGAACTCCGGGGCGTGGAGCGAGTGGACACCGGGGCGATTTATGACGCGGGGCGGGAGGTCGTTATAAACGTCCTGTTGCGGATGGATCGCCAGATCGACAAGCTGACCAGCGCCGTGGAGCGGCGCTGTGCGCCCCGGCGGCGGTCAGGAGCCGGTCGAGCTCCTCGGCTGTCAGGTCGACCGTCGGCGAGTCGTTCTCCGACCTTCGGGCGGCGCACGTTGGCCAGCGGGAGGTTGCGCGAGCAGCTCCGCGTCCTTGATGCCGTAGTCGTAGAACTTCGACAGGCACGACAGGCGTCGGGCGATCGACGCCGGCGACGCCGGCGGGCCGTCGCCGGCCGCGGCTCTGCGCTCAGCTGGCGGATCCAGGCGTCGACGTAGTGACGACGCGCGGTCAGCGGGTGAACGCCGCAGAGAGCGCACCATGCGTACCAGGCCCCGCGACGGAGGGAGTCGTCCCGACCCGGCTGGGCAAGACAAGACGATCGCGCGGTATGCCTGCGCCCGTCGCCGCGCCGCTGTCGCCGTCTCCGCCGTGCCTCGCCGGACTCCCGAGCAGTAGCCCTCGAACGCCTCTTCATTTCCCGACGACCGGCATGGGAAGACCTGAAGCGCCGCCGCGTCCCTGGCCCACAGGGAAGCGTCATGCGGCCGCCCGACTGCTGTGCCCTGTTGCTGTCTCGCGGGTGGGCTGGGCCTCTTGGCGGACCACGCGCTTCCAAATTGCTTCCACGCGCCGGTCCAAGTCGCCTCTTGCGATCCTGTGAATAGGGTCAAAGGACGGCTATAGCAGGGCTTTCCGTCGATGGGCGGTGCTGGGCTCGAACCAGCGACCTCCTGCGTGTAAGGCAGGCGCTCTGACCAGCTGAGCTAACCGCCCGAGCGGCCGGCACAGGCTACCGGCCCGGGGCGATGCGACAATGCCTGGCGTGCCCCCACGCGAACGCCGGAGCTGTTGATGGATCTCGGCCTGAGCGGGCGGGTCGCGCTCGTCACCGGCGGCTCGAGGGGACTCGGCCGGGCGATCGCCGCCGAGCTGATCGCCGAGGGCGCCCGGGTGGCGATCAGCTCGCGCTCACGCGACCGGCTGGCCGAGGTCTCCGGCGAGCTCGGGGCCCACGCCTTCGAGCACGACAACGCCGATCTCGACGGGATCGGCCAGCTCGTCGAGGAGGTCGAGGCGGCGCTCGGTCCGATCGACATCCTCGTCACCAACACCGGCGGACCCCCGGCCAGCCCGGCCCCGCTCGAGCACACCGGGGAGGAGTGGGAGGCGGCCTACCGGACGCTCGTTCTCGCTCCGATCAGTCTCGTCGCCGCCGTCATGCCCGGGATGCAGGAGCGCCGCTTCGGGCGGATCGTCAACGTCTCCTCCTCGACCGTCCGCGAGCCGTCCCCGACGCTGATGCTCTCCAACAGCCATCGCGCGGCCACCCTCGCCGCGTTCAAGACGATCGCCCGCGACGTCGCCCCCGACGGGGTCACGCTCAACAGCGTCCTCCCCGGCCGGATCGCCACCGAGCGCATCTTCGATCTCTTCGGCTCCAAGGAGGTCGCCGAGTCGGTCGGCGCCGCCGAGATCCCGGCCGAGCGGCTCGGGACCCCCGAGGAGTTCGCCGCCGCCGTCGTCTTCCTCTGCTCCGAGCGGGCCAGCTACATCACCGGGACCGCGCTCCTCGTCGACGGCGGCATGACCCAGAGCATCTAGCGCAGCAGCCGGCCCCCTGCCGTCTGGAGGAGCAGCGACAGCTCGCCGGTCTCGCGCCCGGCGGCGTCGCCCACGAAGCGGACGAGCGCCGCGCGCCGGGCGGCCGGGTCGGCGGCGGCCTGGGCGGCGGAAACATCGGCGCCGAGGGTCGCCCGCCCGGCCGAGTCACCCACGGCCCCGGCCAGCCGGGCCAGATCGGACAATGTCAGGGCAAAGAAGGACTCGGCGGGGATCTCAGGGGCCACCCTCCCCCGGAAGAGTGTGCCGACGGTGGCCGTGCGGCGGATCGCCGCCCGCTTGACCAGGGAGCGGAACTGGCTGCGGAGCTTCGCCGCGCTGCCGAGGCCCACCCCGGCCAGCCGGCTGACCAGCCAGGCCGGCGGCCCGGACGGGGTCAGGAGGGCGGCGGCCTGCTGGCGCGCCGCCGGCCCGAAGCGCAGCGCGCCGACCCCGGCGGCCCGGAGCGCCAGGGTGAGCGCGCGCGCCGCCCGCAGCTCGACCCGGCTCGCGCTGACGAGCACGCCCGAGTAGGCCCGGCTCAACGCCGTCTGGAGCTCGACCGCGGCAGGCGCGACCGGGTCGGCGCGGTAGGCCGCCCGAGCGGCGGCCGCCCGCTCGGCCACGATCGCCAGCACCTCGGTCAGGCTCGCCCGCCGCCCGCCCGCCTTCGCGTAGCGCTCCAGGGCGAGGACCACCGCCCGGCACCGCGCGAACCTGGCCGTGGCCGGGCAGGCGGCCGATGGGGTGGCCGCCGGCCAGGCCCGCGGCAGCGGTATCTCCGAATAGCGGGCGTCGAACGGCTCGCCGGCGATCCGAACCCCGGTCGCCCGCCACTCGACGAAGGCCCGCGCGCAGTCGAGCGTCCTCGCGCCGAGCAGCTCGGCGCCGCTCAGGCCCGCGGGCAGGCGGGCTCCGCCCCCGGCGCCGGCCCCGTCGAGCACCGAGCCGAGCCGGTCGTCGCCGCAGCGGCGGCCGACCGCCCGCGCCAGCCGCGCCAGCTCCCCGGCCAGTGCCGCCGGATCGGGCCGCGCCGGCGGTGAGACGATCGGCGTCGAGCCCGTCGGGGCCGCCGGACCGGACGCTGGCGCCGCCGGGGTCGCCGGCGCCGCGCCGGGCGCCGCCGGCAGCGCCGGCGCGGCCCCGCCGGCGCCGGGGTTGACGATGGTGAGCGTGGCGTGGATCACCCGCTGGCCGCTCTCGGTGCTCGCTCCGCACGTGGCCTGGTCGGACTGGCCGGCGCCGCCGGCCTGGGTCGCCGACGGGGCGGCGATTCCCCTGACGGTCAGGTCGAACGACGCGTCCCAGGCGGCCGAGGCCGGGAAGGCGAGGCAGCCGTCGGAGCAGGTTCCGGCCTGGCAGCCGAGCGCGTAGGAGCCGGTGTGGGCGCCGCAGTCGCCGTTCACGTTGTCGGGCGCCGCGGTGACCGCGACGTCGCCGCCGGGCGGCAGGTGGCCGGGCGCCACGGCCGAGGCGGGGAGGAAGGCGTGGGCGTCGACCGAGCCGGCGACCGCCCCGGCGTAGAGGGTCAGCCGTGACAGGTCGGGCGCCCCGAGAGCGTTGATCGCGCAGCTCTGCACCAGGGTCGTCGAGCCGCTCGTCACGACGGCCCGCCTGAGCGTGCCGCCGGCGAGCAGCGTCCTCGTCGACGTCGGCGGCCCGGCGTCGGAGGCGGTGGTAGCCAGCGTCATGTCCCACGAGTAGGTCTCGTCGACTTTGACCGAGCTGCTCGTGCTCGGCGTCTCGCGGTCGGTGTGGTAGGCGTAGTCGCCCTTGTACTCGACGACGTAGGTCGCGCTCGCCGCTCGTCCGGCGGTCGGCTAGAGGGCCGACCAGGCGATGACCAGCGCGAGCGCAAGGCCGGCCGAGGCCACCCAACGCCCGTGACCACTCGACGTCTCTCCTCCGGTCAAGACGCATCGATCATATCCTCGCCGCCGGACGTAAGCCTTACGGCGTCAGCCGAACAGCGCGTCGACCGAGACCTCGATCCGCCGCCCGCCCGCGGCACCCGGAACGGCGGCCGCCGGCTCGACCGTCCGGGTCACCGCGAACAGCCGCTGGACGGCCTCGCTGAGGAAGCGCGACGGCTTGCCGTAGCCGTGGGCGTCGTCGCCCGGCCGGTGGTAGTAGCGGACCGGGACGTAGACGGCGAGCGTCCGGCGCGCTCGGGTTAGGGCGACGTAGAAGAGGCGACGCTCCTCGGCGATCCCCTCCTCGCTGCCCGTGCTCATGTCGGCCGGGAAGTTGCCGTCGTAGGCGGCGATCACGTGGACGGCGTCCCATTCGAGGCCCTTGGCCGAGTGGACGGTGCTGAGGACGAGGTAGTCCTCGTCGAGGTGCGGCGGCCCGGCCCAGTCGGCGCTCGAGCTCGGCGGGTCGAGCACGAGCTCGGAGACGAAGTGGCGCAGGTCTCCGGCTCCGGCCGCCGCCCCGACGAGCTGCTCGAGGTCGAGCAGCCGGATCGCCGCGTCGGGATAGCGCAGCCGGATCAGCGGAGCGAGCACGGCGCACAGGCGCTCGGCCCGCACGCCGGCCGGCGCGTCGTCGCTGTCGGCGCACAGCGCGGCCACGAGCGCGTCGGCGTGCTCGCGCGCGCCGGGTGGGATGTGCTCGGCGGCCGCCGCCCATCGGCCGAGCTCGGGGGCGGCGCCCGCCGCCGGGCGGAGCGCCTCGAGTGCCCGGCGGGCGCGGGTCGGCCCCACCCCCTCGAGGAGCTGCAGGAGCCGAAACCAGCTCATCTCGTCGGCCTGGTTGTCGGTCAGCCGCAGCAGCGCGACCAGATCCTTGACGTGGGCCGCCTCGAGGTAGCGCAGGCCGCCGTACTTGACGAAGGGGATCCGCCGCCGGGTCAGCTCGAGCTCGAGCAGCGCCGAGTCGTGGCCGGTGCGGAAGAGCACCGCCTGGTGGCGGAGCTCCATCCCCTGCTCGCGCGCGGCGAGCACCCGGTCGCAGACCTCCCCGGCCTGCTCGGCCTCGTCGCGGGGGAGGACGAGCTCGGGGGGGACGCCGCCGTCGCGCTCGGTCCACAGCTCCTTGCGAAAACCCGTCCGGTCCTGGGCGGAGACCGCGTTGGCCACGGCGAGGATCGGCCGGCTCGAGCGGTAGTTGCGCTCGAGCGTCACCGTCGCCGCGTCGGGGAAGTGGACGGGAAAGTCGAGGATGTGGCGGGCGCTGGCGGCGCGGAAGCCGTAGATCGCCTGGAAGTCGTCGCCGACCACGGTGAGGTCGCGGCAGGCCGTGCGAAGGCTGCGGACGATGTCGACCTGGAGCCCGTTGACGTCCTGGTACTCGTCGACCAGGATGTGGTCGTAGGCGCCGGCCAGCGCCGGCCCGACCACGCCGTCGGCGGCCAGGGCGCGCCAGTAGAGCAACAGGTCGTCGAGGTCGAGGACTCCGAGCCCCCGCTTGCGGGCGCCGTAGGCGCGGAAGGTCTCGGCCAGCGCCTCGCGGTGCTCGGCGCACCAGGGGAACGACTCGGCCACGACCTGCTCGAGCGGGAGCTGGGCGTTGACCGTCCGGGAGTAGATGTCGAGCATGGTCGGAGCGCGGGGGAAGCGCCGCCGGCTCGCCGCGTGGCCGAGCTCCTGGCGGACGAGGTCGAGCAGGTCGGCGGCGTCGCCGGCGTCGATCACCCCGAAGCCGGGGCCGAGCCCGAGCGCCGAGGCGTGCGAGCGGACCATCCGGTGGGCCAGCGAATGGAACGTCCCGCCGAGGATCCGGCCGGCGTGGGGCGCGGCGTGCTCGGCCAGCGTGCGCGCTCGGGCGACCATCTCCCGGGCGGCGCGGCGGGTGAAGGTGAGCAGGAGAATGCGCTCGGCCGGCATGCCGCCGACCAGCAGCCAGGCCACGCGCGAGCAGAGCGTCGTCGTCTTGCCGGTCCCGGCCCCGGCGAGGATCAACAGCGGGCCGCGGCCGTGCGTGGCCGCGGCGCGCTGCTCGGGGTTGAGCTCCTCGAGCCAGCGGTGGCCGCCGGTGGATGGCGGGTCGGCGAACATCTGTTCGACGACGGTACGCGCCCCGCCGGACGGCGCGCACGCCGGCGTGCAGCCGGCCTCAGCCGGGGAGGCGCACGCGCTGGCCGCTGATCAGGCTGCCGGGGATCAGTCGCGGGTTGAGGCGCACGATCTCGTCGACGGGAACGATCTCCCGGGAGGCGATCGAGGAGAGCGTCTGGCCGGGGCGGACGATCCAGTAGCGGGGGTGGGCGGCGACCCGTACGGCGACGGGGCGGAGCGCCGGGCGGCCGGGGGCGAGGGAGCCGGCGACGACTAGGGCGACGGCGGCGATCATCGCGAACAGGCCGCCGAAGGCCACCAGGCGGGCGCGGGTCGACGGCGCGGCTGGGCCCGGGGCGCGGCGGCGGGCGGGGGCCTCCGGCGGGGCCTCCCGCAGCGGCGCCCGGCCTGCAGCAGCGGGCGGGGGCGGGTCGGGATCGACGGGCGCCGGCGGGAGGCGCGGGTTGGGCTGGGGCGAGGACACGGCAGCCGTATACCCGAGACCGAGACCGCCTAGCTTCAAGTTGTCGCCGGCAGCCCCCGGGCGTGGCGGTACATCCCGCGCCAGGGATCGCCGTCCTCGAGCCGGGCGCCGATCGTGGTGATCGTCCACCCGTCCGGCCGGAGGCTCGAGTCCGAGAGCTCGTCCCAGTCGAGCGGCGTGGCCACCGGAGCGCTCGGCCGGGCGCGCACGCCGTAGGCGGCGATCGCGTGCTGGGCGTAGGCATTGCGGTTGACGTCGAGGTAGATGCGCTCGCCGCGCTCGGCGGTGTGCCACTCGAGCGTGAGTTGGTCGGGGTGCTCGGCGACCATCCGCTCGGCCATGGCGCGGGCGAGGCGATGGACGTCGGTGAACGAGGGCCCGCGGCGGAGCGGGGCGACGACGTGGATGCCGCGCGACCCGCTGGTCATCGCGTAGGGGCGCAGGCCGAGGTCGCGCAGGCGGTCGCCGACCTCGCGGGCGGCGGCGCGCACCTCGTCGAAGCGCTCGTGGGAGGGGTCGAGGTCGATGATCAGCCGGTCGGGGCGATCGGGGGCGTCGGCGCGCGAGGCGAAGACGTGGGGCTCGACGACGTTCTGGGCGGCGAGGTAGACGAGCGTCGCGGCCTCGCGGACGATCACGTGGGTCACGGTGCCGCCGCGCTTGGGGATGCTCACGCGGGGGATCCAGTCGGGGAAGTGGGCGGGGGCGGCCTTGAGGAAGAAGCCGGGGCGCTCGACGCCGGCGGGGTAGGCGCGCATGGTCAGCGGCCGGTCGCGGACGTGGGGGAGCATCGCCGGCGCGACGCGCTCGTAGTGGCGGGCGAGGTCGAGCTTGGTGAGCCCGGCGGCGGGGAACAGCACCTTCTCGGGATGGGTCACCTCGACCCGCCGGCGGCCGACGCGGAGCTCGGTCATCGCTCGCGGACCACCTCGCGCGCGGCCTTGTCGTCGCGCAGGCCGAGGAACCGCGGATGCCTGAGCATCCCGTCGGGCGTCCATTCGGTGAACGCGACGGCGGCGACGAGCTCGGGTCGCACCCACGTGATGCCCGGTGTCCTGGGGAGCCGTTCCGGGCCGGCGAAGGGCGGGCGCTCTACCCGCAGGCGGCCCAGGCGTTCGGCCAGGTCGGCGAGCGTGGCGCGGTCGAAGCCGGTGCCGACCTTCCCGGCGTAGCGGAGCCCGCCGACACCGTCGTAGTAGCCGAGGAGCAGCGCGCCGAGGTGCTCGCGCGTGCCGCGGGGCGCGGTGGCGCCGCCGATCACTAGCTCCTGGCCGTGCTCGCACTTGAGCTTGCGCCAGTCGCGCGAGCGGGTGGCAGCGTAGGGGCTGTCGGCGCGCTTGGCGATCAGGCCCTCCCAGCCGTCGGCGCAGGCCTGCCGGTAGAAGGCCTCGCCGTCGCCGTCGCCGTCGCCGTCGCCGGCGCCGGCGCGGTGCTCGGTGTAGCGGAGCGGGTCGGCGAAGCGGATCGCCTCGCGCAGGAGGCGCTTTCGCGTCAGCAGGGGCAGCGCGCGGAGGTCCCGTCCGTCGAGCCAGAGGATGTCGAACGCGTAGAGGAAGACGTCGGCGGGGCGGCGGCCGCGGCCGGCGAGCCGGGCGAAGCTGGTGGCGTGGCCGTCGAAGGCGACGACCTCGCCGTCGAGTGCGAAGCGACGGGCCTCCTGGGCGGCCAGGGGGGCGAGGAGCTCGGGATAGCGGCCCTCGAGCGCGAGGTCGTTGCGCGAGCGCAGGCGGACGTGGTCGCCGTCGCGGACGCCGATGCAGCGGACGCCGTCGAGCTTGCGCTCGAAGATCCAGTCGGGGTCGAAGACGCGGCGGTCGGTCAACGTCGCCTTCATCGCCGCCGCGCCGGTCGGCGGTCCGCCCGGGCGCAGCAGGCCGCGCTCGGCGGCGTCGAGCTGCTCGAGCGGCGAGGTCACGCGCGAGGCTCGGCCGGCCGGCATGTCGTGCGGGGTACCCGGCGTCGGCGCGGCCAATCCCCCCGCCCCGTTTCGGGCTCCGGCGGGCGGGTACCCGTCGGGGACGATGCGCGGCGCGAGGGCCAGCCGATGAGCACCCAGCAGGCCACGGCCGGCCGGGACGGCCGGGGCCGCGAGGAGCCGGAGGCGGGGGATGGCCGCGACGAGACCGAGAAGGAGCGCCTCGATCGCAACCTCGGCGAGCTCCTCCAAGAGCTCCGCGTCGCCCTCCCGGGCGTCCAGGTTCTCTTCGCCTTCCTCCTCGTCGTGCCCTTCAACCAGGGGTACTCGCGGATGAGCGCCTTCGACAAGCGGGTCTACTTCGCGACGCTCCTGCTCACCGCGCTCTCCTCGATCCTCCTGATCGCCCCGACCGTCCATCACCGGCTGGAGTTCCGCGACGGCGACAAGGCGCACATCGTCCGCTCGTCCAACCGCCTGATGATCGGCGGGCTGGCCTGCCTGGCGGCGGCGATGTGCGGCGCCATCCTCCTGATCACCAACCTCCTCTTCGACACGGCCGCGACGATCGTCGCCACGGCGGCGATCCTTGCCGTCTTCGGCGTCGTCTGGTACGTCCTGCCGCTGCGCCGGCGGGCGCAGCTCGCTCCCGACGACCGCCGGTGACCGACCGGCTGAAGCGGACGCCGCTGCTCGCGGGGGCCCTCGACTTCGCGCGGAGCGCCCACCACGGGCCGCGGCGCGAGGGCGACACCGACATCGACCATCCGGTTGCGGTGGCGCGGCTGCTCGACGAGGCCGGCTTCGACGAGGACGTGGTCGCGGCGGCGCTCCTCCACGACGTCGTCGAGGACACGCGGACGTCGGTCGAGGAGATCCGCGAGCGCTTCGGCGAGCCGGTCGCGGGCCTGGTGGCGGCGATGACCGAGAACGAGGAGATCGACACCTACGAGGAGCGCAAGGCCGAGCACCGGCGGCGGATCCGCGAGGACGGCCGGGGGGCGGCGGCGATCTACGCGGCCGACAAGCTGGCCACGGCGCGCAAGCTCGCGGGCGAGGATCCGCGGGTGCCCGTCCAGCGGCTGGCGCACTTCCGGCGGACGCTCGACGAGCTCAGCCGGGCGCGGCCGGATCTCGAGTTTCTCGACGAGCTCGGCGAGGCACTGGACCGGCTCGAGCCGAAGCGGTAGGCTGGCACCCTGATGCGGGGGATCTTTCCAGTGGTGTACGTCATCGTCGGTGCGATCGTCGCCAACCAACACCACTACTTCACGCATCTGAACACCCTCTCGCAGGTCGTCTCGGCGGTGCTGGCCATCGTGCTGTGGCCGCTGATCCTGCTCCAGGTCAACCTCCACGTCACGCTGAAGTAGCGCGCCGCTAGGCGGTCAGGCGCCGCTCGAGCGGGGTGCGAAAGCGCGGGGTCAGGCGGACCGGCCCGAGCCAGGCGGCGAGGGTGGCGAGCTCGGTGTCGATCGCGGCGTCTCCGTCGGCGCCGACCGGCTCGAGCAGCTCGTGGACGATCTCGCCGTCCTTGCGCTGGGCCCAGCCGCCGACGACCCGCCCGCTCCACCAGATCGTCGGGCCGATGTTCCCGGTGCGATCGAACAGCTGCTCGCGGTGGGGACCGAGGAACCAGTCGCGCTCGAACCAGCCCATCGCGGTCGGGTCGAGCCCGGGCAGGAGCGCTGCCCAGGGCTCGGGCGGTGGGGTCGGCTCGTCGTCGCCGGGCAGCAGGAGGCCGGTCGCGCCGCCGGGGAGCGAGACCTCGGTGGGGCCGAGCTCGGCCAGGGTGCGCCGGAGCACGCCGGACGGCCAGCCGGTCCACCACTTGAGGTCGGCGAACGTCCCCGGCCCGAAGCTGGCGAGCCAGCGGCGGGCGAGCTCGACGCGGGCCGCCGCGGCGGTGAGGACGGTGAGCGGGCCGCCGAGCCAGGCTTCGAGCGGCGCCCACCGGTTGAGGCTGCTCGTCCACGAGCCGAGCGGCCGGGTGCGGACGATCCGGCCCTCGGCGGCGAGCAGGAAGAGTACCCGGGAGGCGACTCCCTGGCGCGCCTCGTTGCGGGTTCCAGCGCCGACGACGATCTGCCGGCCCAGAACGGCAACCTCCCGCCCGAGCTCGGCCGCGGTCGCCTCGCCGAGCACGGCCAGCCGGGCGACCGTCGCCTCCTCGGCGGCGTCCAGCCAGGCGGCTCCGTCGGCGGCGACGCCGGCCGCCTCGAGCATGGCCACGAACTTGCGGCGCTCACCGGGGACGAGCGCGGCGGTGGCGGCCGCCTGGACGACCGGCATCAGCTCGCGGGGGACGACGAACATCGTCCGCCGCATCCCGAGCATCCGCACGACCGAGCGCTCGTCATAGAGCGCGTGCTCGAGCGTCGCCGGCTCGAAGCCGGCGATCCTGGCGCGCGCGGCGAGCACCACGGTGGCCGGGTCGGTCGCGTGGAGTCCGGCGAGGTCGCCGGCGAGCTCGGCGACGCCGGCGGCGGGCGACTCGGCGGCGAGGTGATGGCGCCGGCCGAGGCGGGCCCGCCGCTCGTCGAGGTCGAGCCGCCTCACCGGAGGTCTAGCGAGCGTTCTTTCGCAGCCACCAGTCGACGTAGTACCCGCCGAAGGGGATCACGGCGCCGATCAGGATCAGCACCGTCGTGGCGGGGCGCCAGCGCTGATCGGTGCGGAGCATGATCGTCAGGAAGACGTAGATCAGGAAGAAGACGCCGTGGATCGGCCCGAGGATCGACACGGCGGTTTTGCCGCCGGCGGTGTTCTCGCCGACCTTGAAGTAGGTCGCGACCAGCAGCGCGAGGAAGGTCGTCGCCTCGGTCAGCGCGACGAGGCGCAGGTTGCGGATCGTGATCAAGAGGGGGTGCTCCGTTCTCGCGCGGCGGGACCGGTCTCCGGCGCCGCGGTGGTGGCGCCGGGAGCGGGAGGGAGCCGGGGACTCTAACCCGACCGCCGGTGGCCCGGCGGCGGGCCGCTACCCTCCGCGGATGGATGCGGCGAGCAGCGCCGGCGACCCGCCGGCGGGGGATGCGGCGAGCAGCGCCGGCGACCCGCCGGCGGGGGATGCGGCGAGCAGCGCCGGCGACCCGCCGGCGGGGGATGCGGCGAGCGGCGCCGCCGACCCGCCTGCGATGGATGCGGCGAGCAGTGGGGCCGACCCGCCGCCGCCGGCGGTCGACGAGGAGATTCGCCGGCGCCTGCGGGCGCAGCGGATGCGCGGCGACTTCGCCGCCGTCCACGCGGCGCCCACCGGCGCCGGGGACGTCCCCGACCAGGCCGGGGCGCGGCTGGTCCTGCTCGGCCCCGAGCATCCCCACCGCGCGACGGGCTCGCCGGCGCTCGAGCACGCCGCGGCGCTGGTCGACGAGGCGGGCGACGGGGCGCCGCGCGCCTACCGCAACATGCTCGTGTTCCTCGCCGCCGACGCCGAGCGGCTCGACCAGCTCCGCACGGCGGTCGCCCGGTGGCTCGCCGCGCCGTCGGGCGAGCAGGAGCGGACGGTCGCCGCGCAGCTCGGCGAGACCTGGCGGTGGCTGCTCGCGCCGTCGGGCGGCGGGTGGACGGCGACGTCCGCCGCGGGTCGCGACGACCTGGCCATGCGGGCGAGCCGCGAGCTCCGCGCCGACGGACGCCTGTTCGTCGATTATCCGCCCGCGCGCCTGCGCGCCGATCTCGATCGGGTTCCGCTCTGGCCGGCCGGCGGCGACCACGTCCCCCTCGGGGAGGTGTGGGAGGCCTATGCGCGCTCGCTCGACCTACCCCGGCTGCGGAGCTCGGCGGTCCTGGCGGCGGCCGTCGTCGGCGGGACGGCGTCCGCTGAGCGGGCGAGCGAGACGTTCGCCTACGCGGAAGCGTGGGACGCCGAGCGCGGCCGCTTCGCCGGGCTGGTCGTCGGTCACGGCGGCAGCCTCGCGCTGAAGGGGTCGGGGCTCCTCGTCCGAGCCGAGGCGGCGGCGGCGCAGCTCGCGGGCGAGGCACCGGAACGCTGATCGGGGAGCGTCGGGAGGGTCGGTTAGTATCGCGCCCGTGATCCGACCTCGCTTCTCCCACGCCGCGTCCGCCCTCGTTCTCACCGCCGGCCTCGGGCTGGCCGGCTGCGGCGGCGGCTCCTCGAGCAACGGCGTGGCCGCGAAGGCGCCCGACGCCATCGTGGCCGCCTCCAAGCAGGCCGCCGACACGGCGACCGCCGTCCATGTCTCCGGGTCGATCGCCGCGACTGGGGCGCCGACCACGTTCGACCTCAACCTGGTCAAGGGCCAGGGCGGTCGGGGGACCCTCTCGGTCAACGGCCTGAGCTTCGACCTGATCCGGATCGGCCCGCTGATCTACGTCAAGGGCAGCCCGGCCTTCTACCGGAAGTTCAGCGGCGCCGCGGCCCAGCTCCTGGTCGGCAAGTGGCTCAAGGGCCAGGCGACGAGCGGCAGCTTCGCAGCGATCGGCCCGTTCACCGATCTGCCGAGCTTCGTCGACCAGGCCCTGGCGCAGCAGCCGAACATGACGCTGACCAAGGGCGCGAGCACGACGGCCGCCGGCCAGAAGGTCATCCAGGTCAAGGACCCGATGGGGGGCATCCTGAGCGTTGCGACCACCGGCAAGCCCTACCCCGTGCAGATCTCCAAGGGCGGTACGTCGGGGGGGACGATCACCTTCGACAAGTGGAACACCCCGATCGCGCTGAGCGCGCCGCCCAACGCGGTCGACATCAACTCGCTCCAGGCCGGCCAGTAGCCGGCCGTGGCGGCGGCCTCGGTCAGCCGTCGCCGAGCAGCGCCCCGTCGTCGATCTTCCGCTGGGGCCGGTCGGAGTTGTCGATCTCGGCGCTCCCGCGGACGGTGACGTCGCGGCCGAAGACGACGTCGCCGCGCACGACCAGGCGATCGGCGAGGGCCAGCGAAGGCGGCCCCTCCGGGAAGCGGGGCTCGAAGTCGCCGAGCAGCTTGTAGTAGGTGGCGTCGAGCTCGACGAAGGGCGGGCTTTCCGATTCGCGCCGGGGTGAGACGAGGACCCGGGCGTCGTCGTCGAGCACGAAGCAGTCGGAGCGCAGGGTGAGCAGATCGTCGGTCGTCTTCACCGGGACGAAGCGCGAGCGGGGGACGCGGAGGGCGCTCGAGCGCTCGAACAGGGCGATCGCCGAGCCGAGTGCCGTCTCGAGCTGGTGGACGGCCGGCGAGCTCGGGTCGGTCGGGTCGACGGTCTTGTCGTTGCGGATCAGCGGCAGCGAGAGCACGCCGTCGTGCTCGGCCAGGAGGTCCGAGAGGGCGCTCAGGCGCAGCCAGATGTTGTTGGCGTTGAAGAATCGGTGGCGGCCGATGTCCTGCATCGCGGCCTGGTCCTCCGGGCTGGTCTGGGCGGTCTCGCGCAGGAGGAGATGCCCGTCGTCGCGGCTGCGCGCCAGATGGCCGCCCTTGCGATCGGCCGGCGTGCGGTCGCACTGCTCGGAGACGAAGTCGAGCTCCTGCTCGATCATCCAGCCGAGCACCCGGGCGTCGGGCACGGCGCCGAGGTTGTCGGTGTTCGAGATGAACGCATACTCGTAGCCCCGGCCGAGCATCTCCTCGAGCATGCCCGAGCCGAGCAGCGAGACGAAGAGGTCGCCGTGGCCGGCCGGGCACCACTCGAGCTCGGGGTCCTGCGGCCAGCTCACCGGGGAGAGGTCGTCGGCGCGCAGCTTGGGCTCGAGGCCCTGGAGGAAGTCGAGCGGGAGATCCACCGGCAGGTCGTCGTAGGCGGCCAGTGCGCTGAGCGAGTCGTCGCGGGTCCGGGCCGAGTCCATCAGCAGCAGCGGCAGCCGGACGCCGTGGCGTCGGCGCAGGGCGAGGACCTGGCGGGCGACGATGTCGAGGAAGCTCAGGCCGTCCTTGACGACGAGGAGGCCCTTGGCCCGCGAGAGCCCCATGCTCGTGCCGAGGCCGCCGTTGATCTTGATCACCGCCGTGCGGTCGAGCGCCGGCTCGGCGGCGGCGCCGTCGGGCGAGGCCAGCTCGTCGATCGAGGTGAGTTCGTCGACGGGCTCGATCTCGCACTCGCGGATCAGGCCGGACTCGCCTGACGCGAGCTGGCGATAGCGGTTGCCGAAGGCGGCGATCGCCGGCTCCGGCTCCCCGGCGCGCCGCATCTTCTCCTCGGCTGCCCGGAGGCCGGTCGAGCTCACGCCGCCAACCTACCGTGGTTGAGCCCGCGCGAGCCCGGGCACTTCCCCTGGGCGGCCGCCCGGCCGCCAACAGGCACCCCACGCGGCGGACCGCGCCGCAGACGGAGAGGCGAATGGCTGATCGACTGGACGGGACGGTGGCGCTGGTGACCGGGGCGAGCAGCGGGATCGGCGCGGCGAGTGCGCGCGAGCTCGCCCGGCGGGGCGCCGCGGTCGGCCTGGCCGCCCGGCGCAAGGAGCGCCTCGACGAGCTGGCGGCCGAGATCAACCGGGCCGGCGGGCGGGCGCTCGCCCTGGAGATCGACGTGACCGACCGCGAGCAGGCACGCGCGGCGGTGCGAGACGTCGTGGAGGAGTTCGGTCGCCTGGACACGGTCGTCAACAACGCCGGGGTGATGCTCCTCGGGATGATCGAGGGTGCGCCGATCGAGGAGTGGGAGCGGATGATCTCGCTCAACCTGAACGGCCTTCTCTACGTCAGCCACGAGGCTCTGCCGCACCTGCTCCGGGCGGCTGCGCAGGAGCCGCGCCGAGTCGCCGACCTGGTCAACATCAGCTCGGTGGCCGGCCGCCTGGCCCGGCGCGGGTCGGGCGTCTACAACCTGACCAAGCACGGCGTCGGCGCGTTCAGCGAGTCGCTTCGCCAGGAGGTCGCCGGACGCCACGTCCGCGTCTCGGTGGTCGAGCCGGGCGCGGTCGCCACCGAGCTGCCCAATCACATGCGACGGGAGGTGCGTGCGCAGATGATGGAGCGCTTCGCCTCGGTCGAGAGCCTCGAGGCGGAGGACATCGCCGACGCGATCGCCTACATCGTCACGCGGCCGCGCCGGGTCGCTGTCAACGAGCTGCTGATCCGCCCCACCGAGCAGGAGTAGCCAGCCTCGGATACATGGTCCTCGATCGGCGGGTTCTCGGTGAGCGCGGCGAGCAGGACTCGACGCAGTCGCCGGAGCGGCGCTCGATCTCGTCGAGGCTCGCCCCGTGATCCCCGACCACGTCGCGCAGGACGCCGGCCGCGACGACCCGGTCGGGCGGCCCCGCCGCCGTCGAACATGGGCGGCGACCTCGAGCGGATGTTCGTTGACCGCCCGGGAGACCTCCGGCGGCGACACCGCTAAGATCAAGCTCTATGTGCCGGAGCATCCGCACGCTCTACAACTTCGAGCCTCCCGCCAGCGACGACGAGGTCCGGGCGGCCGCGCTGCAGTACGTCCGCAAGATCAGCGGCTTTCGCGCCCCGTCCAAGGCCAACGCCGAGGCCTTCGAGCGGGCGGTCGAGGTGGTCGCGGCGGCGTCGGCAGAGCTGCTCGACGCGCTCTCGACCTCGGCTCCGCCGAAGGACCGGGCCGTCGAGGCCGCGCGCGCCGCGGCCCGCGGCGCCGAGCGCCGCGCCGCCTGACCGCGCCGCCCAGGGCGGAGCGCCGGGCCTTCAGGGCACGACGGGGGCCGTCGTGGTGGGCGTAGAGGTGGTCGGCGTGGACGTCGCCGGCGGCGCGGTCTGAGTGGTGTCGGTCGTCGTGGTCTGAGTCGTCGTCGTGTCGGTCGGGGTCGGGCCGGTTGAGCTCGGCACGGTCACCGTGGTGGTCGGCGTCGACGTCGTGTTGGTCGTCGTCTGCGTCGTCGTCGGCGGGGTCGGCTTCGAGTTTCCCGGGAAGAACGTCAGCGTTCCCCCGGCGCCGGTGATCGAATGCCCGACCAGGAGGTCGGGGATCGTGTAGAAGCCGATGACGATGACGAAGGCCGCGAGCCCGGTCAGGAGCACGGGGCGCCATCGGGGGCGCCAGCCGGGGGCGGTGCGCTCGGTGTAGCTGATCGGCGCCCAGTCCTCCTCGTGCACCGCCGCCTGGGGTTCGGGAGCGCGGGGCGCCTCCGGGCCCCGCCCGCCCGGGGGCGGCGTGGGCGGCCGGGGACGGACCGGCGCCACGGTGGCCGAGACGCGCTCGACCGGGCGACGGAGGAACTCGGAGACCAGAGCCACCACGACGGGCGTCACGGCCGCGGTGAGGACGGCGCTCCCGCGGAGGATATGCGAGGCGGTGAAGGCGGCAACGGCTGAGGCGAGGCTGGCGACGGTGAGGGTCCCGGGCGAGATGCCGCCTCGGCGCTCGTCGCGGGCGGCGGCGATCGCCTGATCCAGCGGCTCCCGGCCGGCCTCGTCGGGCGGAGGAGTGGGCGGGCTCGGCGTCACGTCCGCCTAGGTTAGCCCGGCGCGGTGCCGGGGCGGGCGGTCAGGCGCGGTTCCCGTCACCGCCGAGGGCCACGCTGGCCAGGGCGGTGGCCAGGTGATAGAGGATCAGCAGCTGGACCACGGCGAGCGACTCGGAGCGGTGCTCCACGCCGTCGATCTTCACCTCGCCGAGGTGGGCCGAGCGCAGGTGGCGGGCGAAGTGCATGCGATCCCAGATCAGCTCTTCGATCACGATCGCCGGGTCGCGGCCCAGCGAGCCCGGGATGCGCAGCCGGCAGTCGCCGTTCTCGAGCTCGGTCAGGTCGATGCCCGAGTCGTCGGCGGAGACGAACGGCGAGAGGTCGGGGTGGGGCAGCCCGTCGCGGAGGATCAACTCGGCGTCGAGGTGGTCGGAGTCGCCTCCGTGCGGCACCGACCGGCGCACGACGATGTCGGCGTGGCGGGCCTGGGGGCGGATGAAGGACTCCGAATCGGGCTCGCGGCGGTCGAGGTCGGCGAGGACCTGCTCGGTCGTGTAGCCGCGGCGCGAGGTGTCGCGGGCGACCTTCCAGGTGCGGCGGAGATCCTCGGTCGGGTCGAGGTAGACGCGGACGTCGTAGCTGTCGCGAAGCTCCTCGGTGTGGTAGCCGAGCAGGCCCTCGATGATCAGGAAGCGCGCTGGCGCGACGTAGACCAGCGGCGCGAAGGTCCCCTCCGAGTGGAGGTAGACCGGCTTCAGGATCGCCTCGCCGCGGCGCAGCAGGCCGAGATGCTGGGCCATGATGTCGATGTAGTTGCACTCGGGATCGAGCGGGGTTATGCCGATCTCGGCCCGCTGTTCGCGGTCGTAGCGGTGGTAGTCGTCGGTGCAGACGTGGGTGACGGCGTCGGCTCCGAGCGCCTGCACGAGCCCGCGGCTGAGCGTGGTCTTGCCCGAGGCCGAGTCGCCGACGATCCCGAGGATGATCGGGCGCTCGAGGGGGCTTGTCGGCGGCGTCGGTGCGGTCACTGGAAAGCCAGCGCAGGTTAGCGCGAGAACCACCGCCGGCACGGTCTGCGGAGGTCCGTCGGACCGATGCCCTAACCTCAAGATGTGCTCGTGAACCTCCAGATCGTCGCCGCAGAGGCGCCCGACAGGGCGACCGCGGTATTCGACGCGTCCGCCGATCAGCTCCGCGCCTGCAGCTTCGCGGTCAGCCACCACCTGCGCTGGCGCTTCGGCGGCGAGGGCCTCGACGTCGCGGGGACGCTGACCATGCGGTCGCTGATGGCGGTCGGCGACCAGCTCGCCGCGCTGGTCGAAGCCGACGGCCACGGCACGGTCTTCCTGACCGGCGGCGGCGGAGTGCTCCTGCACGAGTCGGTCTCGACCTACCTGACGATGCGCGACCTCGAGAGCCACCAGTCGGTCGAGGAGCGCGCGCGGCTGGCTGTGCTCGGCGAGATGCTGGTCGACCTCCGCGAGCTGTGCGCCTCACTCGAGGACGCGAGCGGGTGCGATCAGCCGCTGTGCACCGCGTAGAGCTCGGCGGTCGCCAGGGTCTTGCCGCCGGCGAGGGCACCGGCCGTGACGAGCACGTTGCCGCTGGGCAGGACGGTGGCCGTGTGGTGTAGCCGGGCGCCGTGGAGGTGGGCGACCACGGTCCAGGTCCGGCTCCTGGGGTCGTAGGCCTCGACGCTCTTCAGGGCGCCCGAGTCGTTCAGGCCGCCGACGACGAGAATCCGGCCGTCGCGCAGCCGCACCGCCTCGGCGAAGCCTCGCTTGGTGTGCATGGGGCGTACCCGCTGCCAGTGGTTGGCGGACGGGTCGTAGATCTCGGCCGTCGCGGTGAAGCCGGGGGCGCGGTCGCCGCCACCGGCGACGAGGACGCGTCCGTCGCGCAGGAGCGCCGCCGTGTGGTTGGTGCGCGGGATGTGCATCGAGGCGGCCTGCGACCAGGTGTTGGCGTTCGGGTCATACAGCTCCGCCTGCTTGCGGAAGACGCCGTCGAAGTCCTGGCCCCCGGTGACGAGTACCTTCCCGTTGAGCAGGAGGGTCGCCGTGTGGAGGAAGCGGCCGGTCTTCATGTTGCCGGCCGAGCTCCAATGGCCGGTCGCCGGGTCGTAGAGCTCGGCGCTCCGGAGCCCCTTCGAGCCTTCGGTGAGCCCGCCGGCGAGGAGGACCTTCCCGTTGGCCAGGAGCGTGGCCGTCGGGTGGGCCCGGGGCGAGGCCATCGGGTCGGTCACCGTCCAGGTGTCGGTCGCCGGGTCGTAGAGCTCGGCCTCCTTGAGGAACCCGCCGTCGACGTTCGCCCCGCCGGCGACGAGCACCTGGCCGTCGGGGAGGAGGGTCGCCGTGTGGGAGAAGCGCCCGACCTTCATCGGGCTGGCCGCCTCGAAGCGCCGCGTCACCGGGTTGTAGAGCTCGGCGCTCGCGGTGAACCCGGCGCTGAAGCCGAAGCCGCCGGCCACGAGGACCTTGCCGTTGGGCAGCAGGGTGGCGGTGTGCACCTCGCGGCCGGTGCGCAGGCGGTGGACGGTGCGCCAGTTGCCGGGGCCGGCGGCCGCGGCTAGGACGGGGACGGCCAGCAGGCAGAGCGCGACCAGCAGGCTGGGCACGGCGGCGCGGCGGAGTCGACGGGAGGGGCTCATCAGGTGACGGGAGTGTAGGCGTCCGACCCGACGCCGCGGCGCACTCGTGGGCCCGCGGCTATCATGCCGCCCTTCGCCCGTGACACCCGAGCCCGTCCCCAAATCCTCGACCGCCGCCGAGCGCTCGTGAAATACGTCAAGAACGGATTCCTGCTCTCCGTCGTCGGTGCCGTGCTGATCGGCAGCGTGCTCGGCTGGCTCGTCTTTGCCGACCACGGGTCGAGCACGACGACCGCCCCCGCCGGTCGCAAGGCGATCCAGATCTCCCTCCGTCAGGGCATCTACCCGCCGCTGGGGGTCGCGCTCAAGCAACCGACCTCCTGGCTGGCCTCGGCCCAGCCCGGGATCCTCACGCTCTCGAGCCCGGACGCCGGTCAGACCTCGCTGGTCATCAGCGATCCCGCCGCGGCGGGGCAGGCGCTCGCGCTGCGACCGGCGATCAACGGCCAGCTCGTGAAGACCTTCACTCCGGCCAAGGTGATCGCCTCGCAGAAGGGCCCGATCGGCAAGCTCCAGACGGTCACCACGGCGATCCTCGGGACGAGCAGCACACATCACAAGGTCCTGATCCTCTCGACCGCCGTCTCGAGCCCCTACCGGACCTACAGCATCCAGGTGTTCTTCAAGGCCGCGCACCCGACGCAGCAGAGCCAGTTCGAGATCCGCAACATGCTCGCCTCGCTCCGGTTCTTCGCGCCCTACGCCGGCTGACGCCCAACCGACGACGCCGGCCCGCGCCAGGATGCGGTCCTAGCGGGCTTCGGCGAGCGGGCCGGCGGGGAGGACGTCATCAGCGATCCCCGGCAGCCGGGTGCCGTAGAGGGGCGGGCGAGCTCGTCGTAGTCGACTGCGGCGCGGATGAGGAAGCACCCGATCCGGGCGAGGACGAGGCCCGCGAAACCACGCCGATCTTCCCCAGGGCGTCCGAGGAGGCGGCGAGGCCCAGGAGCCACTGGCCGCCGGGCCGGTCGAGCACCCGGGCCGCGGCATGTCGCGGCGCCGCCTGCTGCCGGGTGTGGCGGCCGAGGAGGACCTTGACCGCGAGTGCGCTCCCCCACCGGCCGCCGCCGCGATCCACGGCGGATGTCGGCTGGCTGCAACGCAGAACGGCCCCCGAGGGGGCCGTTCCGTTTGCCTTCTTCCAACTCGTTGCGGATCAGTCGACGAGACCGCTGAAGCGGCGCATCGCCAGGCCTGTGCCCAGGAGCACGAGGCCGAGGAGCCCGACCGGGAGGACGTCCAGGCCGGTGAACGGCAGCGTGCTCCGCGTCTGGGCGCCGTTGTTTCCGTTGCCCCCACCGTTGTTTCCGGGGCAGGCCGGCGTGTTCTCGACGCCCTCGCGGCAGTCCCGCGCCTTGTCGATCGCGCCGCCCTCGCCGATGCTCGGACCGTTCGGGCCGCTGCCCGAGACGCAGTCGTTGTCTCCGCCGACGTTGCAGGCGTGCTTGTTCGGCGTCGTCGTCTTGCACGGGGTGCCGCTCTGGCCCGGCGGACACTTCGCCGGCGGGGTCACGCAGTTGGGCGGCGTTCCGGTCTGTCCGGTGGCGCAGGTCGCCGCCGTTCCCGCCGTGGCCGTCGAGTCGGCCGAGGCGGTCGAGATCTTGACCGCCGACGTCGCGCCGAGGGCGAGGACGAAGATGTCCAGCGCCTCACGCACGCCGTACGGCGACGTGGCCTGCTTGCCGCCGTCGGTCGAGTTCGTCGGCACGCCCGGGTTCTGGTCGGCCGCATTGCAGACGAGGTCGAGGATGATCGCGCTTACCTTCGTGTTGGCGACGCCGCCCGCCGAGCCATCCGGGAGGGCGTTGCCGCCGGTGGCGCACGCGTTGTTCGGAACCGAGTTGAGCAGGTTCGTGATCGAGCCGGTCGTCGGGATGACCGTCGAGCTGTCGGTCTCCGTCGGAGTCTGACCCGGGCACGCCTTGGAGACGGTGCTCGACTTGATCACGTCGGTCAGGACGAGCGCCCCGAGGGCCGCCTTGTTGACGATCGACGATCCGCTCGCGGTCTGGCATCCGGTGATCGGGTCGGTCTGGATGTTGCCGTCCGAGGACGCCGCCGAGGTCGTCAGCCCCAGGAGGCCGACCGGGAGGGTCACGCCGGGCGGCGCGTTGGTCGGGGCGACGCTGGCCGTCTCGAAGTGGTTGGTCGAGCCGGTCGTCGTCGTCGTCGACTTCGCCGTGACGACGCCGAGGCAGACCGCGCCGTTGGTCGACGCGCACAGGCCCTGCGTCAGCGCGTCGAGCGGCCCCTGCTTGGTCTCACCGGCGTTGGTGTCCACCGAGAGGAGCTCGGTGCCCGCCAGCGCGGCGATCGTGATGTGGCCGTGGTAGGAGCCGTCGGCCCGCTGCTCGCCGCGGGCGCGCCCGACGACGAGGAGCTCGGCCGGTGGGCCCTTGCCGCTCGGATCGCTGGAGTAGGGCCGCGTCGAGTCCGACAGAAGCTGGGTCACCGCGGCGGTGCCTTCACCGTGGGGGTTGGTGCCGATCAATGGCGGCGTGGTCTCCGGCTGGGTCGTTTGGAACGTGCTCAGCGCGGCTCCGGACGCTGAGAGCGGCGTGAACGCCAGCGGCAACAGCATCGCGGAGGCCCCGACGAGCAGACGAAGTTTCTTCATTGCATCTCCCCGGAATCGACTAACGGCGCGACATACACCGCTGAATGAGCCTTACCATACTTCAAAACCACACGTGTGGTTTCAACGCGTGTGCCGCGACGCCTGCATCTGGACGTTTGATCTAGTGCGGCGGCGGCGATCCCGGCCGGCGACCGCCGCGCCAGCCCCAGAACCCTTGATAGATTGCCGGCCCGGCGGCCCCAGCCTGCCGGGGTTTCCTCCATGCCCAGGCCGCATCCTCCCAGCCGGCGGTTCGCCCGCCTCGATCGATTTCGGTGGTCCCGCGCCGGTCGCGGCCTCGCGGCCGGCGCCGCCGTGGCCCTGGTCTCGGCGACCGCCGTGCCGGTGTCGGCCGGCCCGTCCCCCCAGCGGACGGTCCGGATCCGGGTGACCTCCAAGGGGCAGCCCAACGGCGGGAGCGCGAACGCCCGGATCTCGGCCGACGGTCGCTATGTCGCCTACGAGACCGCGGCGACCAACCTCGGCCCGGCGGATCCCAACGGCCCGGTCAAGGACGTCTACCTCTACGACGGCAAGTCGGCGGCCATCCAACTCCTCTCGGCCGTCCCGGGCGGAAGCGGGGCCGACGGTCCGTCGAGCAACCCGGCGATCTCCGCGGATGGCGGGGTGGTCGCGTTCTACTCGCTGGCCTCCAACCTCGTCCCCCGGGCGACCAACGTCGTCCCCGGGGCCGCCGGCCACGGCGACGTCTTCGCCTGGTCGCGCGGCGGCGGCCTCCAGCAGGTCAGCCTGTCCTCCACCCAGGTACCGGCCGACGGCGACTCGGCCGAGCCGGACGTGTCGGCCGACGGGCGGCTGGTCGTCTTCAGCTCGACGGCCGGAAACCTCGTCGATGGGCATCCGGCCGGGCAGCGCGACGTCTACGTCCGCGACCTGACCACCGGAGTCACCGCCCTCGTCAGCGCGACGCCCGACGGCCACCCGGGCGACGGAAACTCCAGCGCCCCGGCGATCAGCCCCGACGGACGCTACGTCTCGTTCTCGACCCGGGCTTCCAACCTCGTTCCCGACCAGGCCACCCAGGGCCAGAACGTGATCGTCCGCGACCTGGTCACCGGGACGAGCGAGCTCGTCAGCGTCAACACCTTCGGCCTAGCCCAGCACGGTGGCCAGCCGTCGGCGCCGGCGGTCTCCGACGTGAGCGACGGCGGCCGCTACGTCGTCTTCGACTCGGTCGCGACCAACCTCGTCCTCCGCGACACCAACCGCCGCAGCGACGTCTTCGTCCGCGACCGGACGGCCCACCGAACGGAGCGAGTCAGCCTGGCCACCACCGACCAGCAGGCCGACGGCGACTCGTTCGCCCCGTCGATCAGCGCCGACGGCCGCTTCGTGACCTTCCTCTCGCGCGCGCCCAACCTGACGCCCGCCCAGCCCGCCGGGACGAACGTCTTCCTCCGCGACGTGGTCCGCCACATGACGATCATGGTCGAGGTCTCCTCGAGCGGGCACCCGCGCCGGGCCGAGCGGACCGCCTCCATCTCCCAGCGCGCCTCGAGCGCCGACGACGGGTCGACCGCCGTGTTCGTCTCGAGCGCCCGCGGCCTGGTCACCGGCAAGACGAGCGCGCTCCCAGACGTCTTCCTCCGCCGCCTGGTCCCGGCGCCGATCTCGATCGCCAGCCCGACCGCCGGGCTCGCCCGCGGCCACATCGTGATCACCTTCCTCTCGCCCGACCGCCAGGCCGGCCCGCTGCTCTGCCGCCTCGACCATCAAGCGCGGGCGATCTGCCCGCTCGGCGGAATCGTCCTCCCGCTGCTGAAGCCGGGCCACCACGTGCTCACCGCCTACGCCGGCGGCCCCGGATCGCTCTACGCCGCCCGGCCGACCACGGTCCGGATCGTCCTCAAGCGGGGGGGCAAGGCGAAGGTCCACGTGACCAACCCGGGCAGCGCCCTCGGCCTCGGCTGACGCGATGGCGAGCAGCACGGACGCCGCCCACCGTCACCGAGTCACGACCGGGGCGCTCGCCGCCTGCCTCGTCCTGCTCGCCGCCTGCGGCGGCTCCGGCCGGCCGGCGGCGCCGACTCAGGGCGGACCGGTCGCGCGCCCGGCGCCGGCGGCCCCGACCGGCGTCAGCCTCCTGGCCCGGGCCGTCGGCCGCTCCGTGGCGATCTACCCGAGCGCCCGAGCCGCCCGGCCCACGCGTTTCCTGGCCAGCCCCAACCAGTACGGCTTCCGCCGCGTGTTCCTGGTCAAGCGGGTCGTCCCGCGTCGGCTCGAGGTCTACCTGCCGATGCGGCCCAACGGGAGCACCGGCTGGATCACGCCGCGCGAGGTCTCGGTCGTCCCCGATCCCTACCTGCTGCGGGTCGACCTCGGCCGCCACCGGCTGACCGTGCTGCGGCGCGGGCGGGTGATCGACCGCGCGAGGATCGGCGTCGGCACCGCGGTCACCCCGACGCCGTCCGGGGTCTACTTCCTGACCGAGCTGTTCAGACTGACCTCGCCGGACGGCCCCTTCGGCCCCTACGGGTTCGGCCTCTCGGCCTACTCGAACGTCCTTCACCAGTTCGCCGGCGCCGACGGTCAGATCGGCATCCACGGGACCAACGATCCCGGCGGTATCGGGATGAACGTGAGCCACGGCTGCATCCGCCTGGCGAACCCCGAGATCACCAAGCTCGCGCGCGTGCTGCCGCTCGGCACGCCGGTGCAGATCCTCCGCAGCTGACGGCACCGACGCTAGACTCACCGGTCGTGAACCGGTCGTGAGCTTGGCGGCCCGCCTCGGCATCCAGATCAACCGCCCCCCGCGCGGCGGTCGGCCGTCGACCGCCCCGCCACCGGCGCCCGGGGCGAAGCCCGCGGCGAGCGCTCCGTCCGCCGCCCCCGCGTCTCCGCCACCGGCGCCCGCGGCGAAGCCCGCGGCGAGCGCTCCGTCCGCCGCCCCCGCGTCTCCGCCACCGGCGCCCGCGGCGAAGCCCGCGGCGAGCGCTCCGTCCGCCGCCCCCGCGTCTCCGCCACCGGCGCCCGCGGCGAAGCCCGCGGCGAGCGCTCCGTCCGCCGCCCCCGCGTCGCCCGCCGCCCCGCAGCCGCCGGCCGCCGCCCGAGCGGCGCCGACCCCCAAGCCGATCGAAGCTCTCGCAGCCGCGGATCTGCACACCCCCACGGCCGTCCTCGCCGAGCCCGAGGACGCCCGGCCCGCAGCCGCGGCCCCGCCGCCGCCCTACGCCGATCCCGAACCCGCCCAACCGGGCGCCCCGGCATCCGGCGGCCCGGCCGCCGCCCTGGCGGCGGGCAAGCTACCCCTCGCCCTCGGCGCGGGCGTCGCCACCGGCGCCCTGCTCGTCGTGCTGCGTCGCCGCCGCCGCTAGGCACCGCCGCGGGGGGGCCGGCCATCCACCGGCCCCCACCGCCTTCTACGCGGCGCCGGCGAGGTCGTAGAGCGTCCCGGCGCCCGTCGTCGATCCGTTGATCGTGACGACCTTTCCGCGCTGCCTGATCCAGGCGTCGCGCGCGGTGGTCGCCGCGGTGCGCAGGCCGCCACCCGGCCCGAAGGCGGGGCCGCCGCGGCCCGCGCCCAGGAGGACGTAGCGGAGCGCGCCGCTGTGGACGAGATGCTGGAGCCTGGCGAGGCTCGGAGCCGGGTCGGAGCCCATGAAGCCGCCCATCGCGATCACGTCGCGCCCGGTCTGCAGGGCGAGTCCAGCCGCCGTGCCCGAGCCGACCGCCGCGACCAGGTACCGGGCGCCCCCCTGGTGGGCCTCGAGGTAGCTGACCAGCGTCCGGTTGACCGTCACCTCACCGCCCGGCCCCGCGCCGCCGCCGGGCGGGCGTCCGGCGAGGCCGGCCGGCCGGCCGCCCGCGCCCGGCGCCGGCCCGAACAGGGGGTTCGCCGCCCCGCCCGGCCGTGCGGCCGGCGGCCGGGGCCCGCCGAAGCCGCCGCCCGGACCGCCGGCCTCGGCCGCCCCGGCCGGTCCGGCGAGCGGGTTGCTCCCCGTGATCGACCGGCCGACCGTCGCGATCGAGTAGGCCGTCGGTCCGGCGAGCAGCGCCGCGAGCCCGGCAGCCGCGGCCAGGCCGCTCAGCCGGCCGCGAACCGCGCCGAGCCGGCCGCTGCGGGTGAGGACGAGGGCGCCGCCGCCGAGCACGGCGACCGCGATCGCCGCCGGCGCGAGCCACGGCACGAAGCCCGCGGCCTGGCCGAGGAGGACCGCCGCCAGCCCGACGCTCGCGATCACCGTCGCCGCGAGCGCCACGGCCCACGCCGTCGAGCCCCGCGCGCGGTCCCAGGCGTCGACCAGTCCTCCGCCGGCGAGCGCCGCCACGGCTGGGGCGAGGAGGCTCGTGTAGTAGGGGTGGAAGATGCCCTGCGAGAAGCTGAAGACGGCCCAGCAGGCCAGCGCCCAACCGCCCCACAGCAGGTAGGCCGACCGCGCCGGGTCGGTGCGCGCCGACCGGCGGTGCGTCCACAGACCGAGGGCGAGCCCCGCCGCCGCCAGCGGCAGGAGCCAGGCGATCTGGCCGCCGACGATCGAGTTGAACATGCGCAGCGGTCCGGTCGCCCCGCCGAAGCCACCGCCCCCGCCCGGGCCGCCGCCGCCACCACCGGCCACCCGCGAGAGGCCGTTGGCGCCGAAGATCAGGGTGAACCACGAGTTGTCGGTCGTGTCGCCGACCCACGGGCGGTCGGAGGCCGGCAGGAGCATCATCGCCCCGTACCAGACGAAGCTCATCGCCACCATCGCCCCGCCGGCCGCCGCCAGCTGGGCGAGCCGCCGGCGCACGCCGCCCCGCCCGGCGACGAGGAACGCGAGGGCGAGGGCGGGCACGATCATGTACGCCTCGAGCATCTTGACGTTGAAGGCGAGCCCGACGAAGAGGCCGCAGAGCAGCAGGTGGCGGGGGCGGTCGGACTCGAGCGCCCGCACCAGCGCCCAGGCCGCGCCGAGCGCGGTCAGGACGAGGACGGCGTCCGGGTTGTTGAAGCGGCTCATGGCCACGAAGATCGGCGTCAGGGCGAGGATCAGCGCCGCGAGGATCGCCGCCCGGTGCCCCACGGTCCGGCGCACGATGTTGTGCAGCAGGAGCACCGAGCCGATCCCGCACAGCGCTTCCGGGAGCAGCATGCTGAAGCTCGAGAACCCGAGCACCCGTCCCGAGAGGCCCATCAGCATGTTCGACAGCGGCCCCTTGTCGAGGCTGTCGGACCCGCTGACGTCGAGCGCGTTGGTCAGCCACGCCTTCCAGCTGTGGCTCGCCGCCTGCGCCGCCTCCGCGTAGTACGTGTTTCCGTAGCCGTTGCGCGTCAGCCCCCAGAAGGCGAGGACCCCGGCGAGCAGGGCGACGCCCCAGAGCAGCGGGCGCGACCACACCGGGTCGCCCTTGCGGCTGGCCAGCAGTCGGGCCGCCCCGACCCGCATGCTCGAGCGAGCGGCGTGGGGCGGGTGGCCGGGGGCGGTGATCGACGGGGTCGACATCGGGGCGTTCCTTTCGGGGCGCGGGGCTCTGAGCTTCCGGGTGATCCTGAGCCAGCCCCGTGCGAGCGCCCTGGGGAAATCCTGAGGAGACGCTGAGCCCGCCCAGGCGGGCGAGGACGCCGAGCGGCGGGACGAGGAGGGCGAGGCTTCTGAGCAGAGAGCTCAGAGGGCGCTGAGCAACGTCAGACCGGCGCCCCGAACACGCCCGCCGCGACCAGTGCCGCGGCGATCGCCAGCGGGGCGAGCACCACGCCCCGGACCGAGAAGGCGGCGATCTCCGGCCGGGCGCCGACCTGGCGGGCGGCGCGGAACCACAGGTAGGCCGACAGCGATCCGCTGACCGCCAGGTTCGGCCCCAGGTTGAGGCCGATCAAGAGCGCCCGCGGGTGAGGCGGCGCCTGGGCGCTGAGGAGCACGGTCGCCGGGAGGTTGTTGAGGCCGACCGCCGTCAGCGCCCCGATCGCCGCCGTCTCCCACCGGCCGGCCCCGGCGAGCAGGTCGGCCGGCCCCGACCAAACCCGGGCCAGCGCCCCCAGGGTCACGCTGGCCGCGAAGAGCAGCCCGAGCACACCCGGTCCGACCGGCGCGAGCACGCCGCGCGGGGTGAGGCGCCCCCGAGCGACCTCGACCGCGACGGCGAGCAGGCCGACGCCGAGGACCGGGAGCGCCGGCTGGGCCAGCCCGAGGGTCACCCCGGCCGCGGCCGCCGCGGCGAGCCCGCCGACCGCCGGGCCGGCTGCCGGCCGGGCCGGGGGGCGGTCGGCCACAGGCCGCGCGTCGCGCAGCCGCCGGCGGAAGAGCAGGCACAGGCCGGCCGCGGTGGCCAGCGTGGCCGCCAGGGCCGGGGCCCAGAGCCGGGCGGCGAACGTTCCCCCGGGAAGCGGGTCGCGGGGGAGGACGAGCAGGTTGGTCAGGTTCGACCCCGGGAGATAGAGCGACGACGCGTTGGCCAGGTAGACGGCCGCGTAGAGGAAGGGCTCCTCGTCGACGCCCCGCGCCCGGGCGGCCAGCACGAGCACCGGCGTCAGGAAGACGACAGCCGTGTCGAGGTTCAGCACCGCGGTGACCACCGCCACCACCGCGATGCCCCCGGCCAGCAGCCCGATCGGCTTGCCCGGCAGCCGCTCGAGGAGCCCGCCCGCTCGCTCGAAGAGGCCGTCGGCGTGGGCGGCGAGGCCGATCAGCAGGAGCCGGTGACGAGGACGAAGGGCGGCCAGGCCTGCTCGGCCGCGTCGCTCAGGGCCAAGCGCTAGCCCGCGCGATCGCCGGGGAGCGCCGCCGCCGCCGCGCGGATCGCGCCCTCGGCCGCCGTCAGCTCGACGTCGAGTGGGCCGGCGTGCTCGTAGCCGGTCAGCTCGAGAACCCGGCGCGGCGCGCTGCCCAGGGGAACGACGATGCGTAGGATCTGGCCCCGCCGGCGCAGCCGCTCGCGTAGCCCGTAGAGCAGGGACACGGCCGAGCTGTCGATGAACGTCGTCGTCGCCAGGTCGAGGACCAAGCCGTAGGCCTCGTTGGGGAGGGTGTGGAGCTCCGCCTCGATCGCCCTCACGTTCGAGATGTCCACCTCCCCGGCCAACGACGCCCGTACGACGTGGTCGCACTCCGTCATCGCCAGCCGCGCCAGCTCATCGGAGTCCCCGCCCCGCGCCGCCTGGCTCACCGCTGCCCCTCCGCCGGGTCGAGGCGGCGGGTCAGCTCGATCCGGGTTCCCTCCGCGGTGCGGTGCACGACCACCTCATCGGCGAGCTGGTGGATCAGCTTGAGCCCGGTGCCCCGCAGCCGCCCCCGCGTCGTCCGCCAGCCGCCGAAATCGACGACGTCGATCCGCACGGTGCCCGCCCCGTGCTCCGCCCGCAGCTCGAACTCGTGGTCGCCCGGGCCGTAGGCGTGCTCGACCGCGTTGGCCGCCGCCTCGCTGCAGGCCAGGGTCAGGTCCTCGATGATGGGGTCCGCCGCGCCCAGCCCCCGCAGCCACGCGGTCAGCTCGCGGCGCATCCCCCGCAGGGCGGCCGGCTCGGCCGGCAGGCGCAGCGTCAGCTTCTCGGGGCGCCCCGGCAGGGTCCGCAGGGCGATCAGCGCGACGTCGTCGCGGTGCTTGGCCTCCTCGATGCCAATGTCGCGCAGGATCTGGTCGCAGAACGCCTCCAGCGGCCCACCCGCTAGGGCCGCCGCGCACCGCCGCAGCCGGGACAAGCCCTCGTCGAGGCTCTCGTCGCGCCGCTCGACGAGGCCGTCGGTGAAGAGGAGGATCGCCTCACCCGGCTCGACCGGCTCGACCGCCTCCTTGATCGGGCCCGATCCGATCATCCCGAGCGGGGCGACGAGGCCGCCGCCGAGGAACGCCGCCGCGCCGCCGCCCCCGTTGCCCGGAATGCGCAGCGGCGGCAGGTGACCGGCGCTGGCGAAGCGCAGCCGCTCGAGGCTCGGATCGATCAGCAGCACCAGGAGGGTGGCGATCATCCGCTCGCCATGGGTGGCCACCACCAGGGCGTCGAGGTGGAGGATGGCCTCGGCGGGACCGTGGCCCTCGAGCACGTAGGCGCGCAGGCCGTTGCGCAGCTCGCCCATCACCGTGGCCGCCTGGACCCCGTGCCCGACGACGTCGCCGATGACCAGGGTGATGCCCCCGTCGGGGAGGCGCAGCACGTCGTACCAGTCGCCGCCGACCGCCGTCGCCTCGACGCTCGGCAGGTAGCGCGCGGCCAGCTCGAGGCGGGGGACGCTCGGCAGCTCCTGGGGGAGGAGGCTCCGCTGGAGCAGCTCGACGAGGCCGTGCTCGTGCTCGTAGGTCCGCGCGTGGGCGATTGCCGTGGCCGCCCGCTCGGCGCACAGCTCGAGCAGGGCGAGGTCGTCGGCGCGCATCCGTGCCCGGCCGCCGAGCCAGCCGAGGTAGAGGACGCCGGACACCGCATCGCTCGTCCGCAGCGCCACGGCCACCGCCGCCCGGACCCCCGTCCGGGCCAGCGTCTCGTGGAGCGGCGGGTCGTCGGCGATCCGCTGATCGAAGACGAGCGGGTGCGTCGTGGCCGCCGCCGCGGCGACGAAGCTGCCCGCCTCGAGGGGCGCCGGCGCGGTGGTGGCCGCCTCGAGCCCGTCGGCGGCGCGCAGGGTGAGCGCGTCCGCGCCGGCGGCGGCCGTCGCCGTCAGGGCGATCCCGGCCGTGTCGGCGTCGAACAGCTCGAGGCAGCGCCTGAGCACCTCGGCCAGGAGCTCGTCGAGGTCGAGGTGGGCGAGCGCCGCGTCGCTCAGCCGCTGGAGCTTGCGGATCGTCTCGGTCGCCGCCTCGGCCTTGGCCTGCGCCGCCAGGGCCAGCATCCGCTGCGCCCGCTCCCGGTTGAGGGCCACGAACACGGCGACCTTCGACCGCAGGACCTCCGGCTCGAAGGGCTTGGTGACGTAGTCGACGGCCCCGGCCGCGTACCCCCGGTAGACCTCCTCGATGTCGGCGGCGAAGGCCGTCAGGAAGATGATCGGGATGTGGCGGGTCCGCTCGCGGGCGGTGATGTAGCGCGCCGTCTCGAAGCCGCCCAGCCCCGGCATGTGGACGTCGAGCAGGATCAGGGCGAAGTCATCGCGCAGGAGGTGGTGGAGGGCCTCGGCGCCCGAGCGCGCGAAGACGAGCCGCTCCCCCAGCGGGGCGAGGACCGCGCTCAGGGCAGTCAGGTTCTCCTCGTGGTCGTCCACGAGGAGCACGTTGACCTGAGGCACGGCCGGCGGCGCCGGCCCCGGCGGCGGTGCGGGTGCCGCCTCGCCGGCTCCCAGCTGGTCCCGGGAGCCTGTTTCCGCTGCGCTCATCGCGTCGCGCAGGACACCGTCACGCCATCCACGACTTCAGCGCGGTCAGCAGCCGCCCGGGGTCGACCGGCTTGGTGATGTGGTCGGAGGCGCCCGAGCTGAGGCTCTTCTCGCGGTCGCCCTGCATCGCCTTGGCGGTCAGCGCGAGGATCGGCAGCTCCTTGAAGCGGGGCATCGCCCGGATTGCCGCCGTCGTCTCGTAGCCGTCCATGTCGGGCATCATGATGTCCATCAGCACGAGGTCGATGTCCGGATGGCGCTCGAGCGCGGCCAGCGCCTCCTTGCCGGTCTCGCCGAACACGACCTCGATCCCCCGGTCCTCGAGCAGGCTGGCCAGGGCGAACAGGTTGCGGACGTCGTCGTCGACGAGCAGGATCTTCTTGCCCTGGAGGCCGACCGCCGGGCCCGCGTCGTCGCCCGGCCCGAAGCTCGGGCTCGCGCCGTCGCGGCGGTGGAGGACCATCGCCGTCTCGCCGAGCAGCCGCGCCGGGGTCGTCGCCAGGCGGACGCCCGGGCCACCGGCGCCGACCTCCAGTCGACGCCTGCTGGCTCGGGCTGAGCGGCCGCGTGCTGTAGGCGATCAGCGGGGTCAGGCGGGTGTCCGCGCGGGCCCGGAGCGCCTCGACCAGGTCGAGGCCGGCCGCGCGCGGCGGGGCCAGAACGACGACGATGCAGTCCCAGAGCTCCCCAGCGTCGACGGCGGTGAGCGCCTCGGCCGGCGAGGCCACGGTTGTCGCCGCGACGCCCTTGTCGGGTCCGATCAGGCCGCTGATCGCCCGGGTCGCGTCCTCGCCCGGGTCGACGACGAGCAGGCGCTTGACCGGCGCCTCGGACTGCGGCCCGGCGGCGTTGTTGCCGGGTGTCGGCCCGGTGGTGGCCAGCGCCGCCGCGTCGTGGCGGGCGGTCGCCGCGTCCCCCGGACGGGTCGTCACCGCGGCCGGCGTCGGCGGCTCGCCGGCGAGCGGCTGCTCGGGGCCGCCGTAGGTGATCGGCAGGTAGAGCGTGAACGTGCTCCCGACGCCCGGCGTGCTCGCCACGTCGAGCGCGCCGCCCAGCATCGAGACGATCTCCCGGCTGATCGACAGCCCGAGTCCGGTCCCGCCGTACTTGCGGCTCGTCGTCCCGTCGGCCTGCTGGAACGCCTCGAAGACGACCGCGACCTTGTCGGGGGCGATCCCCACGCCGGTGTCCGAGACCCGGAAGGCGAGCATCGGCTCGCCGAGCGGCAGCGGGTGGGCGGCCGTCCGCTGGCGGACGAGCTCCGGATCGGCGAGCTCGATGGCCAGCGTCACCCCGCCCCGCTCGGTGAACTTGAACGCGTTCGAGAGGAGGTTCTTCAGCACCTGCTGGAGGCGCTGGGCGTCGGTCACGACCGTCTCCGGCAGGGCCGGGGCGCAGATGATCTCGAAGGCCAGCCCCTTGTCGGAGGCGACCGGGCGGAACGTCCGGCTGACGTAGTCCTGGACGTCTGAGATCCGGATAGCGTCGGGCAGGACCTCCATCTTGCCCGCCTCGATCTTCGAGAGGTCGAGGATGTCTGAGATCAGCTCGAGCAGGTCGGTCCCGGCGCTGTGGATCGTCCGCGCGAACTCGAGCTGCTTGGCGTCGAGGTTGCCATTCTCGTCGGCGGCCAGCATCTTCGAGAGGATCAGCAGGCTGTTGAGCGGCGTGCGCAGCTCGTGCGACATGTTGGCCAGGAACTCCGACTTGTACTGGGAGCTCAGCGCCAGCTGACTCGCCTTCTCCTCGACACCCATCCGCGCGAGGTCGATCTCCCGGTTCTTGGTCTCGATGTCGCGGTTGCGCTCCTCGAGCAGCGCCGCCTTCGCCTGTAGCTCCTCGGACTGGTTCTGGAGCTCCTGGGTCAGCGACTGCGACTGCTGCAGGAGCTGCTCGGTGCGCATGTTGGCGATGATCGTGTTGAGCACCACCCCGAGGGTCTCCATCAGCTGGGCCAGGAACGTCCGGTGCACCTCGCTGTAGGGCGCCAGCGAGGCCAGCTCGATGACCCCGAGGAGCTGCTCCTCGAAGAGCAGCGGCATGACGATGATGTTCGCCGGCAGCGCCTCGCCGAGGCCCGAGCTGATCCGGATGTAGTCGGCCGGAGCCTCGCTGATCAGGATGCTCTTCTTCACGACGGCGGCCTGACCGACCAGGCCCTCGCCGAGCCTGAAGGTGTCCGGCACTCCTGCGCGCCGGCTGTAGCCGTAGCTGGCGATCAGCCGCAGGCTCACCTCGCCCGAGCCACCGTCGTCGGGCGTGTCGGCGAGGAAGAACGCCCCGTGCTGGGCCGAGACCGTCGGGGTCAGCTCGCTCATGATCAGCTGAGAGACCGTCCGCAGCTCGCGCTGGCCCTGCATCAGGCCGGAGATCCGCGCGAGGTTCGTCTTCAGCCAGTCCTGCTCCTCGTTGCGCTTGGTCGTGTCGCGCAGGTTGGCGATCATCTGGTTGATGTTGTCCTTGAGCTCGGCGACCTCGCCCTGGGCCTCGACGGCGATCGACCGCGTCAGGTCCCCCTGGGTCACCGCGGTCGAGACCTCGGCGATCGCCCGGACCTGCGTGGTCAGGTTGCCGGCCAGCTGGTTGACGTTCTCGGTCAGCCCCCGCCACGTCCCGCTGACGCCGGCCACCTCGGCCTGACCGCCGAGCTTGCCCTCGGTGCCGACCTCGCGGGCGACGCGGGTGACCTCGGCGGCGAACGACCGCAGCTGCTCGACCATCGTGTTGATCGTGTCCTTGAGCTCGAGGATCTCGCCCTTGGCGTCGACGGTGATCTGCTTGGAAAGGTCGCCGTTGGCCACCGCCGTGGCGACCTGGGCGATGTTGCGAACCTGATCGGTCAGGTTCGACGCCATGCCGTTGACGTTCTCGGTGAGGCCGCGCCAGGTCCCGCTGACGCCCTCGACCTCGGCCTGGCCGCCGAGGTTGCCCTCGGTGCCGACCTCGCGGGCGACGCGGGTGACCTCGGCGGCGAACGACCGCAGCTGCTCGACCATCGTGTTGATCGTGTCCTTGAGCTCGAGGATCTCGCCCTTGGCGTCGACGGTGATCTGCTTGGAGAGGTCGCCGTTGGCCACCGCCGTGGTGACCTGGGCGATGTTGCGGACCTGGTCGGTGAGGTTGCTCGCCATCAGGTTCACGTTCTCGGTCAAGCCCCGCCAGGTGCCGCTGACGCCCTCGACCTTGGCCTGGCCGCCGAGCTTGCCCTCGGTGCCGACCTCGCGGGCGACGCGGGTGACCTCGGCGGCGAACGACCGCAGCTGCTCGACCATCGTGTTGATCGTGTCGGCCAGCGCGGCGACCTCGCCCTTGGCGTCGACGGTGATCTTCTGGCTGAGGTCGCCCTGGGCGACGGCGGTGGTGACCTGGGCGATGTTGCGGACCTGGTCGGTCAGGTTGTTGGCCATGAAGTTGACGTTCTCGGTCAGCCCGCGCCAGGTGCCGCTGACGCCCTCGACCTCGGCCTGGCCGCCGAGCTTGCCGTCGGTGCCGACCTCGCGGGCGACGCGGGTGACCTCGTCGGCGAAGGAGCTGAGCTGGTCGACCATCGTGTTGATCGTGTCCTTGAGCTCGAGGATCTCGCCCTTGACGTCGACGGTGATCTTCTGGGTCAGGTCGCCCCGGGCCACGGCGGTGGTGACCTGGGCGATGTTGCGGACCTGGCTGGTCAGGTTGGAGGCCATGAAGTTGACGCTGTCGGTCAGGTCCTTCCACGTCCCGGCCACGCCCGGGACCTCGGCCTGGCCGCCGAGCTTGCCCTCGGTGCCGACCTCGCGGGCGACGCTCGTCACCTGCTCGGCGAACGAGGAGAGCTGGTCGACCATCGTGTTGATCGTGTTCTTGAGCTCGAGGATCTCGCCCTTGACGTCGGCGGTGATCTTCTGGGTCAGGTCGCCCCGGGCCACGGCGGTGGTGACCTGGGCGATGTTGCGGACCTGGCTGGTCAGGTTGGAGGCCATGAAGTTGACGCTGTCGGTCAGGTCCTTCCACGTCCCGGCCACGCCCGGGACCTCGGCCTGGCCGCCGAGCTTGCCCTCGGTGCCGACCTCGCGGGCGACGCTAGTCACCTGCTCGGCGAAGACGTCGAGGGTGTCGGTCATGCTGTTGATCGTGTCGGCCAGGGCGGCGACCTCGCCCTTGGCGTCGACGGTGATCTTCTGGCTGAGGTCGCCCTGGGCGACGGCGGTGGTGACCTGGGCGATGTTGCGGACCTGGTCGGTCAGGTTGGTGGCCATGAAGTTCACGCTGTCGGTCAGGCCGCGCCACGTGCCGGCCACCCCGGGCACCACGGCCTGGCCGCCGAGCTTGCCGTCGGTGCCGACCTCGCGCGCGACGCGGGTGACCTCGTCGGCGAAGGAGGAGAGCTGGTCGACCATCGTGTTGATCGTGTTCTTCAGCTCGAGGATCTCCCCCCGGGCGTCGACGGTGATCTTCTGGGTCAGGTCGCCGCCGGCCACGGCGGTGGTGACCAGAGCGATGTTGCGGACCTGGGCGGTCAGGTTGCTCGCCATCAGGTTGACGTTCTCGGTCAGGTCCTTCCACGTCCCCGAGACGCCCTTGACCTTGGCCTGGCCGCCGAGCTTGCCGTCGGTGCCGACCTCGCGCGCGACGCGGCTCACCTCGTCGGCGAAGGAGGAGAGCTGGTCGACCATCGCGTTGACCGTCCGTCCGATCCGCAGGAACTCGCCCTTGACCGGCTGGCCCTCGATCTTCAGTGCCATCTTCTGCGACAGGTCGCCCTCGGCGACGGCCTCGATCACGCGGGCCACCTCGGTGGTCGGGCGGACCAGGTCGTCGATCAGGGAGTTGGCCGACTGGACGTTGGTGGCCCACGCCCCGCCGGCTCCGTCGAGGGTGGCGCGCTCGGTCATCCGGCCCTCGCGGCCGATGATCCGGGCCACGCGCACGAGCTCGCGGGCCAGGCGGTCGTTGGTGGCGACGAGCTCGTTAAACTCGGCCGCGAGCTCGCCGGCCAGGCCGCGGCGGCGCACCGGCAGCCGGACGGAGAAGTCGCCGCTCCGGGCAGCGCGGAGCGCGTTGCGCAGGGCGAGCGCGCTCTCCTCGTCGAGTCCGTCGGGCAACGCGTGCCGGCCCGCGCGCGGCGGACTCTTCGGCTCGGGCGCGGCCCGACTCACGCCGGTCGACCTGGATCTTCCTGCCGCCGCCATCGCGGACCCTCCTGTCCGTCCGGGCTGACCTTTCGGCGATCATAGACGACGGTTGGCGGCGCTCAAACGCCTTGCGGCCCCGGGCGCGGCGGTCGCCGCGCCCGGGGCCGAGGGGTTACTGGTCGGCCAGCGTGCAGAAGAGGTCGCCGAGCTTGCCCGCGCCGCGGGTCGCGGTGACGTTCAGGTGCACCTTCTGGAGATCGACGACGAGCCCGAGGAGCTGGAGGTTGAGCGGGCCGACGACGAGGTCGAGCACCGGGCACGTCCCGGCGGCCGGCGCCGGAGTGGTCGGCGCCGGGGTGGTGGTCGGGGCGGTCGGCGCCGGGGGCGTGGCGGCGGCGTGCGCCGGATGCAGGTAGGCGGTGAAGCGCAGCGCGTGGCCGGGGTGGCCGGCGACACCGGCGTTGAGCGCGGCGATCGTGGCCGAGCGGGTCGAGGCGATGCGGGCGTGGGCCAGGCGGCAGAACAGCGATCCGAGGACACCGCCGCTGGCGTTGCCGGTGATGTCGAGGGTGACCTTGTCGAGGTGGGCGTTCAGCCCGAGCAGGTTCAGGGTCAGCTCGTTGAGGAAGAGGTGGAGCACCCGGCATCCGCCGCCGCCGGTGGCGGCGCTCAGGGCGACCGTGTCCTTGACGACCGTCGTGTGGCCGAGGTTGTCGGTCAGGGTGGCGGTGAGGAGGCCGTTGGCGGTCGTCGTGCGGCCCGCGGAGGAGAACCGGAGCACCTCGACGCCGACCGCGAGCTTCGCCGTCTGTGCGTGCCGGGCGGCGACCGGGGCCGGGGCCGGGGCGGCGCCGGCCGACACGACGCCGGCGGTGACGGCAGCGCCGGTGAGGGCGAGGACGAGCGGCAGTCTGAAGCGGATACGGTGCGACATCGAGCCTCCTGGAGTTGGACTTGAGCGAGCGGTAAGGCGGGTGTCGCGCCGGCACGCGGACCGGGGTGGACGCCGGGTCCCCTACCCAGGCCGGGCTGTCCTCAGACAAGGAACTGCGCATGGACGATTGGGACATCGGCAGCTACGAGGACACGGCGGCGGAGCTCGCGCCGGCCGCCGCGGTGGCCGTCGCCGCGCTCGGCCTCGAGCAGGGCGAGCGCGTCCTCGACGTGGCCTGCGGCAGCGGCAATGCGGCACTCGTCGCGGCCGTCGCCGGCGCGGGTCTGGGGCCTCGACGCCGCCGAGCGGCTGCTCGGCGTAGCGCGCGAGCGGGTGCCGGACGGCGAGTTCGTGAGCGGTGACGCCGCGGCGCTCCCGTTCGCCGACGGGTCCTTCGATGCCGCGGTGTCCGTCTTCGGGCGTGATCTTCGCCCGGCCCGGCGAGCGGGCGGCTGCGGAGATCGCGCGCGTCGTCCGGCCCGGCGGCCGGGTCGCGCTCACCACATGGCTGCCGCGCGGCCCCGTCTTCCAGGCGCTCGCGGCGATGCGCCGGGCGCTCGGGCGCCGCCGCCCGCCCGAGGGACCGCCGGCGGTCAACTGGAGCAGTCCGGCCGTGCTCGAGACCCTCCTCGGGCCGTACGGCGAGCTCGAGGTCCTCGAGCAGGAGCTCGCCTACGCGCGGGCGACCCCCGAGGAGGTCTGGGAGCGGTGCGAGGGGCGGCACCCGATGAGGATCTGGGCCCGACGGCTGCTCGAGCCGTTCGGCGAGTGGGATGCGGTCCGCGAGGCCCGCCTGGCGGCGCTCCGCGCCGGCGGCCTCGAGGAAGGCGACACGAGCCCGTACCTGCTCGCGGTGCTGGCGCGTCGCTGACCCCCGGTGGCTTTCGGCGCTCGTCACGGCGGGCTCGGCCGGGGCGCGCGTGCCCGGGCTCCTGCTCGTCGGCGCCGGGAGCTGCAATCTCGGCGTCACGTCCCTGACGGCGATCTCGCTCGGCCCGGTCGCTCCGGAGACCGCCGGGGCCTCGGGCGCGCTGACGGCCGTCCGCGGCGGCCGTAGCTGAGGGTCACGGCCGCCGCGGCATTACGGCACCTACGTCGTAGGTAATCGTCCCGGTGACGGGGCCTCGTTACGGTTGGCGCATGGCGGTCGCCACGGCAACACCGGCTCCCTTCGGCGAGCTGTTGCGCGGCCGGCGGCGGCGGCGCCGGCTCAGCCAGTTCGAGCTGTCGCTCGACACCGATCTCGGCCCGCCACCTGAGCTTCGTCGAGACCGGCCGCTCGCAGCCGAGCCGCCAGATGGTCGTGCGCCTGGCCGAGCCGCCAGATGGTCGTGCGCCTGGCCGAGACGCTCGGGGTCCCCCTGCGCGAGCGCAACGCCCTCCTGCTCGCGGCCGGCTACGCGCCGCTCTACGCCGAGCGTCCGCTCGCCTCGGCCGAGCTCGCCCCGGCCCGCTCGGCCCTCGACCGCTTCCTCCGGGCGCACGAGCCCTACCCGCGCTGGTGATCGACCGCCACCACAACCTGCTCGCCGCCGACGACGCGGTCGGAGCGCTCACCGCGGGATGCGCCAGCGCTGCTCGAGCCCCCGGTCAACGCCGTTCGCATCGCCCTGCATCCGGGGGGCATGGCCCCGCGGATCGTCAACTTCGGCGAATGGAGCGGGCATTTGCTCGCCCGGCTGCGCCGCGAGGCGGCGATCAGCGGCGACCCCGGGCTCGAGGCGCTCCACGCCGAGGTCTCCGCCGATCCGGGGGTGGAGAGCGAGGCCGCGCCGGGCGGCGGAACCGGGGTCTTCGTCCCCCTGCGGCTGCGCGAAGGCGACCGGGAGCTCGCCTTCATCTCCACCCTCTCCACGTTCGGTTCGGCCGTCGAGATCACGGTGGCCGAGCTCGCCATCGAGGCCTTCTATCCGGCCAACGCCGAGACGGCGATGCGGCTGCCCAGCGAGGTGGACGGCGCGCCACCGGCCGGCTGACCCGAGCGGGCCCGCCTAGACTCAAGCTTCCGGCCGCGCCGGCGGCGGAAGGACCACGGCATGAGCGAGCACAACGGGCACGAAGACGACCGCGGGACGGAGGGCATCGATCCCGCCGAGCTCGCCCTGGCGCTGCGCGTGCTGGCGCGGGCCGAGCGGCTGCCGAGCGAGCATCCGGACGCCGTCGCCGTCCACCGGGCCACCGCGAGCCTCTACAAGGCGGTCAAGACCGGCCGCCGGATCGCCCGCCGCGACGCGATCCGCGCCAACGACGACGGGGTGACCGCGATGACGGCGACCGGGGCCACCGGCCGCGTCGACGACGAGACCAAGGGCCGGTCGCTGCGCTCGAGCGCGGCCGGACGCTCGGCCGGCACGCTGATGCGCTCGCGCGCGTGCTACGTATGCAAGGAGCGCTTCAGCGAGGTGGACGCCTTCTACCACCAGCTCTGCCCGACCTGCGCGGCCGACCACCACGCCCGCCGGGACGCCCGCACCGACCTGCGCGGCCGGCGTGCGCTGCTCACCGGCGGGCGGGCCAAAATCGGCATGTACATCGCGCTGCGGCTCCTGCGCGACGGCGCCCATACGACGATCACCACCCGCTTCGCGCGCGACGCCGCCCGCCGCTTTGCCGCGATGGAGGACAGCGCAGCCTGGCTGCACCGGCTGCGCATCATCGGGATCGACCTGCGCAGCCCGCTCCAGGTCGAGGCTCTCGCCGCCACCGTGGGCGAGCAGGGTCCGCTCGACATCCTCATCAACAACGCCGCCCAGACGGTCCGCCGCTCCGCCGACGCCTACGCGGCCCTGGCGGCGGCCGAATCGGCGGTGCTGCTCCAGAATCACCATCCGGAGATCGTCATCGTCGGCGCTGACGGGAGCACGCCGGCCGCGGCGCTCGGCCCCGGCGGCGACCCCGGCTGGTCGCCGTCGGCCCACGCCGTGACCGCTCTCGCGCTTGCCGCCGGCTCGGCCTCGCCCCCGCGGATCGCCGCCGGCACGGCGATCGACGCCGGCGGCCTCGTGCCCGACCTGCACCCGGTCAACAGCTGGGTCCAGCGCGTCGATGAGGTCGATCCGATCGAGCTGCTAGAGGTTCAGCTGTGCAACGTCACCGCCCCGTTCATCCTCCTCAGCCGCCTGCGCCCGGCGCTGGCCGCGTCGGCCGCCCGCCGCAAGTACGTGGTCAACGTGTCGGCCATGGAGGGGCAGTTCAGCCGCGGGTACAAGGGCCCCGGGCACCCCCACACGAACATGGCCAAGGCCGCGCTGAACATGCTCACCCGGACGAGCGCCCAGGAGCTGCTGGAGACCAACGGCATCCTGATGACGAGCGTCGACACCGGCTGGATCACCGACGAGCGCCCCCACCCGATGAAGATGCGCCTGGCCCACGAGGGCTTCCACGCGCCGCTCGACCTCGTCGACGGAGCCGCGCGCGTGTATGACCCGATCGTCCGCGGCGAGGCCGGCGAGGATCTGTACGGCTGCTTCCTCAAGGACTACGAGCCCGCGCCCTGGTAGGTGATCCGCCACCGCCCCGGCGGGCGTAGCCCTGGCATGGAGCGAGTCTGGGACTACCCCCGTCCGCCGAGCGTCGTCCCCTGCGCCCGGCGGGTGCGGGTCGAGATCGGCGGCGAGCTCCTCGCCGAGTCGGCGCGGGCGCTCCGGGTGCTCGAGACGAGCCACCCGCCCACCGTCTATCTGCCCCCCGAGGACGTCCGCGCCGCCCTGCTGGCGGTGAGCGGGGCCGCGTCGAGCTGGTGCGAGTGGAAGGGCGCCGCCCGCTACGTCGACGCGGTCGTCGGCGGGCGGCGCCGCGCGGCGATCGGCTGGTCCTATGCGAGCCCGTCGCCCGGCTACGAGGCGCTCCGCGACCACATCGCCTTCTATCCCGGACGCGTCGACGGCGCCTGGCTCGATGACGAGCGCGTTACGGCCCAGCCGAGCGACTTCTACGGCGGGTGGATAACCGCCGACCTCGTCGGGCCGTTCAAGGGCCCGCCCGGGACGCTGCGCTGGTGAGCGGCTCTCAATCGGCGGGCCACCATCCCGGCTCCATCTCGCAGTCGCCGTCGGCATGGACCGCGAAGGCGAGCAGCTCGAGCCCGGTCGGGCCCGGTCTCCCATTCGCCCGTCGCCCCCAAGGCCCGGCCGGCCGGCGGTCAGTTGAAGCCGAGGCGCTCCTCGCCGTCGCCGATCTGGAGGTAGGCGACGCGGTCGACGGCGATCAGGACCGCGCCCTCGTCGCTCGCCAGCTCGTACCAGCGATCGCCTGAGGCGATCGCCTCGCGGAGCTCGGCCGCCGTGCTCGGGCCGACGCGGGTGGCCAGCAGGCCGCCGCCGGCGAAGCCGATCGTGACTCGCCGCCGGGTGAGCTCCCGGGCGGGGGCCGTCGCCGGGGCGGTCATCGCCGGCTCCCCGCAACCGGGCGTCCGCCGTTGCGCGGGCGCGAGCTGATCACGCGGTCGATCAGGCCGTAGGCCGCGGCCTCCTCGGCGGTGAAATAGCGGTCGCGGTCCATGTCGTCGTGGACGCGTTCGACCGTCTGGCCGGTGTGCCTGGCGTAGAGCTCGTCGATCCGGCGGCCGAGCTCGAGGATCTCCCGAGCGTGAATCTGCACGTCGGCCGACTGGCCCTGGAATCCGCCCGACGGCTGGTGGATGAGGATCTTCGCGTCGGGCAGCGCCAGACGCTTGCCGGGCGCCCCGCCCATCAGCAGCAGCGACCCCATCGACATCGCCGACCCGAAGCAGATCGTCGAGACGTCCGGCGCGATGAACTGCATCGTGTCGTAGATCGCCAAGCCGGCGTAGACCGAGCCGCCGGGCGAATTGATGTAGAGCGAGATGTCCTTGTCGGGATCCTCGGACTCGAGGTGGATGAGCTGGGCGACGATGACGTTGGCCACGTCGTCGTCGACCGGCTGACCGAGGAAGACGACCCGGTCGTTGAGGAGGCGGGAGTAGATGTCGAACGAGCGTTCGCCTCGCGAGGTCTGCTCGACGACCATGGGCACCAGTGGCATGTAACGGCTCCCTTCGGCTGAGATGCGCCACCATTCGGTTGCGCTTTCATGGGGTAGCATATTCGCAACCAGAACGTTGCACGAAGACGGGAGGGTCGATGTCCGGTCAGGTGGTCACCCGCAGCGTGTTCATCCCGGCGCCGGCCGAGGAGGTCTGGGACGCGCTGGTCGCCCCGTCGCGCCTCGAGGAGTGGCTCGCCGACGAGGTCGAGGCCGCCGAGTTCGTGCCCGACGCCGAGGTCGTGTTCCGCTGGGAGGACGGTCGCGAGGTCCACGGCGTGGTCGAGGAGGTCGACGCCCCGCAGCGGCTCGCCTTCCGCTGGGCCGGGGTGGACGGCGCCGAGACCCAGGTGGCGTTCGACCTCAGGGAGGAGGCGGCGGGGACCCGCGTGACCGTCGTCGAGCGGGGGCTCACCGCCGTGTCCGCCGCCGCCGCTCGGGTCGCCGGCTCGGGTCCCGTCGCCTGGGGGCCGCGCCTCCAGGCCCTCGCCCGCTCCGGGCGCGCCGTCCTAGTCTAGTCGGACTAAGTCCGGTATGGCCGACTCTCGGCTCGACGCGGTGTTCTTCGCCCTGGCCGACCCGACCCGTCGTGCCGTGGTCCGTCGCATGCTCTCCCGCGACTCGGTGACGGCGACGCAGCTGGCGGGCGAACTGCCGATCACGCGCCAGGCGGTCAGCAAGCACTTGGTCGCGCTCAGCGAGGCGGGGCTGGTCACCAACCGCCGCGAGGGCCGGGAGACCCGCTACCGGCTCACTCCCGAGCCGCTGGGCGAGGCGACCGACTGGCTCGAGCGGGTCGGGGAGGAGTGGGACGAGCGCCTCGACCGGCTCCGCCGCCACGTCGCCGACAAGCGGTAGGCGCCGTCTGTTCGCGCGGCTCAGGCCAGCAGGCCGGCCGCCCGTGCGGCGGCCTGCTCGCTAGAGGGCCCGCCGGCGGGTCTTGCTGTCGGGTGCCGACGTTGGGGGGGCGCGGCGGTGCCGCGCGCGTTGCAGCCCTTGGTGCTTGTGTCGATCGTCGCTAAGCTTGCCCGGCCTGAGCCTTGGGGACCGGGTGGCGGGGTGGTTCCCGCAGGGAGGAGTCTGCTCCCGGTGAGCCGACCAGAGGAGGGACGATGAGATTCATGGTGAGGTTCGGCCGCGGCGCGGCCGTGGCGCTGAGCGCCGCCGTCGCGCTCAGCGCGTGCGGGAGCAGCTCGTCGACGAGCAGCTCCACAAGCGCGACCCCGAGCGGGAGCCTGCCCGGCAAGGGCAAGCCGCCGGTGCGAATCGGCGACAAGAACTTCACCGAGGAGTTCATCCTCGGCGAGCTCTACGCCCAGGCGCTCCGGGCGAAGGGCTACAACATCACCGTCAAGCCCAACATCGGCAGCTCGGAGATCATCGACAAGGCCCTGACGAGCGGCCAGATCGACATGTATCCGGATTACGTCGGCACGATCCTCTCGGTGCTGGCCGGCCAGAACAAGCCGCCGCAGTCGCAGGCCGCCACCTATCAGGCGGCCAAGCGCTTCGAGACCTCACGCGGCTTCACGCTGCTCGACGCGACGCCGTTCTACGACACCAACGCCGTCGCCGCGCTGCCGAGCTACGCCCAGAAGTACAACCTCAAGACGATCGGCGACCTCAAGAAGGCGGGCGCGTTCACCTACGCCGACACGCCCGAGAACCTCAACCGCCTCCAGGGTGTGGCCGGCCTGCGCAAGGTGTACGGCCTGACCAAGCTCAAGTTCGTGCCCCTGGCCATCGGGCTCCAGTACCGGGCGCTCGAGGGCGGCAACACGCAGACGGCCGACGTCTTCAGCACCGACGGACAGCTGACGCAGACGAAGCTGACCCTGCTGACCGACGACAAGCACATCTTCGGCTTCCAGAACGTGGCGCCGGTCGTCAGCCCGAAGGTCCTGAAGGCCGAGGGGCCTGCGTTCGCCCAGACGATCAACACGGTGAGCAGCAAGCTGACACTCGATGCGGTCCGGAGCATGAACGCGGCCGTGGACGTCAACAAGCAGGACCCGGGGAAGGTCGCGCAGACGTTCCTGAAGGCCAACGGGCTCTTGTAGCCGGGCTGGCTCGGTCGGGGCGCTTGCCGGGCCACGGCTCGGCAAGGGCGCCCCGTCGGCCCGTCGACCCGCGGTCACGATGGCTCGTGGTGCCATCTATCGTCGGCGGGCGGGCCGTCGGCGAGACGATCCCGGCGGATACCGCGAGCCGTCCCCACAGAGTGCCCAGAAGCACGAGGGGCAGTCCGAGGGACGTTCAAGGAGGTTCCGATGATATGGCCGGACGCCCCGGCGCCGCGGTGCGTGCTGCCGGCGGATCGCCGGACCGGCCGTCGGATCACGCGATTTCGCTCGTCACGGCGTGAGCGCCCAGACTCGTCGGCGTCGCGTCGGTCTGGCGGTGGATCTCGGCTCGCGCCTTGTTGAGGCCGAGTCGCATTCGACCTTTGACGGTGCCGATCGGGAGGGCGAGGCGATCGGCGATCTCGATTTGCGTGAGCCCCCCGAAGTAGGCGAGGACGATGACCTCCCGCTGCAGGAGCGGTAGGTGCCGCAGAGAAGCGCGCAACTGGCCGGCCGCGTCGTCCTGCACGGCGCGATCTTCAACCGAGTCGAGCGTAGGGATGCCCTCCAGAGCGGCGGCGGATGCCCGGAGCGTGTCGTGGCGCTGGTTGCGGCGGTAGATGTCGATGCTGCGGTTGCGAATCAGCCCGAACAGCCACGCCTGGATGCCGCCGCGGTCCGGGTCGTACCCGGCCCGCGCGGTCCAGAGACAGAGAAACGCGTCCTGAACGGCCTCCTCGGCGCGCTCGGCGTTGTCGCAGATGTTCCGCGCGGAGCCGAGCGCCCTTGTGTGGTAGCGCTCGTAAAGCTCGTCGAAGGCGTGGGTATCGTCGGCTCGGACGCGTCGCATGAGGTCCTCGTCACTGAGCTCCGAGTGATGCGCGAGGATTCCGATCATCCCGCGGCGCTCGCTGATCGCGGGCCCGTCGGCGCCGACGTGGCGTCCAGGAAGAAGAGCTCGCACGCGACCCCGGGGGTCGCTTGGTTCGCGCTCAGGAAGGCGACGACCTTGCGGTGGGTCAGCGCTTCGATCACCTCGGTGAACGCGTCCTTCGTCTCCGTCTGAAATGCGATCCGGCCGTCGATGACCTGCGCGATCGAACCGAACCCGACAACACCGGGTCTCCGGGCGCGAGAACGGCGGTCATGACGTGCCGGCAGGTCCATCGGCCCGGCCGAGCTCGAGGGTGCGCAACGCGGGAGCCCGGACCACGATCGCGTGCGTCTGTAGGGCAAACGCCCTTCCCCCCCGACCGTGCCTACGGCCCTCTTGGAGCTCCGAGCCCACGCTCTAATCGTCGCGACTCGTACCTCCGGTAGGACTGATGCTACTCCGGCCAAGCACACTTCTGGTTAGCGTCGTGTCAATCCTCGCCGGATCGGCGGCCGTCCTCGCGTGGGGTTCGATCGCGCCGGAGGCCCGGCGGCTGGGACCGGTGCGTCAGGGCGCGATGAAAGGGCCTGGGCGCCGGATCGCCGCCAACCACCGAGCTGATCCGTGTGATGGCTCGTGGGCGCAGCCACTCGCATGAGACACGTTCATCAACGCCTGCTCCACACCGGGAGCGTGATCCATCACCAACTCCTCGAGCACAGCGTCGCGGTGCCGTCCCCTGGACTTCGACGCGCTCAAGGACTTTCCGGGGGTCGTCAACTCGGCCGATAACCTGACGAACGCCACGACAACCCTGGAGCACCCCCAGGCCAGCACGCCGACGGAGTTGCCGGCGATCACCGCCGGCCGGCGCGCCGTCCGTGCACCGCGGCGACCTGGAGCAGAAGCGCGACCGCCGGGCCCGGGGTCGAGGTGACCGCGGCGGCGACGGCAAGAAGGGTGGGAATCGAACGCACGAGGTCATTCCTTCACGACCGCCGTTCTGCGCATGTCCGGTTTCCGGGGGCCGTAGCGTCTCTATTGGTGAGATGGACTTAGAGACGTTGATTCGCGAGGAGCACGACGGCCTGACCAGGAGGCTGGCACGCGCGCTCGGCGGCGATCGGGACGCCGCGGAGGACGTGCGCCAGGAGGCGTTCGAGCGTGCGTGGCGCAGTCTGCCTAGGGATCTGGCTGCGGAACGCCAGCGGGCGTGGCTGCGCCGAACGGCGGAGAATCTGGCGATCGACGAGCTCCGCCGGCGCAGCCGGCGGCCGTTCGTAACGCTCGAGGGCCGGCCCGAGGCACCGGGGATGCTCGACGTCCCGGAGCCGGATGCGGCGCTCGAAGCGCTCGAGCGGTTGACCGTGCACGAGCGCTTCGTGCTGCTCCTGCGCTTCGAGGGCGCCCTCAGCCACCGGGAGATCGCGGGGCTGCTGGACATCTCGGAGGACGCCGCGCGCAAGCGCGTCGCGCGGGCCCGAACGAAGTTCGTGGCGGCATACCGGGCCACTCGGGCCGACGGGCCGCCGGTTGTCCTGCTGCTCGCCCGGGATGAGTCTTCGGCGCCGTACGTGCGCTGGCTGCAGCGAGCCGGCGCACGGGTCCGCTGGTTGACCGGCATCCCGTCTGAGCGTGCCCTGGCGGTGGCCGACGGCCTGGTCCTCACGGGCGCGGTTCGTGATGTGCACTCCTCGCTCTACGGTGAGCGCCCGCGGGAGCTTCGCGGGACGCCGGACCTCGCCCAGGACCGCGCTGACCTCGCCGTCCTCCGCGGTGCGCTCGCCCTGGACCTGCCGATCGTCGGCGTGTGCCGCGGTCATCAGCTCCTGAACATCGCCTCTGGCGGAACTCTCTATCAGGACGTCGTGGCCGACGGGGCCGCCGCCCAATCGCACGACGCGGCACGCCATCGCCTCACGACCGACCACGGGAGCGCGACGCGCGCGCTGCTCGGCCGATCGACGGAAGTCGCGAGCGAGCATCACCAGGCCGTCAAGCGGCTCGGGCGGCACCTGCGGATCGCGGCGACCTCGCCCGACGGGCTGGTCGAGACGATCGAGCGTACCGACCGGAGGCTCACGCTCGGACTGCAGTGGCACCCCGAGGTCGACCGCCCCGGACCCGGTGACCGCGTCGCCGAGGCGCTCGTCAACGCCGCGAGAAGCAGCACGGCATGAGCGAGCTCACGATCCGCGCAGCGTCGCCCGACGACACCGTCGCCCTGCGGCGGCTGGCGGAGCGACGCGGCGCCGGTGCCGGACGGTGGGCTGCTCGTCGGCGAGATCGACGGCGTTCTCGCCGCCGCGCTCTCACTCGCCAGCGGGGGCGCCATCGCCGACCCGTTCCGCCCGACAGCCGCCCTGCTGGAGTTGCTCGCCCAGCGCGCCCGGCAGCTCCGCGGCGAGACGCTCCCGGCGAAGCTCGGGGCGGCGCTGCGGTCGAGTCGGAAGGGAGCGCCGCGCGGCGCGTCGAGCGTCAGCTCCAGCTCCTCGCGCCGCGCCCGCGGGTCGCGTCTCCTCCTCGAGAACACCCAAGCCAAGATCCTCTGAGATGACACTCCTCACCACCCTGATGGCCGCGGAACGCCAGCGAGACCTCGTCCGGGCCGCCGACGAGCGCCGCCGCTCTCTCGGCTGGCGGCTGTCGCCTCGTCGATCGCGGCCGCCGGATCGCGGTCTTGCCCGCCGCGAGACGCGGTGGGACTGGCGCCAGCTCTTTCGCGTCCGGCCGGGCGCCGGTGGTCGCAGCGCCGGCTCGGTGACGATCCGCTACGCGCGAACCGACGATGAGCAGGCCCTACGCCGGCTCGCCGCCGGCCAAGCGAGCGCACTGGCGCCCGGGCCTTGGCTCGTGGCCCAGGTGGATCTGCGAATCTGGGCGGCCGTTCAAGTGCACGGAGCGGCAAATCTCGCCGATCCGCTGCTGCCGACGGGCGAACTGGTGTGGCGACTACACGAATACGCCCGGCGGCTGCGCAAGGAGTCGCTCCCGTCGTCGCTCGCCTCCGAGCTGCTCCTCCCGGACTGCCCGGAGCCTCACTGGTTTGACCGCCGGACGCCCTGACCAACCCGCTCACCGCGCCGAGGGTCGGATCGGTGGTCACAGTAATAGGGCGGATCTAAGAACCCCGTGAGCAGGGGCTTTCCCAGCCTGATCGGGGCGACTGTACGCCGGTCCTATGGCTGAGCGTACTTTCGTTGCGTGCGCAACGGTGGTTGGTGGAGCTCAAGACCGTTTTCCGCGCCACGCGCCTGCGTGGCGCCACGAGAGGAGCCGCGTCTGAACCGCGCGGCGTCCGCAGCGGGAGCGAGCGGCGTGTGAAGGGAGACGCCTGCTTCCTCGTCGCGTAAGGAGGCGCGAGAGCACCGGCTCTTGAGACGCGGGCTGGTCGTCCGATGCAAGCACCCGCCGACCCACGACACCGGCGCCCCGCTACTGGGCGAACGCGCAAGCGCCTGGCCGCCGCCCGCCCGCGCGGCCGGCGATCGCTTCGCTGCTAGTCACGGACGTAGTAGTCGCGGCCGACGCCGTCAAAAGCTACGCGGTTGCGGCAGCAGTTGTTGAAAGCGCCTCCCGGAACCGCACGGGCACGGGTCGTTGTTGCCGAGCCGTTCGACCAACTCAACCCCCGGCGCTTCGCGCGCCGCGCTTCCCCCGCCCCTCGGCAGGGAATCCGTGGCGGCGCTTGCTCATCGGCTCGAAAGGGACCGTTCGCTGTCGTTGAGGCTGATCTGCCATCCGATTGCTATCGGCAGCCGACACGCCGACGCATGAGCGTTGATTGCGACGGGCGCGACGAGCGCCGTGCTGGTCGGTGGCTGCTCGCCCCGCCCGCTGACCGGTCGAGCAGAGCACTGCGCACCGCGACCGGAAAATTCTTTTGGTTTGGTCCTTACCGATGCGTGGCGCGGGCGTTTCAGGGTCGAAGAATCAACCTCTGGATAAGGGCAAACCCGTCGTGAGGCGGGGGCGCAAAACCCGGGACCTCACCGACGTGAGGCCGCCCAGTCGCCGCAGGAGGCAACCATGAAGTTTCAGACCAAGACGCTCGCTTTGACCGCCGTGTTGGCGATGTCCGCGGTTCCGGCGTTCGCGCTGCCGTCGCAGGTCCCGTCGAACTCCGGGACTGCGCATATCCCGAGTAACCAGGGCACCCTGATGGCGCCGTCGAACCCGGGGCCGCCCACGAGCCCGGGTGGATCGGCGAACCAGAGCGCCTCGACGGACACGGGGACGACCGGTGCCACGGGAACGACGGGCGCGAGCGGCGTTGTCCAGTCAGGCGGCCGCGCGTACGGGCAGGTCTGCTCGACCGAGAGCAGGACGCACGTCGCCGGTGCGCACGGCACGCCGTTCAGCCAGTGCGTCGTCGCGATGGCCAAGCTCGCCGGCGGGAAGACGACCAACCCGACGACCGCCTGCAAGACGGAGAGCAAGAAGCACGTCGCCGGCGTGCACGGCACCCCGTTCAGCAAGTGCGTCTCGGCCGCGGCGAAGCTCCTCGGCAAGTAGGCGTAGCCGCCGTCCGCATCATCCTCTGAAAGCAGTGGCAGTGACCGGGGCCGTCCACGATGCGTGGGCGGCCCCTTCTGCGATTCTGAACCCCCGTCCTTGAGATCAACCTCCTGACTTTCGCCCGCGGTGCCCGTTGTCGATAAAGGATGCATGGAATCGCTGAGCCCCCCGATTGCCGTGCCCGCTGCTCGCCCGCCCACGGTCGCGTTTCGCTTGGCGTCCGACGCTCGGCTGGTGCGACTCGCAGCGGCTGGCAGCGAGGGCGCGATGGCGGCGATCTTCGAGCGTCACCATCAGGCGCTGCACCGCTACTGCCACTCGATCGTGGGCAACAGCCACGACGCCGCGGACGCGCTGCAGAACACGATGATCAAGGCGCTGCGCGCGCTGCCCGGGGAGCAACGCGAGATCGTGCTGCGGCCGTGGCTGTACCGGATCGCGCACAACGAGTCGATCTCTCTGCTGCGAGCGCGGCGGCCCGAGAGCGATCTCGACGCGGCGGCGCACTTGAGCGATCCGGCGGCGGCCGGTCTGCTGGACTCGCGCGAACGGCTCCGCTCGCTGACCGGGGACCTTGGGGAGCTGACCGAGCGCCAGCGTGGCGCGCTGTTGATGCGCGAGCTCGGCGGCCTGGAGTTCGCGGAGGTCGCCGAAGCCCTGGACTCGACACCGGCCGCGGCGAAGCAGAGCGTCTACGAAGCGCGCTGCGCCCTCCAGGACATGCAGGAGGGCCGCAACATGTCGTGTGAGACGGTCCGCCGCGCGTTGTCTGACGGCGACCGGCGCACGCTGCGCGGGATGCGCATCCGCGGCCATCTACGCGGCTGCGCGGGCTGCCGCGAATTCGAAACGGCGATGCGCCACCGCCCCGTCGCGCTCGCGGCGATGATCCCGCCGCTGCCGATCGCGGCAGCCACGGCGATGCTGCACAGCGTCCTCGGCGCCACCGGCACCCACGGCGGCGGCTTCGCCGCCGGGCTCGCCGGAACCGCGAAAACCGCGACCGGGCTATCCCTGGCAGCCAAGGCCGCCACGGTCGTGGCCGTCAGCGCCACGCTCGCCGGCGGCGCGGTCTACGTCGCCCCCCAACTCCAACCCGCCAAGCCCGCGCACCGATCCGCGCTCCCGGTCACCGCCGCGAGCGCATCCCCCCCAGCTCGGTCGGCGGCCGCTCGTGCGCTGCGACGTCTCCTCTCCGGCGCCAGCACCGGTAATCGCCACGCCACGAAGTCAGGCGCCCGCAGCAGGGCCGCCGCGACGCTCGGCGGCACGCTCGCCCCAACGACCACGGGCACGCTCAGTCCCAGCAGCGCCGCCATCGCGGGTCCTGCCCCCGGCACACCCGGCTCGGGCAACACCGCCACCCAGGGGTCTTCGACGGGCACACCCGGCTCCAGCAACCACGGCAGCGCCGGCTCCAACAGCCAGGGCACGACGGGTCATCCGACGGGCACCCCCGGCTCCAACAGCCACGGCACAACGGGTCATCCGACGGGCGCCCCCAGGCCCGGCATCGCAGCCGCGCCCGGCGCCCCGACCGGCACGCCCGGGGGCAGCACCCCTGTCGTGAACGGTGCTCCGCTCAGCCCGGCTGGCTCCGCCTCCACGGGCGCCTCCGGCGCTACGGCTGGCACGCCCGCGCCGCGCGCCCTCGGCTCTACCGGTCCCACTGGTCCGCCGGTCAGCGTCCCGGGCGGGAGCACCGCGACGCCGCCGGCCCACCGCTGACCCCGAGCGCCGCGAAGTCATATCTGGGCGCGGCCCCCGACGAACCAGGCGGGAGCCGCGCCCGCGCCAGCCCCCCTTGCATGGCCCGGCGGAAGCGAGCGCCGCTCGATCACCGGCGGTCGCGCCTGCCCATCGTCCCCAAGCAGGTGCACGGACCTACCTGACGGTCCCCGCCCTTGCCTTCGGCGAAAGCGAGGGGAGGACGCGGAGTCGTTACCGAGCCTGACCCGATCAGTGACCATGCGGCGGTGGCGTCGTGGGGGAGCGCGGATGCGCCTGCGCGCTTCGCCTTATCGCCGGGCGCACGCGACCCCGATCCCTTCCATCCGGCACACGGACCGGCGGACGTGCAGAGCCGGCGCTGTCGGTACCGGGCTTGCCACTCGGGACTCGATGAGCAGCTGAGATTCCTGAACCCAGAAGCGACATCGACACCCTGATCAGCTTGCGGAGGGCGGTCACGGACCTGCTCGATCACCGGGCAGCACGAGACCCCGGCAGTGGCGTACGATCATGCGACCTTGGTGAATCAGCCTGGGTGGCGTGGTGTCAAGCGAAGTCCGGTGTGAATCCGGCGCTGTCCCGCAACGGTGATGCCCTGAGGGGAAGAGTCCGGTCGCCTTGCATTGCGTCCGACGACCAACCCTCGGATGAAGGGCGGTTCGTGCGCCTCCGGCGCGCCGACTCCTTCGTCCTCCAGTCAGCGGAGGATGACGATGGCAGGTGCAGCAGCGAAGGTCGCCGAGGTCTGGCGGTCACTCACGCGCGCCGAGCGCGGGAAGGCCGGTGCGATGGTCGCCGTGATCGCGATCGTCAACGCCGCCGCCTGGGGGATCTTCGTACTCGAGATCCTGCCCCAGCATTTCAAGTACGCAGGCCTGGGCGTCGGGCTTGGCGTCGCCGTCACCGCGTGGACCCTGGGTGCTCGGCACGGCTTCGACGCCGACCACATCGCGGCGATCGACAACTGCACCCGCAAGCTGATGGCCGACGGCCAGCGCCCGCTCGGTACCGGCTTCTTCTTCGCGCTCGGCCACGCGAGCGTCGTGATGATCGTCGGCGTCGGGATAACGATCGCCGCCAAGGCGGTCTTCAAGGCCGTCGTCACGCCGAGCTCCGGCGTCGAGGTCGCCGGTGGTGTCGCCGGAACGGCGATGTCGGCGACGTTCCTGTGGATCATCGCGGCCCTCAACCTCGTCGTCCTCGCCGGGATCGTGCGCGTGTTCCGCGACATGCGCCACGGCACCTTCGACGAGGAGGAGCTCGAGGCGCAGCTTCAGTCGCGCGGCCTGATGTATCGCTTCTTCGGCCCGCTCATGCGCGCGATCAAGCACCCGTGGCAGCTCTTCTTCTTCGGCGTCGTGTTCGGCATCGGCTTCGACACCGCCACCGAAGTGCTGCTCCTCGCGGGCACCGCAGCCGCCGCCACCGAGGGATTGCCCTGGTTCGCGGTGCTCACCCTCCCGCTGCTATTCGGCGGGGGTCTGCTGCTCTGCGACAGCATCGACGGATTCTTCATGAACTTCGCCTACGGCTGGGCCTTCGCCCGCCCGGTCCGAAAGGTCTACTACAACATCACCGTCACCGCGCTCTCCGTCGCCGTCGCGTTCCTGATCGGCGGCATCGAGATCGTCGGCCTCCTCTCGACCGAGCTCCACCTCCACGGCTGGCTCGGCGACTACCTGGCGAGCTTCAACATCAACACCGCCGGCCTCGTCGTCGTCGCCCTGTTCGTCCTTGTCTGGGCCTTCGCCCTCGCGCTCTGGCGATTCGGCAAGATCGAGTCCCGCTGGGAGGCGGCCGCGGCAGCCGCCCGCTCCGAGCGAGTTGCCCCGTGAGCCCGCGCGACCCGCCGAACGCCGCTCGCCCTCGTCTCACCTGAGCGCCAGCAGAGTCACGACGACGGTGACCTCGGCGATCACCACCGTCGCGCCCAGGGTGTCGCCCGTACGGCCACCCAGGCCGGCGCGAGCCCACCCCGTGACCGCCATCGCGACAACGGACGCGGCAGCGAGAACGATGACGCCGTGACCGGGATCGGCGAGCCCGAGCGCGACGGCGCCCGCCGTGAGCGTGGCGAGCGCCAGGTGCCCGCGGCTGACCGCGAACCCCGCGCCCAGCCCGTCGGCCCGGGCCGGGGGCGCCAGAGCGGCGTGGAGGAGCGCGGACCAGCGGCCGGTGGCGGCGGCCACCACGAGCGCCCGCCAGGCCTCCTCGCGGCCGAGCCCGGCCAGCGCAAAGACGAGCAGGAGGAGCCAGACGAGCAGGGCGAGCGCGCCGAACGTCCCGATCGCGGAGTCGCGCATGATGGCCAGGCGCCGTTCGCGGTCCCGCGCCCCGAGCCCGTCGGCACAGTCGGCGAGTCCATCCTGGTGCAGCGCGCCGGTCACCACGACGAGCGCCGCGACTGCGAGCACCGCGGCCACGCTCGGGCCGAGCGACGGCTCGGCCAGATAGCCGACCGCGCCGGCGAAGGCGCCGACCAGAGCCCCGACGACCGGAAACCATCCGGAGGCCGCGCTCAGCGACGGCATCTTGTCGCGCAGCCCGACCGGCACGACGGTCAGGAAGGCAAGCGCCGCGCGAAAGGTGCGAATCGGTTCCTCTTACCGCCGGCGCGCGACGCCGGCCTCCTCGAAGGTGGCCATCTCTCGGTGCAGTGCCCCGGCTGCGGCGATGACCGGCAGGGCGAGCAGCCCTCCCGAGGCTTCGCCCAGGCGCAGTCGCAGGTCGAGCAGCGGCTCTAGGCCGAGTTCGGCGAGGACGATGTCGTGGCCGGGCTCGGCCGAGCGATGACTCGCCACGAGACACTCGGCGGCGGTCGGATCCAAGCCGACCGCGGCGAGCGCGGCGGCGGCCGTCGCGTAGCCGTCGAGCACGACGGGCAGGCGCCGTCGGTGCGCCTCGAGGACGGCGCCGGCCAGCGCGGCGAGCTCGAGGCCGCCGACCGCCTCGAGTCCGGCTCGAGCTCCGAGCGGCGCGCCGTGGCGTTCGAGCGCCGCGAGCACGACCGCGCGTTTTCGCTCCAGTCCCGCCGCGTCCATTCCGGTCCCCCGCCCGACGGCCAGGCTCACCGGGGCTCCGGTGAGAGCGCACACGAGCGCGGCGGCCGTGGCGGTGTTGCCGATGCCGATCTCGCCTAGGACGATGCAGTCGACCCCGGCGTCGCCGAGCTCGCCGGCCAGTCCGGCGCCCGCGGCGAGCGCCGCCACGACCTGCTCGGCGGTCAGCGCGCAGCCGGCGAGCATGTCGGCGCTCCCGGCCGCGACTTTGGCGTCGCGCACACCCGCCGGTGTCGGCCCGACGAGGCCGAGATCGGCCACGAGGAGCGGGTGGCCGCCCCGCCGGGCCAGCACGCCGACGGCGCTCTCTCCGCGCGCGGCGGTCGCCGTCACCTGCGCGGAGACCTCGCCGTCGAAGAGGCTCGTCCCATGGATGACGTGGCCGTGGTCGGCCGCGCAGACGAGCACGCCGGCGCGGAGCCCGGCCGGCGGCGGTGCTCCGGCGATCGCCGACCAGCGCTCGATCAGCGTCTCCAGCGCCCCGAGGCTGCCGGCCGGCTTGACCAACTGATCGAGACGGTCACGGGCCGCGATCGCAGCGACCCGGTCAGGCCGCCTCGAGACCGCACCGCCCGGGACCGCACCACGCGAGACCGCATCGTGCCAGCGCTCGTCCATCACCACCGTTTCGAGCGGGAGCCGCGCCGACCACCCGGCAGCCTCGAGCCCCGGGCGCACCGGGCGTTCGTCGGGCCAGCCGAGGCACAGGTAGGCGATCGGATCGACGCGCGGCGGGATGCCGAGCACCCGGCGGAGATCGTCGGGGCGGTAGAAGCTGACCCAGCCGACCCCCAGTCCTTCGGCGCGCGCGGCGAGCCAGAGGTTCTCGATCGCGCAGGCCGTGCTGTAGACGTCGGTCTCGGGGATCGTCCCCCGGCCGAGGATCTCGACCTGCGGATCGCCGTGGTCGCAGCAGACGACGATTCCGAGCGGCGCCTCGATCACCCCCTCGACTTTCTGGTCGAGGAACTGCCGGGTGCGCTCGTCGAAACGATCGGCCTGGCGCAGCCGCTCACGCTGGGCGAGCCGGCGGATCTCCGCCCGGGTGCTGGCCGCGCGCACGACGATCAGGCGCCACGGCTGCATAAGCCCGACCGACGGCGCGCGGTGGGCCGCCTCGAGGACGCGACGCAACACGTCGACGGGCACCTCGTCGGGCCGGAAGCGGCGGATGTCGCGCCGCTCGGCAATGACACGGTGCACGGCGGCCCGCGCCTCGTCCGGATAACGCCAACCAGTCGGGTCCGCGGAGCGTTCCGCCGCGCGGGACGCATCGAATCCCGGCGGTGTGGGCGGACGGACGAGTCGATCCGGAGCAGGCACCAGCGCGAACAGTAGAGTGACGCCGTCAGCGCGGCGGTGCGGGGGAAGCCGGTGGAATTCCGGGACGGTCGCGCCACTGTAACCGGAGCCACCAAAGGCCCGGGAGTCAGAAACCCGTCCGCCGCGAGCACTCCCAGTGTGGGACGCCAGATCCCATGGAGGAAATCCGCATGCTCTCGGCAGGCGCAGGATGAGGAGACTGCTCCTCGTACGGCACGCGCCGACGACCGCCACCCGGGCGTTCGCATTCCCGACCGACGAGCCGCTCGACGAACGCGGGCGCGAAGCCGCCGCCAGCCTCAGAGAAAGGGTTCCTGATGGCTTCGAGGTGCTGTGCAGTCCTGCACGCCGCTGCCGGGAGACCGCAGCTGCGGCCCGGCTTGCGTCGCCGACCGTCGACCCCCGGCTGCGCGAATGCGGCTTCGGGACGTGGGCCGGGCGGACGCTCGAGGAGATCGCCGCCGCCGACTCTCAGGCTGTCGCGTCGTGGATGACGGATCCGGCCGCGCGGCCGCACGGCGGCGAGAGCCTCGAGTCCTTCGCCGCTCGGGTCGGTGCCTGGCTCGACGCTCAAGCGCTCCTCGACGGCGGCGCGGTGGCCATCACCCACGGCGGGATCGTCAAGGCGGCTGTGGCGCACGCCCTGGGCGCGCCGATCGGGGCGTTCTGGCGGATCGACGCCGCGCCGCTGTCGATCACCGAGATCCATGCTCACGACCGCCGCTGGACGCTCACGCGAGCCAACTGCCGGGTCGCATCGCCCCGGGCAGGTGCGGCGTGAGCGGCGCGGCGCTTGCCGGCGGCTACGTCGCCGACGCGATCCTCGGCGACCCGCGGACCTTCCACCCGGTGGCCGGCTTCGGGCAGCTCGCCCAGCGCGCGGAGCGTGCCGCCTACGCGCCGACGCGGACGCGGGGCATCGCCTACACGGCGCTCCTCGTCGGCCTGGCCGCTGCCGGCGGCGAGGCGGCGGCCCGCCTCGCGGCGCGCGCTGGCCTCGGCCGTCCGGTCGCCCTCGCGCTGGCGACGTGGGCCGCGCTCGGCGGACGCTCGCTGACCCGGGCCGCCGGGCGGCTGGCCGACGATGTCGCGTCCGGGGACCTCGTGGCGGCGCGGGCGGCGCTGCCCCGTCTGTGCGGACGTGATCCGCAGGACCTCGACGCCGCCGCGCTGACCCGCGCCGCGCTCGAGTCGGTGGCCGAGAACACGACCGATGCGGTCGTCGCCGTGCTCTTCTGGGGCGCGGCCGCCGGCTCGGCCGGCGTGCTGGGCTACAGGGCGGCGAACACGCTCGACGCCATGGTCGGCCACCGGACCGCCCGCTACGGTGAGTTCGGGTGGGCGTCGGCCCGTCTCGACGACGCGGTCAACTGGCCAGCCTCGTGGCTGGCGGCGATTCTCACGGCTCTGTGCGCGCCGCTGGTCGGCGGATCGCCCGTCGCGACGTGGAGGACGGTCCGGCGCGACGGCGCCAAGCACCCGAGCGCCAACGCCGGCCGGATCGAGGCCGCGTTCGCCGGCGCGCTCGATCTGCGCCTCGGCGGCCCGCTGGCCTACGCCGGCGTTGCCGAGCTGCGCCCGCTGCTGGGCGCCGGTCGCCCACCCACGCCGGCCGACGTAGGCCGCGCCAACCGCCTCTCGGCGGCGGTCGGTGGCGCCGCGCTGGCTATCTGTGCGAGCGCGCGAGCCCTGCTGGCCGCCCGGCGAGCGCGGCACCGCGGGCGGGCTGCATGAAGGGCGCGCTGCTGGTCGCCGGCACCCACTCCGACGCCGGCAAGTCCGTCGTGACCGCCGGGTTGTGCCGGTGGCTGCACCGCCAGGGCGTTCGCGTCGCGCCGTTCAAGGCGCAGAACATGGCGCTCAACTCGGTGGTCACCCACGGTGGGTTCGAGATCGGCCGCGCCCAGGCCATGCAGGCGGCGGCGGCCGGCGTCGCCCCCGAGGTAGCCATGAACCCGATCCTGATCAAGCCGTCGGGCAGCCACCACAGCCAGTTGGTGGTCATGGGCAGGCCCTACGCGAACGTCAGCGCAAGTACCTACCAAGAGCTCAAGGACGACCTGCGCCCGGTCGTGGACGGCGCCCTGGACGACCTGCGCGCCCGCTATGACGTCGTCGTATGCGAGGGGGCCGGAAGCCCGGCCGAGATCAACCTCCGGGCGGCTGACCTGACCAACATGGGGCTCGCCCGAGCCGCGCGTCTGCCGGTCATCCTGGTCGGCGACATCGACCGCGGCGGCGTGTTCGCCTCGCTCCTCGGCACCCTCGTCGCCCTCGCCCCCGAGGACCAGCGCCACATCGCGGGCTTCGTGATCAACAAGTTCCGCGGCGACCACGCGATCCTCGCGCCCGGCCTCGAGCAGCTCGCCGCCCTCACCGGGCGCCCGACCCTGGGCGTCCTGCCCTTTGCCGAGAACCTCGGCATCGACGCCGAGGACTCCCTGGCCGTCGACGCACCCCGCACCGATGTCGCCGGTGGCCGCGGGACGCTCGACGTCGCCGTCGTGCGCCTGCGCTGGATGAGCAATTTCACCGACCTCGACGCGCTCAGTCGGGAGCCCGGCGTCCGCGTGCGCTTCACGCGCTCGGCCGCTGACATCGCCCGTGCCGACCTTGTCGTGCTCCCGGGCACCAAGGCGACCGTCGAGGATCTCGCCCGCCTACGCGCCGACCGGCTCGATGCTCAGCTCACCGCTCGCGCGGCCGCCGGCCACCCGAT